>JAFVRG010000020.1 GCA_017504405.1 Clostridia bacterium | reverse complement strand
GTTGTACTTTTTCATTTATTTACCCTCCTTATTCCTCGTCATTTGTTGTACCAACAACTGCCTTAATGCAAGCATTGTTTGCAAATTCGCCGTTGTTGTATGCCGCATAATACTCGGATATCTCGGTAAGAGATACGCTCGTATTGTCATAATTTGCGCTTGCGCCGTCAGCGTAAACGGTGTAAATTACACCCCTGTGCTCTACTACTGCAAACGCACGGAAGAACATTTCGGTATCCTTCTCGTCAGATATATGGTTTATAGCCCCTGCGCTTACCGTTCCATCATTTGCGATAGTTCCGTTTTCGATAAAGTCAACGGTGTATGCAAACATTGTGTAGTTATTAAGGTTTTCAGCCGAACCAAGGATAAATTCCTTCTCTGCGTCAGCAATGAGCATAAAGCCCTCATCGGTGCTTGCCGTCATCTTCGCGTTCGAGGATACGGTTACGCCGTTCGTTGCATCGTAGCTGATAGTGAAGTTATCAAAATCTGCTCCGTCAACAGCAGTACCTGCGATAGCGCCGTATGCCTTTACAGTAAATCCTGCATCAGCAATTGCGGACTGGTCAAGATAGAATACCGATCTTACACCGACGTTCTTCGATACACGTGCCTGGAAGCCCTTGAAGTTGATAATGCTCGTGTTGTCCTCTGCCATTGCATCAATCTTTGCCTCAATATCAGCCTTTGCAGTAGCATCGCTGAGCTGAATATCGGTTGCCCATGCCCAGAGCGCTGTCTTATCAGCATCGGTGAGCGCATCGTACTTCGCAGTATCAATTCTGTTGTAGTACATAAGGTCTGCAAAGTGGTTCTGCATAATCTGAGCGTCGGTAAGAGCTACGTCATACATTCTGACGTAATAGTAATAGCTCTCAGCCGTTGCAAATACCATTGCGGTATCCATATCGGCAGATGCTCCGTATGAGGGATATCCGTCAGTTGCCTCGTATGCCTTCGGAGCGTCCGCTGTCCTCGAAAGGAGCTTGTGACCCTCTGTGGCATTATTAACCAGTGCCTTTAAGCTCGTATTGAAGGTGTTTGAGTCAATATAATCTATAATGGAAGAAAGGTGGAAGGAGCAGTCAAGATCATTTGCGACGTTGAGTTGCGAGTATCTTGCATTATATCCGAACGAGAACCTGATCTGATCATTACTGAACATACCTGCCGTGAACATATTGTAAAGGTCTGTCTTGTTGTACGGCGTCATGTTTGAGTCCTGGAACATGTCAGTATTTTCGGTAGAACGAACGAATTCGTTTGTTCCGAAATAGTTAGCGTGAGAATAGGTAAGCGTGGTAGGTACCTTAATGTAAATAGCAGTATCAGCCGTAAATGAATTGCCTCCGTTTGCAGCGGGAAGAATATAGCTGTCACCGACCAGCTGTGCCGCCGTCTTAGTAAACGGTTTTACAACCTCTGCGTCGGTATAGCTCTGCGCTACCATTATTCCCGTCTTATTACCCGAAAGATAGGTGGTAGGATCACCGAAATCGGTAAATCCGCCCTCAACAGTCGGGAAGGTGTAGAAGCTGTTGTTGTTTTTATTATTGGTTACAATCATGAACCAATCGCCTGCCTTTTGACCGCCCGTAATTCTTACATATGCACGGGCAGGGTCAGCCGAATTCACCTTAACGTTAGAATAACCGGTGAGGAGACGGAAGGTATCCTTGATAGCGACGTGCTGGTCGCCGAAGAGGGTGCTCGTCGTGCGCTGATCCTCGGTTATGTTCATAAGGTCAACAAATGCTACGAGATGTCCGTCATCGTACCAGAGATGCTCGTACTCGGAATAATCGCTGTTATAGAATTTGATGTTAATAACGTCGTCTATAACCTTATCTATATCTGCCTCAGTTGTGGCATCAAGGTCAGCGCCGTAAAGGGTTGCCCATACAAGATTCTTGTTTATATCCGAAAGGGTGTTGAACTTTGTAAGGTCAATTCCCTTCTCGTATGCGAGATCTGCGAAAGCATTTTGTGCGAGCTGCTCATTGGTAAGAGCTACGTCGTACGCACGGAAATTGCTCATCAGCTTATCCTGCATCTGAACCATCTGACTAACAACAAATCCCGTATTGGTTACAAGCGAGAGATTTGTATTGGTCGAGCAAGGATAGAATACATTTTCGTTACTTACCTCAAAGTACTGTCTATCATAAGTTGCGCTTGTGCCGTTAACATTAAGATACCGGAGCTGTGCCACCTTGCTGTAAGGATCAATGAAGCCTGCAGCAGTGCTTATCGACATAGGGCTACCGAGAACTATCGAGTTGTCGCCGCCGACAGCTGCGCCCGAATTGTTTGCGCCCGTTATAACTCTTCCGGTCATCGTTACAGCAGCGCCGAGTGTTGCATCGTACTTGGCTCCGATTTTTATAAGACCGCCCGACATTTGAGGACCTGTGTTACCGCCATCCATCGAGGGGCCTGACAGGAAGCTACCGACCTGTGAGCCGTACAAATTAACCTTGTTGGTAGCTGACGACGTGCAAGTGTCAAATTGGGGATAATTTTCGTTAGTCCAATACGTAGGATCAAGACGGAGATTGAGCTGTGTCGTATAACCGCCGAAATATCCGTCCTCATTTGCAACCGACTTCATTCCGTTATCGAGATAATAGTTGTAGTCGGTGTACATCTGATTGGTGGAGGCATTACCTACATGCTGAGTGAGCAAATCATAGGTCTGCTCATAGGAGTAGTTCAAGCCAACGAAAATACCTGCATGCTTGCTCATTCCCCAGGAATGCGAGCAGTAATAGGCGTTATTCACGTTGTTGTGGTATATTCTCAGATATCCGTCTGTATTTACCTCGGTTTTGAGTATGATTCCTGCGTTGTTGTTAACGAAATCGGTACCGATGGTGAAATATCTTCCTATCTCATATCCGCCTACTATCTTAACGTGAGAACGTAAGTTCGCCGTGTTAGGATTACTGTACACGTTACCCGATTCGTCACCAGCCGTCTGTATGAAACGGGCAAAATGCGAGGGAGTCAGAGCTGTTCTCGTACCTTCCTCATACTTGGAGTTTTCAGTTTTAGCATACGGATTGTCGAGGTTTGAGGTATCTACGAAGTAAACGAGGTGACCGTCATCGTACCAGAGGTCCTCGTAGTAACCGTAGTTACCCTTACCGGGTGCGAAGTAGTAGTCAAGGATTGCCTTCAGCTTTGCCTTCTCAGCATCTGCATCAACACCCTCACCGAGCTTCACATCTGTGAAGTTGAGGTAGAAATCAGCAACCTTGTGAGCGCCGTAATTCATCTGCTTGTTAATCTGCTCCAAGGCAGCGGATATATAGGTCCAAAATCCCTGGTTGTTGCTTGAATGCTGAACCGCAGTAGCTCCACCCTTATCAATAGTAGTGCGGAAGTGAAGCGTCGAAGCGAGCGGAGTGAAAATAGGGTCTCCGCCTTGATAGTTACGGGAGAAGGACGTAATGTTTCCGTCGTCAATTATCTTCTGAACAGCGTCTTTTATGTACGCCTCCTGCGTTGCCTCAACATTCTCTACTCCAACTACCCATACACCTGCGGAATAGATGATGTCAGCATAGGTTGCGGCAGTATTCGCATCAACGGTGGTAGGTGCGCTACTGTTTATCGCCTTGAATGCAACGTGGTTAGCCGAGTTGCGTGAGCCCCACGCACGCCAGCCCTGTGCGGGATCGCCGTCAACGTAGATAAGAAGCTGCTCCAGCGCATGCGCATGGTCATACTCCCCTTCCTTTGTTCCGATAGGATTTTTTTCTGTGAGATATTGGGTTATTATCTCAACATTTTCCTCATAGGCGCCATCCTCATAGTAGAACAGCTGAATCGAGTCTGCAATGAGCTTTGCCTGCTCCTCAACGGTCATTACCTTGTTAAGAGCGAGGTAGCCTGTGAGTTTTTCGTTGATGACTGCGGCAGTCGGCGCATTTGCGTCGGCATACGCTGCCATTACGTCAACGAAGTGCTGCTTGTTCGTGTCATCGGGGAGGACGCTGTAATCCTCAGCCGCCGCAAAGCTAACCAGAGAAATTGCGGGGACAAGGCACAGTACCATTACGACTGCAAGAACAAGGCTCAAAATTCGCTTTTTCATAATTTTGTCTCCTTTTATATAAATATTTTTTGGGTATACATCTTAGGGTGCCGCATACGTGCCTCTGCCGCAATAGGCAGAAGCACCGTATGAGCGATGGTTACGGGCAATAAGCCCCTTTAATTTGTTTACCTGTTTATTTACCAAGGGAAGCGCCTACGTTAGACAAATCAAGAAGCTTCAGTACCGCTTCTCCGTATTCATCTCTTTGCAGGTTCTGATCGTTGTCAATAATATCGGTTATGAGGTCGATAAAATCAACTGTATATTCGCCGTTCTCGTCAAGCATCTCTATATCTATGTCGTCGTAATCGGAGCAGTTACCGCTCTTTGCAAATACGCTGTCCCAATAAACGTCTGTATTACCGACGGGTACCGGCGTGGAAAGGTCAAGTCCTACGTTTATCGTGAGGTTGTTGTAATAGAGTCCTGTGTAGGCAAATTTAGAATATATAGCCGCTCTGTAAACGTAGTGCGCCCATCCTCTGTGCTGAGAGAAGAGTGTGTCTATATTGTTCGTTATAGTGGAATCCGTCGCCTGCGCCGCAATTGCCGCATCACTGAGAACCCACTCACTGACAGCCTCGGGAGAGCCCGCTGCAAGCAGATTGTAGTAGAAGAAGAGTACTCTCTCTCCGTTATACAAAATGCTGACACCTACAGGCATCTTACCCGCATCACTTGCTCCCTTATATCCTAACTGAACGAGGAAGCCCGTCATCTCATCAACAGAATTAAATGTATAATCACCCTTAGACTTGCCTGCGACGTTCTGCGCCAGACGGACAACGAAATCCTCTATCGTGCTGTCGTCAATCACAACCGTTCCTCCGTTGTGAGCAGATTCGCTCGAGCTCGTTCCAATAGTGCTGTCCTGACGTGTATACGGTGAAATAACCGCATAACCTCTGGAGAACATATCGTAGAGGTATTTATCAGAGCGCAGATATTCAAATCTCTCAAAATGGAACTTGAAATCATCATCAAAGACATCGGATGAGTACAGCTCCTTGCGGGCAGCGGTATCGCCGCTTTCGTCCGCTTTTTCAAAGTTGAGATAGTAGAAGGTTCCACTGTAGATGTCGCTTACCGTATCGGCTCTGAGGGAACGCATCAGGTCGGTAAATATGTCCGGATATATATAGTCCGTCATTATATAAACATCCTCTGCGGTGTTCATTATAATATTATTGTAGATTTTTCCACCGTGTACGTTGTGGAATACAACTCCCTTAGCCTCGCCCTGCATAAAGTTGTATATAACGTTGTCGTGTATGGTGTACAGCGCACTGTCAGCATCACTGTAAAATACACGAACACCCCACGGCTGCCAGGACGAGCCTATATCGTGAATGAGATTGTATCTCCAAACAGTACCCGTCATAGTGGTGGCATCAGCCATACCCGAATAAGAGAGTCCTCCGTCATCGGTTTCGGTCATAAATCCGTACCACTCGTTATACTCGAACAGGAGGTTGGCTGCCTCCGAATACTGAACAGCGGCGTGGCCTCCTTCGGATACAGTACAGTGACGTACTGTGATACCCGAAAATTTGAAGAATCCGAATGCAGGTCGGTAGTCAACCTTCTGCTCGGAGATGTCACGCAGAATACAGTTCTCTACCAGAACGTTTGCTAGGTCGTATACCCCGTCGTCGTCGTGGTCTCCCCACGCAGTATTCCAGAGTCTGAATACACCTGTACCGAGCTGCTCAAAGATCGAATCCTTGAAGGTAAGGTTTGTTGCATTCTGTGTAAATACGGCAAGACCTGCGTTAAGTCCCATTAGACAGCCGCTAACCGTAATATTTGTGGCATTCTTCATATGCATCCAGTCGGACTGTGAATATCTGAAGCCCATATTTACAAAATGTATATTCTGAATAAGGCTATCAGGCTGACCCTCGATATTGAATGCCTGTGTACCGAGAGTTGCCACGTAAAGGTCATTGGCTGACATTGTTTCGTCGAGATAAACGTAGAGCTTCTTATCAGCCTCGTCATAGTAGAATTCACCCGGATCGTTGATTTCCTCAATAATATTGAAGAAATATGCACGTCTGAACTCGGAATATGAACCGCCGTTAGAGGGCAAGCCGACAGCACCGTTAGAGCCACGTCCTGTATGAAGTGTTACGTATCCGTCATAGTAAGTAACGTTACCGTCGAAGGAATAACGTGTATCCGTGAAGCTCGTAACGTAGTGACGTGTAATTGTGTAGTTGTTATTGAGGGTGTCCTCAATATATATCTTCTCGTTTGCAACGTCCCACGACTTTACCTTTTCATAGGTCTCACCTGTAAGGAATATATTCAAAGGAGTTGTTGAATAATCAGCTATTTCATCTACCGAAACAAACTGACCGTCCTTCATATAATTAATGTAGGTAATTGCAAATGAGCCCGGCATATCAACTCCGACAGCCGTGGTGTCGCCCGCCTGATAATCCTTGTCAGGGAAGCGTGACGGCTGGAGGTTGTAGTTGCCAACGTAAAACTCTATCGAGTTATGAACCGTTGTTCCGTTTAAATTAGCAGGATTAGCAAGAAAATCGGTAAGATAGCGTGTGTAGTTCGTCAGGTCTACCTCATAGAGATTGTTCCTTGCATCTTCATCTTTAACCTTGTTTGCGATTTCGGTGTCGTTGCACTTCATTATCTCGTACGGCTTGATATTAATTCCGCCTACGAAATAAGCTCTGCCACCGCGGGAGGTGTAGTAGATTCCAACCTCCTCGGTTCCCGTTACCATTTTAACGGTGGTGGGGATATAGTAGTTACCCTCCTCAAAGGAGATTATAACGTCCTGTTTGTCGGGAGTTTCGCCGTTTATGTAATCTGCGGCGAGCTCGTTTGCACGGTAGATGGTCTCTACCGCCTTTTCGGGAGTTGAGCCGTCATTGTAATCAAATCCGTCCTCGGATACGTATATATGATATCCGCTCTTGTCCCAATCGGAGTATACCAGTTCTTCCTTTGCGCCAACGGTCGTGTTTGTCGTAGTCGTTGTTGTCGTTGGAGCAGTTGTAGTCGTTGTGGTCGTTGATGCATCATCGCCGTCCGTAGAACACGCAATCAAGGAAAGAAGCATAACGAAGCAAAGCATTAAAGCAATTATTTTTTTCATCTGTCTTCTCCTCCCTTAATCCTCTTTGCCCTCAACCGCAGCTATGACACGGCTGATGTAGTATTCATCCTTCAAATTTTCTGCACTCTCAACCGTGCTCGCATGCTTTGCAAGCTCATACATAGACACCGTGTCGCCTACGTTGACGCTCTCTACGTCGAGATAACGGATGAACTGAGTTCCCTCACCCTCAAGCACGATGAACGCACGGAGCTTGTATTCCTTCTGATATTCATCGGCTATATTTGAGCTATCGGCATCATCAAAAGCCTTTATTATCGAATACGCCTCAGCATCCTCAAATCCGGTAATCTCATTGACAGCGCTGTCGAGCGTTTCCTCTCTGCTCCACTTGTCAACGTATCTTACGAGAGGATTTTTTGCATCTGTGGATACACGCTCTCCGTCATAAGTCGCATCCATACTTGCACTGGTAGCATCTGCAAGTATAAAGCCAAGGCTCACAATATCGTAGCTGAGATTTCCGTAGGAATATCCGTTAGCCACAGCCTCTGTATCTACCGCAAACAGTGCACGCATAGCCGCAAAATCAGTTATACGAACCTGATATCCAGCAAATTTGATGTAATCCTCAACATTAAATGCAGTCTGCGCATTAACGCTGTTCGCAACCGACATTATGCTGCCGATTTTCACCTGTCCCTCAGATGCAAGGACTGCGAACTTCGCATTATTAGCCGCTCCCTCGTTTGAATAATGCATCTTGCCCTCGAGCTTGTTACGGTTTTCAAGCAACACATCAATTGCCGTACCAGAGACCGATGCGTTCTTCAATTGGGTTGCAATATCCTTAACCTCCGAGACATTTGCGTTATAGCTCTGCACTATCAGGTAATACAGATTTATATTTTCTTTAATGGATTCGAGCTCCTGAACACAGTTGGCTATGATAACTGCGCCCTCTGCGTCAAGGGACTCGATATTCTTAACCTGCTCAATAGAGGCGTCAATGCTGTTCATTATATCGGTTACTACAGCAAGAGAAGCTGCAGAAGATGTCGCATTAGCAACAGCTGTATTGTAATATTGAGCGATGGTATCTATAACACGGTCTGCGTTAATAACAGAATTTATGGCATTGTTTATTCCCGTCTGCATTGCATTAATTTCAACGGGAGAGCACATACCTACTCTGTACTGCTTATATCCGTCATAAAACTCCTCGGTAAGAGCAGATGAACCGATTTTTACAAGAGCCTCTACATTTTCAAGTCCGTAGTAATAGCAGAGGTCGGCGAAGTGATTCTGCTTCATCTGCGCGGGAGTCAGCGATACGTCGTAAAAACGGAGGAAATACATCTGTGAGCCCTGATTGTGCGCCGCAAACTTCGAACGGTCGTTGTTTAGCATAGTAGCAAGATCGTATCCGTTTTCCTTACCTGCGTTTGTTGTTACCATTCCCTCTCTATGATGGTAGAAATAAATTGAACGCATCATCTTAGTAGGTGTTGAGAACGAGGCGCGTGCCATATAGTGATGGGTTTCGCCAATTTCATATATAACCTCTCTCTGAGTTCCGTCGCCGTGCGTCGTACCCGAATAGAAGGAGGTTATTGCCTGATTGTTCTTGCCGGTCTTGACAACGAAGCAGCCCTGATGATTTCCGAGCGCCATAAGAAGTGAGAAAACGTCCTGCTTCTCATTGCCCACAGAATAATAAGGTGCATGCATACGGTAAACACCCTCCATAGTAAAGTTGCCGTAGGTGTTATCGTACTGAAGATAATCAGTGTTGTAGATAAAGCGTGATTTCTGACTTATTCTCGGGTCAGGCTTATTGATGTCTTCCTCAGCATAGGTATACGAGAACCTTACTCCTATATCACGGGTTCCAAAAGCAAAGAACGGCTCATTGTATTTAATAAAGCCCTCTCCGTCAATCTCAACCTTTAAGGTATAGCTGTTGTCCTGCGCCTGATTTGCGAGCTTGTAATATTCTCCTGCGTACTTACCCGCCAGAATTCTGACGTATGAGTCATACACACCGTTTGCCTCATGCTTGTTTCCAAGCACAACACGTGCGCCGTCAATCTCTACGCCGTCTCCGTTGTAAACAACATCGGAGCTTTCAACGTCGGACAGATACAGCATCGACATAAGATGTCCGTCATCATAGTAAAGGTCTATGTACTTTGCAAGCTCATCGTCAACAACCTTGGTCCTATAATCTGCGGCAGCATCGCCAACCTCGGGCATTGCATCACGCATAACGTTTGCAATGAGAGCCTCAAGGTCGGATTTTGCGTATGCGGTATCACCAAGATTTATTGACTGCGCACCTTCTATAACCTGCGCCTTGAACTTCTTGGTCAGGTTGTTGTAGGCGGTGAGGTCCACTCCGTAGTAATAGCAGAGATCCGCAAAATGATTCTGCTTCAGCTGCTCCTCAGCAAGAGCGCAATCATAAACTCTCAGATAATACATATTGGCTGCATCAGGAACGTTAGCCATAAGAGCGGTCATATCCAGATATGCACCGTATGAGGGATAACCGTTTGAAGGCTCGGTTACCTTTGGTGCATTTGCCTCGCTACTCGCCCAAGCACCGGACATCATAAGAGCGGTGTGTTTCAGCATAAAGGCGGTAGGCGCCGTATATTTGATGTTATACGCAACGTGGAGCGCCGAGCCGCTCGGGAATGCTCCGCCGTAATAAGAGCAATTCAGATTTCCCTGATAGCGTCCGTTGTATCCGAGCCAATACATATTTACACCTGCGCCCGTGGGCTGATAGCCGCCGAGAACATAATAGGCGTCAGTACGGCTCTTTGCCGTATCCAGCGCATTGGTGGTATTGCCGAACGGTTCCTCAGAAGAGGAATTTGCAAAACGCTCAGAGCTTGTCGCAATGGACAAAAGGAGAACTCCACCGGGATTTATTGTGGGAATGTTGTAATCCATTACCATATCAACGGTAAAGGTGTTGAGGGCATCCGGACTGCCATAGTCTATCTCGGCATCGAGCAGATTTACGCTCTGATGACCTCTCTCCATAGGTGTAGTTACCTCGTCAGAGGTATAAGCGTGACCGAGCCAGATTCCCGACCGCTCAGCAGCAGTATTGCCACGAGCCGCAGCTGTAGGAATCTTTAAAAATCCCTCGCTGTCAGGTGCGAAGCTGTAATTGTCCATAATGCCGCCTGTGCCATCGCCGTTGTATGTACCGCTGATGGTTATCAGGTAATACTTGCCCTCGTTTTTACCGTCTATAATCTTAGCATAGCTACGCAGACCTGAGTTTGTGGTAAAACCTGTCTTGCCGTTGATTATACGGTAATCGGTGTTTTCGAGCTCGAGAGATTCGGAGTTGATAACAATTTCATCCTGTGTCATATGCGTCATATCAACAAATGACAAAAGATGTCCGTCATCATACCACAAATGCTCGTAGTACTCGTAGGTACCTACTGCGGGAGCTGTCGCAACATCTGCGTAGGACACCAGCGAAATCGCAGGAACCATGCAGATAAGCATAATTGCCACCAAAAGTAGGCTCATAATTCTTTTTCTCATAAATTTCTCCTTACTCTATATTTGCGGTAACAGTTAACTGTTATAGGATTGCGCAATGAAAGGTACACATATCCATCTTACCAATTATATTATACTATACGTAAAGTTTGCGGTCAATTGTGCCTTTTTACGATTTTTTTCCCTTGTTTTTGTGCAACATGCTCTCCGCCTGCATCATTTACATATTTTTTTGCATTATTTACATAATAAATCAAAAAGAAAACCCCGAAAAAATCGGGGTTTTCACAGGATTATTTAATTAAGGTTCAATCTTGCTCCCACTTTTGAGAGATCAAGAATCTGAAGCACCGGCTCGCCGTCATTATCCTTCAAAAGGTTCTCGTCGTTATAGAGGATATCGGTTACAGTATCAATGAAATCAGTGGTATATTCGCCGTTTTCATCAAACATCTCGATATCAATGCCGTCATAGTCGGAGGAGTTCCAATACTTAGTAAATATACTGTCCCAATAAATCGTTTTGTTACCGATCATAATCTCGGTAGAGGGATCGTTAGCAACGTTTATCGTGAGGTTGTTGTGGTATATACCGGTATACGCAACCTTGGAATAAATAGCTGATCTGTAAATACAGTGAGCATATCCTCTCGCAGTTGAGAACAGGGTGTCTATGTTATTGGTGATGGTAGCATCACTCTTCTGCACCTCGAGAGATGTGTCGCTGAGAACCCAATCTACTACCTCCTCGGGAGAATCCTCTGCAAGAAGGTTATAATAGAAGGTATTTACTCTCTGACCGTCATAAAGCATGCTGACGCCTACGGGAAGCTTGCTGAGGTCATAAGCTCCCTTATAGCCGATAGAGAGCATAAACTCGGTCATTTCATCAACCGAATTGAAGGTGTAGAAGCCCGCCGACTTACCCGCTATATTCTGCGCCAAACGAATCTGAAAATCAGATATGGTATCTGCATCAACAGCAATAGTTCCGTTGTTATGCGCGGATTTATTGGCACTCGCCGCAACACCGCTGCCACTTTCGTTAGTCGCAAGAACTGCATAACCCTTCGAGAAGATATCATAGAAGAATTTATCCGAGCGCATATAATCTATACGGTTAAATGCGAATGCGAAATCCTCGTCGAGGAGTCCGGATTCGTTGTACAGCTTACGCCTTGCATCGGTCCAGCCCTTGTCATCCTCCTTGCCTTCTCCCTCAAAGTTGAGGTGGTAGAAGGTGCCTGTGTAGCCGTCCTTAGTAGTGTCCGTACGTAAGCTACGCATAAGGTCGGTCATAACGTCCTCATAGAGATACTCGGTGAGCAGCTCTACCTTGCCGCCCGTATTCATAATGATATTATTATAAATATTTGCACCGTGAACGTTATGGAATACAAGACCGTTGATTTCATCACCCTTCATAAAGTTGTAGATGATATTGTCGTGAATGGTGTAAAGCATACTGTCTGCGTCGGAGTAGAATACACGTACGCACCAGGGCTGCCAGGATGAGCCGATATCGTGAATGAGGTTATATCTCCACACGATACCCGTCATAGTAGTAGCATCTGCCATTCCCGAGTAGGAGAGGCCTCCGTCGTCGGTTTCGGTCATGAAGTCAAACCACTCATTGTACTCAAACAAAAAGTTACCTGCCGTACCGTAGTTTACAGCAGCGTGACCGCCGTCCGATACCGTACAGCGACGAACGGTAAGTCCTGAGAAATTACTCATCTTGAAGGCGGGCTGGTAGTCAACCTTCTGCTCCGATATATCCCTGATAACACAGTTCTCTACCAAAACGTTTGCGAGGTCGAACACGCCGTCCCCGTCATTGTCGCCCCACGCCGAGTCGGTAAACCAGAACACGCCGCAGCCCGTTGCCTCAAACAAGGAATCCTTGAAGGTGAGGTTAACTGCGTTCTGAGTGTAAACAGCAACGCCCGCATTAAGACCTGCCGTACAGCCCGTCATGGTTACACCGTCTGCGTTCTGTATGCGGATAAGGTGAGTCTGAGAATACTTGAAGCCGACGTTGACGAAATTGATATTCTCCATGAGATCATCCTCCGTGCCCTGAATCTCAAAGAGATGGTCGGTGGACGCAGCAATATAGAGATCATTTGTGGACATGGTTTCATCAAGGTAAACGTAGAGCCTCTTGCCTGCCTCGTCGTAGTAATATTCTCCGGGAGCATTTATTTCCTCAAGAATGTTGAAGAAATACGCACGTCTGAACTCGGAAGCCGAGCCGCCGTCGGAGGCAGAGCCTACTGCACCGTTACCGCCTCGTCCCGTATTAAGAGTAACGTAGCCGTCAAAGAAGGTAAGGTTTCCGTTGAAGGAATAACGTGCATCGGTAAACTTTGTTAAATAGTGACGTGTTACCGAGTAGTTGTTCTGGAGAGTGTCCTCAATATATATCTTTTCGTTGGCAACGTCCCAGGACTTTACTCTCTCATAGGTTTCGCCCCTGATAAATATGTTTACGGGAGTCGTGGCAAACTCCGAGCCTATCTCTTCTATGGTTACGAAGTTGCCGTTCTTCATATAGTTTATGTAGGTAATTGCGAATGCACCCGGCATATCGAGGCCGATAGCGGTGTTGTCGCTGACCTGATGCTCCTTCTCAGGGAAACGGGAGGGTTGAAGATTGTAATTGCCTACGTAGAACTCAACGGTATCGTAAATGTACGTGCCGTAATCGTTCTTTGCCGATCCCACGGGGATAAGCTCGGTAAGATATTCGGAATAGTAGGAGAGGTCTATCTCATAGATGTTTTCCCTCGCAGTTTCATCGAAAATCTTATTAAGTATTGCAGAGTCGGTGCACTTTTCAATCTCATAGGACTTGAAATTAAGTCCGCCTGTGAAATATGCTCTGCCCCCACGTGAGGTGAAGTATACGCCTATATCATCGGTTCCCGACACAGGTCTTACCGCCTCAGGTAGATAATAATTACCTGCCTCAAGGGATATTATAACGTCCTGTTTATCAACACCCTCACCGTTAATATAGTCAGCAGCAATTTCATTTGCCTTATAAACGGTCTGAACCGCAGTTTCGGGAGTCAGTCCGTCGTTATAGTCAAAGCCCGAATTGGAAACGTAGATGTGAAAACCGTCCTTATCCCAATCGGTATAAGCAAGCTTATCCTCATCTGCGCCTGCGGAAAGAGCGGGAGCAGAGGTTGTCGTTGTTGTGGTTGTTGTAGTTGTTGTAGTAGTTGTCGTCGTAGTGTCGCCGTCTCCGACATCGCAAGCAACGAGGGAGAAAAGCATTATAAGACACAAAAGTAAAGCTATGATCTTTTTCATTTGTTTTTCCTCCTTTATCCGTTCTTGCCCTCAACGGCAGCGATTACACGGGCAATGTAAAATTCATCAGCAAGATTAGCGGCATTCTCTACTCCGCTCGCATACTTTGCCAGCTCGTAGACAGATACCGTCTTACCCGCATTAACGCTCTCTGCGTCGTAATAGCGGATAAAGCTCGTTCCCTCGCCCTCAAGGACAATGAATACCTTGAGCGCATACTCCTTCTGATACTCATCTGCAAGGTTTTTAGGATTAGCTCCGTCGTACGCCTTAATTATTGAATAAGCCTGTGCTCCGTCAATTCCCGTTATCTCACTGACAGCTGCGTCCATATCCGACTCACGGTTCCAATTGTCAACGTATTTAATTATTGCTCCGGCATCACTCGGAGTTGCATATTTTCCGTCATAGGTAACGCTGAAATCGGTTGCAGAGGCATCGACAAATGCAAATCCCAAGCAAACAATATCATACGACAAATCACCGCAGGTATATCCCGCCTCAACGGCATCCGCATCAACTGCGAACAGTGCACGCATAGCGGCAAAATCGGTAAGTCTCACCTGATATCCCGCAAATTTAACGTAATCGGTAATGTCAAAAGAGGTCTGGGCATTTACGCTGTTTGCTACTGCAACAATCCGTGCAATCTCGGAATTGCCCTCTGCGGCAAGTAGCGCAAACTTTGATGCGTGTGCCGTTCCTTCGACGGAATAGTGCATTTTGCCCTCAAGCGCATTGTTGTTAGCCAACAGAGTGTCTATGTTCGTCTGAGCGTTCGTTGCGTTGTAAATAGCTGTTGCAGCTTCCTTGACACTCTGAACGTTTTTGTTGTAATTTGTTACTATCAGATAATAAAGGCTTACGTTGTCCTTGACAGCCTGAAGCTTATCTATGCAATCTGCGAAAAGGCGCTCGCTCTCCTCGTTAATAGCAGTCATAGACCCAACCTGCGTGATATAAGCATCAATGCCGTTAAGAATTGTTTCTACCGCCGCAAGCGACTCGGATGCGGAGGTTGCATTCGCAACTGCTCTATTGTAGTTAGCCGCAATGCTCGCAATAATCTTATCCGGGTTGATTTGCGAATTAATCGCTGAGTTAATCATGCTCTGCATCGAGGAAATGTCACCCGCATGACACATACCTACTCTGTATTTCTGGAAAGCAGCATAGAACTCCTCAGTAAGGACTGCAGAGCCAAGCTTGAGAAGCTCGTCGGTTCTCTCAAGACCGTAGTAGTAGCAAAGGTCGGCAAAATGATTCTGCATCATCTGCTGCGGAGTAAGAGATACGTCGTAAAGACGGAGCAAATACATCTTCATACCCTGGTTGTGCGCCGTGAACTGGGTACGGTCACCCTTGATCTGATTGAGATCGTATCCGGGCTCCTTGCCGGCGGTAGTAGTCTGCATGCCCTTCTCATCATGGTAAATGTATATCGTACGGAACATAGTGGTAGCATCCGTAAACGCAACACGAGCCATATAGTGATAGGTTTCATTTGCTGTGTAGGTTGTCTCACGCTGAGTTCCGTTACCGTGAGTTGTGCCCGAGTAGAAGGAGGTTATCGTAGTGCCGTTCTTTCCGCTCTTTATTACGAAGGATCCCGAATGGTAGCCAAACGCCATAAGAAGCGAGAACGAGTCCCTGGTGGGATACATCTGAGTATAGTAATCGCACGTCATACGGTAAACACCCTCCTGGGTGAAGTTGCCGTAGGTGTTATCATACTGAAGATACTCGGTGTTGTAGATAAAGTCGGACGTTTCCTTTGCCCTCGGCTTCACCGTGTTAAGAGTGCTCTCATCGTAGGTGTAGGAATACATAACACCGCACACCTTCGCACCCCATTGCTGGAAGCACTCGTTGTACTTGATAAAGCCCTCGTCGTCGATTTCAATTTGTAGCGTAAACTTGTCGTCTGCGCCCTGATTTCCGAGGCGGTAGTAGTCGCCTGCGTACTTACCTGCTAAAATCTTCACGTACGAGTCGTATTGACCGTTTTCCTCGTGCAGGTTGCCGAGAACAACTCTCTTACCGTCTATATTTACACCGTCGCCGTTGTAAACAACCTCGTCCTCGGTGATGTTCGAAAGGTTCATCATCGACATAAGGTGTCCGTCGTCATAGTAAAGGTCTATGTATTTTGCAAGCTCGGTATCAACAACGCTCGTGGAATAATCCGAGGATGCGTCACCGAATTCGGGCATTGCATCGAGAAGAACGTTGGCAATAAGAGCCTCAAGGTCGCTCTTGCCGTAAGTATCATCGCCAAGCTTGAGCTTCTGCGCTCCCTCAATAACCTGATTTTTGAATTTACCGGTCAGGGCGCTGTATGCTGTGAGGTCAATGTTATAGTAGTAGCAGAGGTCGGCAAAGTGATTCTGCTTCATCTGCTCCTCGGTGAGCGCCGTGTCGTAAATTCTGAGGTAATACATATTCGTCGCATCGGGAATATTAGCCATAAGTCCCGACATCTGAACGTGTGCGCCGTACGAGGGATACTCGGTTGTGATAGCCGTTGATTTCTCGTATTTAGCGTCTGCACTCACCCATGCGCCCGTCTTGACAAGCGCTGAGGTGGTTGTAAAGAATGTGGTTGCTGATTTATAGCTTACTGTGAACAAAACGCTCAAAGTATCACCGTCAACGTAGGTTCCGCCGTATCTGCCGGGAGTAACCTGACCGCCGAAGCGTCCGTTATAGCCCTGCCATACGTTTGCTATCTCACCCGCAGAATTAGGCTGGAAGCCGCCGATAACGTTGTACATCTCGGTCATCTTCTTTATCGTATCGGAATTTCCGTAGAAGGGCGTTTCGCCCTGCGCTGTGGTGTAGCGGGAGTTAGGGTCGGTAGGGCTAAGTCCCGAAATCGAGAGAAGCGCAACTCCGTTCGGATTGGTAGCGGAATCGTGATAGTCCATTACCATATTAACGGCGAAGGTATTGAGCTTATCATCCGTTCCGTAGTCGATAGCTGCGTCAAGCTGAGTAGCGCTGGCGTAGCCCTTTTCAAACGAGGTGGTAACCTCGTCGGCAGAGTATGCGTGTGCAAGCCAGATACCCGAGTTAATAGCACGTGCATATCCGCCCGTATCCTGACGGTCAGGTATAACGACCATTCCGTTTGCAGTAGGAGTGAATTTGTAATTATTATCAACCGCACCTGTGCCTGCCGCATTAACTCGCTTGTCAACGGTTATGAGGTAGTATTTACCCTCGTTAGCACCGCCAACTATCCTGACAAAGGAGCGAAGGCCCTCGGTAGTCGTATAACCGGTAAGACCGTTGATTATGCGGTAATCTGTGCCCTCAAGCTCAAGCGAATCGGAGTTTTCAACAATATCCGCATCGGTCATGTGCGTGAGGTCAACAAAGGACAAAAGATGCCCGTCATCATACCACAAATGCTCATAATACTCATAGGTGCCAACCGCAGGTGAGGTCGCATTATCTGCATAGGATACCAGCGAAATCGCAGGAACCATACAAATAAGCATTACCGCCGCCAAGAGCAGGCTCATAATTCTTTTTCTCATAAAAATCTCCTTTAAACAAGGGCGGTGCGAGCAATTCGCACCGCCCTTGCCGTTAGTGTTTGCACCCCGTTTACGGAGTAACTATCAAAGGTCCCAGTTCAGGGGAAGTTCCCAAATACCTACGGTATTGTCGTTATTTCCCTGGCTGTTGATTGAGAGGGTTATAAAATCCTCTGCCTTGATCTTTACGATTTCAGCTGTGGGCTTGTTGTACTTTTTCATTTATTTACCCTCCTTTATTCCTCGTCATTTGTTGTACCAACAACTGCCTTGATGCAGGCGTTGTTTGCAAACTGCGTGTCAAGGTTTGCGTAATACTCGGAAACCTCAGTAAGAGATACGCTCGAATTATTATAATTTGCGCTTGCGCCGTCTACGTAGTGAATGTAGGTTGCGCCCTTATACTCAACTACTGCAAACGCACGGAAGAACATTTCGGTATCCTTAAGCGTATCAATCATGCTCTCACCGGTTATGTTTCCGTTTCTGTCGATAGAGCCGTTGATAAAGTCAACAGTGTATGCAAACATCGTATAGTTATCGAGGTTTTCATCCGAGCCGAGGATAAATTCCTTCTCTGCGTCAGCAATCAGCATAAAGCCCTCATCGGTGCTTGCCGTCATCCTCGCATTAGAGGATACGGTTACACCGTTCTCTGCATCGTAGCTGATAGTGAAGCTGTCAAAATCTGCTCCGGGAACTGCAGTACCTGCGATAGCACCGTATGCCTTTACAGTAACGCCTGCATTTGCAATTGCGGACTGGTCAAGGTAGAATACGGATCTTACACCGACGTTCTTCGATACACGTGCCTGGAAGCCCTTGAAGTTAACGAGCTCGGTGCTTGCCTCTGCGAGTGCATCAATCTTAGCCTCGATAGCTGCCTTTGCGGTAGCATCGCTGAGCATATAATCGGTTGCCCATGCCCAGAGCGTCATCTTATCGTTATCGGAGAGCGCATCATACTTTGCAGTGTCTATCTTATTGTAGTACATAAGGTCTGCAAAGTGGTTCTGTCTTGCCTGCTCAGCCGTAATAGCTACGTCGTAAACTCTGAAATAGTAGTAATATGACTGAGGAGCTATTGTTACCATAGTGGTTGCAAGGTTTGCGTATGCGCCGTAGGAGGGATATCCCTCAGCGGCTGCCATAGCCTTCTGATGCGTAGAATTAACGGTAGTAAATTTAACTGCGCCGGAGGTTTGGTCATCAGCAAAAATACTCATAGAGAGATTATACAAATTCTGAGTTTCAAAGCTAAAGGCAGAGGTAACGTGTGCAGAGCTGTCAAGGAATTTGGGAGCTGCACCATTATCTCCGAAGCGTCCTACGTATCCAAGATTCATCTGACCGTAATAGCCCAACGCTACACCGTCCTTGCTCGGATAAGCCAAGCCAGTCATTATTCCGTAGGCCTCAGTTTGCTTGTTCGGATTATTGTTCTGGGTCTCGCTGAAGACTCTTTCGGTTACAGATGATTGTGCGAAATCGGAAACAGACACGAAAACCATGTTATGATTTATACTGACAGGGGTTCCCATATAAACTGCCGCATCTATTGAGAATCCGTTTCCGCCGCCTTCTTTTCCAAGAAGATAGCTTTCAGCCTCCAAATCCTCAAGAGCGCAGTGATAGTACATTCCTGCCTCATAATCGGAAAATGCCTTAGTCAGCAAAATACCTGTTCTGTTTCCAACTCCGTACGAACCGCTGGAAACGTTACCCAGGTCTGTAAATCCGCCGCTGACAGCGGGGAATGCGAAGGAATCAGCGGTGCCAGAGGTGGTAATCATATACCAGTCGCCTGCATTCTGACCGCCCGTAATTCTGACGTATGAACGGCGATAGTAGAAGGGAACTGTTCCGCCTACTCGGTTATAGTACTGATTCAAGGAATAGCCAACCAAAAGACGAGTATCCTTAGCGTATACGTCCGTAGTGCCGACGTAATACCAGTTCGCCGACTGGGTTCCGGTGGAGCCGGTAAGCTGAGTTGCTCTCTGCTCATCGGTAATATCCATAAGGTCAACGAAGGAAACGAGGTGTCCGTCATCATACCAGAGGTGAGCGTAATCACCGTAGTAGGTGCCCTCCTTCTCCGCAGCCGCATTGATTACAGCATTTATTTCGTCAACCGTAATAGCGTCAAAATCAGCAGAGCCGAGATCTCCCATTACCTTGCTCTTAGCATCGTCCGAGAGTGAATTGTATACGGAGAGGTCTATACCCTTCTCGTAGAACAAATCAGCCAGCTCGTTCTGCTCAATCTGCGCCTGAGTGAGAGAAACGTCATAAACACGCATGCTGCTCATCTGCTTATCCTGCATCTGAACGACCATCGACAGATACATATTTCTTCCCTGTACTGCCGATCTGTGCATTTCGTTGGGATTAGGTAAAAATGCATCGTCATCACCTGCGTATGCCAGCTGATATTTAACAGAGGTGACGCTGTTACCAATCTTCATGAAATCGAGACTAGAAGCCTTATCATTTCCTGTGAAGCTGGCAGTTGTTGTGATTGACATGTAGGTTCCAAGGTCTGAGGTTTGCGCAGCGTTAACAGCTCCCGTACCGTTGTAGTGAGAATAAACTCGTCCGTAGGTAGGAACGTAACCGCCTGCTCCGTCGTTAAGGGTTGCATCATAACGGGATCCAATCCTTATAACCGCACCGAGAGAGGAATAGGAATTTGCTCCGGTAGCCGTAGCGCCGTACAGATTATTTCCAAGATTAGTCGCATACTTGTCGGACAGAGTCGGGGTATCTGCCGTTGCAACGAGATTAGAATACAGCGAGCTTACCGTGCCGTTTGAATTGTTTAACCAGTAATCGGCATCAATTCTCGTGTTAAACTGATAGGTATATCCGCCGTATTTACCGTTCTCATCAGCGGTCATTGTCATACCGTTGTCAAGGAAATAGTTGTAGTCATATTGAGGCTGATTAGCCCAGGATGTTTGAGCATGCATACAAGGCTTCTCCCACGTAGCCGCAAAGGTATAGGAATATCCGAGGAATATTCCCGCAAATCTTGAAAAACCACTTGCGGTGGATGAATTAAACTGAGTGTCGGTCGTTGTGCTACCGTATACTCTGAGATAACCGTCAGCGTCAACCTCTGTCGTCAATATCTGGGTATTTTGAGTTTGGTTATATCCAATGGTGAAATAGCGGCCTATGTTTTGTCCGCCTACAACCTTGACGTGAGAACGTATGCCTGATGAGGATGGGCGCATGTATGTTCCGTAAACTCCGTTAGGAGACGCAATGATTGCCTTTGCAAAGTGGGTAGGCTCAACAGCTACCTGCGTCAAATCGGTTTCCGAGGTGGGAGTAGAGTTTATCGTGGTAGCGTAGGGGTTGTTGAGGTTTGCGGTATCAACGAAGTAAATCAGGTGTCCGTCATCATACCAAAGGTCCTCGTAATAGCCGTAGTTACCTGCACCGGGTGCAAAATAGTAGTCGAGGATAACCCCGAGCTTTTCCTTCTCGGTTTCAGCATCGGTAAACTTAGCATCGCCCTCAAGCTTTACGTCAGTAAAATTAAGGTAGAAATCCTTAACCTTATTTGTACCGTAATTCGACATCTTCATTGCCTCCTCGTATGCGGAAAGCACATGATAGCGGAAGCCTGAGTTGTTTCCTTGGTTAGCAACGTCAGTGTTAGTTGTAAGGTTTATAGCAGAACGGAAATCAACTGCCATCACAAGACGGGTCAAGACCTGATTTCCCTGCTGGTTAGTACCAACCGAGGTCAGGCTGTTGTCAGTAATGATCTTAAGAACCGCTGCCTTGACGTATGCCTTCTGCGAGGCCTCGTCCTGCGGTGCCTCGGGAGTCCAGGCACCCTTAGCCCAAATAGCATCTGCATAGCCCTGAGCAAAGGTGTCGGTATCGGTCATATCCTCGATGCTCTTGCAAGCGGAATAAACGAGGTAGTTCGTCGAAAGCCTCGTAGAATATGCACGGTAACCGTTATCCTTGTTGCCGCCTATGTAGAGAAGCTGCGCAAAAAGGGCTGTACGCATATTCTCTTCCATAGCCGCCTGCGTTTTGCCTGCATTGTTGTTAAGGTAATCCGTGATTATTGCAACGTTTTCCTCCCACATACTGTTGTAGAGGGTGTCATCGTACAGCTTCTGGGTGGTAGTGCCGCCCTCTCCGTCGGATACGGTTATTTCGTCGAGGAAATAGACGTTCAGCTGAGTTGCCATATACTCGGCAATCTGCTGGGTAGTCCAGTTTTCATTCTGGGCAAGATAACCGTTCAGCTTTTCATTGATAGTCGCAGCAGAGGGCATCGTGTCGTCGCCGTAAGCCGCCATGATATCAAGAAAATGCTGCTTGTTTTCGTCGTCGGGCAGGATGCTGTAATCCTCTTCTGCCGCAAACGAAACCATCGAGATTGCGGGCACAAGGCACAAAACCATTACGACTGCAAGAACAAGACTTAAAATTCTTTTCTTCATAGGTAAAATCTCCTTTTTTAAAAAATATAATTTGGGATGATATAATTATACTACAACTATGCAAAAAATTCAATTGACATTTTTGACAAAATTTTTGGCATTTTTTGTGCATTATGTACATTTTCACCCTTTTTTTCATTCAACCTATTTACTTTTTTGACTTATTCTACTTTTGACATATTCTATTATGCTCGTACCAAAAAACACCCCTTTCATTAACACATTGCAATTATTGTACTATTTTTTGCAAAAATTTTATAGCTACGTATTATTTTTTTTCACATAAAAAAGAGGATTTTCTTGTGAGAAAATCCTCTTTTGAAATTGCAACCATGTAATTATTTATCTTCACCGCATAGGTGAAGCGCTACCTTGTACATAAAGCGGACCGCGTCATCAACCAGCTCCTCAGGCAGTCCCGATGTAAAATAATGCGCCTCGTAATTGAACGTGCCCTCATACTCAATTTCCCTCAGTGCCTGGATAATTTTATAGAAATCAACAGAGCCGTAAAAGGGTATCAGATGGTCGTCATTCTGATTTTTGTTGTCGTTGATATGCGTTATCTTCAACCTCTTACCGAGCTTTTTGAGCTCGTCGTACTGACTTAGATTATCAACCAAATTTGCGTGTCCTGTATCCCAGCACACACCGACGTTGCCAAGCTCTGCATTGAGCACATCGACAACCGCAATAAGATCGTCTGCGGTTGAGAGGTTGTTATCGTTCACAATCTCGTCATACCAATAGAGTCGCTCGGGTATATTCTCTATCGCAAGGCCTATCCCATGCTCTCTCGCAAATTCTGCGTACGGGCGCAAAAGCTCAATATTTCTTTCAATTCTTGCCCCCTTATCCTTGATGCCGAAGGCGTGCATTGCCGTCCATTTTGCCCCTGCAATTGCAGATGCCTCAATTGATTTTTTTATTGCGGCGTCCGACTCGGTAGAAACGGTTTTCTGCACGTTCATATCGTCCCGAACCATTTGTGCGTGCGTTTGATAGAAGGTAACGCCGAGAGAGTCGGCATATTTTTTAATTTCCCTTATATTTTCTCGCCAAGCATCGCAATTATAGAAATCATTTTCACGATCGCATACGTTGAAATCAAAGACGGAAAAACCGCAATTATGCGCCCTTTTTATTTTCTCCTTATACGGAATATTAAAGGGGCTGTAAATATTGAGCGACGTTGAAATTTTCATATTAAGCCTCCGCTATAACCTCGACCTCGACAAGTGCGCCCTTAGGCAGATCCTTCACCGCTACGCAGCTGCGTGCAGGCTTCGATACAAAATATTTTCCGTAAATTTCATTGAATTTTGCAAAATCCGCTATATCGGAAAGAAAACAAGTGGTTTTTATTGCCTTGTCAAACGACGAGCCTGCGGCACCCAGAACCTCACCGAGGTTTTTCATAACCTGCTCGGTCTGCTCCGCTATATCCTTGCCCTCTATATTTCCGCTTGCGGGATTTATTGCAATCTGCCCTGACGTATATACAATACCGCCAACCTTTATCGCCTGCGAATAAGGTCCTATAGCCGCCGGCGCTTTATCGGTGCTTACATATTCTTTCATAACATACTCCTTAAATCAGCTTGAAGCCGAAATTCACAAGAGCCTCACGTATTTCACGTATATGCTCAAAGTTTCTTGTTTCAAGAACAATTCTGAGATAACATCCATTGACGTCCGAGCCCTCGTTTGCCCTTTCGTGGTGCACCGAGGTAACGTTACCGCCGAGGTCGGCGATGATTCTCGACACGTTTTTGAGCTGACCGGGCTTATCAACCAGCTCAATCATAAACTGGCAGGTTCTGCCTGACATAAGCAGACCTCGGCGTATGACACGGGAAAGTATCGTAACGTCGATATTACCGCCCGAGAGCAGGCATACTGCCTTTTTGCCCTTAATATCCACCTTGCCGAACATAGCCGCCGCAACCGAAACGGCGCCTGCGCCCTCGGTAACCATTTTCTGCTGCTCCATAAGAGCCAAAATTGCCGCCGCAATTTCATCATCGGTGACGGTAACTATCTCGTCAACGTATTTTTTGCAAATTGCGTAGGTGAGAGAGCCGGGCTTCTTTACCGCAATACCGTCGGCAATGGTCGAAACTCCCGACAGCTCCTCAATTTTTCCGTCCTTGACGGAATTATACATTGAGGGTGCGCCCTGAGCCTGAACTCCGTACACCTTAACCTTTGGATTTATCGTTTTGATAGTATAGGCAATACCCGAAATAAGTCCTCCGCCGCCAACAGGAACGATAACTGCATCGAGGTCGGGGAGCTGCTCTGCAAGCTCAAGTGCAATAGTGCCCTGACCTGCTATAACGTCCTCATCGTCAAAGGGGTGAATAAAGGTATAACCGCACTCGTCACGCAGGGCGAGCGCCTTTTTGTACGCATCATCGTAAACGCCCTCGACAAGGCATACCTCTGCCCCGTAGCTCTTTGTCGCCTCAACCTTTGAAATAGGCGCTCCGTCGGGCAGGCATATTACTGCCTTAATTCCGTTCTTCTGCGCAGAAAGTGCGACCCCCTGTGCGTGATTTCCCGCCGAGCAGGCGATAACGCCACGCTGTTTTTCCTCGGGCGAGAGCTTTGACATTTTATAGTACGAGCCTCTGACCTTAAACGAGCCTGTAATCTGGAGATTTTCAGTTTTTAAGTAGATTTCCGCATCGTTTCGTATTTTGGGCGCATATATCACGTCAGTCTGGCGGATAACGCCCTTTAACGCATAGCTCGCACGGTAGACGTTGTCAAGTGTCAGCATAATTTTTCCTTCCTATTCTATCGAACAGATAATAAAGTAGCTTTACATTAAGCTGTGAATAAACTGCTCTGCACAGCGTGCGGAGCGATAGCCACGGCGGAGCGCAAATTCCTCTGCCGCTCTGTCAAGCTCAGCCATATCGGTAACAATGCCGTTACGCAGAGCCAGCTCGTGCACAATTTCGAGATACAGACGCTTTTCGGGCTTTGCAAACAAAACAGTGAGCCCAAAGCGCTCGGAGAGCGACAGATTTTCCTGCACGGTATCGTTTCTGTGAATATCCGAGCCCTCTCTGTCAGCAAAGCTCTCCTTGACGATATGTCGGCGGTTGCTGGTCGCATATATTACTGCGTTCTTCGCCTTTGCGCTCGCTGAGCCCTCCAGCGTTGCCTTCAGCATACTGAATTGGTCATCATTTGAGTTAAACGACAAATCGTCTATAAATATTATGAATTTCAGGGGGTTTTTGCTGATTTCACCCATAATTTTGGGCAAAAGAAGCAACTGATTTTTGCGCAACTCGATAAGGCGTACACCTCTGTCAAAGAGGTGGTTTACAACCGCCTTAACGGTTGAGGATTTACCCGTACCCGCATCGCCGTACAACAAAACGTTTGCGGCAGGTCTGCCGCTGATAAACGCCTCGGTGTTCGCAAGGACTCTGCGGCGCTCGTTTTCATATCCTACAAAGCTGTCAAGGGTTATCGTATCGGCACTGACAACGGGCACAATTTCGCCGCTGTCGGACACCGAGAACATAGCGTTTGATGCAAAAATTCCGTATCCGTACTGACCTATAAGCTCAAGACGCTTTGCATAAAGCCCCTTAACGTCAGCCTCATAGGAATCAAAGGCGGGAATATCCGTACCTATTTCGCTGTAAAAATCCTCTGCCGTAAGCGAGGAAAATGCGGAAAGAACGGAGAGCTCCCTTTCTACCTCTTTTTGAATATTTGCGTTGATTTTTTCGCCCTGAGATGCAAGCTTTACATAGATATTTTCATCCTCGTAGAGCATTTTCAGCACGTAATCAGTGAGGTTTGCCCCGTTGTTATAAACGTTGCAGACGAATGCTCCGTACGCACTGAGCCTGTCGAATTGATTTTCTTGTCTGCAATACTCAAAAAAGTGCGTAAAAAGCGGTTTTTCGAGCAAGGAGCGCAGAACCGAAAAGGACGATAGGCTTTTGTACAGTTGTTTTATGTCTTTCATATGTTCTCTATAATCTTATCGGTAATTTCAACCGTTCCGAGCGCCTCTCCGCCGTGCGCAATATCTGCCGTGCGGTAGCCTGCGTTAAGCACTGCATCAACCGCACCTATTATTGCATCGCTCTCCTTGGTAAGACCGAAGGAATAAAGCAGCATCATTGCCGCAGAGAGAATGGTTGCGATAGGATTAGCCTTGTTTTGTCCCGCAATGTCGGGGGCGGAGCCGTGTATCGGCTCGTAAAGACCTCTGGTATTATCACCGAGAGATGCAGATGCGAGCATACCGATAGAGCCTGTTATCTGCGATGCCTCGTCGGAGAGAATATCGCCGAACATATTTGAGGTTACGATAACGTCGAACTGCGCAGGGTTGCGCACGAGCTGCATTGCGGCGTTGTCAACCAGCATATCGCTACATTCAACGTCGGGGTACTGCTCTGCCATTTCGTGAACGATTTTTCTCCAAAGGCGTGAGGTGTCAAGCACATTTGCCTTATCAATGCTGATAAGCTTACCTCTGCGCTTCCTTGCGGTTTCAAATGCAACCTTCGCTATACGCTCAATTTCCATACGGCTGTAGCATTCAGTATCGTATGCCTCCTCGCCGTATTTGCCCTCACGCATACCGCGCTCGCCAAAGTAAATACCGCCCGTCAGCTCTCTGACTATCATTATATCAAAGCCGTTGGCAACTATATCCTCACGCAGAGGGCAATCACCCTTGAGCGCAGGATAGAGCTTCGCAGGGCGAAGATTTGTGAACAGTCCCATTGCCGCACGTATACCGAGAAGTGCCTTCTCAGGGCGCATATTTCCGGGCAGAGTATCCCATTTCGGGCCTCCTACCGCACCCAAAAGCACGCTGTCGGATGCGAGGCATCCGTCAATCGTTTCCTGTGTGAGAGGAATACCGTACTCGTCGAGCGAAGCACCGCCTATAAGGTAGGGTGTGAAATTAAAGGTGTGACCGTATTTTTCTCCGATTTTCTCGAGCACACGAACTGCGCTGTCGACGATTTCGGGGCCTATTCCGTCACCTCTTAAAAGTGCTATGTTGTAATTCATTTCTTACCTCTTATTTAATATCACCGTTGCGGATTGATTCAACGAGTCCGCCGTTCTCGATGATTTTTTGTATAAATGCGGGGAAGGGCTGAGTTTTGAAGCTCTCGCCCGTGGTTTTGTCGTAAATAACTCCGTTATCGAGGTCAGCCTCGACGGTATGACCGTCCATAATTGCCTCTGCCGCATCGGGGCACTCAACGATTGCAAGACCTATATTTATCGAGTTGCGGTAGAAAATTCTCGCAAAGCTCTTTGCAATAACGAGTGAAATTCCGCTCTCCTTGATAGCTATCGGGGCGTGCTCTCTTGACGAGCCGCATCCGAAGTTGAAGCCTGCGACCATAATATCGCCCCCCTCTACTCTGTCACGAAAGGTTTTGTCCAAATCCTCCATACAGTGAGATGCGAGCTCCTTTTTGTCGCTGGTGTTGAGATAGCGTGCGGGAATGATAACGTCGGTATCGACGTTGTCGCCGTATTTGATAACCTTACCTGTGTATTTCATACCCTCACTCCTTTACTATCTCGCAGGGGTCTGCGATTTTTCCTGCAATTGCGCTCGCCGCCGCTACTGCGGGGCTGGCGAGATATACCTCAGAGGTAACTTCGCCCATTCTGCCGACAAAGTTACGGTTGGTAGTTGCTACCGCACGCTCGCCTGCCGCCAGAATTCCCATATAACCGCCAAGGCAAGGTCCGCAGGTGGGTGTAGAAACTACACAGCCTGCCTCAACAAATGCCTTGAGAAGTCCGTTTTCAAGCGCCTTGAGATAAATATCCTGCGTTGCGGGAATTATGATTGCACGCACGTTTTTGGCAACACGTCTACCCTTAATTATGCTCGCCGCCTCCTCAAGGTCCTTGTAGTGACCGTTAGTGCAGGAGCCTATAACAACCTGGTCGATAACAATATCGCCAACCTCGTCGATGGTTTTTGTGTTTTCGGGAAGATGGGGGAACGCAACGGTTGATTTGATTTCCGAGAGATTTATCTCGATAACCTCATCGTATTCTGCATCCTCGTCTGCCTTGTAGGCAACAATTTTTCTGTCGGAGCGTTCCTTAACGTACTCGACAGTTTTCTCGTCAACCTCGAATATACCGTTCTTTGCGCCTGCCTCAATTGCCATATTACAGATAGTGAGCCTGTCGAAAACAGACAGCTCGCTGACGCCCTCGCCAACAAACTCCATCGACTTATAGAGAGCGCCGTCAACGCCTATCTTTCCTATAATATGAAGGATAACGTCCTTACCCGAAACAAAGCGGTTGAGCTTGCCCGTCAAAACGAATTTTATCGCCGAGGGAACCTTAAACCAAGCCTTACCCGTAGCCATTCCGCACGCCATATCGGTAGAGCCGACACCTGTGGAAAATGCTCCGAGCGCTCCGTACGTGCAGGTGTGAGAGTCTGCACCGATAACAACGTCACCCGGAACAACAAGTCCCTTTTCGGGCAAAAGTGCATGCTCAATTCCCATTCTTCCTACGTCGTAGAAGTGTACAATATCCTTCTCGTTGCAGAAATCACGGCACATTTTACACTGAACTGCCGCTTTAATATCCTTATTGGGAGCGAAGTGGTCCATAACCATAGTTACCTTTTCACGGTCATAAACCTCTTTTACTCCTATCTTCTCAAACTCCTTGATTGCGACGGGAGAGGTAATATCGTTACCGAGCACCCTGTCGAGGTCAACGAGAATGAGCTCGCCTGCCGAAACGCTTTCCTTGCCTGCGTGAGCGGCGAGTATCTTCTGTGTCATTGTCATTGACATAAGAGTATCCTTTCAAAAAACCTTAACGGTTGATAATTGCGCCCTTATCAGCAGAGCTTACCATTGCGGCATAGCGCTTCAGATAGCCCGTAATATTTTCCTTGCGCTTTATGGGCATTTCCTTCTTTCTACGCTCGATTTCCTCATCGGAAACCTTCAGCTCTATTCTGTATTCGGGAATGTTTATGGAGATAATATCCCCGTCCTTAACGTATGCGATAGTTCCGCCACTGACAGCCTCAGGCGATACGTGGCCGATTGATGCGCCACGGGTTGCGCCCGAAAAACGTCCGTCGGTTATGAGAGCAACATCCTTATCAAGTCCCATTCCTGCAATTGCAGAGGTGGGGGAAAGCATCTCTCTCATTCCGGGGCCGCCGCTCGGTCCCTCGTATCGGATAACAACGACGTCACCCTTAACGATTTTGCCTGCGTAAATAGCGGAAATAGCCTCCTCCTCGCTCTCGTAAACCTTTGCGGGTCCCTCGTGAACGAGCATCTCGGGAGCAACCGCACTGCGCTTTACAACACAGCCGTCGGGTGCGAGATTTCCTCGCAGAACGGCAATTCCGCCCGTTCTGCTGTACGGATTTTCGGGAGTGCGGATAACGCTCTCGTCGAGGTTCTCTGCATCCTTGATATTCTCCGCCATTGTCTTACCTGTGCAGGTCATAACGCTTGTGTCGATGAGATTCATCTTCTCGAGCTGCTTCAGCACCGCATAAACGCCGCCCGCCTCGTTGAGATCCTCCATATAGGTAGGGCCTGCTGGGGCAAGGTGACAGAAATTCGGTGTTTTTTCGCTGATACGGTTTACCTCGTCGAGGTCAAACTCAACGCCACATTCATTTGCTATTGCAGGCAAGTGAAGCATACTGTTGGTTGAGCATCCGAGAGCCATATCGGCAGTTATAGCGTTAGTAATAGCCGCCTTGGTCATTATATCACGGGGACGGATATTCTTCTTAACCAGCTCCATTACCTGCATACCTGCATGCTTTGCAAGCTCGATACGTGCGGAATAAACCGCAGGGATAGTTCCGTTACCCTTAAGACCCATACCGAGAACCTCGGTTAAGCAGTTCATAGAATTTGCCGTGTACATACCCGAGCAGGAGCCGCAGGTAGGACATACCTTCTGCTCAAACTCACAGAGCTTGTTGCAGTCGATTTTTCCTGCGTTATATGCGCCGACAGCCTCGAACATACTCGAAAGGCTACGCTTCTCGCCGCCTACTCTGCCTGCAAGCATAGGGCCGCCACTGACGAAAACGGTAGGTATATTGAGCCTTGCCGCCGCCATAAGAAGACCGGGAACGTTTTTATCGCAGTTAGGTATCATAACCAGACCGTCAAAGCCGTGAGCCATAACCATAGCCTCGGTAGAGTCGGCAATGAGGTCACGGGTAACGAGCGAATATTTCATACCCGTATGTCCCATAGCAATTCCGTCGCAAACGGTTATAGCGGGGAACATTATAGGTGTTCCCCCTGCCATAGCCACTCCGAGCTTTACCGCCTGCGCTATTTTATCAAGATTTACGTGTCCCGGCACTATCTCGTTATACGAGCTGACGATACCGATAAGAGGTCTTTGCATCTCCTCCTCGGTAAGTCCCAGCGCATGATAAAGAGAACGGTGGGGGGCATTTTGAAATCCGTTTACAATAGTATCCTTAATCATTTTTCGCTCCTTTAAAGCGTTTTATCAGTTGTTTATGAGCTTATCCTCATCGCTCCAGCTGTAAAGCTTTCTTATATCCTTACCGACAACCTCGGAGGGATGCTCTGCTGCAATCTTACGCATAGCGTTGAAGTGAACCTGTGCGCCTGCATCGGACATATCGAGCAAGAAGTCCTTAGCAAAGGTACCGTCCTGAATGTCAGAAAGAACCTTCTTCATTGCCTTCTTGGTTTCAGCAGTGATAATCTTGGGTCCGGTGATGTAGTCGCCGTACTCAGCGGTGTTGGAGATGGAGTATCTCATACCCTCAAATCCGCTCTGGTAAATGAGGTCAACGATGAGCTTCATCTCGTGAATGCACTCGAAGTATGCGTTTCTGGGGTCATAGCCAGCCTCAACGAGAGTTTCAAAGCCTGCCTGCATAAGTGCGCAAACACCGCCGCAGAGAACTGCCTGCTCGCCGAAGAGGTCGGTTTCGGTTTCGGTTCTGAATGTGGTTTCGAGAACGCCTGCACGTGCGCCGCCGATACCGAGAGCGTATGCAAGACCGATTTCAAGAGCATCGCCCGTAGCGTCCTGCTCTATTGCGATAAGACAGGGAACACCCTTGCCTGCCTGATACTCACTGCGAACAGTGTGACCGGGGCCCTTGGGCGCAACCATGATTACGTTTACGTTCTTCGGAGGCTTGATGCAGCCGAAGTGAATGTTAAAGCCGTGTGCGAATGCAAGAGTCTTGCCCTCAGTGAGGTTGGGAGCGATGCTGTCACGGTAGAGCTTTGCCTGCTTCTCATCGTTGATGAGAATCATAATGATGTCTGCGTTCTTTGCAGCGTCTGCTGCGGTCATAACCTTAAGTCCTGCTGTCTCTGCCTTTGCCCAGCTCTTGCTGCCCTCGTAGAGACCGACGATAACGTTAACGCCTGAATCCTTGAGGTTGAGTGCATGAGCGTGTCCCTGAGAGCCGTAGCCGATGATAGCAACGGTCTTGCCGTTGAGCTTGCCGAGGTCGCAATCCTGCTGATAGTAAATGTTTGCCATAGTGAAAATCTCCTTAATTATGTATATTTTATTTAAATTTATTTGTCAAGTAAAGTGGAATTGCCTCTCTCGAGAGCTACAACTCCCGTTCGGCACATTTCGATAATTCCGTAGGGCTGCATAAGCCGTACGAAAGCATCTATCTTGGTCGGGTCGCCCGTGATTTCAATGCAAAGGCTGTCTGTTGTGTAATCAATAACCTTAGCTCTGTAAACCTCAACCGCCGACATAATATCGGGGCGGGTTTCGGACGAATTTTTAACCTTAATCAGCATAAGCTCACGCTTGATGGAATCGCTGTCAAGCACCTCTACCTTTTTGACGTTATAGAGCTTACGCAGCTGATTTATGAGCTGCTCACGTGCGTATCCGTCACCGCTGAGCGAGATTGTAATTCTCGAATACTCAGGGCACTCGGTTTCTCCGACCGTGAGCGCATCTATGTTAAAGCCACGGCGGGTAAACATACTGGTAACTCTGGTCAGAACACCGAATTTGTTTTCAACGTAAACCGCAATTACAAAATTGTTATTCATTCCTGCCACCTCATTTCTGCACCGCTGTGATTATATCCTCGATAGAACCGCCCGGGGGAAGCATCGGGAGAACGAACTCGTCCTTATCAATAGCCGTATCTATGACTACAGGACGTCCGAGTGTAAACGCCTTATTGAAGGCATCCTCAAATTCCTTCTCGGTTGTCGCACGCATTCCGACAGCGCCGAAGGCCTCTGCCAGCTTGACAAAGTCGGTCTGTCTGTCGAGCACGGTGTTTGAGTAGCGTCCGCCGAAGAACAGTGTCTGCCACTGACGTACCATACCGAGAACGCCGTTGTTGAGAAGAACAATTACTACGGGGATATTGTATTTGACCGCCGTTGCCAGCTCGTTTAGGTTCATACCGAAGCTACCGTCACCCGTGATGAGCACGGTGGGGTCCCCCGACGCAACCTGCGCGCCTATCGCCGCACCCAAGCCAAAGCCCATAGTGCCGAGGCCGCCGCTCGACGCAAAGCGTCTGGGTTTATCGAAATGAGTGAGCTGTGCCGCCCACATCTGATGCTGACCGACGTCGGTTGCAATTATCGTATCCTCGGTTTTTATCTTGTTGATTACACCGAAAATCTTTCGTGGCGTGAGAGCATCGCCTGCGGCCGCTATTGCCTCGGCATCCAGCTCCTTCTCCTTTGCCTTGTACGCATTGACGATGTCGTTCCACTCGTCGTGCTTTGCTGCTTCGAGCTTCGCCGCTATTCTGTCAAAAGCATCCTCAACGTCTGCAACTATTCCCAGCTCAACCTTAACATTCTTATTGATTTCCGCAAAGTCGGGGTCTATCTGAATAATCTTCGTATTCTTTGCATACTTGGAAACATTACCCGTTGCTCTGTCGCTGAAGCGCACGCCTATTCCGAGAATAAGGTCCGCATCCTTCTGCGCCATCGAGGACGCATAATGGCCGTGCATTCCCTGCATTCCGAGAAATCTCGGCTCGTCATCGGATATTGCGGAAAGTCCCATAAAGGTACAGCCGATGTAGGCATCTATCTTATCTGCCAGGGCGAGCACCTTGCCGCCCATTCCAAGTCCTGCCGCACCGCCACCGATGTATATGTACGGGCGCTTCGCCTCGCTGAGCAGCTTAACCGCCGCATCAATTTCGGCTTCACTCGCCTTGGGCATAGGTGTTTTTTCAACCACAGACTGCTCCTCAAACTCATAGGTCGCAACCTGAACGTCCTTCGGAACGTCAATGAGTACGGGGCCGGGTCTTCCCGACTTAGCTATCTGGAATGCAAGGCGGATAGTGTCCGCAAGCTCCTCAACCTTGTTTACGAAGAAATTGTGCTTGGTAATAGGAAGGGTTATTCCCGTTATGTCTATCTCCTGGAAGCTGTCCTTACCGACAAGGCTGCAAGGAACGTTTCCGGTTATAGCAACCATAGGAATTGAATCCAGCATTGCGGTAGCAATACCTGTTACAAGGTTTGTAGCGCCTGGGCCTGAGGTGGCGATAACTACGCCAACCTTACCCGTAACTCTCGAGTAGCCGTCAGCGGCGTGCGCTGCGCCCTGCTCGTGAGCCGTGAGGACGTGATTGATTTTGTCCCTGTATTTATAGAGGGCGTCGTATATGTTTATAACCTGACCGCCCGGATAACCGAAAACATCGGTTGCGCCCTGCTCTATGAGGGTGCTTATGATGATTTCTGCTCCTGTTAATTTCATATTATTTACTCCTGTCGCTTAACATTATGTTTACTGCGCTTACCAGAGCCTTGACCGATGATACGATAATATCGCTGTCGATTCCCGTGCCCCAATAGGTTTTACCGTCATATTTAATGCTGACGTAGGATGCCGCCTCGGACGTTGTCTTTTCGTCCAGCGCATGCTGAGTGTAGGTATCGAGCGCATAGTCGATACCGATTATCTTCTTTACGGCGTTGCTCACCGCATCAAGACGTCCGTTACCGAGCGAGATAACACTGGACATCTCACCACTATAACAAACATCACACACAGCACGGATTGAGCCGTTTTCTTCGAGGTAGGTTGCCTTGACAACGTCGATATTGGTTTTGATATTAACAAAGTCACGAATGAATATATCGTAGACCTCACGGGGCTGAAGCTCCCTGTGCTGATGGTCGGATATGCTCTTGACGTGATAGCCGAATGCTTCACGCATTTTCGGGGGAAGATTATGCTTGAACTGTGTCTCCATAACGTATCCGATACCGCCCTTACCCGACTGTGAATTGATACGGATAACGTCAGCCTCGTACACTCGTCCAACGTCGGACGGGTCGATGGGAAGATACGGCACGTTCCACACTCGGTCTGTTCCCTCACGGTATTTCATACCCTTTGCAATAGCATCCTGATGCGAGCCGGAAAATGCAGCAAACACGAGCTGACCGCTGTACGGCTGTCTCTCATACACGTGCATACGTGTCACCTTCTCGTACACCTCGGTAATTTCGGGCAGGTTCGAGAAATCAAGTTCGGGGTCTATTCCCTGAGAATACATATTGAGTGCGAGAGTGATAATATCAACGTTTCCTGTACGCTCGCCGTTACCGAACAGAGTTCCCTCTATTCTGTCACCGCCTGCGAGCAGACCCATTTCGCTGTCCGCAACAGCGCATCCTCTGTCGTTGTGCGGATGCAGGGATATTATCAAATTCTCTCTGTTTTTGAGATTTTTGCACATATATTCAACCTGATTTGCGTAAACGTGAGGCATCGAGTGCGACACTGTTACGGGCAGGTTTATAATCACCTTATCATCGACAGTAGGCTCCCATATCGAGATAACCTCATTGCATATCTCTGCCGCATACTCGGGCTCGGTTCCCGTAAAGCTCTCGGGGGAATATTCAAATGTTATCTTCCCCTCTGCATTTTCACGGTACTGCTTGCACAGGCGAGCGCCGAAGGTAGCTATGTCAATAATCTCCTGCTTGCTCTTGCGGAACACCTGCTCACGCTGAGCAACCGAGGTTGAGTTATAAAGATGCACTATCGCATGCTTAGCTCCCTTTATTGCCTCAAAGGTCTTTGCAATAATATGCTCTCTCGACTGAGTGAGAACCTGAATTGTGACGTCGTCGGGAATGAGATTTTGCTCTATTATCGTGCGGCAAAATTCGTATTCGGTTTCAGATGCGGCGGGAAAGCCGACCTCTATTTCCTTAAAGCCTACCTTGCAAAGGAGCTTGAAAAACTCCAGCTTCTCCTCAAGGCTCATAGGAATTATCAGCGCCTGATTTCCGTCACGCAAATCGACACTGCACCATCTCGGCGGTTTTTCGATTGAGGTTTTCTTCACCCAATCCATACTCACACCGTCGGGCGCGAAAAATTGTTTTTCGTATTTCTTAAAATTTTTCATATTTGTTCCTTTCCGCTGTTGACCTCTTCGTGGGTAAAAACAAAAAATCCCCTTTACGCAACAGCACTGCATTGCATAAAAGAGACGAAGATATTCTCCGTGGTACCACTCTCATTGATGAAAAAAATTCACCCACTCACGTTCCGTCAGCCAACAGAACCTCTCTGTAACGGGAGAACCCGTTCGGTTCTACTCGGCAAGCCTTTCGACCGACGACTCCGGGATGAGTTATATCACGCAGCCTACCGTCTCGCACCAAACGACGGCTCTCTGAAAAGCAAAAGTGACTTTATTTCCCTTCACAGTCCTTGTATGTATTTTATACCGTTTTTGCTGTTTTGTCAATATTTAATTGTTTTTTCGCCCTTTTGCCCAACAAATCCGTTTTGATTGCGGATTTGTTGGACAGTATGCACAAAATCAGTTATCTATCTTATAAACCCAGCCGTAGCTGTCCTCGATTTTTCCCCACTGAATGCCCGTAAGGGTATCGTAAAGCTCCTGAGTTATTGCGCCGATTTTTCCGCCGTTTACAGGATACTCCTTGTCCTTATAGCTGAGCATACCGATAGGCGATACGACAGCCGCTGTACCGCAGCCCCAAGCCTCCTCGAGCCTGCCGTTTTCAAGAGCATCTGTCAGCTCGTCGATTGAGAGAAGTCTCTCGCTTACCTTATAGCCCTTGTTTTTGAGAACCTCAATACAGGACTTTCTCGTTATACCGGGGAGAATTGAGCCTGTGAGTGCGGGAGTTATTATCTCGCCGTCTATCTTGAACATAACGTTCATAGCTCCAACTTCTTCGATATACTTACGCTCCACGCCGTCGAGCCAGAGAACCTGCGAATATCCCTTACGGCTCGCCTTCTCTCCTGCTCTGGTGGATGCGGCATAGTTACCGCCGCACTTAGCGTAGCCTGTTCCGCCACGGACTGCACGGACGTCCTCGTCCTCAATCATAATCTTTACGGGGTTTATTCCCTCGGCATAATAGCTGCCGCTGGGAGATGCTATTATCATAAAGGTTGCTCTGTGAACGGTATGTACTCCGAGCGTCTCGTCGTTTCCGAACATAAACGGACGCAGATAGAGCGAGGTTCCGAACGAATGAGGAACCCAATCCTTTTCGAGCTCAACGAAGGTCGTGAGGATTTGGAGTGCGTCGTTCTCGTCTATGAGAGGCAGACACATACGCTCGGCAGAGGTGTTCATTCTCTTTATGTTTTCCATAGGACGGAAGAGCTGAACGCCGCCGTCTGCTCTGCGATACGCCTTCAGTCCCTCGAAGATTTCAGCACCGTAGTGCAGAACCGTAGATGCGGGATGAAGCGAGAGATATGCAAAGGGCACTATACGTGCATCGTGCCAGCCTATATCGCTATCGTAGTCCATAACAAACATGTGGTCGGAAAAGTATTTTCCAAAGCCCAGCTTATCATCACTGACCATTGATTTGGGTTGAGTTGTTTTTGTGATTTTGATTTCCATAATCCGTATCCTTTCGTGCGGGCGCAAGCGCCCTTAATAATTACGTGCAATATAAAGATAACAATAATTATATCACACGAATATCGGCAAGTCAATATGTTTTTTCGATTTTTCTTATCATTTTAACAGAAAAAGACGGCACGGGGTTTTATCCTCGTGCCGCCATAGGAATTATTCGATTATTCGATTGTTTAATTATTCGTCCTTGTACTGCTCACGGATTTTAGCCGCAATGTTCTCGGGTACGGTATCGTATCCCGTTTCAGCAAATTCAAAGCTGCCTCTGCCCTGAGTGATAGCCCTGAGCACGGTAGGATAATCGGTAAGCTCGGATTTCGGAACGTATGCCTTGAGCACGGTATACTTCTTCTTGTCCGAGGGGTCCATGCCCATAATGCTTCCGCGGCGCTTGTTAAGGTCGCCTATTATATCGCCAACCAGTCCGTCGGGAACGGTTACCGAAAGCTCGCCAACAGGCTCCAAAATCACAGGGGATGCGATTTCCAGACACTTTTTATATGCTATTGCCGCCGCACTCTTGAACGAAATTTCATCAGAGTCAACAGCGTGATATGAGCCGTCATAGAGGTCTGCCGTCAAGAACGTCAGGGGGAATCCTGCCGCACCCTTTGCCATTGAATCTATTATTCCCTTCTCTACTGCGGGATAGAAATTCTTCGGCACAGTTCCGCCTACAACCGATACGTTAAAGGTGAGCCCCTCTGTATCGGACGGCGAAAATCTGATTTTTACGTGACCGTACTGACCCGAGCCGCCGTTCTGCTTCTTGTGCTTACCCTCTACGTCGGCAGATTTTGTTATCTTTTCTCTGTACGCAATCTTAACATCGCCGAAATTTACGCTCACGCCGAAGCGTGCCTTCATCTTCGCCGCCATAACGGAAAGATGCATCTCGCCAAGGCCGTATACTATCTGCTGTTTTGTTTCTGCATTATTCTCGTAGGCAACGGTGTAATCCTCCTCAAGGAGCTTCGCTATTGCCTGGGAAATCTTACTCTCGTCACCCTTTGATGCAGGGGTTACGGATTTAGCAAAATACGGCTTCGGAAACGTCATTTTTGCATACTCAAAGCTCGTGTTCCACGTCAGCGTATCGTTGGTATTGGTCGCAGTCAGCTTGGGTATCATACCGATATCACCGCAGCAAAGCTCCTCAACCTCGGTTTGCTTTTTACCTCTGACCGTATATATGTGTGCCAGCTTTTCCGTGTCACCAGTGCGTTGATTTGTGAGCATCATATCTCTCTTAACGGTGCCGTTCATAACCTTGAAAAACGACATTTTTCCAACAAACGGATCTGCCACCGTCTTGTAAACAAATATTGCGGGCTCACCCTCGGGAGCGATTTCCATTTCTTCTCCGCTTTCAAGCAGCATCTGCTTTTTTGCGGTATGGCGGGGGAAGGAATCGCTAATTTTATCCATAAGTGTCCAAACGCCCCACAGCTTCGTTGCTGCTCCGCAGAAAACAGGCACTATATCACCGTGAATAATGCCCTCATGGATAGCGTTGACCGCCTCCATGTAGGTTATATCCTCGCCCTCAAAGTATTTATTCATGAGGTGCTCGTCCGTTCCTGCGATAGCCTCAAGCAGCATATCCCTGTACTTTTCGGTAGCCTCTGCCGACTCCTCGGGAATAGTTTCAACACTATGTCTGCCGTCACTGTCAAAGACGTGTGCCTCCTGTCCGACGAGGTCGATAGCACCCACCACTGCTCCGTCCTTGACCATGGGTATGGTTATAGGGCATATCATTTTGCCGAATTTGTCGTGCAGGGCATCCAGAACCTTCGCAAATCTTGCCTCATTATCGTCAAATTTATTTATAAAGAATGCACGGGGCAACGATGCGGCAACAGCCGCCTCCCACGCAAGCTCTGTTCCAACCTCTATACCGGCTCTCGCATCCATTACTATTATTGCGCTGTCAGCAACGGCGAGTGCCTGATTAACCTCACCTGAAAAATCGAGGTAACCGGGAGTATCTATAACGTTTATCTTAGCATCCTTCCACATAACGGGGGCTACGGATGCGGAAAGTGAAAAGCCTCTCGCAATCTCCTCGGGATCGTAATCGCACACAGTATTTCCGTCAGCGATTTTGCCGAGTCTGTCGGTAGCCGAGGATATGTACAGCATAGCCTCTGCCAATGACGTTTTTCCGCTTCTTCCGTGACCGAGAAGCGCAACGTTTCTTATTTTTTTGGTTTCAATTGACATAGTATATCCCTCCAATACGGAAATTTATCAGATAAAATCCACCGCACACGGTACAGCGAAGTTTATATCTTACCAATATTATACTATACTCATCACTGAAATTCAATAGTTTTTTAAGGCTTTTGCACGACACTTCTATCAATTATATTGCAGTTTTTGTGCAATATATACAAAAAATAGCCTGTTTTAAGCGCTTTGAGAGCCAAAAAAGTAGCGCAAGCGATAATTGCTTGCGCTTCTTATTCATTAAATATTTACAAAATCACCTTGCGTGATAGAGCTTCTTTACCTGGTATTTGGGCTCACAGGTGACGTTAATTCCCAATTTTTTCAGGGTTTTAGAATCGACCTGAGCCAAAATTACAGAGGAATGAAGCTCGCACCCCTTGAGCTTTTCAAGCTGCTTCAATGCCAGTGCCGCCGTGTCCGACGTTGCGGCGCAAATTGCGAGGGCTATCAGTATCTCGTCGGTATGAAGCCTCGGATTATGGTTTCCGAGATGCTCGGTTTTCAGCCTTTGAACAGGCTCGATTATAGCGGGGGAAATCAGCTTGATATCGTCATTTATTCCCGCAAGCTCCTTTAAGGCATTGAGCAGAATTGCCGCAGATGCTCCGAGCAGCGGTGAGGTCTTACCTGTTATTATTCTGCCGTCAGGAAGCTCAAGCGCAGCAGCAGGTGATAAGGTATCATCAGCCTTTTTGTTCGCAACCTCGATTACAGGTCTGTCCTTTGCGGATATTCCAGCCTGCTTCATAAGCAAATCAAGCTTATTGACAGTATCGGAGGACGTCATATTTTCCCTCTGGTCACAAAGGGCTGTATAGTATCTACGGATTATCTCCTGCTTGGATGCCACAGAGACCGCCTCGTCGTCGATTATGCAATTTCCAACCATATTTACGCCCATATCAGTAGGCGATTTGTAGGGGGATTTGCCGTAAATTTTCTTAAACATTGCGTCAACGACGGGGAAAATTTCTACGTCACGGTTATAGTTGACGGCAGTTTCACCGTATGCCTCGAGGTGGAATGGGTCAATCATATTAACGTCGTTTAAGTCTGCGGTAGCCGCCTCGTACGCAAGGTTTACAGGGTGCTTTAACGGAATGTTCCATATAGGGAAGGTTTCAAATTTTGCATATCCCGCCTTAATCCCACGCTTGTTTTCGTGATAAAGCTGGGAGAGGCAGGTTGCCATTTTTCCGCTGCCGGGCCCGGGCGCCGTAATTATGACCAGCTCACGCTCGGTTTCAATGTACTCATTCTTACCGTAGCCCTCGTCACTGACTATCCCCTCTACGTTATAGGGGTATCCGTCTATCGAATAGTGCTTGTACACACGGACTCCGAGCTGCTCCAATTTCTTAGCAAAAATCTCAGCGCTGCTCTGCCCTGCAAAGCGTGTGAGAACCACACTGCCGACGTAAAGCCCTGCACTGCGGAATGCATCAATTAAACGCATAACGTCAAGGTCGTAGGTAATTCCAAGGTCGCCTCGAACCTTATTTTTCTCGATATCGGAAGCATTTATAGCGATAATTATTTCCGCCTGCTCCTTGAGCTGTAAAAGCATCTGGAGCTTACTGTCAGGCTTGAATCCGGGCAGGACACGGGATGCGTGAAAATCGTCAAAAAGCTTACCGCCGAATTCAAGGTAAAGCTTGCCTCCGAACTTTGCAATTCTCTCTCTTATATGCTTAGATTGCAATTCAAGATATTTCTGATTGTCAAATCCTATTCTGCCCATCTTACACCGCTCCCATATAGAAATAAACTGTTTATAATTATAGCACACAAAAATATAATTTTCAAGGTGTTTTTCAACTTTTTAGGACAAGTTTTTTGCACCGTTTGAAGAAAACAAAATAAAAAAGAAAAACAAGGGTTTTCCCTTGCTTTTCTTTGAATTAAAGCTCGATTTTGTTAAGAAGAGCCTTGAGGTTTGCAACCTCTTCCTTCGAAAGAGTGATGCCCTTGCCCATCTTGGTGTGGTCATCATTCCAAACTCTCAGGTCGTACTTGGGCTCGTACTCGTTCCAGCTGATGAGGTTAAGCTCCTTCTTCCAAGCGCTGCCGTCCTCGGAAATAGTACCAAAGTTCTCCACAATCTCATACTTGAGCTCTGCTGCCGGCATAATCATACCCTCCGTGATAATATTTAAGTGAAATATCTACTTAAATATAACATATATTTTTTATAATGTAAACTATTTTTACAAAAAACTACAAAAAGTTACAATTTGTTAACATTTTCACTTCTCAATTGCCTGATATACAGAAGCTACGGTAACCGAGGTTGCGCCTGCACGCTTGAGTAGATTTTTGCACGCAACAACGGTTGCTCCTGTCGTGACAATATCGTCAACCAAAATAAAATGTCTTTTTTCTACATTGGCTGCCGGGTTGAAGCTGAAGCTACGGGCGGCATTTATCCTTCGCTCTCGGGCGTTTGACGTCTTCTGCACTCTGCTGCCGCACCTTTCAATCGCTCTGACAAACGGAAATCCCAATAACCTTGCCATCTCCTTAGCTAAAAGCTCAGAATGGTCGTAGCCGTAACGGATAATAGCTCTTTTGCTCCTCGGTACATACGTCACCGCCACCTCATGGTTTTTCCCCGCCGCATATTTTCTGACAGGCACGGCGAGCTGATGTGCAAAGAACCTTATAAGCTCGGTGTTGTGCGATTCCTTCAGCTCATATGCCATGCGGTTTGTAGGCGTTTCCTCACCCTTTTTGTATCTCATTAGCTTTATATATTTTGAGATGCCCTGCCCTTCAAGGCTTTTTGTTGAGCAGGTGCAGGAGTCTATGCGCCTGTGACAGGCAATGCATTCGTCGTCACGTGCGCTCATATACTCCGCATAGCATTTTTCGCAAAACAGGTCCCGCTTTGCCAGCCGAGTGCCGCATCCGACGCACTTCGGTACAAAGACAAGTGATAAAATACGGTCGAGTGTGTCCTTTACAGCTTTTAAAAACTTATCGCTTTTCTTCATCAGTAAAAAGTCGCAACCTCGGAGAGCGGCTTCTCTGCCCTCTCAACGCTGTCGGCGTATATAACCGGGCCGTCTCCGCCGTATACAGGGCTGAATTCACTCTTAATTCTGCCCTCTATAATTGCCCAGTCACGTGTTGAAAAATCCCCTTCGTTATCGGATTTGAAAACAAGTCCGTTATACGCAATATCGTCGGCACAGCAGGTCATAACGTGTCTGCCGATAACGCTTATTTTGCTCTTCTTTTGAGGGTCCTTCGCTATAATACCCTTAAATCTTACGGTCTTTCCCTCATATCGCTCACGGTGCTCGCAGAGGTCACGGTACCATATAGCATAGTCCTTATCGGCAATATCTATGATTTCAGCCTCAATATCGAAGGGCAACGGGTCCTCTATTGTGTCGTTTTCCACACTGCCGTCAGTATATTCGTAAACTATTGCCGACTGAGTGTTTGTACCCCTCACCGTCTTGTGGAGCTTCATTTTATCGGTGCCCTCATTCACCCTGTTGAACACGACGAGCTCCGCACTCGTCAGCTTATCAACTACGAGCTGACGCATATTCTGATTGTATATTTCAAAGCTCGTGCTGTCGAAGAGTAAAACCTCCTGATATACGAGCCACTCCTCGGGCATATTCCGGTACAGCGTGTCTATTGACCACATACCGTTATACTCGACAATCACCCTCTCGAAATCGTATTGGTCGCATATTTCTTCAAAGAATTTCGGGTTAAGGTCGCTCTCATCATTTACCGTTTGTATGAAAATGTTTTTGCAGGGATATGAGTCTACATCATACTCCTCGACGCCCTCCTCGCATAGCAGTATGAGGGTATTTTCTCCTGCGTTAAATTTGGGGTCCCTCATAGACTCCTGAATAAGTCGGGTTTTTCCCGCTTCAAGAAAGCCTGTGAAAAGATAAACGGGTATCTGCATAATATTCTCCTTTACAGCGAGAACAGCTCGATCAAAGCGTCCTCATTTATGTTTGAACCGATAATGCACACTTTTCCTATAATGTCGTGTGCGCCGTTTCTGATATCCGCATCTCCCGACACGTAATCAAAGTGTATCCAGCTATCTCCCTCAGATGAAGCAACGACACCCTTCGCCCTCAAAATAATACCGTACTTTTCCGAATTATCAAGCTGTGAAAGCATAAAGGATAGCTCGTCCTTTGAGTATCTTTTAACAGTTTCCCTGCCAATGCTGGTAAACACCTCGTCGGCGTGGTGATGATGATGCTCGTGGCAGTCGCACTCTTCGTCGTGATGGTGATGATGATGCTCGTGACAGTCACAATCCTCGTCGTGATGGTGGTGATGGTGCTCGTGGCAGTCACACTCCTCATCGTGATGGTGGTGATGCTCGTGACAGTCGCATTCCCCGTCGTGATGGTGGTGATGGTGCTCGTGGCAGTCGCACTCTTCGTCGTGATGGTGATGATGATGCTCGTGACAGTCGCATTCCCCGTCGTGATGGTGGTGATGGTGCTCGTGACAGTCACATTTCTCAGCGTGGTGATGATGATGCTCGTGGCAATCGCAATCCTCGCCGTGATGGTGATGCTCGTGGTGATGACCGCACTTAGGGCATATTTCCTCATTTTCGAGTGCGGAAAGCTCGAAGGAAACACCGTTTTTGCGCTCCATTGCCAAAAGAAGCTGCTCGCCGCTAAGCTCGGATACAGGAGTTGTAACTACAACCGCATCGGCGTTATGCTCTCTTATAAGCGCAACAGCCTCTGCAATTTTCGCCTCCGATGCTGTATCGGTACGGCTGAGAATTATCGCATCTGCGCTCTCTATCTGGTTGTTGAAAAATTCTCCGAAATTTTTCATATACATTTTGCACTTTACGGCATCAACAACTGCTGTTGCGGAATTAAGGACCGCCCTGTCGGTATCGAGCTCCTTTACTGCGCCTATAACGTCGCTGAGCTTACCTACTCCCGACGGCTCTATCACTATTCTATCCGGTGAAAACTTCTCCAATACCTCAACGAGAGCCTTGCCGAAATCTCCAACAAGACTGCAACAAATACAGCCAGAATTCATTTCGGTTATCTCAATTCCCGTATCACGCAGAAATCCGCTATCTATTCCTATCTGTCCGAATTCGTTTTCGATAAGGACTACCCTCTCGCCCTTATAAGCCTCAGCTATCAGGCGCTTTATAAGAGTTGTTTTTCCTGCTCCCAGAAAGCCTGATATAATATCAATTTTTGTCATTTTTATTTCCTCACTTTTAAAATCATTCAAGGGCTTGGCTCAGCTCGTCAATAAGACCTGTATAGCGCACAGCCCTCTGCCCGTTTTGCACCATTCTTGAAAGTATATCCCTGCGTCCAACAAGAATAACCATTTTTCTCGCTCTCGTGAGCGCTGTATATATCATATTTCTCGTCAAAAGAATTGACGGCGCAGAATATAGCGGAACAATTACTACCGGGTATTCACTGCCCTGACTCTTATGCACGGTTATCGCATAGGCGAGGTCGATATCCTCCATTTTCTGATAATCGTACACGGTGATTCTGTCGTCAAAGCGAAGCCTTACCCGTTCTCTTTGCGTATCAATTTCCTCAATTGTACCGATATCGCCGTTGAATATTCCGCTGCCCTCACCGAAATCGTGCTCCCACTCCGCATCGTAATTGTTTCGTGTTTGCATTATTCTGTCACCCTCTCGGAAGGTTTTTATCCCTATTCTTAATTCGCTCTTACCCGAGCTTTTTGGATTAAGGGTTTCCTGAAGACGAATATTAAGCTCGTCCGTGCCCGCCGTGCCCTTTTTGGACGGTGTTATAATCTGAATATCGGCACGGATTCCCTCTCCGTATGTTTTCGGCAAGCGTGAGCCTATGAGCGAGATAACGGTGTCGGCAATTTTCTCCTCCTCACGTGGAAGAAAGAAGAAATCCGCATTTTTGCTGTCAAGGACAGGCATCTGTGCTCTGTTGATTTTATGGGCGTTGTCAATTATAAGGCTGTTATCGCTCTGGCGGAACACCTTGTCAAGCTCAACTGTATTAAATCTCTTTGAAGCAATAAGGTCGGAGAGAACGTTACCCGCTCCAACCGACGGCAGCTGGTCGCAGTCGCCTATAAGAATGAGCCGTGAGCCGTTCTTCATTGCCCTAAGCAGAGCCGATGTAAGATAGAGGTCGAGCATCGACGCCTCATCGAGAATTACCACGTTTTCGTCAAGCGGGTTTCTCTCGTTTCTGTTATATCGGGGAATGTCGGTGTCGGTACGCTCCATTTCGAGCATTCTGTGGACGGTTTTCGCCTCCTCCGAGGTTGCCTCGGAGAGTCGCTTCGCCGCACGTCCCGTAGGGGCTGCGAGCGCCGTTTTCAGTCCAACCGAGCGGCAAATCTTTATCAGCGCACGGACAACCGTTGTTTTTCCTGTACCGGGACCGCCCGTTATTATGAGAACACCGCCGCCGAGAGCCTCAAAAATTGCTCTGCGCTGCATACTCGCATATTCTATTCTCCACTCGCTCTCAATACGGGAGGTCATTATTTCTATATCCGCACGTGAAAAGGCATCGGTTGCCCTGTCTATATCGAGCAATTTCTTTGCTATATACCTCTCCGCACGGTGCGCCTCGGGCAGATAAATCAAATCAACGCCGTTTCTCATCTTCCCGACAAGAGCACCACTGCTTAGCATATCGGTTATTATCGGCGCTATCTTGTCCGAGGGGACAGAAATGAGCCGTGACGTTTCGGAAATCAGATCCTTGATAGGAAGACATGTGTGTCCGTTAACGTTCATAGCACTTGTAAGAGCGTGCTTCACGGCATTTTCAAGGCGTATGGGGGCATCATTCTCAATTCCGAGCGATTTTGCTATCGCATCCGCCTTTGCAAAGCTGACTCCGCTCATCTCCGAGCAAAGTCTGTACGGGTTGTCCCTGATAATACCGACAGCGCCTGAGCCGAATTTCTTATAAATCTTATTCAGCGTCTGCGTGCCGACACCATCGCCTACAAGCATTGTCAGCTCACGCATTTCGCTCATATCCGAGAAGGCTTTTGATATTTCTGCCGCTCGCTTCATCGTTATTCCGTTTATTGAGGCGAGCCATTCGGGATGATTTTCTATAACGTCAAATGTATCCTTGCCGTATTTACCGACTATTTTTGCGGCTGTTGCCTGACCTATCCCCTTAATGTGACGTGAAGTCAGATAACGCAGTATCGACGAGAGATCCTCAGGCAGGCGTTTTTCAAAGCTATGAACGGACAGCTGTTGGCCGTATTCGCTGTGGCTGACCCACTCTCCCACAAGAGTGACGTATTCACCCTCGCCGAGAAACGGCATAATACCGACAGCCGTTATCAGCTCGTTTTCCTCGGTTGCCACGTCAATTACCGTATAATCATTTTCCTTGTTGCGATAGATTACGTCCTCAACCGTTCCGCATACCGTTACTCTTTGCGCACTCTTCACCGTCTGCCTCCTCTCTTACATATATTTCATATCCGTATTCTTGCGAAAGACACCGCAGCATTTCCCTGTCGGTGTCCCTATTTGCCAAAATAACGGGCGGTAGCTTTATATGACGGTTGCCGTCAAAAATCAATTCCGCCCGTTTTGCCGTCAGGTGAGTGTCGTATTCGTTTTCCCTCACGCATACGGCTATCATATATTTTTCGTTACATCTCAGCCCCATAACAAGCGTAAGCAGGCAATAAAGCCCGAAAACCGCCAGAGCCGATACAATTATTGACAGTAAAACCGTTAGCATATTCCACCTCACGGCAGTATATGCCAATTTTTCGCGTTGGGTTAAAGAAGGCTTATCCCAAAAGCTTTGACAGCTCGCCTGCAATATCGCAGCGCTCCCAGGGAGCGTCGAGGTCCTCTCTGCCCATATGTCCGTATGCCGCCAAGGGTGCATATATAGGACGGCGCAAATCAAATCTCTTTATAATTGCCGCAGGGCGCAGGTCAACGAGCTCGGAAATTTTTGCCGAGATTTTCTCCTCATCCACCTTAGCCGTGCCGAAGGTTTCTATCATAACCGAAACGGGGCGTGCAACGCCGATAGCGTATGCTATCTGCACCTCGCACTTATCGGCAAGTCCTGCCTTAACAATATTTTTAGCAACGTAGCGTGCCGCATAGGATGCCGATCTGTCAACCTTTGTCGGGTCCTTACCCGAAAATGCTCCGCCGCCGTGCCTTGAATATCCTCCGTATGTATCAACTATAATCTTTCGTCCCGTAAGTCCCGTATCGCCCTGAGGACCGCCTACAACAAAGCGTCCTGTGGGGTTTACAAAAATCTTCGTATTTTCGTCTAAAAGATTTGCGGGAATTATAGGCGTGATAACCTCTCTAATAATATCCTCACGGATTGTGGACAACTCCACGTCGGGGCTGTGCTGAGAGGAGATAACCACGCACTCTATGCGTACAGGCTTATCGTCCTCATATTCAACGGTAACCTGGCTCTTTCCGTCGGGGCGCAGGTAGTCAAGAATATGGTTTTTTCTAACCTCGGTGAGCTTCATCGCCAGCTTATGAGCCAAGGAAATCGGCAGAGGCATAAGCTCGGGCGTTTCGTTGCAGGCGTATCCGAACATAAGTCCCTGGTCGCCCGCACCCGTATCAAGCTCGTCGGTCATAGTACCGTCCTTTGCCTCTATACACTTATCAACACCCATAGCAATATCGGGGGATTGCTCGTGAATTGAGGTCATTACGGCGCAGGTATGGCAGTCAAAGCCGTACTTCGCTCTGTCGTAGCCTATCTCCTCTACTGTTTTTCTCACTATTTCGGGAATATCAACGTACCCCTCTGTAGTTATTTCTCCCATAACGGTAACAATGCCCGTTGTTGCAAAGGTTTCGCAAGCAACACGTGACATCGGGTCCTGACGGAGCATCTCGTCAAGTATCGCATCGGAAATTTTGTCGCACATTTTGTCGGGATGCCCCTCTGTTACCGACTCCGATGTGAAAAGATATTTTTTACTCATTTTTAACTCCTTTTCCTTAAACAAAAAAACAGACTCATAGGCAAGCCAGAGTCCAAGTTATGAATCTCATCTCCTTGGAATTAGCACCTTGACACAAATCAGGTTGCCGGGTTTCACAGGGCCAGTCCCTCCGCCGCTCTTGATAAGGTTATTTAATTTACGCATATATTGTAGCACACTATTTTTATCTTTTCAATACTTTTTTACAAAATCCGAAAAATTTTTCGGGCTGCCTTGCACGGACAGCCCGAATTTTATTAAAACTCTCTTAATTTCTTTATGGTTTTTGCCATATCGTTTGATTTGAAAACAGCCGAGCCGGCAACGATAACGTCAGCGCCCGCCGCTATTGCCTTGCACGCATTTTCCTCTGTAATTCCTCCGTCAACCTGAAGCTCAACGGAAAGGGAGCGACGCTCTATCTCTTTTCTGATAAGCGCTACCTTTTCGAGCGTTTCGGGAATGAGTGCCTGACCGCCAAAGCCGGGCTCAACGGTCATAACGAGAATGAGGTCGCACCTGTCAAGATAAGGATATACCGCCTCGGCAGGAGTTGCGGGCTTAATTGAAAGTCCCACTTTTTTACCCGTTTTCTTTATAGCATCTATTGTAGCCGAAACGTCCTCTGCCGCCTCTAAATGAAACGTGATAAGGTCTGCGCCCGCAGAGGCAAAGCGCTCTACGTATCTTATAGGCTCGGAAATCATAAGGTGAACGTCAAAGAATATATCGCTCGCCTTTCTTATTCCCGCAATAACGGGAATACCGAAGCTTATGTTGTTGACGAAATCCCCATCCATAACGTCAAGATGCGCATAGTCAGCACCCGCATTCTGAATTTTAACAAGCTCTGCTCCCATCTGTGAGAAGTCGCAGGAAAGAAGTGACGGAGAAATTTTTATCATTGGTTTTACCCCCAAAAGATGTGTTTTTTACTGTCGTTTTTGTTTTTTTACTCACACGCAAGGGACACCTTTAATATTTAAAAGTGACGGGCTGTGAAATGCTCCATATCATAATAAAAGGCACAGGCTAAGCATCGTAGCCGTCCTTTATGACGTGGAAAAGGAAGGATGTGCGGTAGTGCCAAGGACGGTGAAATGCTATACGGCTGCCGCATTTTGCGGCAGCTATTATTTTTTGTTGAGAATGCACACTGCGTGCGCAGAAATTCCGAGCTCCTCGCCCGTAAAGCCGAGGCGCTCCTCAGTCGTTGCCTTCACGTTCACACGGGATACGTCGGTTCCGAACGCCGCCGCTACGTTTTCACGCATAGCCGAAATATGAGGCGCAAGCTTTGGCCTTTGCGCTATTACGGTTGCGTCTATGTTTCCTATTTCATAACCGTTTTCGGTCATAAGAGCCGCAACACGCTCGCAAAGTGTTATACTCGAAATACCCTTATATTCACTCGCAGTATCGGGGAAATGTCTGCCGATATCACCCTCGCCCATTGCGCCGAGCACAGCATCCATTATCGCATGCAAAAGCACGTCCGCATCCGAATGTCCGAGAAGTCCGAGAGTGTGCTCTATTTTAACCCCTCCGATAATGAGCGCTCTGTTTTCCGTAAGCCTGTGCACGTCATAGCCGTGTCCTATTCTCATATCAGCCATTTTTGTTTCCCTTAGCAGAAAGCACAGCCTCCGCCCTCTCTATATCGTGTATAGTGGTAACCTTGAAATTATCAGCGCCGCAGTCAACCGCCTTGACACGGAAGCCAAGACGCTCGACGAGCATATTGTCATCGGTTACCTCAATTTTATTTTTGAGCGCCGTGTATGCGCCCGCACGGTACATACTTACCGAAAAGACCTGCGGCGTCTGCGCCCCGACGACGGTTTCTCTGTCTACGGTTGAGGAAATAAAGCCGTCGGAATCAAAGGTCTTTACAGTATCGGTAACCTTACCTACTGCGCTCGCCGCACCGTATGCGTGAGCCATTGCCACAACGTCGGCTATTATATCGGCGGTAACGCACGCACGTGCCGCATCGTGTATAGCGACAAAATCAGCCTTTTCCGATATAGCCTCAAAGCCTGCAAGAGCCGAAAGCTGACGGGTTTTTCCGCCGACAACCACACGTGAGAGCTTGTCTATACCGTAGCTTTTTGCGGTTTCCTTTACATATTCACGCTCCTCACGCCTGCATACGAGCACTATTTCGTCAATATATTTACATTTCTGAAAGGCAAGGAGTGAATGAACAAACAATGGCTTTCCGCACAGCTCCATCAGCTGCTTGGTTGTATCCGAATTCATTCTAGAGCCGCTGCCCGCCGCTAAAACAACTGCGGAGGTTTTCGGTCTGCCCCTGAGCGTCAGGAGCCTAACTAACTGATTTATTCTATAAGTTACGCTCATAAAATCCTCATTTCCTGTAATATACGAAATGAACGGTCAGGGATTCTACCTCTCCGCCCTTTTCGAGATTAGGTCCTGTCAGTATAACGCCGTCGTTTGAGAGAAGAAAGCTGGCGTCCATTTTATCAATTTTTGCACGGAACAAAACACCCTTATCGGTATTTAGAATAAACTCGCTTTTGTTTATAGCGAGTGAGCCGCCACGCCCTACAACGTTGTCGTTATCGTCAACCTTTTGCGTTACGTATTTTACGGCGAGCCCCGCAATTTCCTTCGCCCTTTTGCGGCGGAAGGCAACCGTGCCGTATTTATTCTGGCCTATTTTATCAAAGAAAAACAACTCAAAATCACCCTTCTTAATTAATCAAGCCCCACTCGGTATAAAAAACCCATTTTGAGAAAAAATACCTAAGGGTATTATACACGTGTTAATTATAGCATATAAAAAGCAAAATTGGAATAGATTTGCTGTTTTTTAAGAAAAAGTTTTTGTTAACAAAAAGTTTACAATTTCATTTTACCCTTAATTTATCGGCACTTTGAGGTTTTTTTGAGTAAAAAATCGCCTTTTTATTTATTTTGTTGTTGCTTTTTTCAAAAAACGGGATTATAATTGTGGTATCAAAGTGGTGAATTGTGATGCAAAGTGTTGCAAAATGTACCGAATGTGGTGCAATTTGAGCATTTTACGCATCGGAAAGGAGGAAATCAATGGCATTCTACGGAAAGCATACGCATACCTTGGACGCAAAAAACAGGCTTTTTGTACCTGCGAAGTACCGTCCTGAGCTCGGCGAAACCTTTTACATAGTCCCCCGCCTTGATTCCCACCTCGCAATTTACACTCAGGAGAAATGGGACAAGCTGATAGAAAAGCTCAACTCCTACCCCGATGCAAAGGTGGAGGGCTTGCGCCGATTTATATTCTCTAACAGCATAGACGTCACATTCGACTCACACGGAAGAATTATGCTCTCGGCAGAGTTAGTTGCCTACGCACATATCAAAAAGGGAGCAATTATAGCAGGAATGGGCGATTACGCCGAGATATGGGCTGAGGAGGAATGGCAGGACAAGATTGCATCCGTCAACCTCGAGGACCTGCGTGAGCTCTATTCGGAATTTTAATCTATGGAAACCGTTAATTTCCGGCACGTATCGGTGCTGCTCGACGAATGTATAGAGGCTCTGAATATAAGGGACGGCTACACCTACGTGGACTGCACGACGGGCGGCGGCGGTCATTCACTTGAAATAGCAAAGAGGCTGGGCGAAGGCTCACGTCTTATATGTATAGACAGAGATACTACTGCTCTGGCGGCGGCGAAGGAGCGCCTTTCGGAATATATTGATAAGGTAACCTTCGTTCACTCAAATTATTCCGACATTGACGAGGTCCTTAACGACCTTAAAATTGACAATCTCGGCGGCGTGCTCGCCGACCTCGGTTGCTCGTCATATCAGTTTGACACACCCGAGCGCGGTTTTTCCTATATGCACGATGCTCCGCTCGATATGAGAATGGACGAGGGTGCCGTGCTTTCCGCTTACACCGTTGTAAACACCTACTCCGAGAGCGAGCTAAAACGCATAATTTACGAGTACGGAGAGGAGCGTTTTGCTCCCAAAATAGCAAAAAACATAGTAATTTCAAGAGAAAAATCACCCATAAGGACAACGGGGGAGCTCGTTGAGATAATAAAAGCTTCTATGCCCGGATCGGTCAAAAACGAGGGCTCACACCCTGCGAAAAGAACCTTTCAGGCAATAAGAATAGAGGTGAACTCCGAGCTGACGGGAATACCGCCGATGCTCAGGGGAGCCGTAAAGCATCTATGCCCTACGGGAAGGATTGCGGTAATATCCTTTCATTCGCTTGAGGACAGGCTTGTAAAGCAGGGACTTAGCGATGAATGCGGCAGATGCACCTGTCCGCCCGATTTTCCTGTATGCGTATGCGGAAATAAGGCAAAAATAAAGATAATCACAAAAAAACCGATATTACCCGGACAAAACGAGCTGTCCGTAAACCCACGCTCCCGAAGCGCAAAGCTGAGGGTGGCGGAAAAGCTCTGAATTTTAGAACAATAAAGGAGACTTACCATGACCCGTGCATTTGACTACTCAAATCAGGATATGTCCGCAAATCCTCTGTTCGCGAAGCTTCGCAACAGATTTATAGATGCAGAAAACTGCACAATAGGCGAAATAATGCTCAAAAAGGCTGAAAACGACGGCTACAAGTGCTCAGCAAACGTATCGTCGAGTGTTCGTGCAAAATCGAATTTCAGCAAGACGAGCGAGTATTATATAACCCGTGGCAATTCTCTGCCCTCCGAGGAAAGCGACAGCAAGGCGGAAAATCAGAGAAGACACAGAAAGGGACTTATCGGCATAGTTGCGCTGTTTATGCTCTGCAGTGTTATGCTGACATACCTCGTTCTCAACAGAATAAACTTTGTTAAGGACAATGCGGCCGATGATGCTGAGCCCGTTGTTGTAGCTGAGGAAAACACACCGATGCTCCTCTCCGAGGAATTGGAATAATAAAACCGAATATCAAATAGAATTATAGCGAAGGATTTTTCCCTCGCTATATTTTTTATTTTCGGGAGCTTGTCGTGAGAAACGGAAGATGGGTACAGTACGGTCATAATTTCAACATAAAGAAAAGGGGGCTGTATATGCTCATCTTTTTCTTTACGGTAGCCGTTTTGCTCGTAACCGTTCTCTTCAAAATGCAATTTTTTGATTATGAAGCTTATCAGAAAAAGGTTATAGACCAGATAACCGTCGGCTCTGCTCTGAAAGCAGACAGAGGTCTTTTGTACGATATTAACGGCTCCGTGCTCGCCACCAACAAAACGGTATGGCGAGTGTTTATTTCCCCGGTCGATATAAAAACCGATAAAAGGAAAACGGGAAATGACAAAAGCGAGCTGATAGCTAAGGGACTGTCCGAAATACTCGGCGTTGACTATCACGCACTCTACGATAAAACGCAAAAGGGCTCAACGCTCGACCAAACGGTAAAAAAGGGAATTGACGAAGATAGCAAGGCAAGGGTTTTGGAATTCATATCGCAAAATTCCCTTGAGGATATGGTTCATATTGAGGCGGAAAGCACCCGTTATTACCCGTACGGAACGCTCGCCTCTCACGTAATAGGCTTTACAGGCTCCGACAATCAGGGACTGTTCGGGATAGAGTCCTCAATGAACGAATACCTCACCGGCACTGACGGCAGATACATATACACCAAGGATGCCAAGGGAAATGAGCTCCCTCTCGAATACATAAGCTACGAGGAGGCTGTTGACGGAGCGAGCATCACGACAACGATAGATATATACATACAGCGCATATTGGAGGAAAACGTGGCTCTCGCTATGTCCGAAACAGGTGCGACAAACAGGGTATGCGCCGCAATTATGGACGTAAACACAGGCGGTATTCTCGGTATGGCTACTGCGCCAAGCTACAACCTCAACACACCGTTTGTGCTCGACAGTGCCTCACAGGCAGTCCTCGACGGCTCAGGGTATGCGGCAGGCTCTCCCGAATACAGCTCGCTCAAATCAACGCTTCTCTACACCATGTGGAATAACAAGGTAATAAGCGAAATATACGAGCCCGGCTCTACCTTCAAGGTAATAACCGCCTGTGTCGGCATTGACAGCGGTTCTATAACCGAAAATGACCGATTTGACTGTATAGGCTACTACAAAATAGGCGGTTACAGAATTTCCTGCCATAAAAAGACGGGACACGGCTCGGGAATAACCTTCGCTACCGGTCTGCAACAGTCCTGTAACCCGACAATGATGCAGACAGTTGCCCGTATAGGCGCAAAAACCTTTTACGAATACTACACGAAATTCGGCTACACGGAGAAATCGGGAATAGATTTGCCGAGCGAGGCAAAGGGGATTTTTCATACCTATGAAGGGCTCGGCACAACCGAGCTGGCAACGGCGTCCTTCGGACAGCGATTCAAGGTTTCGCCGATAGCGCATCTGCGTGCCATTGCGGCGGCGGCAAACGGAGGCTACCTCGTAACTCCGCACCTCGTTGACAGGGTGGTTTCGGCGGACGGAAGTACAGTTTACAAGCACGACGCATCTCAAAAAAAGCAGATTATATCCTCAAAAACGAGCGAAATTGTCAGCAGAATTCTCGAGGAGGGCGTATCGGGTGACGGCGGTGCAAGGAATGCGGGAGTTTTAGGCTACAAGGTAGCGGCAAAAACAGGAACGAGCCAGAAATTTGACGATGCTACGGGAAACGATACGGGCGAGCGTATTGGCTCGTGTATTGCCTATGCTCCCTCGGATGATGCAAAAATAGCAGTTATATTCATAGTTGACCAGCCTCAAACCTTCAGTAAATACGGCAGTGTTGTTGCCGCCCCTTATATCAGCAGAATACTTTCTGACGTTCTGCCCTACCTCGGCTACGAGCCGAGCTATGCCGAGGGCACGCAAGCACCGACGGTTACGGTAAAGGACTATATTGGCAAGGATGCCTCTGAGGCGGTAAAGGAAATATTGGCGGACGGACTTATCTGCTACGTAAACGGCAAGCAATGTAAGGACTATTCCTCGGTATACGGAACGGTACGGGCACAAACGCCCGTTGCCACCTCGGAGATACAGCTTTCCCCTGCCACTATATATCTGTATACCGACGATTATAACATTTACAAGACCCTGACTGTGCCAAGCGTTATAGGCAAGCCACTCAGCGAGGCAAACAAAATACTGACCGATTTGGGACTTAACATAAAAATAACGGGACTGGCACCGAGCTCGGGCAACATTACGGTAGGCGCACAGTCAATAGCGGAGGGTAGCGAGGTAATGGCGGGAACATTTATCACACTCACGCCCCTCTACAAGGATTCAGAGGATTAGGAGATTTATGAAGCTATCAGAACTTATATATGAAAACGAATACGTATCAGGCAAAAACGCCTCTGACATTTCCGTAAACGACATTGCAAGCGACACAGGAGAAATAACAGAGGGCTGTGTATTTGTATGTATTGCAGGTATGCGGCACAACACTCACAGTGACATTTCAGAGGTTGTGAGCCGAGGGGCGGCGGCGGTTGTATGTGAAAAAGGACAGATATATACACATACCGACAAAATACCTGTGTTTGAGGTGGAAAACAGCAGACTTGCCCTATCGAAAATGTGGAGCAGATATTACAAAAATCCGCACCGCCAGATGAAAATGATAGGCGTCACGGGAACTAACGGCAAGACGAGCGTGTGTCACTACATATCCTCGATACTGACTGCCTCAGGAATGAGCTGTGCTGTTATAGGAACTAACGGCGCATTTCTGGACGGCAGGGAAATTGTCTGCGACAAAAGCGCCCTGACAATGACCACACCCGACCCCAAGAGCCTTTACAAAACACTCGCAAGAATGCGTAATATGGGAGCGAGATATACGGTAATGGAGGTTTCCTCGCACTCGCTCGCTCTTGAAAAGGTTGCGCCCATTTACTTTGACATAGGCGTATTTACCAACCTATCGCCCGAGCATCTCGATTTCCATAACAGTATGGAGGAGTATGCTCTGGCAAAATCAAAGCTGTTTTCACATTCCAAATGTGCTGTTGTCAATGCAGACGACCCGTATACGGATAAAATACTTAACGGTTTTTCAGGCAGTGTTATCCGTTGCTCAACAGCATCGGGAAACGCCGTTGCGACAGGGATAAGGCTTGCCGCTGATAAAACCGAATACACCTATATATCACGGCATTTGAAATTCAAGCTGCAAACGAAAATTGCAGGACTATTCACCGTTTATAACACCCTTTTAGCGTGTGCGGCGGTAACGCATTTAGGCATTTCTGCGGTTATAACGAGAGAGGTGATGAAATATATGAAGCCACCCAAGGGAAGAATGGAGAGCGTAGCCACTGGGGAGAATTTTTCCGTAATTATCGACTATGCACACACCGAGCGCGCTCTCGCTTCTCTGCTCCATACCGTAAAAAAATTTTCAGACGGGCGCAGGATAGTAACCCTGTTCGGTTGCGGTGGTGACCGTGACAAAAGCAAGCGTGCGCCGATGGGCAAAATAGCCTGCGAGCTGTCAGATTCGGTTATAATCACCTCCGACAACAGCCGCAGTGAGGACAAAGGCGGTATTATTTCCGACATCCTCTCGGGGATTACAAGCAAAGAAAACATAACCGTTATTGAGGACAGAAAGACCGCTATTCACCACGTCATAATTACCGCACGTGAGGGTGACATCATCCTTTTGGTAGGCAAAGGACACGAGGAATACGAGATAGACGAAAACGGTGTGCATCCGTTTTCCGAAAGGGAAATCGTGCGGTCAGCATTGAAGGAGAGAAGGAAAAAATGCGAATAGAATTACCCATCAGTCTGACTCCCGATGAAGCCTTCGCTCTTTTTGGAATCGTCATAAAAGAAAATGCAACGCACGTCTGCCTTGATTCCAGAATGGCGACGGTGGGAGATTTGTTCTTCTCTCTCGCCGATAACCGACAGCACATAACCGAGGCGCTCGAAAAGGGGGCTTTTTATGCAGGCAACCGCACCTCGCTCGGTCTGCTCGCTTCATTTGTGCGTGAAAAATTAAATCCCACAGTGATCGCAATTACGGGCAGTGTCGGTAAAACGACGGCGAAGGAGTACGTATACGCAGCCCTCTCGTCAAGAATTAAAACGCATAAAACGAGCGAGAACAACAACAATGATATAGGAGTTCCCATAAGCATACTGACGATGCCAAAGGACACACAGGCGTTGGTGCTTGAGCTGGGCAGTAACAATCCGGGGGAAATCGAATACCTGTCGGGAATTTGCAAGCCCGATATTGCGGTAATAACGAGCATAGGAACGTCGCACATAGGACGCTTCGGCTCACAAAAAGCCATAGCAAGGGAAAAGCTGTCAATATTGAGAAACACGGCAGAATCTGGGTATTTCATACATCCTGCATCACTTTGCATACCGAAAAGCTTTTCCTGCCGTCAAAAGGAAATTACCGTTGGCGCTAAGGGCGAAATGTGCGATTTTGCGATAGAAAGCATACGCCTCGGAGATGTATCGGAATACACCGCAAACGGTATTGCCGTTTCTCTTCCGTCAAGGAGCATACATTCGGTTACAGCGTCAGCAATTGCGTTAGCAGTCTGCGAGGCGGCAGGCGTTGGCATTAAAGAAAATTTCTCATTTATTTCACGTGTTGATATGCCGAAAATGAGGCAAAATATATATTGCCGTGACGGAATATGGTTTTTCGACGATTGCTACAACTCATCAATAGAGTCTATTGATGCGGCGCTCACGCTTATGTCCTCTATCGCAAGGGAAAAGGGGCTGCGCAGGGTTGTAATACTCGGCGACATACTCGAATGCGGTGAATATGCAAAAAAAATTCACGAGGACACGGGCGTTTTGTGTGCAAAGCGGGGCGTGGACGTACTGATTGCCTACGGAGAGGACAGCGTATATACTGCCGCCGCTGCTCTGGGTGAAGGAATGGGACAGGATAAGGTATTTTTCATAGGTGGCAAAAGCCACAGGTCGGTGGCAAGCGTAGCGTCCTCTGTAATACGCAGTGGGGATATTATTCTGTTCAAGGCGTCAAGAGGCATGGAATGTGAAAAGATAATTGATTATATAAAGGAAGAAAAATACTGATGCTCTCATTATTCGCCGTACCGTTCTTGTCGGCACTCATTCTGACTGCGTGCCTCACAAAATATACAATTCCCGTTTTGAAAAGAATGAAAATGGGACAAAAAATACTTCAAATAGGCCCATCCTGGCATAAAGATAAGGAGGGGACTCCCACTACGGGAGGCGCCGTCTTTGCCTCGGTCATAACCGTTGTTTCAGCGGTGTGTGTTCTACTATTATCACAAAACAATACACCGCTTCTGCTCGCATACGTCTCAACGCTCGGATTTGCAATGCTCAACGCCCTTATAGGCTTTATTGACGATATGACAAAGATACGCATGAGGCGAAACGAGGGACTGACGCCAAAGCAGAAAATACTTTTGCAGCTGACAGTTAGCGGTTTATACCTCTTTGCTCTGTCCGCTCTCGGCTTTATCAGTACCGAAATCTACATTCCGTTTGTAAAAATCAGCGTTGATTTGGGGATTTTCTATTACTTTTTAGCACTCATACTAATTTTGGGTGCGACAAACTGCGCTAATCTTACAGACGGAATAGACGGGCTGGCGGGCTCGGTTGCCGCTGTTATTTCATTCTTTATGCTAATTTTTGCCTTAAACAGCGAAAATGCGCTTCTTTTGACAGTATGCTCTGCCGTATGCGGCGGCACGTTGGGATTTCTATCCTACAACCTGCACCCTGCGAAAATTTTTATGGGTGATACGGGCTCGCTCTTTTTAGGCGCAATTCTTACGGGATGTGCATTCCTTATGGGAAGCCCTCTCATCATTCTCGTTTTCGGTATAGCCTACGTAATTGAGGGCGCATCGGTAATAATTCAGGTAACCGTTTATAAAATATGCAAAAGGCGGGTGTTTAAAATGGCTCCCATTCACCACCACCTCGAAAAATGCGGTCTGTCCGAAAACGGCATCGTTCTGATATTCGTTGTCGCAACTGCGCTGTTCTCTCTGCTCGCATTTTTAGGTTAGGAGGCAATATGGACAATTCCTATCATTTCGGAAAAGCTACGCATTCGGAGCAAAAAGCCGAGCCCATTCGAAGGATTACAGGAAATGTGGGGGAGAAAACGCATAAAATCGACGGTTTTTTCCTGCTTTTAGTAATAATTCTGACGGTTACGGGTACTGTAATGATAGCGAGCGCAGGCTCGGCATACGCCCTCGCACAGTACGGCGACAGCTTTCATTTCATATCGAGGCAGATAATGTTTGCCGCTATGGGCTTTTTCGTTTTGGCGTTGTTTTCCCGTACGTCACGTGACACTATCCACAAATATACGACACACCTTTACATTGTAACCGTAATACTTTTAATTCTGGTATTGATTATCGGAGTAAACCTCAACGGAGCAAAGCGGTGGATCAACCTCGGCTTTGCCACCTTTCAGCCCTCGGAGCTTGCAAAGCTCTCAATAGTTTTAATGCTCGCAAAATATTTCACCGATACAGAGGCAAAAACAGTTGGAAAACGGGGATTTTCCCGTTTTCTTGCCGACACGCTGGTTCCGTTCGGTTACATAGGGCTTTTCTGCGCCCTTATTGCTCTCGAAAAGCACCTGTCGGGCATAATAATTATCGGTATGATTGGTTGCTCCATGATATTTTTGGCGGGCGCAAAAATTAAAAATCTCGCCTCGGTGGGCGCTGTCGGTATTTCGGGGGTTGCCGCCTTTGCCCTCTTTACCGATTACACAAAAAAGAGGATAGATATATGGAGAAATCCCGAGCTTTATCCCCGTGACGGAGGCTGGCAGACAATCCAAGGAAGAATGGCTATTGGCTCAGGGGGTCTGTGGGGGCTCGGACTCGGCAACAGCCGACTCAAATACAGCTATGTATCCGAGCCTGCAAACGATTTTATTTTTACAGTAACCTGCGAGGAGCTGGGCTTTTTCGGGGCTCTCATTATTATCGCTCTGTTTGCTCTGCTAATTTACAGGGGGTACGTTATTGCGCTAAGATGCGAGGACACCTTTATGCGCCTTGTTGCCCTCGGAATTTCATCAAAGATAGCAATTCAGGTTATACTTAACATAGCGGTTGTTACTAACGTTTTTCCCAACACGGGTATTGCTCTGCCCTTTTTCAGCTACGGAGGCACCTCCCTTATCATTTTACTTATGGAAATGGGAATAATTCTGTCGGTATCACGGCTGTCAAATATAAGAAAATAGGAGAGGCATATGCGTTTTTTGCTTGCGGCGGGAGGAACTGCCGGACATATAAATCCTGCTCTGTCAATAGCATCAATTATTGAAAATAACATTTCCGATGCGAGCATTTCGTTTATAGGGCGCAAAGACTCGCTTGAGGATAGGCTTATAAGCGAGGCGGGGTACAGTATAAGCTATCTTGACGTACAGGGACTTCGCCGTTCGTTGTCGCTTGGCAACATTAAAACCGCCCTTATGACACTCGGGGCGGTGAGAAAGGCAAAGAAAATTTTGAAAAGGCTTCGCCCCGATGCCGTAATAGGCACAGGCGGCTTTGTGTGCTATCCCGTCATACGGGCAGCACAGAAGCTGGGAATACCTACCGCCCTGCACGAATCAAACGCAGTGCCCGGGCTCGCTGTCAAGATGCTCGCAAGGCGTGCGAATGCTGTAATGCTCAATTTTGAGGAAGGCGCACGGTATCTGAAAAGAAAGGATAATATTTTCATTACGGGAAATCCCCTCAGGTGCGGTTTTTTAGCTCCTAACCGAGAGATCGCACGTCGGGAATTGGGAATTTCGGGCGATGATTTATTCATTTTGTCCTTTGGAGGAAGCCTTGGTGCTCTGCGTGTAAATGAGGCTTGCATCGGCACTATGAAGAAATTAACGGCGCATAACGGCTACTGTCATCTGCACGCCTGCGGAGAGAGGAACTTTGCCGAGTGCCAGCGCCTGTTTTCCGAACTTAAAATAGGGGACAGAGGGATAATTGTGCCCTACATTGAAAATATGTCAAAATATATGTCTGCCGCCGATATAGTAATCTGCCGAGCGGGCGCAATGACGCTATCCGAGCTCGCCCAAATGGGAAAATGCGCCATACTCATTCCCTCGCCAAACGTCACAAACGACCACCAGAGAAAAAACGCCATGGCACTGTCAGAGCGTGGCGCCGCCGTACTGCTCGACGAGAGCGAGCTATCGTGCGATGCTCTCACAGAGCTTATATCCTCGCTTGCAAAGGATAGAGAGCGGCGAGGAAAAATTGAGAAGAACGTGAGGGAATTTGCGAAAAAGAATTCACAGAGAGAGATTTTTTCGGTCATTTTGTCGCTTGTAAAATCAAATTGCTCAAAAAATAAAGCAAAATAACTAATTTTTGCAAAAAAGCTCTTGAAATTATCCGAAATTTTTAGTATTATTATATATGGATAATTATATTTCTTTATACGGAGATGTTTAAAATGAGCTTTGATTATAAGGATGAATACAAAAGCGGTGTCAAAATTAAGGTAATCGGCGTCGGCGGTGGCGGCGGAAACGCAATCAACCGAATGGTTGAGTCAAATATACGTGACGTTGAATTTATCGCAATGAACACCGACGGAATGGCGTTGAGCGCATCACGTGCGTCCAAGAAGGTTTTGCTCGGCGAGAGCATCACTCACCGCTTCGGCGCAGGCGCTAATCCCGAAATAGGCCGCCAGTCCGCAGAGGAAAGCATTGAGGAGATAAAGGCGGCTGTTGACGGCGCAGATATGGTATTTATAACCGCAGGAATGGGCGGTGGCACAGGAACGGGAGCAGCTCCCGTCGTTGCCCGTGTTGCGCACGAAATGGGTATACTCACAATAGGTATAGTCACAAAGCCCTTTGTATTTGAGGGCAAGCGCAGAACCATTCAGGCAGAGGCAGGAATAGCCTGCCTGCGTGAATACGTGGATTCACTTATAACCATACCGAATGAGAGGCTTAAGCAGGTCAGCGCAGAAAAGGTGACGCTGGCAAACGCCTTTAAGATTGCAGACGACGTTCTTCTCCTCGGAGTTAAGAGCGTATCCGAGCTCATAAACGTACCCGGATTTGTCAACCTCGACTTTGCTGACGTTACCTCGGTTATGAAGGATGCAGGATATGCACACATGGGCGTTGGAATTGCCAACGGCCCCGACAAGGCGATGCTTGCGGCTAAAACCGCAATATCCTCGCCTCTGCTCGAAACCTCTATTCTTGGCGCTACCGGAATGCTTGTAAGCATAACAGTATCAAACGACGTCGGACTTGAAGAGGTTGATATGGCATCAACGATAATCAGCGAGGAGGCAGACCCCAACGCAAATATTATCTGGGGCGCAAACTTCTCACCCGAGCTTAACGACGAGATGCAGATAACTATTATCGCAACAGGCTTTGCCACCAAGGAAAACGACGAGGCAGCATTCGCAAGTATAGCGAGAGCGTCTAACGAAAAGGCTCAGCTTGTTGCCGATGCCGTATCAGAGCAAAAGGAGGAAACTCCCATCACCGCTCAATCACGCTTTGCTCCCGATGAGGATGATGAAGACGAGTTTATCCGTCTTATACAGAACAAGAGAAACGGATTAATGTAAATCAAAAGGACTTCGGTGCTTATTCCGAAGTCCTTTTCCTTTTTTGAATTAAATGAGGTATGCTTTACTGGATGCCCTCTTATTATATGCAGGCGAAGGTTATGCCTGCATTTTTTGTTTTGAAGTCCTCATCGGCGGAAAAATCGGGAAATTTATCGCATATATAGCGTACGGTTTCGTCTGCGCTGTCGAGCTTCTCTCCGTATATGGCGCACATAATTTTTGAGCGTTGCTTCAAGCCTTTAAGCTCGTGTCTGACAGCCGAGGGCAGCCTGCCCCTTTCACCGTGAATTATTTTGAGTATTCCGCCGCCGGAGCCACAGACCGAGGCAACCGAAAAAAGAAGCTGGTGTATAGCCTCGTCAATGCTCTCGTATCCATATCTTAAATCAAGCACGGTAATCATAAAAAAGCCTCATTTCAAATCTACTCTGTTTCTGTCGCCGCCCGAGAGGAAGGAGATTATATTCTTCTCTGTTTCCGAAAGGCAACGGCACCTCGCCTCGTATGCCGCCCACGCCATATGAGGGGTAAGACATACGTTATCAAGTCCTTTTATGCTCCAAAACGGATGCTTTTCGTCAAACGGCTCATAGGAAAATACGTCACAGCCGATAGCGCCGATTTTCCCGCTAAGAACACCGTCACGCACGGCACTCTCATCCCAGATAGCGCCCCTCGCCTCGTTGACTATGACAACACCGTCCTTCATATTTGAAATCCGCTCACGGCTGATAATTCCGCGTGTGCCGTCATTTAGGGGGGTATGAAGAGTTATTATATCAGCCTCACGGCAAAGCGTATCGATGTCAACTATCTCTGCATCCTCGCACGGAGTACGCTTGTTAACTATCACCTTGCATCCGAGCGCCTTCGCTACTCTTCCTACTGCTCTGCCAATATTTCCGTATCCCACAACGCCCCAGGTTTTACCGAAAAGCTCACGGTATGGCGGTACAAGTATATTGGCAACGCCACCCTTGGTATATTCTCCATTCATCGTGGCTCTTGCGTATTCGGGCAAGTGACAGTAAAGATTAAGGACGGTTGCAACAGTTATCTGAGCCACGCTTTCGGTTGAATATCCAACAACGTTGCAAACGGCAACGCCCTTTTCTCTGCACAAATCCAAGTCAATATTATCGTATCCAGTTGCAAATTCACAGACAAGCCGTAGCCTTTTTGCATTTTCAAGCAGGCTTTCGTTAACCTTTATTTTGTTGATAACAATAACGTCAGCATCCTCAACCCGCTCCTTCAAAAGCTCGGGGGGAGTTATCGGGTATTCGATAACTCTGCCGTATTTTCCGAGCACTGAGGTATCGAGATCGTCACCCAAAGTGCTTCTGTCAAGAAAAACTATATTCATAACTGCTCCTTTGCAGAAAATATACAAAAAATCCCGTCACGAGGACGGGATTCGTGGTGCTCCTGTGGGAATTCGAATCCCAGACCCTTTGATTAAAAGTCAAATGCTCTACCAGCTGAGCTACAGGGGCAGATAGCCAATCAGGACTTGGCACTTGTTAATCATACCACACATTTATTGGTTTGTCAACACCTTTTTTGCATATTTTTAGCGCAAAAGAGAATGTTTGGCGTGCAAATGCACGCCTTACTTATTCCTCTGCCCATATTTTCCGAATTCAAGCAGCGAGCTCTCAATTTTGAGCAGTCGGTTGTACTTCGCTACACGCTCTCCACGGCAGGGTGCGCCCGATTTGATATACATAGCACCCGTGGCAACTGCAATGTCGGCTATGGTCGTATCGTCGGTTTCGCCCGAGCGGTGCGAAATGATATGTGAGTATCCCGCACGCCTTGCAAGAGCTATTACGTCGAGCGTTTCCGTAAGAGTTCCTATCTGGTTCGGCTTTATCAGAATGGCATTGCCTGCACGCTTTTCTATTCCCATACGCAGTCTTGCCGTATTCGTCACGAAAAGATCGTCGCCCACGAGCATTACACGTGAGCCCAGACGCTCGGTGAGCCGTGTCCAGCCGTCAAAGTCCGTTTCCCCTATTCCGTCCTCAACCGAGGCTATCGGGTACTCGTCGCAGAGCATCTCCACCCTGTCTATCAGCTCTGCTGCCGTAAGCTCGTTTTTCCTTTTCGGCAGGTAGTAATTTCCGTTATCGGTTAACCAACCGCTTGACGCTACGTCAAGGGCAATCTTCACCTTATCCTCATAGCCCGACTCCTCAATAGCACGCACTATATAATCGAGTGCCTGCTCGTCGCTGTCGAGGTTTGGCGCAAATCCGCCCTCGTCGCCCACCGATGTGCTGTGACCGTCACGCTTCAACAGCTTGCCGAGGATAGAATATATCTCAGCACCAATGCGAAGTCCCTCGCAAAAGCTCTCGGCGCCCGTTGGCATAATCATAAATTCCTGAATATCTATATTATTGGATGCATGCACGCCGCCGTTAAGGATATTCATCATAGGGATAGGAAGCGTTGAGGCAGAAATGCCGCCGATATACTTGTACAGCGGCATAGACAGAGAAACTGCCGCCGCACGTGCCGCCGCAAGCGATACCGAAAGGGTTGCGTTTGCGCCCAGCTTTGACTTGTTTTTCGTGCTGTCAAGCATGATTATTGTATTGTCTATTTCAGCCTGCTCGTATGCGCATATACCTGCAATTGCAGGGGAAATAAGCTTATTTACGTTATAAACGGCATCAAGGACGCCTCGACCGCCGTAGCGCTCGCTCGCCTCGTCACGAAGCTCACACGCCTCATATTTGCCCACAGAAGCGCCCGACGGCACAGAAGCCACGCCTACACTGCCGTCTGAAAGCAGAACGCTCGCCTCAACGGTGGGGTTACCTCTCGAATCAAGTATTTCACGGGCGTGTGCCCTTACTATTTGAATTTTGTTCATATATCCTCCAAGTGATTTTACTGTTTTAGTATTTTAACCCGTTTTTTCAATATAATACTGCAAAAGGAGATTTGTAGAGTGAGAATACATAAGGTAGAAGAAAATGAAGAATTAAACGAAATTGCTCAAAAATACGGTATTGATAAGGAAGAGTTAGAGCGCAAAAATTTTTTATTAAATCCCACGGGACTATGCAAAGGAATAGAGCTTCTGATACCCAAAATCAGGTGTGAGCTGTGCAGCATAAGAAATTATCAGTTTAATATATTATCCGAAAAGCACAAAAATTATCAAAGAGATTTTAAGACAAAAAATTCAAATTTATCCCAAAATCACAAGAAAAACGACAAAAAAGATGTTTTTTCAATATATCCGAAAAATGAAAAGCATTCTGTGTGTATAACAGGAATTTTCAGAGAGGGTATTTCAGAGCAGCTGCTATCTCACACGCTCCCCTACCTTACGTACATTTCTCTGCCATTCGGAAACAGAGAGTGCCGTTACAGCGATATGATAAAGGCTGCAGGGGTGGAAAAAATTTTGAGGATAAACCCGTCGTGTGACAGGGCAAGCCCAAAGGAAATAGCAGAAAAAGCAATTTCTTGCGGATTTCGCATTGTGATGATAGATGCCCAAGACATACCTGCCAAGGACGGTAAAATAATAGATGATATTTACGAAGAGCTGTCAGCACACAGAATAGGAGTGTTTTTGCGATGCAAGGATAATTTCAACATATCCTGTGACTGTATTCTCACCGACTCTGACAGTTCAAGCTATGAGCGACGCAGGCTCGCAATGCCTATATTCTATTCTGCCACAAAAACTGTTGACGGAAAGGATATGGAAATACCGATAAGCGATGCTATGGCGGTTGCGTGTAAAAGGCTTGTGAAATTTAACGTTACGCAAAACGGATGCTCCTATGAATGCGACGAGGGAAAAAGGCACGTAAAAGTTGCCCTGCCCTCTTTATCACTATGGAAGAAAAGCCTCGACAGTTACGACTCACTCGGCATAAATTCCTTCTATATTGATAATATAAGCTCCTTCTATCCACCTCTTTTTGCTATGCTGTCGGAGCGTTACAATATAATAAAATCATTTTCCTGCACGGGAACGTTGCACTAAAGGAAAAAGGCGCTTTTTGAATATTTAAGTTCGCAAAAAGTGCCTTTTCTATAAGCTATTAAAGTGTTGCGAGCATTACCGCCTTTATCGTGTGCATACGGTTTTCAGCCTCGTCAAACACTATAGACTGCTCACTCTCGAATACCTCATCGGTAACCTCCATGCAGTCGATGCCGAATTTTTCGTAAATTTCCTTACCAACCGTGGTTTTGAGATCGTGGAATGCGGGCAGGCAGTGCATAAAACGGCACTTCTCGCCTGCGTTAGCCATAATTTTTGCCGTTACACGGTAAGGGGTGAGGTCGTTTATGCGCTCCTCCCAAACCTCTGCAGGCTCGCCCATTGATACCCAAACGTCGGTATAAATAACATCTGCGCTCTTGGTTGCAGCCATCGGGTCCTCGATAAATTCAAGCGTTGCGCCTGTTTGCTCGGCGATTTTCTCGCACTCGGAAACAAGCTCTGCGTTCGGGAAATACTTTTTCGGTGCGCAAGCAACAAAGTGCATACCCATCTTTGCCGCACCTACCATAAGGGAATTGCCCATATTGTATCTCGCATCTCCCATATAAACGAGCTTTTTGCCCGAAAGTGTGCCAAAATGCTCCTTTATTGTGAGGAAATCCGCAAGAATCTGTGTGGGGTGAAACTCATTGGTAAGACCGTTCCATACGGGAACGCCTGCATATTTTGCCAGCTCCTCAACGATTTCCTGACCGAAGCCACGGTACTCTATACCGTCAAACATTCTGCCAAGAACCCTCGCAGTATCGGCAATGCTTTCCTTTTTTCCTATCTGTGAGCCCGACGGATCGAGATATACGGGGTGCATGCCGAGGTCAGCCGCCGCAACCTCAAAGGCGCAACGGGTTCTCGTACTGGTCTTTTCAAAGACAAGCGCTATGTTTTTTCCCTCGCAAAATCTGTGGGGGGTTCCCTTTTTCTTTTTATCCTTAAGCTCACCTGCCAAATCAATAAGATAGCCTATCTCCTCGGGGGTGAAATCGAGAAGCTTCAAAAAGCTCTTTCCCTTAAAATCCATAATAATCTCCTTAAATTACAACGCACACGCACGTTTAATTACATCAATCGCACGCACGAGCGTATCCATTGGTATATTGAGTGCAGGGAGCAGACGTACCTTATCCTTAGCGGTCAGGCACAAAACTCCGTCCTCTATGCACTTATTAACTACATCTATGGCTTTTTTCTCGGTTTTAATACCAATCATAAGTCCCATTCCGCTGACGCCGAGAACTCCGTCTTCGCCCGAAAGGGTATCGAATATATATTTGCTCTTTTCCTTGATTTCGGACAAAAGCTTTTCGTCTATTCTTGAAATAATGCTGTATCCGCCTGCACACGCAACAGGATTTCCGCCAAAGGTAGAGCCGTGGTCGCCGTGACCGAGCACCCCCTCAACCTTTTTTGACAGCATCGTTGCGCCCAAGGGAAGACCGCCACCTATTCCCTTCGCTGTGGAAACAATGTCGGGCTCTATTCCAAAATTCATATAGGCGTAAAGCTCGCCTGTTCTGCCATTTCCCGTCTGTACTTCGTCTATTATAAGGGGGGTATCGGTATCCTTACAGTATTTCTCAACTGCGAGGATAAAATCCTTTTCAAGCGGTAAAACGCCGCCCTCGCCCTGAACACATTCTATCATTACGCCCGCAACCTTATGCTCTGCGACGGTTTTCAAAAATGCCTCAATATTATTCGCAGGTGTATGTACAAATCCGGGGGTCAAGGGATTGAAAAGCTCGTGATAATGCGCCTGTCCTGTTGCTGAAAGGGTTGTGAGAGTTCTGCCGTGAAAGCTGTTTTCAAGCGTTACCACCGTAAAGCAGTCATCACCCTTTTTCTCCGAGGAATATTTTCTCGCAACCTTGATTGCACATTCGTTTGCCTCTGCTCCCGAGTTTGAGAAAAACACCTTGCTCATACCCGTTTTTTTGCACAGAAGCTCTGCGAGCATTCCGCACGGCTCGGTATAATAAAGATTTGAGGTGTGAGCGACACGGCCAAGCTGTTCGCTGACTGCGCTTACCCAAGCATCATCGGCGGCGCCAAATGCGGTAACACCTATGCCCGAGCCCATATCTATATATTCCTTGCCGTCTGCGCCATAGAGAACCGAACCCTTTCCCGATACTATTTCGACGGGAAAGCGTGCATAGGTATCTGCCACAAACGCCTTATCTCTCTCTGTAATGTAGCTCATTTTATCTGCCTCTTGTAACCATCGTTCCTGAGCCCTCGTCAGTGAGAAGCTCCATAAGTATCGAATGAGGAACTGTGCCGTCCATAATTATGACGTTCTTAACGCCCTCGTTGATAGCCTCAATACAGCAGTCAACCTTCGGTATCATACCGCCCGAGATTATGCCCTCTGCACGTAGCTTTTCCGCATCCTTTATCGTCACCTCGGGAATGAGGGATGAGGGGTCGTTTCTGTCACGCAAAATTCCTGCAATATCCGTCATCATAATAAGACGCTCTGCACCGAGCGCACCCGCAATGTATGCGGCGGCGGTATCTCCGTTAATGTTGTAGGCATTTCCCTCTTTATCACAGCCGACTGTGGAAATTACGGGAATGTAGCCCTTTTCGAGCAAATCTACTACGGGATTTATATGAATTTTCGTTATTTCACCCACGTAGCCAAGACGCTCATCCTTCATTTTTGCCTCGATGAGCCTGCCGTCCATACCCGATATGCCCATTGCCTTACCGCCCTTGGTTTCGAGCAGATTGACAAGGGTTTTATTAACCTTTCCTGCCAAAACCATCTGAACGATATCAACGGTTTCCTTGTCGGTTACACGCAAACCGTCAACAAACTCCGCCTTTTTACCGAGCCTTGTCATTATTTCGCTGATTTCAGGACCACCGCCGTGAACCAGAACCACCTTAACTCCAATGAGCCAGAGGAGAACAACGTCCTCCATAACCTGCTCCTTAAGATGCTCGTTTATCATAGCGTTGCCGCCGTATTTTACAACAACAACCTTACCGTTATAACGGCGTATATAAGGAAGCGCCTGTGTCAGCACCTCTGCCCTGTGGGCGTTAGACATTTCGTTATACATAAATACTCCTTAGGTACGGTAATCACCGTTTATCTTGACGTAATCATAGGTGAGGTCACAGCCCCACGCAACGGCAGAGCCGTTGCCGTCATTTAAGCCTACCAATATCTCTATTTCACGCTCGAGCAGAATTTCCTTAGCTATCTCCTCGGAAAAGTCGATGCCTGCTCCGTTTTTGCACACTGCAATTTCGCCCTTTATGCTCTTGAACGACACGTCAACCTTATTTACGTCAACGTCAGCGCCGCTGTAACCGATAGCGCACAAAACTCTGCCCCAGTTTGCATCCGCTCCGAACATCGCCGCCTTCAAAAGGCTCGAGCAGATAACACTCTTAGCAACTGTTTTTGCAATTTGCTCGGTTTTTGCACCGTTAACCTTACATTCAAGCAGCTTGGTAGCTCCCTCGCCGTCACCTGCAATCATTCGGCAGAGGTGAACGGTTACGGTATTAAGCGCCTTCATAAAGGTATCGAAATCCTCGCCCTCGGCAACTATTTCCGTGTTACCTGCCATTCCGTTGGCAAGAACGGTTACCATATCGTTTGTCGAGGTATCGCCGTCAACACTGACCATATTAAAGGTCGAGGAAATATCGGTTGAAAGCGCCCGCTTGAGCATTTCCGAGGAAATAGCAGCATCGGTGGTGATAAACACGAGCATAGTAGCCATGTTGGGATGTATCATACCGCTGCCCTTAGCAATTCCGCCGATACGGCATATCTTACCGCCTATTTCAAACTCAACCGCAATTTCCTTCTTTACGGTATCGGTAGTCATAATTCCCTCTGCCGCCGCATCGCATCCATCCTTGGAAAGTGAGGCAACAAGAGCGGGGATGCCGCTCGCAATAGGCGCAATGTTGAGGGGCTGACCGATAACACCCGTAGATGCTACAACTATATCGTCAGCGCTGATTCTCAGCTCGTTTGCGATAAGCTCGCTCATCTTCTCGGCAATCTCTATTCCGTCTGCGTTGCAGGTATTTGCATTTCCGCTGTTGCAGATTACCGCCTGAGCTTTTCCGTTTTCAATATGCTTTTTCGTAACCGTAAGGGGCGCACCCTTTACGAGATTTGTCGTATATACTGTCGCCGCACTCGCTACGCACTCGCTATATATAAGTGCAAGATCCTTTTTGGTGCGGTTCTTGCGTATTCCGCAGTGAACACCGCCGGCAACAAAGCCCTGTGCGGCACAAACGCCGCCGTCAATTATCTTCATTGTAAAACTCCTGTTATATATTAAGTCCGACCGCCTCGTCAACGCCGAGGAGTATATTCATATTCTGTATCGCAGAGCCCGAAGCTCCCTTGCCGAGATTATCAAAGCGTGAGGTAAGGATTATCCTGTCCTCGTTGCCGTACACGCAAATCTGCATATCATCTCTGCCTGAGAGCGCACCTGCGGACAAAAATCCGCCCTCGTCTGCCGTTTCAACAAAACGGACGAGTCCGTTTTTGTAATACTCACGGTAGATTTCCTTGATTTTTTCGATATCTCCGTTTATCATATTGGCAAAGAGAGGCACGGTAACCTCCATTCCGCTGTAAAAGGGCGCAACTATCGGACAAAAAATAGGTTGTGCGTCAAGACCGCAGATTTTGCTCATTTCGGGAAGATGCTTGTGCTTTTGAGTGAGTCCGTACATACGGGGCGCACCGAGCAATTCGCCTCGCTCGGCGTCCTCATATTCGGCAATCATCTTCTTGCCGCCGCCAGAATATCCCGTGAGCGAATGGCAAGTGAGACGTGCATCCTTTGGGATAACGCCCTCTCTCACAAGAGGCTCAACGAGAGCTACAAAGCCACTGGCGTGACAGCCGGGATTTGCAATTCTCTTTGAATTTTTAATTTTCTCTCTCGCTCCAAAAAGCTCGGGGAAGCCGTACGCCCATCCCTCGCTCGTTCTGTGAGCAGTCGAGGTATCAATTATTGCGGTGTTGTTATTGTTGACGAGCGATACAGCCTCGATAGCCGCCGCATCGGGCAGGCACAAGAACACAACATCGGCAGAGTTTATCGCCTCCGCCCTTGCCCCTGTATCCTTACGAAGCTCGTCTGATATTTTTATAAGCTCTAAATCACGGCGGTCGGCAAGGCGCTCGTTAATACGAAGTCCTGTTGTTCCTGCGCTGCCGTCAATAAAAATTTTCGTCATTTACTCAAAATCTCCCTGACCGATGCTATCTGCTTTTCCACCGAGCCAAAGGACGTTCCGCCCTCGGATATGCGCTTCTCAACGCAGGTGGTAAGGCTTATTTCTTCAAAAAGGTCGTCCTCGAAAAGCTCGGAAAATTCACGGTAGCTGTCAAGCGACAGCGTTTCCAAAACCTTATCCTCTGCTATACACTTTGCAACTATCTGTCCCGATATTTTGTATGCGGAACGGAAGGGCATTCCCTTCTTCACAAGATAGTCGGCAAGGTCGGTTGCGTTGATAAAGCCCTTCTGCGCCGCCAAAAGCATATTGTCGGTGCGAACGTTCATAGTTGCAAGCATCGGTGTCATAACTGCTACGCACATTTTTACCGTGTCGAGCGCATCAAATACGCTCTCCTTATCCTCCTGCATATCCTTATTATATGCAAGGGGAAGTCCTTTAAGGGTTGTCAGAAGCGCCATAAGGTCGCCGTAAACCCTGCCCGTTTTTCCACGGATGAGCTCTGCCATATCGGGATTTTTCTTCTGCGGCATTATTGACGAGCCCGTCGTATACGCATCGGAAAGCTCAACGAACTTAAATTCCCAGCTTGACCAGAGGATAAGCTCCTCCGAGAAGCGTGAGAGGTGCATCATAAGGATAGAAAAAGCACTCATAAGCTCGACGCAGAAGTCACGGTCGGATACTCCGTCAAGCGAGTTTTCGCATATACCGTCAAAGCCGAGCTTTTCAGCCTCAAAGCGACGGTCTGTATCGTAGGTTGTACCTGCAAGAGCGCAGCATCCGATAGGGGATTTATTCATTCTCGCTCTCGCATCCTTTATGCGGTCAATATCACGGATAAGCATCATAGCGTACGCCATCAGGTGATGACCGAAGGTTATAGGCTGAGCTCTCTGAAGGTGAGTATAGCCGGGCATAATCGAGCATTTGTGCTCCTCTGCCCTATCGGCTATAACCGATACAAGCTCGGATAGTGCCTCTATCAGCGTTTCGGTTTCGTCACGTAAATACATACGGATATCCAGAGCAACCTGGTCGTTACGGCTGCGTGCGGTGTGAAGCTTCTTTCCCACCTCGCCGACACGCTCCGTCAGTATCTGCTCGACAAACATATGTATATCCTCAGCACTCATATCAAATTCGAGCGCACCGCTGTCGATGTCGTCAAGAATGCCAGCAAGTCCGTTTATAAGGATATCAGCCTCGCCCTGCGAGATTATCCCCTTAGCCGCAAGCATAGCGGCGTGCGCCATACTGCCCTTTATATCCTGACGGTACATTCTATTGTCGATGTGTATAGAGGAATTGAAATCGTCAGCGAGCTTATCCGTATCGCCGCTCGTTCTTCCTGCCCACATTTTAGCCATTTTGCCTATCTCCTTGTGAAATTTATACCACTGAAAAAAGCACCTATGGCTGTCACGTCTTTCGGCGTGACAGCCGTGCCTATTGATTACTTGTTGTTTTTAGCATCAACCATAGCCTGAACCTTGATAGGCAGACCGTAAAGGTTGATAAAGCCTGCGGAATCACGCTGGTCGTAATCGCTCTCGCCGAAGGTTGCAATTTCCTCACTGTAAAGCGAATAGTCACTCCATACGCCTGCGTTAATCATATTGCCCTTATAGAGCTTGAGCCTTACCTTACCCGTAACCTTCTCCTGTGTCTTATCAACGAATGCGGAGAGAGCCTCACGAAGAGGGGTAAACCACTGACCGTTGTATACAAGCTCTGCAAAGGTTATTGAGAGCTTCTGCTTTTCGTGAAGCGTGAGCTTGTCAAGGCAAATGCTTTCAAGAACGCTGTGCGCCTTGTAAAGAATAGTTCCGCCGGGAGTTTCGTATACGCCACGGCACTTCATACCGACAAGACGGTTTTCAACAATGTCGATGATACCGATACCGTTCTTACCGCCAAGCTCATTGAGGGCGAGGATAATCTGCTTTGCACTCATCTTCTTGCCGTCAAGGGCAACGGGAACGCCCTTTTCGAAATCAAGCTCAACGTAGGTGGGCGCATCGGGTGCCATTATGGGAGATACTCCCATTTCAAGAAATCCGGGCTTGTCATACATCGGCTCGTTGCCTGTATCCTCAAGGTCCATTCCCTCGTGGGAAAGGTGCCAGAGGTTCTTGTCCTTTGAATAGTTAGTCTCACGGTTTATCTTAAGGGGAACGTTGTGCGCCTCTGCGTACTCAATCTCCTCGTCACGTGACTTGATGTCCCACTCACGCCAGGGTGCGATTATCGGCATATTGGGAGCAAAATGCTTGATAGCCAGCTCAAAACGAACCTGGTCGTTACCCTTGCCCGTACAGCCGTGACAGATTGCGTCTGCGTTCTCCTTGAGAGCTATCTCAACGAGCCCCTTTGCAATGCAGGGACGTGCGTGACTGGTTCCGAGAAGATAATCCTCGTAAACCGCTCCCGCCTTCATAGTAGGAATTATGTACTCGTCAACATATTCGTCGGTGAGGTCGAGCACGTAGAGCTTCGATGCTCCCGTCTTAATTGCCTTCTCCTCAAGTCCGTCCAGCTCGTCAGCCTGTCCGACGTTACCGGATACCGCAATTACCTCACAGTTGTTATAGTTTTCCTTCAACCACGGAATAATTATAGAGGTGTCGAGTCCTCCCGAATATGCAAGCACTACCTTTTTGATGTTTTCCTTATTCATTTTTGATCTCCTTTGTGGATAAATATTCATTTTGTTGAATGGTTATGCACTTATTATATCACTTTAAATAGATTTGTCAACGGTTTTTGTGAATATTTTTTCACTTTTCTTGATTTTTATTCAGCATGCCGACAAATCGGATGAATAATAACTGCCGTTTGTGCAGTATGTACATAACTCAAATCAGTCGGACTCGTTCCTGCCTCTGACACAGCGCAGAAATCAACCGATGTAATTTCTGATTTTGATTTTAACGCCGATTTCGTCGCAGAGCCTTATGCAAGCAGATAGCTCCTCCTCGCTCATCGTTTCCTTCACCACCGACAATAGCACCTCGGGTGAATATTTCTTTACCTCACGGGCAAAATCGAGCATAGCGTCAAACGCCCTCTCGCCGTACTGAGATTTACAAATCTGTTGATACCGCTCTGCGGTCGGGGCATTGAGGCTGATCGAAACGCAGTCAAACACGGAAAAATCGGGCGCAGTATCACGTCCGTTTATCAGCGAGGACTGTCCGTTTGTGTTAACCCTTACGGGTACTTTATAATTCTCTTTAATTTTCTTTGCTATTTCACACATAACGTCAAGCCGACAGGACGGCTCACCGTAGCCGCAGAATACAACCTCGTTGTATTTGTCGGGGTTGGCGGCAACAACGGCATTCCAGATTTCCTCAACCGTAGGCTCACGTGTCAGCCACAAGGAATTGCTGCCGTAAGCTCCGTCACCGTTATTCCTTATACAAAAGCTGCAACGGTTAGAGCATTTATTCGTTATATTGAGGTAAAGACCGTTCTCTACCTTATAGGTTATCGTCATTTCCTTTTTCATATCAATCAAGTGCGAAAACACGCTTTGCGTTTTCAGTAGTTATTTTTACTGCCTCGTCATAGGGTATATTCCAAAGCTCTGCGAGCTTTCCTACCGTATAGACGAGATTGCCCGAATGGTTTGTTTTTCCCCTCATTGGGTGAGGAGCAAGGTACGGAGCATCGGTTTCCACCAAGACTCTATCGTGAGGAAGCGACTCCGCAACCGATGCAACCCTCGCCGCATTTTTAAACGTAACCGTGCCCGAAAAGGATATATACCAGCCACGCTTTATATATTCACGTGCCATCTCGGCGCTACCGCTGTAGCTGTGAATAATTCCGAATGCCTTGGGGTGTGAGGCTATCATATCAAAGCTGTCGCCGTGAGAATCACGTATATGTACGACAGCGGGAAGTCCCAGCTCCTCGGACAGAGTTAACTGTCTGTCAAAATATTTCTTCTGCAAATCGGCGTCGTAGGGCTGCCAATAATAATCGAGTCCTATCTCGCCGAGAGCCACCGCTTTACTTTCCTTATCGGTCAGCATAAAACGGAGCTTTTCAATTTCCGAATCTATATCGGCATCGGGCGAAACGTCACTCGGATGAATGCCGAGCGCCGTATACATTCCCTTATGCCTTTTAGCCATTTCTATAACGGTTCGTGCGTTTTCGGTGTTGGTAGCAACATTGACAATCCCCTCTATTTGCGTATCAAAGAGCGAGGACAACAGCAAATCAACGTCTATTCCCTCATCTGCAAAACGTCCGTCATAATAATGTGCGTGGGTGTCGAATATTTTCATATATCAGCGCACACGCTCGCCGAGAGGTGTTTCGGGGTCAAGGAACACTACCCTGACCTGCTCCTCGCCCGATGCGAGCAGCATACCGCGGCTCTCAATTCCGCAAAGGGTTGCGGGATCGAGGTTGGCAACTACTATAACCTTTTTACCTATCAGCTGCTCGGGCTCGTAGAATTTTGCAATTCCCGAAACAATCTGACGTTTTTCGTAGCCAAGGTCTACTATGAGCTTAAGAAGCTTTTTAGCCTTCGGCACCTTCTCACATTCGAGAATCTTCGCCGTGCGAAGCTCAACGCCCATAAAGCTGTCTATTTTAATTTCGGGCTCGTGCTCGGGCTCCTCGAGAGCCTTTGCCTCAGCCTCTGCCTTTTTGCGAGCCGCCTCCATTTCTGCCTCACGCTCGGCTAAAAACTTCTGCTCGTCTATACGTGCAAAGAGCGTTGATGCCTCGCCAAGTGCCTTTCCGCTTTCAAGCGCACCGAATTCTACGCTCGCATAATCGCATTTATCGGTGGCGAGCTGCGCAAAAATCTTATCAGCCGTTGAGGGCATAAAGGGAGTGAGCAGGATTGCACCTATTCTTATCGTTTCGAGCAGGTTGTAGATAACCGTGCCCAGACGTGCGTGCTTGCTTTCATCCTTTGCAAGCACCCAAGGGGTTGTTTCGTCAATGTATTTATTTGCACGGCGAAGCATAGTAAATATGCTCTCTATCGCATCGGCAACGTGGTAGTCATTCATATAGTTACGGCTATCCTCTATTGCCTTCTTTGTCGCCGCCTTCAATTCCTCGTCAAGCGCATCGGGAGCGGTAGGGGCGGGAACTGTGCCGCCAAAATACTTCACCGTCATTGCATGAGTTCTCGAAACGAGGTTGCCGAGGTTGTTGGCAAGGTCGGTGTTGTAGCGGTTTACAACATTTTCATAAGTTATACTGCCGTCTGCGCAGTAGGGCATCTCGGAGAGTGCGTAGTGACGTACTCCGTCAACGCCGAAAAACTCAGCGAGGCGGTCTGCGTATATAACGTTGCCCTTCGACTTCGACATTTTGTCCTGACCGAAGTTGAACCAGGGGTGACCGAAAATCTTCTTCGGCAGGGGCTGACCGAGCGCCATAAGCATTATAGGCCAGTATATGGTGTGGAAGCGCAGAATATCCTTACCGATTATATGAACGTCGGCAGGCCAGTATTTGTTGTAAAGCTCGGGCTGAACCTCGTTTGCCGGGTCATAGCCGAGAGCGGTTATATAGTTCGAGAGCGCATCTATCCATACGTAGATTACGTGCTTATCGTCAAAGTCAACGGGTATTCCCCACTTAAACGATGTTCTCGAAACACACAGGTCCTGAAGTCCCGCCTTTAAGAAGTTATTAACCATTTCCTTCTTACGTGCCTCGGGCTCGATAAACTCAACGTGGTTTTCGATATAATCTATCAGCCTGTCAGCATATTTGCTCATAGCGAAGAAATATGCCTCCTCCTTCGCCTTCACAACCGGGCGTCCGCAATCGGGGCATTTTCCGTCAACTATCTGGGTATCTGTAAAAAAGGATTCGCACGGAGTGCAGTACCAGCCCTCGTACTCACCCTTGTATATATCGCCCTGCTCATAGAGCTTTTTGAATATATTTTTTACACTCTTTACGTGATAATCGTCGGTTGTACGAATGAATTTATCGTATGATGCGCCCATAAGGTCCCATATACCCTTAATTTCCTCTGCAACCTTATCAACGTATTTCTGAGGCTCTATTCCCTCACCCTTAGCCAGCTCCTCGATTTTCTGTCCGTGCTCGTCCGTTCCTGTGAGGAAAAACACGTCCTTCCCCATCTGTCGCTGGAAGCGTGCTATCGCATCGGTGAGAATTATCTCATAGGTATTTCCGAAATGAGGCTTACGTGATGCGTAGGCAATAGCGCTGGTGATATAAAACTTCTCGCTTGACATAAAACTACTCCTATTATATAAAAGTTTTAAAACAAAAATATTCTAACATATTTTTGTAATTATTACAACACTTATTTGAAATTTTATTAATATTTCCTATAAATGATTGACATAACGGCTCAAAATTGATATAATTTAACTTGATAATGTAAAAAGGGGGACAGCTATGAGCGTATATTTTAGCAAAATACACGGAAACGAAGCGCTCAGACAACGCATAGGCGAGAGCATTGCAAAAAGAAGCCATTCCCACGCATACATTATCGAGGGTCCTGACGGCTCGGGAAAAATGACGCTGGCAAGGAGCATTGCCGCCGCACTCTCGTGCGAAGACAAAGCAGGTGATACCCTGCCCTGCGGAGAATGTAATTCGTGCAAAAGGATTTTTTCCGACAATTTTCCCGACGTAACCGTTATCGACAGCGCAGGTAAAGCGACTATTGGCGTGGACACCGTGCGCAGGCTCAAGGATGACGTTTACCTCTCGGCTACCGAGAGCGACTATAAGGTATACATTTTAAGCGAGGCGGATAAGCTGACCGTACAGGCGCAAAATGCGCTGTTAAAGGTTTTAGAGGAGCCGCCCGACAGCGTGGTATTTCTTTTGCTATGCGAGGATTCAAAGCGCCTTTTGACTACTGTTAAGAGCCGTGCGCAGACTCTGCGTATGCAGCTTTTCAGCCCTGAGGAGCTATCTGAATACCTCGAAAAAAATTCATCGGATGCCCGCACGCTGAAACGCACCTCTGCCGAAAAATTCGGGGCTATGATAGAGGGCGCAGACGGACGAATAGGGGCGGCGCTCGATCTCTGCGACAGTAAGCGTCTCTCGGAAATAACGGCGAAGCGTGAGGCGGTTGATGCGGTTATATCCGCAGTAACGGGCAGAGCCACCTACTCTGCTCTTTATGATGCAATATCATCCCTGCCGCAGAAGCGTGCCGAATTATCGGAAAGCTTGTCCATGGTTATTGAGGCGCTCCGAGACCTTATACTGATTAAAAAAAGCCCGACGGTTTCCCTGTGTTATTATTTTGAGAGAGAAAAGGCGACGGATCTATCTTCTCTCGTTTCGCTGAAGCGGCTGTGCGACGTTGAGACGCTGATTGAGGGAGCGCTCGATTCGGTGCTGAAAAACGCAAACGTCAATATTATAATGACATCGTTGATTTCGGATATTAAAAAATGTTGTTAGAGGAAAATATATGAGTGAAAAAAACAATAATAAAAATAACAAAAAAAGAAGATATTTCAACCGCAACCGCCACAAGAAAAAAAAGGAAAACGGCGCTGAGGCAGAAATAGAGAGCGCTGAGGTTGCCTCTGAGCCCGAGCAGAGCTCTGACGAGGTTGTAATAGACGACCCTATCGGAGATGAAACGCCTGTGACAGTTAAAGCGCCCGAGCCTATCGAGGACGGCGTAGATATTGTCGGTGTCAATTTCCGCCCTGCGGCAAAGATATATTATTTTGACCCCGCAGGCAAGGTTTGCAAAATCGGAGAAAAGGTTATAGTTGAAACCGCCCGCGGATACGAGCTCGGCGTGGTTAAAATACCCAACAGACAGATACCTGCGAGCGAGGTTGTTCCCCCTCTGCGCCCGATAGTGAGAACCGCTACCAAGGACGATATTGAGCGTGCAAGGGCTAACCGTGCGCTCGAGGCAGATGCTCGCCCGATATTTAAGAAAATGGCGAGGGAGCATAACCTCGATATGCATCTCGTCGATGCGGAATATGCGTTTGACAACAGCAAGCTGACGTTCTATTATACGAGCGAGGGCCGTGTTGATTTCCGTGAGCTTGTCAGGGATTTGGCGGGTGTATTCAAAACAAGAATCGAGCTCCGACAGATAGGAATACGTGACGAAACGAAGATGATGGGAGGTCTTGGCACCTGCGGAAAGCCCTATTGCTGCGCCGAATTTCTCACCGATTTCGTTCAGGTTTCGATTAAGATGGCAAAGGAGCAAAACTTCTCTCTCAATTCAGCGAAGATTTCAGGCTCATGCGGCAGGCTCATGTGCTGCTTGCGTTATGAGCACGAGGCATACGAAAGCGCTCTCGCTACCACGCCTGCCGTTGGCTCGGTTGTCAAAACTGCATCGGGCAACGGACTGGTTGTTGAGGCAAGACCTTTGCTCCAGATGATAAAGGTAAGGCTCGAGGAAAAGGATGAAATTAAGCTTTTCACCTGCGAGGAGGTTAAACTTTTAAGGACACCAAAGCAGGAAAAGGCACGCAAAAACGAGGAAAAGGACGAGCAAAAAGAATAATTTCCCCCCGAAAACCCCTGTAAACACTGGGTCAATTGGGCTTTTGAGATACATTTTTGAAAAAAGTACTTGATTTTTTCAAAATATGTGCTACAATAACATTTAGAAATCTAATTTGGAGGTTTAACAATGGCATACAAGATTAACGACGATTGCATCGCATGTGGCTCCTGCGAGGGTGAGTGCCCCGTTGGCTGCATCAGCGAAGGAGATGGAAAGTACGTTATCGATGCTGACGAGTGCATCTCTTGCGGAACCTGTGCGGACGTTTGCCCCGTAGGCGCTCCCGTTAACGAGGACTGATTGTACATACCATAAAAAATAAAGGCGGAGCGTAAACCTCCGCCTTTTTACAACCCCGAAAGGAATTGTATGCAAAAGGATGCTTTGATTTACGAAAACGAGCGGCTCGACGAGGTCAATGACAAAATAAGGCTCATTCAGAGAACGGACGGTCTGACATTTGGCACCGATGCTCTCCTGCTCGCTTCATATATAAAGGAAATGCCAATCGGACGTGCTCTCGAGCTTGGCGCAGGGAGCGGAATAATATCACTTTTGTGTGCTACACGGGGGCGCTTTGCCCATATTGACTGTGCGGAAATTCAGGACGTGTTCGCCAATTTATGCGAAAGAAATATTGCTCTCAACGGTCTGTCCGAAAAAATTACGGCAATCCACGCCGACGTACGTGCGCTCACAGAGATGCGGGAAAAGCATAGCTACGATGCGGTTTTCACCAATCCCCCGTATATGAAAAACGGTGCAGGCAAGAAGAACGAGAGTGAATACAAGCATATAGCACGTCACGAGCAGTACGGTACTATCTACGATTTCGTAAAATGCGCCTCTGATATGCTCAAATTCGGCGGTTACTTCTACTGCGTATACCGCCCCGACAGAATGAGCGAGCTATTTGACGCAATGCAGAAAAATCAGATAGAGCCGAAGCGTGTTACCTTTGTTCACGCAACAAGGGACTCCGAGCCCTCAATGATGCTCGTTTGCGCAAAAAGCGGTGCTAAGCCCTCGATGAAAGTTACAGCACCCCTGATTTTATACAAGGACGGAACACGGGATTTTACCGAAAGGGTCGAGCGTATATACGAATACGGCTCGTATGAGGAATGATTATGAGCGAAAAAAACAAAACCGAGGCAAGTGTTCTCTATCTCGTCGCAACGCCTATCGGCAATTTATCAGATATTTCGGCACGTGCGCTGAAGGTTTTGTCCGACGTTGATTTTATTGCGGCGGAGGACACAAGAAACACGGCGAAGCTGCTCTCCTGCTTTGATATAAAAAAGGAGCTTATCAGCTATTTCGAGCATAACAAGCGTGAGCGTGGGATGCAGATTATCTCCCGACTGCTCGCAGGTGAAAGCTGTGCATTGGTAACCGATGCGGGAATGCCTGCGATAAGCGACCCGGGCGAGGACATGGTGCGCCTGTGCGCAGAAAACGGAATAAAAACCGTGTGTATCCCAGGATGCTGTGCGGCAGTTACTGCGCTCGCTCTCTCTGCCCTGCCGACAGGTCGCTTCTGCTTTGAGGGTTTTCTCTCCAAGGATAAAAAGGACAGACGTGAGCGACTCGATTTTTTGAGGGGCGAAACACGCACGATGATATTCTACGAATCCCCCCATCACCTGACAAAAACTCTGTCGGAGATGCGAGACGCCTTTGGCGGAGATAGAAAAATATCCCTCTGCCGTGAGCTGACGAAAATCAACGAGGAGGTATTCCGCTCAACCGTTGACGGTGCTATCTCAGAGTTTGAGAGCCGAGAGGTGCGAGGGGAATTTGTACTGGTCGTTGACGGCGCAAGGGAAGCAAGGACCGCCGATGCTCCCGAGATGAGCATTGAGGATGAGGTTATGCTCTACACTAATGAAGGAATGAGTAAAATGGACGCCATAAAGCGTGTGGCAAAGAACCGAGGCGTACCTAAAAACGAAATATACAATTTATTCAAAAACGATTAGTAAAAAAGGCAGGTTGATACCTGCCTTTTTAGTCAGTCATAATTTCAAAGCGCAAATCAAAGGCGCACGGATTTTGAGGTAGATTGCGTTCTTGCGCCCCGAAGCTGTATAGAATACTGCGAGGGAAGAAAGGACACGATATACCCAAAATGCGAAGCCTTAGTCTTTAACCATAAACCTTTCAAGCTTATCCTCAATCCCTGCACATTCTCCGTGAATCGTTACCTGAATGGGGCTGAGAAGGTCAAGGCTGAATATACCCATTATAGATTTTGCATCTACTACGTATCTGCCCGACGTGAGGTCTATATCACAGCTGGCAAGGCTGACAGCATTTACAAAATCACGAACGTCCTGAATGGTGTAAAGTCTTATAAAAAACGTTTTCATCATAAATCTCCTTTGCAAATTTTATTCTAAATTAATTATACATAACCTTACAAATGTTGTCAATACTTAAATTAAATAATTTTGTAGGATTTTCTTATGGCAAACAGCAGAAAAAACTTGCTTGAATACGGGTTCATAGTGCTCGCCGCAATAGCATCTACCTTGACCTATCTTCTGTTTATAGTCAATAACCGCTTTGCGCCTGCGGGGGTCGGCGGTATTTTGACTATGATACAGTACAAAACCGGTGTAAATCTCGGTGCAATGACGTTGCTCGTCAATCTGCCGTTGTGTATAGGGGCTTTTATTTTCACGGACAGGGAGTTTGCAAAAAAGACATCCGTTTTCTGCGTTGCCGACGGTTTTTCCTACCTTGCTTTAAGCAGAATTGATTTGTCGGCATTTGCGTATAACGCAGGGGGTGTTGACGTAATTCTACCCGCCCTCATTGCGGCGGTGCTCGGCGGAATTATATACGGAACGGTGTTTCGCCGAGGTGGCTCTACGGGTGGGGTGGATATTATCGCAAAGCTCATTGACCAAAAGCTGCCTCACTTCGGATTTATCTGGATAATATTCGCCCTTGATGCGCTGGTTGCAATCATTTCCTATTTTGTTTATTATGAGGTGGGTGCTGACGGCAGTATAATTTACAATTTCAAGCCTGTTGCTCTGTGTATCCTTTACAGCTTCGTATCCGCACGTGTCGCCTCGTCGATACTCGGCGGCTATAAAAGCGCAATAAAGGTAGAAATCATAACCGAAAATCCCGATACGGTAGCAAGAGAAATAATGGATAACCTTCGCCGAGGCGTAACGTCAACCGAGGCTGTCGGAATGTATGCGGGCGGCAAAAGAAAGCTGCTCATATGTATAATATCACGCCACCAGCTGATAGAAATGACACGGCTTTTGCAAAATCAAAAAAACACCTTCGCATACACAACACCCGTCAACGAAATAGTTGTGGGCGATTTCAGCCGAAAAGCAATCAAAACACATAAAAAGGGATAGCGTGCGCTATCCCTTTTAGATTATTTTTTAACGTAGCTGTCTTTAAGACCGACAATGCGGTTGAAGGTGTTTTCGTGCTTTGTATCCTTAACGAAGTAGCCTGTACGGACGAACTGGAACTTATCGCCCTTATTTGCAGCTGCAAGCGAGGGCTCAATCTTACATCCGTCAAGGCGGACAACCGAATCAAGATTGAGATAATCTCCGTAGCCCTTACCCTCGGGAATATCAGACACGTCCTCAAGCGTAAAGAGGTGGTCGTAAAGCATAACGGTTGCATCCTCTGCAAATTTTTCCGAGAGCCAATGGATAGTACCCTTTATCTTACGTCCGTCGAGGGGATTTCCGTTAGCCGCCTCGAGGTCGGCCGTACAGTGAATTTCCTTCACCGTACCGTCGGCATTTTTAATTATTTCGTTGCATTTTACGATATACGCACCCATAAGACGAACCTCTCCGTCGGGCTTCATACGGAAGAACTTGGGCGGCGGTACCTCTGCAAAATCGTCAGAATCAATGTAAATCTCACGGGTAAACGCAACCCTTCTCGTTCCTGCATCGGGGTTCTGAGGATTGTTTGATACCTCAAAATACTCAACCTTATCCTCAGGGTAGTTGGTTACAACAACCTTTATGGGCTTCAAAATGGCAATTCTGCGTTCAGCCGACTGATTGAGCTCCTCTCGGATGCAATGCTCGAGCAGCTCGTAATCAACAACGCTGTATGCCTTCGCCACGCCTGCACGGGAAACAAAATCAAAGATTGCCGAGGGGGTATATCCGCGGCGGCGAAGTCCGCAAAGGGTGGGCATACGGGGGTCGTCCCAGCCGTCAACCATTCCCTTCTCTACCAATTCTCTCAGATACCTCTTGCTCATTACGGTATGCGTAACGTTAAGGCGGGCAAACTCTCTCTGCTTGGGATGGTTTTCAATACCGATATTCTCAACAACCCAGTTGTAGAGGGGACGGTGATTTTCAAATTCAATCGAGCAAAGCGAGTGAGTTATTCCCTCGAGAGCATCCTGAATAGGATGAGCGTAATCGTAGAGGGGATATATGCACCACTTATCACCCTGACGGTGATGGTCGGTGTGAACAATTCTGTAAATAGCAGGGTCACGCATATTGATGTTGGGCGATGCCATATCAATTTTTGCACGCAGAGTTTTCGCTCCGTCAGCAAACTCGCCGTTTTTCATACGCTCGAAAAGGTCGAGGTTTTCCTCAACGCTTCTGTCACGGTAGGGGCTGTTCTTGCCCGCCTCGGTGAGAGTTCCTCTGTACTCACGCATCTCGTCGGCGGTGAGGTCGCAAACGTATGCCTTTCCGTCCTTTATCAGCTTCACGGCGAATTCATAGCATTTATCAAAGTAATCCGAGCCGTAGAAAATACCGCCCGTAGGCTCAGCGCCCAGCCACATAAGGTCCTCGTATATCGAGTTGACGTATTCAACGTCCTCCTTCGAGGGGTTGGTATCGTCGTAACGCAGATTGAACTTTCCGCCGTATTTCTTTGCAATAGATGAGTTTATCCATATAGCCTTCGCACTGCCTATATGCAGGTATCCGTTAGGCTCGGGCGGAAAACGGGTATGAATTTTCATATCGGGGTTAGCCGCCAAGTCCTCGTCGATTATGTCAAGTATAAAATTTGATCTGATTTCTTCCATTAATTTTCTCCGATCAGTAATATTTTCTTTCATCCGTAATTTTGGTTTTCGGGCCGTGTCCCGAATATACGGTTAATTCTCCGTCAAGAGCAAGTATTCTTTCAACAGAGCGATAAATCTCCGCCTCATTTCCCGAATACAAATCGGTTCTTCCCCTATCGCCAAAGGCGAAAACCGTATCCCCCGTAATGACAAAGCTATCGGCAAGGTAACAGACCGAGCCTGCCGTATGTCCCGGGGTGTGCATGACGGTAATTTTCTCGTCGCCTATCGCAATTTTCTGCCCGTCAAGCACCTCATTGACGCTTGCGCCATAGGCGGTTATCGGGGTAATCGAAACGAGTGACGATGCGTTCTTATATCCGTCAGTCAGCATATCCATGTCATTTGGGTGAATATAAACCGGTATGTCCTCAGAAACGTACGAAGCGAGCGACAATATGTGGTCAAAATGTCCGTGAGTCAGCAAAACTCCCTTGATTTCGGAAAGCGATGGCACCGCCGCACGCATCTCGGCAGGAGTGAGCGCAGGGTCAACGGCAAAGCACACCTTCATATCATCATCGCAAACTGCGTATGAGTTAGATGCGTATCCGCCCTTGTGAAAAGAATATATTTTCATATTTCACCAAAATTATTTAATATTTATCAATTATAACATATTATTTGCTCTTTGTCCATAAATTTCAGTCATTTTTATTTATTTTTTAAAAATTGTCTGTTTCTCCCACTCCGCCCTGCGTGGCAGCGCTTTCACATTGGCATAAAATGCTATTGTATAACCTAAAAACAGGGGACGGAAAAATGAAAAGCTGTACTATGACAATTGGCTCGCAGACACATTCACAAAAGGCAAAAAAGGCCCTCGCAAAGGCGAAAATTTCCTCACACATAATCAAAATTGAGAGTGAAGAGGGATGCAGCTTTGCACTATCGCTTGACTGCCGTGAATTTATGCGTGCGGCGGCAGTAATCCGCAATATCGGAATAGATTTTCAAGCAACGGAGAGCATATGATATATTTTGACAACGCCGCCACGAGCTACCCAAAGCCACGGGCGGTTATAAGGGAAACTGTACGGACAATTAAAAAATGCGGCGGTAACCCCGGCAGGGGCTCGCATATACTTTCTATGCGTGCCGCCGATAAAATTTACGAATGCAGAGAGCTTTTGTGCGACTTTTTTTCTTTTGATAAGCCCGAAAACGTAATATTCACACCAAACGCTACCTATGCGCTCAACCTCGCCATAAAAACCAAAATTAAAAAGGGCTCCCACGTCCTTATCAGTGATATGGAGCACAATTCCGTTCTCCGTCCCGTCAGCGCCGCCTGCGAAGACGCAGGAGCGGAATACGGTGTATTCACCACCTTGTCACCTCTGTCCTCAATAAAGCGCAAGCTGAGAGATAACACGGACATTATAATCTGCAATCACGTATCAAACGTCAGCGCAAGAAAGCAGGATATAGCGGAAATAGGACGGCTATGCCGTGAGCGAGGAATATATTTCATAGTCGATGCCTCGCAGAGCGCAGGACATACCGAAATTGATATGACGGGGTGCAATATAAACGCACTCTGCGCCCCGGCTCACAAGGGGCTTATGGGTATACAGGGGGCGGGCTTTGTTATACTTAACTCTGCCGACGGTCTTGACGAATTTATGCAGGGAGGTAGCGGCGTAAATTCATCAAGCGTGAAAATGCCCGTTTTTCTGCCCGACAGATACGAGGCGGGAACCCTTTTTACACCCGCAATTGCCGCCCTCGGCAGAGGTGTTTCATTTGTAAAGAGCATTGGACTTTCGGAAATAGAATGGCAGGAAAGAATACTGACTGAAAAGGCGGCGGAAATGCTCAAATCAATAGACAAAGTGCGAGTGTTTTCAGAGGGGGTTGGCACTCTGTCCTTTGTTTCGGAAAAAATGCCCGTATCAAAGGTGGCGGAGATTCTTATGAAAAACGGCATCTGCTGTCGGGCGGGACTCCACTGTGCGCCTCTGGCGCATAAGGCACTCGGAACATATCCGACCGGCAGTGTCCGCCTCAGCTTCGGTTACTTCAACAAGCATAGAGAGCTGAACGTCCTATGGCAGGCATTAAAGGAAATAAAAAACGGCTGATACAGCCGTTTTTTATTATTCGTTTTCAAAGGATAGGCGCAAAAGCTCGGCATTGGAATTTGAAAGCTTATTTCAGTTTTCCCAATTTCGCCGTATTTGCAATAACAATCAGCGTGGTTTCCGCATCAAGCACCTGTTCGGGATTGATATTCACGTTGACATTCTCGCCTTTCTTAATGGCAACGATATTGAAGCCGTATTTTTTACGAAGATTAAGCTCAATTAGATTTTTACCGATCCAGTCGTTCTTCACATCAATCTCAACCATTGATACGTCCTTCGACAAGGAAATCATATCGATAAAGCCGGAGCTCAGTAAATTCTTGGCGAGGCGAATTCCCGACTCATTCTCGGGAAATACCACTTGATCTGCGCCCACACGAAGCAATATCTTTTGGTGCATCTCATTAGCGCATTTTGCAATAACGTTATTAACGCCCGCCTCCTTGCAAAGCGTGACCGCCATCACACTCGCTTCAAGATTGCTTGCCATACAAACAATTACTGTATCAATATTTTCGATGCCAAGACGGGAGATAACCTCTGCATCGGTCACGTCTGCGCACTTGCACACGGGCAGATATGCGGCTGCATCATTTACAATTCGCTCTTCGGTATCTACGGCAATGACCTCCATACCGTTCTCTACAAGCTCTCTTGCCACGGCTGTGCCGTATCTTCCAAGTCCAAAAACTGCATAAGTTTTCTTTACTTTCATAGTTCTCTCCTTATCCTATACTTATATCTTCCGTCGGCTCGGAAATTACATTCTGACTTTCGTTTTTACTGCCAAGTGCCACCGCAAGTGAGATTGGACCGACTCTGCCGAAATACATCGTTACTATGATAATTAACCTTCCAAATGTGCCCAGCGTTGCTGTCAGATTTCTTGAAAGACCGACGGTTGCCGTTGCGCTGACAGTTTCATAGACCGCATCAAGAGCAGATGCGTTGCCTGTTGCCATCAAGAGCACGGTGGATATTGCACAGATCGTTAGGAATGTTACGACCACAGCAACTGCCTTTTTCACCGAGCCCTCGGAAATACGACGGCCAAATAGGGTTGCGCTGTTTTTATTGCGGACTGTAGCTAATGCCGAACAAATGAGAACGGCAATAGTTACGGTTTTCATACCGCCTGCCGTTCCCACGGGAGAACCGCCGATCAGCATCAAAATAATAGATACGGCGGCAGAGGCATTTGTCAGATTTTCTTGCGGAACTGTAGCAAAGCCTGCGGTTCTCGTTGTGACAGATTGGAAGAAGGATGCTTGAATTTTATCGAACACGGACATCTTTCCGATAGTCAACGGGTTGTCATATTCAAAAATAAATATGAGAATTGCACCGCCAAGAATGAGTCCTGCGGTAACGGTAATCGCAATCTTTGAGTGTAATGTCAAATGCCTGAATATTTTGCGGTTCTTTGGCGAACGGCTCTTAACAACACGAAGCACGTCCCACCATACGATATAACCGAGACCACCGAGAATGATGAGCGCAGAGGTTACGATGTTAATTAAGGAATTTGTGGCGTAATTGCAAAGACTGTTTTCCGCAATAATGTCGATGCCGGCATTACAGAAGGCGGAAACCGAATTAAATACCGATATCCAGATGCCTTTTGCGCCAAACTCGGGAACGAACACGAACATATACAGTATAGCACCGATCCCTTCAATAATCAGCGTGCCGAACAGTACGTTCTTTACAAACTTTGCAAGTCCCGACATTGTGTTTAGATTGAAGGCATCCTGAATGAGCAATCGGTCACCGATGCCCATTTTTCTGTTCAGAAGAAGCATCAGCCCCGACATAATGGTGACGATACCAAGTCCTCCGACCTGTATCAGAAGCAAAATGACGATCTGTCCGAACACGCTCCAAGTAGATACGGTTGGGAGTGTAACGAGTCCCGTCACGCAGGTAGCGGAGGTTGCTGTGAAAAGTGCATCAAGATACGGCACGGCCTCTCCGCTTGCGGAACTAATCGGCAATGCTAAAAGACCGCTTCCCGCGAGAATGGTTGCGAGGAAGCTAAGTAATATAATCTGCGTGGTTGAGAGTGTAAATTTCTTTTTTCTATCCATAAGGATTTTCCTCAAAAAAGCACAAAGAAACCAACGTCCTCTGCAGTCAGCTGGTTCCTTAATTATTAACATTTTTTGTAATTATATCACATTTTTCTCTTTCTGTCAACAGTTGATTTGAACGGGGCGTCGGTTTGACAAATTCTTATTCATCTGTGAATTTATTGTATTCAAAAAAAATACAATTCAAACAGTTTGTGCGATAAAATAAAACTCGACTTTTCACAAGTCGGGTTTTCTTTTGTCCAATTAAAATCCCTGACCGCCCTATTCAGAAGCTTTTTATTCGTCATTTTCAAAGGACAGGCGTAAGCTGCTTATTTGAGATAGGGGTATAGATATTATTGCTCCCGAAAGGGGGGCAATAACCGCCCGACCTTTTCTGATTTTCGTTCCCCATTCTGCCCTCGCTCCATCTGCAAAAACATAGAGGGGGGCGCTTGAATTATTAACTAATGTAACGTATGCTCTGCCGTTTTTCTCACGGGAAAAGGCAAGACATTCGCTGTCAAGGCAAATCAGCGAAAATTCTCCGTCTGCATAGACCGAGCGTGATGCTCTGATATTGCCCATTTGTCTGTAAAAGTCAAGAAGCTCCTCATTCTGCTTATTCCAAGGGTACGGGGTCCTGTTAAACGGATCCTTATAGCCCTCTACTCCCACCTCGTCACCGTAGTAAACCGTCGGTATTCCCGGCAGGGTTGAAAGTATGAGATAGGCGAGCTTTAATCGCTTTATGCCGAGAGCGTAATCGCCCTCATTCATTCGGAATACCGATAGCTCGGCGTTGCTTTTGCCCTCGCTATTCGGAGCGGCAAGCGCAGTTATAATGCGCTCGGTATCGTGAGTTCCGAGCAGATTCATCTGCAAGTCCCTTATGCGCTTCGGCATATTGGGTAAAACATCTGAGAGAGCGTATGAAAGCGTATCGGTGCGCCCCTGCCGCAGATAATCTATTATGCCCGTGCGATAGGGGTAATTCATAACGCCGTCAAGCTCGCATCCGAGGTAGTATTTCTTGCGTGTGCCGTATGCAATTTTGTTGGACGCATCCTCCCAGACCTCGCCGTAAAGCACCGAGCCGCTGTTCTCGCTTGCCAGCACGCTCTTTATACCCGAAACGAAATCGTCGGAGAGCTCGTCAACGACGTCAAGGCGCATACCCGCAATACCCATTTTTGCATAATGGCGTATAACTCCGTTATTGCCGAGGAAATATTCACGGCACTCGGGCACGGCGGTATTTATTCTCGGCAGAATGTCGATATCCCACCAACAGGTGTATTTATAGGGGTGCCACTGAAAATCAAACCAGCCGTAATACGGCGAATCCTTCGACTGATATGCGCCGACGGAGTCGTATTTTCCGAATTTATTGAAATAAATACTGTCAGCGCCCGTATGGTTGAATACGCCGTCAAGGATTATTCCTATGCCACGCTTTTTCGCCTCTGCAATAAGGGCGCAGAGCGCCTCCTCACCGCCGAAGGCGTCATCAACCTTCATATAATTTCCCGTATCGTACTTATGATTTGAATACGCCTCGAAAATCGGGCTGAGGTATATTGCCCGTGTGCCGAGCGAGGCGATATAATCGAGCTTATCTATAACCCCCCATAGATTTCCGCCGAAAAATGTGTTATTTTCAAGGTGCGCCCCGGGATATTCGGGATACTCGGGAATACCGTTATCCCAATCGGTCAGCATAATGCTGTCGGGGCGGGCGGGGGTTTCTTTGCCCCTGTAAAACCTGTCAACAAACACGTGGTATATAACTCCGCCTCTCAGCCAATCGGGGGGCGGATACTCAAAATCGCTGACGGTTATCTGGTGCGAAAATGGCGAGCTGTCGCATAGGGGCGCAAAGCTTACGCTATCCCCCTCTGCCCTTTGTGCGCATACATATCCGCAAACGGATTCTATATCAATGCGCAGGAAAAACAGCCCCGAGCGTACTGACAAATCAGCCGTGTCGAAGCTTAATGTATATAAATCAAAATCCCTCTCTGCTCCGCTCCATTGAAAGCCGTACTCGGTTATATCACCTGTGTGTTCATTCTTCAGATGGGCGATAGCCGAAACAGCTCCGAGCGAGCGTGGCAGATAAAGCGAAAGTCCGATGCGGTCACCGTGCGAAAATGCACGGCGACCGTTTGTTTCCTTTCCGTTTTCGGTAAAGGAAAGCCTGCCTCTCGGGTTCATCGCATTGCTCTTATTTATTCTAAGCTGTGACAATGTTTTTCCTTCTGCCCACCGCTATGGGCGGTGAGAAATATTATTTGTTTATAGGCGAGATATGCCAAATCTCGTTTGCGTAGGTTCTTATGCTGTTATCAGCGGCAAATCTGCCTGCCCTCGCAATATTTACGAGAGAACGGCGCTGCCATTCAAGGGTATCCTTGTAGTCCTCCATAGCCTTATCGTGAGTGTATCTGTATGAGCCGAAATCAGCAAGACACATATACGGGTCGGCAACCGAGTAACCGCTGTTAATGAGGTAATCGGCAATATCCGAGAAATCCTCGCCGCCTATTCTTGAATTGAGGCGGTCAACCGCACGCCTGATGCTCTCGGAATTGTGGTAAAATTCACGGGAATTGTAGCCGTGACGCCACAGCTCGTCAACCTCGTAGGTGTTAAGACCGAATATATAGATATTCCGATCACCGACAGCATCAAGAATTTCAACGTTTGCTCCGTCGAGCGTACCCATAGTTATTGCGCCGTTGAGCATCAGCTTCATATTACTCGTTCCGCTCGCCTCTTTACCCGCAAGGGAAATCTGCTCGCTGATATCCGCAGAGGGAATGAGCACCTCAGCCTTTGTCACGTTATAGTCCTCAACAAAGACAATCTTTATTTTACCCTTGGTAAGAGGATTTGCATCAAGCTCACGTGCAAGGAAGTAAATGAGCTTTATAATGCGCTTTGCCATATAGTAGCCTGGCGCAGCCTTCGCACCGAAAATAAATGTTTCGGGCGTTATATCTGCGTTGGGATTATCGCAAATCTCGTTGTAAATTGATATGATTTTGAGCACGTTAAGAAGCTGTCGCTTATACTCGTGAAGTCTCTTAATCTGCATATCAAAGACCGAGTCGGGATTGATAATATCGCCCGTTTTGTCCTTGATAAACTCCGCAAGGCGTACCTTATTCTGACGCTTTATGTCCGCAAGGCGCATAAGGACGCTCTCGTCATTTATAAATTCCTCAAAGCGTGAGAGCTCGGAGGGGTTTTTCATAAAGCCGTCGCCTATGCACTCGCAGAGAAGCTCGGAAAGCTTAGGATTCGAGTAACACAGCCACCTCTTATGAACAACTCCGTTTGTGACGTTGGTGAATTTCCACGGTGACATTTTGTAGAAATCGTGGAAAACCGTCTTTTTAAGAATATCGCTGTGAAGCTGCGATACACCGTTGACCGTGTGCGAGCCGACAACCGAGAGGTTTGCCATTTTTACCTGACCGTATGCAACGACAGCCATTCTCGAAATTCTGTCCCAATCTCCGGGATACATATTCCAGAGGTCGGCGCAGAAGCGGCGGTTTATCTCTGAAACTATCGCAAAAATTCTCGGCAGCTTGACACGGAACAAATCAATTCTCCAGCATTCAAGTGCCTCGGGAAGAACTGTATGGTTGGTGTAGCTTACTGTACGTGTTACAATCTTCCACGCATCATCCCACGAATAGGAATACACGTCCATGAGTATTCTCATAAGCTCGGGAATACAGAGCGCAGGGTGCGTATCGTTAATATGCAGGGCAATTTTGTTTTCGAAGCCCGCAAGCGAGCCGTTGGTAGCAAAATAGTCCCTGATTATGCTCTGAAGCGATGCGGATACCAGAAAATACTGCTGTGTCAGACGAAGGAGCTTTCCCTCGTCGTGATTGTCGGGCGGATAAAGCTGACGGGTGATTTCCTCGGCGCTGTTGTTCTTCTCATACGCCTTTAAATACTCGCCCTGAGTGCGGTGGTAGGTGCCCATTGATGCGGTTGCATCCTTCGCCTTCCAAAGGCGAATGCTGTTAACTGTGGTGGTGTCGGGTCCTACGATAAGCAAATCGTACGGCACAGCCTTTACCTCGTCATACTCGGTGTGAGTAACACGAAGCTCGCCGTTTTCCCACGTCTCGCTTATCTGTCCGCCAAAGCGTATATCAATAGTTTTTTCGGGGTGAGGCACGAGCCAGGCGCCCGAGCTGTGAAGCCACGTATCGGGAAGCTCTACCTGCTCGCCGTCAACCAGCTTCTGCTTGAAAAGTCCGTTTTCATAGCAGAGCGAATAGCCGTTTGCGGCGTAGTCAAGAGAGGTAAGTGAATCCATAAAGCAAGCCGCAAGCCTGCCAAGTCCTCCGTTTCCGAGTCCGGGGTCTACCTCGCAGGCATATATGTCGTCAAAGGACGAGCCGTAGCCCTTGAGTATTTTATCGAGGGTATCATACATACCCATATGCATAACGTTGTTTTTGAGCTGTCTGCCGACGAGAAATTCCATACAGAGGTAGCACACACGCTTTCCCTCCTGTGCGGCAACTCTGCGGTTAAAGCGGGCACGGGCATCAATCATAATATCCTTGAGTGCCGCAACCGTTGCATTGTAAAGCTGTTCCGCAGTTGCTTTTTTGGGGTCACCGACGCCTCTTGCATACAGCTTGCTCTCTATTTTCTTTCTGAGCTCCGCCTCGGACACCGCCATATTCTCTGCATTTGCCAGAGGCTTTACCGTTTCCTTTTTCGTTGTTTTTGCTGTAGTTTTCTTTGTATTGCTCATATAATCCTGTTTCTTTCGGTTTTAGTTGATTTTTTCGTACATCTCAATGTATTTCTGGGCAGATTTCTCCCATGTAAAGTCTGTTGTCATCGCACGCTTTACGAGGGCATTCCACTCCTCCTTCACGCCGTAAAGCGACAGCGCATCCTTAATCCTGAACAGAAGCTCGTGTGCGTTGAAGTTTGCGAATACGAAGCCGTTAGAGCCGTCAAGACCGTAATTCACTATGCTGTCAGCAAGTCCGCCAACCGCACGCACAACGGGAATTGTGCCGTATCTGCACGCAGTCATCTGCGCAAGCCCGCAGGGCTCGCTCTTTGAGGGCATTATGAAAATATCTGCCGCCGCATACATATGCTTGGATATTACTCTGTCAAATTTTATAAGCGCACGTGCTTTATCTCTGTGACGCTCGCAAATGCGTGAGAGTATCTCCTCGTATGAATACTCGCCTGTGCCGAGCATAACGAACTGCATATTCTGCTCTAAAAGCTCGTCAAGGATATGAATGACGAGATCTATTCCCTTGCCTGCCGTAAGCCTTGTAATCATAACAGCCATGGGAATATCTGCATTTTCTTCAAGACCAAGCTCACGCTGAAGCGCAAGCTTGTTTTTAGCCTTGCCCTCAATAAAGGTGTCGGCATTGTATGTGTATTCTATATCGTCACCGTTTTCGGGTGAGAAATATACCGTATCAATTCCGTTGATTATTCCGCACATTTTATAGGAGTTTTCCCTGATTATGTTGTGCAGACCGAAGGCGAAGAACGGCTCTCTCAGCTCCTTTGCATAATTCGGGCTTACGGTCGTGAGCACGTCACAGCTGACAATCGCCGCCTTCATAAGGTTTATGCAGCCGTCAAACTCGAATACGTTTTTGAAGGAATAATCAAAATCAAAAACGTTTTCAAGGATAGCCATATCGTATTTGCCCTGATACTCAATGTTGTGAATGGTATACACAGCCTTCACAGCCGAGAGCTTCGGGTGGCTTGCATATTTGAGCTTGAGATACTCGACAGCACAGGCGCTCTGCCAGTCGTTTGCGTGCATTATGTCGGGCAAAAAGATTTCCCTCGCCATAACCTCAATTACCGCACGGGAAAAATACGCAAAACGCTCGCCGTCGTCGTACTGACCGTACATTTTGTCACGCTTGAAATAATATTCGTTGTCAACGAAGAAATAGGTAACCCCGTCCTTCTCTATCTGCCATATTCCGCAATAAAGGCTGCGGTAGCCGAGATAAAAGTAGAACTCATCAACCTTTTTCATCATCTGCCTGTATTCAGGCTTTATCTGCGAATAGAGCGGTAAAATTACCGCACATTCATAGCCATCCCTCTCGGCAACCGTTCTCGGCAAAGCGCCGAGCACATCGCCAAGTCCGCCGCTGGCGGCAAAGGGTGTTACCTCGCTGGTTACGTAAAGTATTTTCATAAATCAAACCCTCTTATTTTTCTCAATAAAGAACGGCATTGTAAAATGTCCCGACAAATTTCTATGGTCGCCGATAACTACGTTTTTGTCGGCTACAACGCAGTTGACGTTTGAGTTCTCTCCCACGATTCCGCCGTGGAAGATAACCGAATTTTTAACCACTGCGCCCTTTTCAACGTGAACGTTTCTGAACAAAATGCAGTTCTCGACCTCGCCCTCAATAACGCATCCGTCTGCTATGAGAGAATCACGCACCTTCGCTCCGTCCCTGTATACCGCAGGGCTGGAATTGTGAACGTTGGTATATACAGGGCGTGCGCCAAGACCGAACAGGGACTGACGTGCCTTCTCATTTATGAGAATTTCCATAGAGGAGTTGAAATAGTCACGGAAGCTTGAAAGATACGCAATATATCCGTCATAGCGGTAGGTCATATATCTTGCGTGGCGGTACTCACGTAGCATAATGTCACGGGTGAGTCCCGTATAATTTCTCGCCATACTGTCCTGTAAAAGCTTACGCAGATAGGTGGTCTTGAAAACGTAAACGTTGAGGGATACCTCAGGCGTTGCATCATTGTATCTATCCGAGCGAAGCATATCTATAACACGGCTGTTTTCGTCTGTTTTAACAAGCATACGGGGAGTTTTTGAAGTCCACGTTTCCTTGCATCTCGCCGTAATCACCGTAACGTCGGCAGAGGTATCCTCGTGCTGGGAGATAGCCAACCGCAAATCAATATTGAATATGGTGTCGCAGTCAGCGAGCACTACGTTTTCCTCGTGAAAATCGGCAATTACGTCGTACATACTTTTAAGAGCCTCGAGGTGTCCCGTATAGAGCCTTGCCCCCGATGAGGAATTCTGGAACGGCGATACTACGTTAATACCGCCCGAGCGACGTGCCAGATCCCAATCCTTACCGCTTCCGATATGATTTTTGAGAGAGCGGTAATTGCGGTTTGTAACGATGCTTATATTGGAAATGTTGGCGTTAACCATATTCGAGAGATTGAAGTCAACGAGCCTGTATCTGCACGCAAAGGGAATAGCGGCAACCGTTCTGTCAACAGTAAGACGGGAAAGATTGTCGTCGTTAAGGTTTGAAAAGATAATTCCTGCTGTATTGTTCATATCACTCACCTACCCCCTTGTCAGTTATAACACTGCCCTTGGCAATAACGCATATCTCTGCGCCATCGCTTTTTGGCTGTCCTACCGAAACGTTTTCGCCTATTTCGGTTTCGCTGTCTATAATGCTGTACGATACGACAGCGCCCTTGCCTATTTTAACGTCATCCATAATAATGCTGTCACGGACGGTTGCGCCCTCCTCGACAGTAACGCCGCCTGAGAGAATGGAATTTTCAACCACTCCCTTGATAATCGAGCCCTCGGAAATCATAGAGTTTATAACCCTTGCATCCGAGCCTATAAACTGCGGCGCACGGGCAATGTTTCTCGAATATATCCTGAACTCACGGTCGCCTATATCCAGAGTGGGCTTATCGCCTATGAGGTCCATATTTGCCTCCCAGAGGCTCTTTATGGTTCCAACATCCTTCCAATAGCCCTCAAAGCCGTAGGCGTAAAGCTTTTCTCCGTTTTTGAGAAGGTTGGGAATTATGTTCTTACCGAAATCGTTCGAGGAGCTCTCGTCCGCCTCATCATCCTCAAGATACTTTATCAGAACGTCGGTATTGAAGATGTATATTCCCATTGACGCCTGATCGTTCTTGGGATTTTTGGGTTTCTCCTCAAATTCGTATATACTGCCGTCGGAATTTGTGTTGCATATACCGAAGCGTGATGCCTCATCCATAGGAACGGTTATCGTTGCAACCGTGCACACCGCACCCGTTTCCTTATGCGCCGAGAGCATCTTGGCATAATCCATTTTGTAGATATGATCACCCGACAGGATAAGCACGTAGTCGGGATTGTATCTCTTTATGAAATTGATATTCTGGTAAATTGCGTTAGCCGTACCCTTGTACCAATCAGAGGTCTTTTTGCCCTGATACGGAGGCAAAACACTGAGTCCGCCACGGGAACGGTCAAGGTCCCACGGCGCTCCGTTTCCTATATATTCATTCAGCGCCAAGGGCTGATACTGCGTCAGCACTCCCACAGTGTCAATTCCCGAATTGATACAGTTTGACAGTGGGAAGTCGATAATGCGGTACTTGCCTCCGAAGCTGACTGCCGGCTTTGCCGTCTGCTGTGTCAGCTCATAGAGTCGGCTGCCCTGTCCTCCTGCGAGCAGCATTGCGATACATTCCTTCTTAAAATACATCTCTTTCCTCCATTCTTTTCATGGCGGGCGTTTTGGCGGTTGATTTTTTAAGAATAACTGCGCCGAACCGCGGCACGTCTACCGAAATATAATTGCCGTTTTTATCTTTTTTTGAACGGTAGAGCTTTGAGAAGCCTTCTCCCGTAGAAAATTCATTTATATACGTTCCCTTTTCGCTCACAGGAACACGCAAGGACTCAATCGGTCTGCCGCAAAAGCTGGCAATTACCGTAACCCTTTCCCCATCTGCCGACACACGCCGATAGGCTACCATATTATTCCCTGCCTCGTCGGGATATATCCACTCAAAGCCGTCGGGGGTGAAATCGTCCTCCCAAAGTGACGGGGTTTTGAGGTAGTAACGGTTGAGCGATGCGACAAATTCACGCATATTGGCATGATTTGGATAATCGAGCATAAACCATTCAAGTGAATCGGAAAAATCCCACTCACGGAATTGCGCATACTCCGTACCCATAAACATCATCTTCTTGCCGGGATAGGTCATTATGAGCATAAGAGCGGCTCGCATCTGCGAGAACTTGTCCTCATACGGACCGAACATCTTATCGACAAAGGATTTTTTGCCGTGAACCACCTCGTCGTGAGATATAGGCATAATATAATTCTCGCCAAATGCGTACATTATCGGGAAATTGAGCGCCGTGTGGCGGTCCTTCCTGAAATAAGGGTCGGTTGCAACGTAATCGTAAAAATCGTTGGCAAAGCCCATATTCCATTTGAGATTAAATCCGAGTCCGCCCTCGCTGACAGGATGCGTTATACCGCCAAACGAGGTTGATTCCTCCGCTATCATTAGAGCATCGGGGTGACGGGAAAATACCGCCGTATTGAGCTTCTGCAAAAATGCAATAGCCTCAAGGTTTTTGTTATTGCCGTACACGTTGGGAACCCACTCGCCCGGCTCTCTGTCATAGTCAAGATATATCATAGAGGCAACCGCATCGACACGTATGCCGTCTATATGGAACTGTTCGAGCCAATACAGTGCGTTTGAGATGAGGAAGGACTGTACCTCCTCACGGCCTACGTCAAAATAGCGTGTGCCCCAGGAACGGCTCTCCTGCCTATCCTTACCCTGATATTCGTAGAGGGGCGAGCCGTCGAATTCATAAAGTCCCCACTCGTCCTTCGGAAAATGTGCGGGAACCCAGTCAAGGATAAGTCCTACACCCGATGTGTGGCATTTATTTACGAAATAACGGAAATCGTCTGGCGTGCCAAAGCGGGATGTGGGCGCATAGTATCCGCACACCTGATAGCCCCACGAGCCGTCATACGGATATTCGGTTATGGGTAAAAGCTCGATATGTGTAAATCCGAGAGATTTTGCGTAAGGAACGAGGGTGTCGGCAAGCTCCTTGTAGGATAGATATGAGCCGTCCTCTTTTCTCATAAAGGATGCGAGATGCACCTCGTAGATATTTATCGGCGTTGCGAGATATTTACCCTTGCTCTCGCATACAGTTGATTTTCTGTATTCGAGCCACGCACCGTCCTGCCACTCAAATGCTGACTCGTGACAAATCAGCGATGCGCCGTCTGCTCCGCCCATAGAGGAAAAGGCGTACGGGTCACCCTTAAGATGAGTTCCGTTTTTTCCCCTGATTTTGAATTTATACCGTTGCCCCTCAAGCGAGACGTCGGATTTTACGGTTGCTCTGAATATTCCGCCGCCCGTTGTGCGCTCCATAGCGATTCCCGTATTCCAATCGCAGAAATCACCCACTAAGGAAATCTCGGCGGCGTTAGGCGCCCAGGTGGAAAAGGTATAGGTATATCCCCCGTCGCCAACAGCTACGTGAGCGCCGAGGAGCTTATATGCCTCAAAATTCGTACCCTGATGAAACAGGTACTCTCCCATATCCTTGCTTTTCATATTTCCACCTAATATAGTATTTTATATATTTTAACATATTACGCACGTATTGTCAATGCTTGCCTCTCGACACTTTTTTTGTTTTTCTGACAGCCTTATGTAAGCGCCTCGCATTTCACAATTTCTCTGCACTCGGTTGCTACGCTGCGAAGCCTGTGCCTTGCAAGCGGAAGAGAGATGAAATAAATATACACCTTTAGGACAAGACGTAAAAGCAACCGTATGGATTTATTATAGACAAATACAAGCGTGATTTTCAGAGGTTTGTACAAAATTCTTGCTACAAACCGCACTGACCTGCGGACAAAGGAAATTATCCTCTCGCTGACAGCCATCACGAGCCTGCCGACTGTAAAATAATAAATCAAAAAGCCCAAAAGCGTGCCTAAAAGCATAAAGCCACGCAGAACACCGTCGTTTACGGCAAAGACGAAAATTGAAAAAAAGGCACCATAGGTCGAGAGGAGCAAAAAATCCTCGATAGCCGTCAGCACCTTGAAGAAAACACCCTTTTTTTCTCTGCGCAAAATGCGCAATATCCGCAGGGGGTCATAGCATAAGCCGAAAAATGCACCTAATAAAACGGACAGCAAAAAAGAGCTGCCCATATCTATCATAGATAGCTCCATTACTTTGTCAGACGGGAGAAAAATCCACCCTTTTTCTCGGAAGCATCCGAATAATAAAGTGCGTTCACCGTGCCCTCGATGCACACCTCGCCGCTATCCTCTGCGAGGTGTGTGACACGTAAATCCCTGCCCTCAACCGTCAGCCTGCCCATACAGGTTTCAAGGAGCACCTCACAGTCGTCAAAGCCCTTTACCGAAACAATTCCCGAAAGAGAGATTTTTTTGCGTGAATTTATCATTAAATCGTGTCTTTTCTCTACTCTGTTTTCCGTTTGCATACTATGCCTCCCAATATATTCTAACACTATATTCTTATGCTCGGTATTATAAAAAAATGCACCGCAAGGACAAAAGGCATATTGGCAGAGGGCGTTTTTCCAATATTTTCAAAGGAGCAGAAAAAAGGTGTGCCGAAAGAAAAAAGAAAAGGGCGGTTGCATTACCGCCTTTAACTATGTTATGACCTCATACATTGAGTCTGCATCGGTCTTTTTCGTGCTTTCCTTAATCTCAAGAACACGCACACAAAGCGAGCGTTGACCGAAGGTTACCTCGATGATGTCGCCGCTCTTCACGTCATACGACGCCTTTGCCGTTTTACCGTTAACGGTGACGTGCGATGCGTCACACGCATCGTTCGCCACCGTTCTGCGTTTAATTATCCTTGAGACCTTGAGATATTTATCAAGCCTCATTCAATGGAATTAAAGAGATGCCTTGAGTGCGGATGCTGCGGAGAAGCCTACACTCTTGGAAGCTGCGATCTGAATCTTCTCGCCGGTAGCGGGGTTGCGGCCCTCTCTTGCTGCTCTTTCCTTAACATCGAAGGAACCGAAGCCGATAAGCTGAACCTTATCGCCTGCCTTGAGTGCGTCAGCGATAGCTGCGAATACTGCGTTAACTGCTGCCTCTGCGTCCTTCTTCTTGAGATCTGTTGCCTCTGCAACTACATTGATAAGCTCTGTCTTGTTCATTTTAAAATCCCTTTCTTTGTAAAAATATTTTTTTTTACGCTTTTAGTATAACATACTTTTTCCAGTTTTGCAAGCATTTATCGCAAAAAAACACAAAAAATTACATTTTTTTCAGTTATTTTTGTTCATTTTTACCCTTTTCCACGCATTATCCATCTCAGATAGGGAAAAATCCTGCATTTTTCCGCCGTTTTTCGTCAGCTCCGTCTCTGTTTTTTCAAACCGTGAAACGAACTTGTCCGTAGCGTAGCCGAGCGCCTGTTCGGAGTTTATCCCGAGCTTGCGCAGATAATTCACAACAGCGAAGAGAAGGTCGCCTGCCTCCTCCAATCTGTCGGCATCGCTCTCTGCTCCTTCAAGCTCCAACAGCTCCTCATAAATTTTCTCCCTTGCGCTGTCGGCATCTGGAAAATCAAATCCAACCTTTGCCGCTCTCGAGCCAACCTTCTCTGCCTTCATAAGGGCGGGCAGCGTTTTAGGAACGGATTTAAGGCGTGAGGCGGCGCTGTCGCGGGATTTCTCACTGTTTTTTATCTTTTCCCAATTTGACAGCACCTTATCCGAGTTTTCCGCAATTACGTTAGAAAAGACGTGCGGGTGGCGGTGCACCATCTTCGCACTCACTCCGTCGATTACGTCTGATATGTCAAACACACCACGCTCACGCTCTATCTCTGCGTGGAAAACTATCTGAAACAGCATATCACCCAGCTCCTCACAGAGCAGCTCGGGATTTTTGTCATCTATTGCCTCTGCAGCCTCATAGGTTTCCTCGAGCAATGCCATGCGTACGCTCTCGTGGCTCTGCTCCCTATCCCAGGGGCAGCCCTCTTCCGAGCGCAGAACCTCCATAATGTCGCATAGGTCTGAAAAGCTGTATCTTTCCTTAACTGCCAATGTCCTGATTTTTTCCTTAATATCCATTGTTTATACTCCGATGCTTGAATTATTTATCCTTAATGATGCCCGAAAGGCGTAATGCTATCTTCTCTCCGTGGGGCAGCTGCCGAATATCCGAGAGAGTGATGCAACGCAAAAGCAAAATGAGCGCTATATACACGGCTACCGCTACAGCTATTGCCGAAATGAGGGCGAGCGTGAGCGAAGCGTCCGAGAGAAGCGTGTATGTCAAAAACGCCGCACCTGACGATATTGACGAGCAAACCAACGGCTTAACGAACACCGACGTAACCGACAGCGCCACACCCGTATATTTGCATACGAAAAACATATTTATAATCACCGTCACCGCATAGAACAAGAGCGTGCTGACAGGTGCACCTATTGCGCCGTACCTTACGGTGAGAAGCCAGACCGACACGCCCTTTACAACGAGTCCTGCCGTCATTGAGATTATAGGCAGGGACTGCCTGCCGTGCGCCTGAAGCACGGCGTTGCTGACGGTTAATATACCTATAAAGAATATGGCAATTGCTAAGATTGAGAGGAGTTTACCGGCATTCTCGGGCATATCCGCATCGCCTCGGAAAACAAAGGCGAGTATAGGTGTTGCCAGCACACTCATACCGAGGGCGCACGGCATACTGATAAGCGAGCAGACACGAAACGACGAGCCAACAACCTCACACACGCCACGCCTATTTCCCCTCACGAGGGCGGCACTGATATACGGAATTATGGCGCAGGCAATCGGGTATATGAGAATTGTTGGGAGATTAAAAAGCGTTATTGCTCCCGTTGAATAGTCGGAATACACTGCCTTTGCATATTCTGCGCTGCCCGAATATCTCTCGAGCAGGGGACGCATCAGCTGTGAATCAATGAGTCCTGCCATACTGATTACCGCAGAGCTCGCCGCTATCGGCAGGGATAATCTGATAAGCTCCCACAGTGTTCTGCGGCGCTCACGGTGTCCCTTTACAGATGTTTGGGCCGACGGATTTTTCTTTCTATATAAAGAAAATGTAATGCAAAGATAGAAAACACCAAGCCCCATACCGAGCGTTATTCCCAAAACCGAGAATGCGGCGGCGGTGCCGCTACCGTAGCGACCGAGGGTAAAGTAAGCGAGCAAAAGTCCGAGCGCCATTTTGGAAAATGACTCTATCACCTCGGATATTGCGGTAGGCGTCATTATCTGATGCCCCTGAAAATATCCCCTATAAACGCTCGACAGGCAGACGAAAAGCAATGCCGGCGATATTGCGCACATACAGAGAAAGGAATCTCCGCCGGAATTGAAATTGGCGATAAAGCGTGATAGAAAAAGCAGAGCGAGAGTAAGTAAAACTCCCGCCACAGCGAGCGCAGTATGCGCTACGTCAAACACCCTCTCGGCACGCCCCTCGTCCCCCTCGGCACGGGCACGGGATACGAGCATAGCCACCGCCGACGGAATACCTGCCGTTGACAGGACGAGCAAGGTAGAATATACCGAATAGGCGGCATTGACGTTTGCCATCTCGTCGCCCAGCATACCGTTGAGGGGTACTTTATATAAAAAACCGAATATTTTTACCGCTATATTGGCGATTGTAAGTATCAAAACACCGGATAACAGCGATTTTCTGCTCTTTTTTTCCATCCTTGAAGCAAAAAGCCTGCTATCCCCGTTTTGCATACACTATCTCCTAACCCAGAAACTCATGGAATACTGAAATATCAGGCATATAGTCGGAATTTATCTCCTCTATATGCGCCATTTTCTTTATCATATCCTGTGCTATCCCATAATATTCACTGCCCGATTCTATACTGTCGAGCAGGGGTATAAGATACGGCTTCAACATCGATATATCGTAACCGAGCAGGGAGTTGAGCCTTACGTCGCACCCTGTACAGTACGGATATATGTTTTTATCCTCATTTTCCCGAACACTCTTCCATATCTCAAAGGTAAATTCGGGTGATGAGCCTCTGAAATTGTAATCCCTGACGAGGCGTCGGAAGAATCGCACCTCGTTTGCATCAAACACGGCAGAGCCGACAGAGAGCGACTCTGCAACCGATACGTAAACGCTGACGAAATTATGATGCGAGAGAAGCGCCGTTACCTCGGGATAGAGCGCCTGTATACCCTCAAATATGAAGATATCACTGTCGTCTATTTCAAGGCGCTGCTCGCTCTTGCGTGTACCGCTCTCAAAATCGTATTTCGGCAGGATTACGAAATCTTTATCAAATATTTCCTCTATAACCTCGGAAAGAGCGTGAAGGTCTATTGTCCGTACCGATTCAAAATCGAGGGAAGTGCCCTCTTTTTTCGCTCTTTCTACGAGGAAATCACGGTTGTAATAAAAATCGTCTATCGAAATTACGTGAACCTTTTTGCCCTTAGCCGTCAGCTCACTGACGAGCTTCGCCGCCGTTGTTGTTTTTCCCGAGCAGGTAGGACCTGACAGGGTTATTACACGCAGGCTTTCAATTTCCGATATTTTTTCTACCGCAGAATCGAGCTGAGCCTCGAAAACACCGTCACACTCGTGGACGTACTCACGCTTCTCGCTCTCATCCGAGAATTTGTATTTAGCTATTTTCATTATCTTCTCCGTTTGGATTAAAAAACTCTGATATGCGCTCCGCAATAGAGGGCTTTCCGTTATTGGAATCACCGCACCTTATTGCCGTCGCATCCCTTAAATATTCATACGGATATTTAGGCGCAAATATGCGTTTTAGTTTAGAAATTTTGTCGCCGTCCCTGACAACGAGCTTTGTAACCGCACCTGCACCGACAGAGAATATACTGTGAATCTCCTCCATCATAAAGATGTTGTAGAGTCCCTCGTGTCCCTCACGGGAGTATCCGACGTTTTCAAGATTACCAACAGTATTCTTCTGCTTATAAATATAGTACGGCTTATAGCCCGCAATTTTCATACGGAGCTGGGAATACTCAACGCCCTTCGCAGTATCGTCACTGCTTGGAGAGTATATATTGCTATCGTTTCTGAGAGCATCCGATGCCTTTTTCACGCAGAAGGTGTGAACCGTTATATTAGTGGGGTTTAGGTCTATTATTTTATCAACTGTATTTGAAAAATTCTTGTAATTGTCACCGGGAAGACCTGCGATAATATCCACGTTTATATCCCGAATTCCCGACTCCTCCGCTATGCGATATGCTCGCATAAAATCCTCTACCGTATGCCGTCTGCCTATTTTTTCAAGAATTTCATCAGAAAGCGTCTGGGGATTCACGCTGATGCGTGTAACGCCGAATTTCTTCGCTACCTTGAGCTTTTCCGCTGTTATCGTATCGGGCCTGCCGCCCTCCAGCGTAAATTCCATAAGCCCCTCAACGTCAACGCACTCGGAAACAGTAGTGAGCAGGCGTGTAAGCTGCTCAACCGAGAGCACGGTGGGAGTTCCGCCGCCTATATAGACGGTTGCAACGGTAAAGCCCTGCTCCCTTATTATTTTAGCCATATTAACAATATCTACGCATAGCGTGTCGAGATATTCGTCAATCAGGGACAAAAGCTTTTTTGACGTATAGGAAACAAATGAGCAATATGCGCATCTGGACGGGCAGAAGGGAATAGATATGTACATACTGCACAGGTTTTCGGGTAGCTTTTTGAGCAGTTTCTGTTCGTTAGCCGCTACCGAAACAGCTATCGCCGCCTTCTTCGGGTTTGTAAAATATTCATCTCTCAGAATTCTCTTCGTAGACAAAATTCCGTTGCCGTCCGCCATATGGCCTGCCGCAATTTTTGCAGGGCGTATGCCTGTGAGTATTCCCCACGGCGGTTTATATCCGAGGAGCTGCTTTCCCGCCACGAACAGTGCTCTGCCTGCCGCAATTTTCGTAAGGTCCGCTCTGCTCGAGCACTCCTCCTTGCGTGCGGTATCGAAGCCCTCGCTGACGGTTTCGCCTATGCGAATGGTCGCCGCAGCGCTGACCTCGCCGTCTCCTTTTGTTATATCAAAGGTTATAACGGGTGTTTCACCCGTTTCAATCTCCCTCTCGCCAAAGGTTGCGCCGGGGAAGAAAAGCATACACAGAGTTTGCGCATAATAACGGTTAAGGTCGCCGTTAATTCTGAGTATCATTGCTTTTTATCCTTTCTGAGCCGCATCGAATCAACGACTATTGTAACAGGACCGTCGAGTGATGCGTCTATTTTCATATCAGCGCCGAATTTTCCGGTCGCTACCTCTCCTATCCTCTCGGACAGAAGCGATGTGAATTTTTCGTACAACGGACACGCAACGTCGGGCTTTGCCGACGAAAGATAGTCGGGGCGGTTTCCGTGAACGTAATTTGCACCCAGAGTGAAATTTGACACCACGAGCGCCGAGCCGCCGACATCCTTTACCGAAAGATTCATTTTGCCGTTTTCATCCGAGAAAATACGCATCTTTGAAATCTTCTCCGCAAGAAGGAGCGCATCCTCCTCGCTATCCCCGTCGAGCACGCCGAGCAGAATGAGAAGCCCCTGTGAGCATTTTCCCGAAAATTCGCCGTCCGCATACACGCACGCCTCATTTACTCTTTGAAGTACTGCAATCATATTTTAATCTACCTTATATTTTTAATTATGCCTTTGAAAAGCCACGCTCAACGCTGATAACGTGAGTTATATTACGCAGCCTTGCAACTATCGAATTGTAATGCGATACGTTTTTGCAGGATATTGTAATATTGAGTAGTGCCGTATCGTTGGGACGGGGTCTTGTTTCGAGCTGAATTATCTGCACCTTCATCTCGGCAAGAGTTGTTGATATTTCCGCAAGAATACCGATTCTGTCATCTGCCAGAATCTGCATGGTTGCCTCGTATTCTCCTCCCGAGAACAGGGATGCGTAGCCGTCCTCCCATTCAGCAGGGAGCCATCGGTCTGCCTGATCCGGATTTTTCATACCCGAAACGGCATTGGGACAGTCGGTCTTATGCACTGAAATTCCAAACCCACGGGTAACAAATCCCACTATGCTGTCTCCCGGCAGAGGATTACAGCAATGCGCAAATTTTATCTGACAGCCTCTCTCTCCGTCGATGACCACTCCGCCCTTGCGGTGTGTTTTAAGCGCTGCCGAGGTGCTTTTCAGGCTCTCTATTATCTGCTTTTCCTTTTCCTCGTCGGTCTCCACGGGCTTCACAACCCGCTTGAGCTCGTCACGGAGCTTCATCGCAAGCTTGGTTATCGCTATACCGCCAAAGCCGACGGTAGCAATCATATCCTCGGAATTCATACCTATACGCTTCGCCACGTTTTCTATAACACGCTCAAGCTCTGCATCGGTATATGAAATTCCAAAGTGAGATACCTCGTCCTCAATCATCTGTCTGCCGAGTACGATGTTCTCCGCCCTCTGCTCCTTTTTGAAGTACTGGCGTATCTTCGTCCTCGCCTCGCTCGTCTTTACAATCTTGAGCCAGTCACGGCTGGGCCCCTTTGTAGACTGTGAGGTGATTATTTCGACTATATCGCCGTTTTGGAGCACACGGTCAATGGGCACTATCATGCTGTTTATCTTTGCGCCCACCATTTTGTTGCCTATCGCAGAGTGAATAGCATACGCAAAGTCTATCGGCGTTGCGCCCAGGGGCAAGGAATATACGTCGCCCTTTGGCGTGAAAACAAAGGTTTCGTCGTTGAATATATCGGTTTTGAATGCGCCGAGGAAGTCCTCTCGGTCGATAGAGTCGTCATCAGCCTCCAAGAGCTTCGATATCCACGCAAGCTTATCGTCAACCTCCCGTGATGCCTTATCCCCCGATTTGTATTTCCAGTGCGCCGCCAGACCGTACTGAGCAATCTCGTGCATCTCCCTCGTTCTTATCTGAACCTCAAAGGGAATACCGTCATTTCCTATTACCGTCGTATGGAGCGAGCGGTACATATTGGGCTTCGGCATTGAAATATAATCCTTGAAGCGTCCCGGTATTGAACGGAACATTTCGTGGACAAGTCCTAACACCGTGTAGCAGTCAAGCTCGGTGTCAACTATAACTCGAAGCGCATAAAAATCGTATATTTCATCAATGGTTTTGCCCTGATTGTACATTTTTCTGTAAAGGCTGTATATAGATTTAATTCTGCCCTCAAGTGTGAATTTTATATTATTCTCGCTAAGACGTTGGGATATTTTTTCGGTAGCGGTGTCGATAAAGCCTCTCGATTTTCCGTACTTTTCGTTTATATCCCTTTCAAGCTCAGTGTATCCCGGTCTGTCAAGATAGTAAAGGCTGATATTTTCAAGCTCGTGCTTGATATTCTGCATACCGAGCCTATGGGCGAGCGGCGCAAAGATATACATGGTTTCGAGCGCCTTTTCCCTCTGCTTTTCGTCATTCTTTGCGCTGAGAGTGCGCATATTGTGAAGACGGTCGCAGAGCTTTATGAATATAACCCTTATATCCTTAGTCATTGCGAGGAGCATTTTTCTCGTATTTTCGAGGTCCTCCCCCTGCTTGCTGTCAAAGGAGAGACGTGCGGTTTCGGTCAGCCTGTCGTTTTTGGTAAGTCCGTCAACTATGAGAGCAACGCTCTCGCCAAAGCGATTTTTTATCTCATTAAGGCTGGTTTTTGCCGCACAGTCCTCAACCGTATCGTGTAAAAGCGCCGCACATATTGAATCGGTATCAAGACCGAGCTCAAAGGCTATCGAGGAAACGGCGAGCGGGTGGCTTATGTACGGGTCTCCGCTCTGCCTGAGCTGTCCGTCGTGGAGCTCTGCCGCATAGCGGTATGCCTCCTCGATTTTTGATATATTGTAATTTCTTCCGCTCGCCCTTATTCGGTCGAGCATCTCATAGAATGTTTTTTCCATATTTTTACCCGTTCTTCTGCTGAAGACGTAGTCTTTTCAGAAGATGTGATTTTTCAAGGTCGGTTTTTGTATTCGAAAATCTGAGCGAGAAGCTGTATATCCCCTCTTCGCCCTCACTTATACCCAATAGATTTAACTCCTGGAATATTTTGATTATGAATTTGAGCTTGGTATAGCCGATGCCTCTCTCGCCCGAATTTCTGAGCCTTCTTTGCATATGCGTGAGGGAGAGCGTGTCACAGCCAGCACGTATAGACTGCCTGACAAGATTGTATACTGCCGCAAAATCATCTCTGTCAGGGAGCACGTTATCGCTCGCGCAGTAGCTTCCGCCTGCCCATATTCTATCAAAGTTCTCTGCCCCCGCTCTTGCCTCGTCACGCTCGCTTTTCGATGTATGAATATCCTTAACGAGCAGCTGAACCGTGCGTCTGCCGTTCCATTCGTTAACGTCAAGGTTGAACAAAAGGTCTACCGTATCCCCCTCGGAAAATTCAATAGATGTCGGAGAATGCGAGAAATACATGGCTACAAAAACAGCCTTATCAGCACGCACGGTGAGACGTGTATGCTTACCCCCTCCGACGGCGTTGATTTCGAGAATCTGTGCATCACGCAGTACAAATACGGGCGTGGGGTTTTCCGTGCCGAAGGGCTCGAGCAGATTTATCTGCTCCGCCACGGCGATATTTACGTCCTCAGGCGAAAGCTCCATATCCGCATCGAGGGTATGTACAAGGGAGGACACCTTGAGTGCCTCTCGTGCATACTCGTTTATCCTTTCACGGAATATAGGAAGCATCTCTCTGGTTACACTCATTCCCGCAGCCAGCTCGTGTCCCCCGAACTTTACGAGGGTATCCTCGCAGTGAAGAAGCGCATCGACGAGGTTAAGCCCCTTTATGCTTCTTCCCGAGCCCTTTCCCACGTCACTCATATCCGTGCCGCATCCGTCAAAGGATATAAGAATCGAGGGGAGCCCAAATCGCTCGGTTATCCTTGATGCAACTATACCGATAACTCCGTGGTGCCAGCTGTCGCTGTCAAGCACGATTACGGGATATTTCTTCGCATCGTAGTCCGAGGGTATCTGAGCATACGCCTCCTCTATTATGCGGTTTTCCTCATCCTGTCTCGATTTATTGGCGTCAAAAAGCCTGTCGGCGAGGATAGCCGCGTGCGCCTTATCATTCGTCAAAAACAGCTCCACGGCAATCTCTGCCGAGCTCATACGCCCTGCCGCATTTATCTTCGGCGCAATTGTATAGCCTATATAGGACGACGTTATTTTCGGAGCCTTTCTCTTGACTGCCGCAACGGTTGCGCCCTCGTTTTTATGTCCTATGGAATCAATGAGAGCAGAAAGACCAACTCTCTCGTTTTCTCTTATAAGCGCCAGACCGTAGCTGACTATCAGCTTATTCTCATCCTTTATAGGCATAACGTCGGCAATAGTGCCTATCGCTATGAGGTCGGCATAGGTAGCGCATATATCGGTAAGAGCATCATACTTCGTTTTGCCGCTGTATTTCTGCTCGTATGCGGATATGAGTTTGAACACAACGCCGACTCCTGCAAGCTCCTTGAAGGGATAGGTGCAGTCGGGTCTGTGAGGATTGACAACCGCAGCCGCCAAGGGTATATCAGACTGACATTCGTGGTGGTCGGTTACAACGAAATCTATACCGAGCGTTTTCGCATAGTCAATCTCCTCATTTGCCGTTATTCCCGTATCGACGGTAACGATGAGGGTAACGCCCTCGCCTGCAAGGGCTTCAATAGCGTTTTTTGAAACGCCGTAGCCCTCTGCCGTTCGGTTAGGTATGTAATAACGGATATTTGCTCCCTTTTCGGCAAGGTAAAGATAGAGTGCGGAAACCGAGGTAACGCCGTCCACGTCGTAATCGCCGTAGATTGCGATTTTCTCCCCGCCGTCAATTGCCGCCTTTATACGCTCGACAGCCCTATCCATATCCTTCATTTCAAAGGGGTCGTGGAGCATTTCCTGCTCCATTCTCAAAAACGAGCCTGCCTTTTTGGGCGTATCATAGCCTCTGTTGATGAGCAGCTGAGCGAGCACGTCACACACCCCGAGGGTTGCGCAAATCATATCTCGCTTCTGCTTGTCCTTTTGAAGGTCGGTGCATTTGAGCACCCATTCCTTCTCGCTTGTAGCATTAAAATTTTTCTGCATTATATAATCCACAGGCACAAGGTGCCATCCTTAATTTAATCAACGTAATGCTTGCAGAATCAAAATTACTGCAAGGGTAAATCCGAGCGCTCGATTATAGCGCTCATAGTTATATCGGAGCGTTTTTTCGCCCCCCTGCCGAGTGTAAAAAAGACAACGGCAAGGGCGAAAACAAAGCCCAAAATCGAAAAAAGAAAGACAATGGGCGACGAATCGCCGAAAAGATGAAGGGCGACAAAGTAAAGAGCGAGCGCAAGCGCAATCGGGAAAAGAAAGACGCACGCCGCATAAAAAAGCACGAGCCCGGAATTTGCTTCGAGCCTGACCCTGTCGCCAAGGTGGGCATCAAGGGTATTTTTAACCCTTACGTCCATAGTTTTTTTAGCACCCGAAAGGGAGCAGACAGCGCAACCCTCGGCGCTCTTATGGCAGGAGTCGCATGCGGACATTCTCGTAACTCTGACAGTTGCGTATTCATTATCAAGGGATATTACTCTGCCCTCAGTTGTCATAGCGACTCCTTTCTGTTGCGCTTGGCGCAAGTGATGTTGACACAGCCAAATGATGTTGTGTAAAGCACAAACGATGTTGCGCAGGGCGCAAGTGATGTTGGCACAGCCAAATGTGTTGCGCAAGGCACAAGCGGTGTTGACCTGCGGTCAAATTTAGAGGGGAAATTACGGCTTGAATTTTGCCATAATCGAAAGGGCTGTATTTATACCGTCAAGGGCGGCGCTTGTTATTCCGCCCGCATATCCTGCGCCCTCTCCGCAAGGATAAATATTGTCATATCCAAGAGCGCATCTATCCTCCCCACGCATTATGCGCACGGGTGCGCTGGTGCGTGTTTCCGCGCCTGTGAGAACGGCATCGGGGACAGCAAAGCCCTTGATTTTTTTATCGAACTCCAAAAATGCGGAGCGCAGATTTTTCGTGACGAAATCGGGCAGATATTCCTCGGGAGAGGCAAGCCTCACGCCCTCACCGTCCATATAGGTAGGCATAACCCTCTTTGGCAAATGGGTTGCCCGCTCGCCACCCAGAAAATCACCGAGAGTGATTATGGGTGCGCTGTAATCTCCACCGCCCGCACGGAATGCACGGCGCTCGATTTTACGCTGAAATTCAATAGCGCCGTCGGGGGTGTTCCCGTAATCCTCCCTGAACACCGACACAGCAACCGCCGAATTGGAATTATCGGAATTTCTGGCGTGAGTGCTCATACCGTTGACAACGACGCCTCCCTCCTCGCTCGCCGCCGCAACAACACTTCCGCCGGGGCACATACAAAAGGTATAAGCGCCTCTGATTTTAGTATTGCAGGACAGATTATACTCTGCCGAGGAAAATGCAGGGTGCTCGGCAAAGTTGCCGTACATTGCACGGTTTATATCCTCACGCAAATGCTCAACACGCACACCAACTGAAAAAGGCTTCGGCTCGATGACAAAGCTCTTGGAAAGCAGCATTTTATAAGTATCACGGGCGCTGTGACCGATAGCAAGCACTACCGCACCCGCCTCTATATCGCCGCCCGTTGTTCTGACCGAAATTGCCCTGTTACCCGAAACTGATATATCGAGCAGCTTTGTGTTATAGCGTATCTCTGCCCCAAGCGATATTATATGCTCGGTCATGTTTTTGACTACAAGACGAAGATAGTCCGTTCCTATATGTGGTCTTGCCGTATACAAAATCTCCTTCGGTGCGCCAAATTCAACGAAACGGCGCAGAATATATCCGCAAAGAGGGTCGTTAACCCTGGTCACGAGCTTGCCGTCCGAGAAGGTGCCCGCTCCGCCTGCGCCGAACTGGATATTGGTATCCGTGTCGAGAATTCTCTCGCTCTTGAATTTTTCTATTGCCCGAACACGTGCATCAACGTCACCGCCACGCTCAATAAGTATCGGCGAGTAACCGTTTTCTGCTAATAAAAGACCCGCAAACAAGCCCGCAGGTCCTGTTCCGACAATTACGGCACGCCCCTGCATTTCTCCATCACCGTGAACAACCGACGGCTCGCCCGAGCGAAGCTCCGTCACGCCGTTGTCGGCAAGGCGCTTCATAATCTGCGCATTGTCAGTCGGGAAATCACCCGAAAGGGCTACCGAGCAGACAAATTTGACGTCATTTTGCTTCCTTGCGTCAACCGAGCGGCGATAGATATATCCCTCGCAGTCGGTTGCGTTGACACCGAGCCTTGATATTCGCTTTTTCGCCCGTACGATAACCGCCGCCTCATCCTCGTCGGGCAGAAGCGGCAGCTGACTGATTATGAGTGTTTTCATCCGAGCAGGGCGAAGGATGCGAGCATCCATATCACAAATGCTATCGCAACACAGCCGATAAATCTCGGTATTTCTCTTTGATAAATATACTTATATTCCTTAAAATGCTTGAACATAATATCACTCCTTCACGTTCTTTACGAGCAGCTTCATCAGCTCGTTTTTGAGTGTTTCTCCGTAGTAGCCGCGAAGCAGCTTATCTCCGCAGGCGATGGAAATTATCTTGGTTTCCTCGGAAACAACTATGACTATCGCATCGCTCCTCGATGCCATTCCCATTGCGGCGAGGTGGCGTGTGCCGAGGTCGTATTTCTCGTTTTTCTCCTCGGGGTCTGCCAGGGGCAAAAAGCATCTTGCCGCCGCAACCTTGTTTCCTCTCACGACAACTGCTCCGTCGTGAAGCGGCGTTCCTCTGTAAAATATTGTCCGAAGCAGCTTAGCACTGACTCTCGAATCAATCTTAATACCCGAGGAAACAATGTCGTCGAGGTTCTGCGAGCGCTCAATTATTATGAGAGCGCCGAAATCCTCACGTGCAAGGTCGGTTACCGCATCGGTTATCTCGCCGATGGTTCGGTCAAGCTCGCTGTACGAGCTTCTCTTCTCATTCTTACCGAATGGATTGCGGAAAAATTCGTCGATAGCATCCTTGATTTCACCTCTGAAAATTATGACAATCACAAGTATTCCGAGCTGATAGATTGATGACGCAAGCGCACCCGTCACCTCCATTGAGAAAAGGCGGGCAAGACCGAGAAGAAGCGACCACACCAGAATACAGGTCACCGACTTATAGGTCTTTTTATTAAAGAAAATGAGCACGGCAAAGTAGACGGCAACCGAGAGAATAAAAATATCTATCGCATTTGCCACCGTAAAATTAGAGAGCCTGTCACCTGTAAATCTGAAAAGCTCTGTAAAATAATTGCCTATTTTTTTGAAAAAATCCATGATGCTTTCACCGTTTTTCCTTCAAAAATAAAATTTAATAAATATATTTTATCATATAATATTTAAAATTTCAATGTTTTTATTTATTTTTAACAAAATATCTCATTTTTTGCCTTATATTTTTTATTTTCTGATAGTGTTTTTCTATTGACATCCACCGTTTTTTATGATAAAATTGTATCAAATAAGACACTTTGGGGGATAAAATGAAGGATTATTGCAAAATTTTAGCAGATTTCTTTATTTTCGAGGGGCTCTCCGAGGACGAGCTATTGCAGGCGGTATCAATGTCCGAATGCTACGAAAAGGAATATTTGTCGGGGGAGGATATATTCTCTCCGAGCTCGCACAAACGCTCGGTTGGCTATATCGTAAAGGGCTCTGTGTCGGTTTTTAAATCGAATGGGGATAAAAAAACGCTTCTTAACATAATCGGCAGGGGCAACGCCTTCGGCGTGGCGGGACTGTTCTCTGACGAATATCCCACCTGCGTTACGGCAAAGACGAAATGCACGGTTGTGTTTATTGATGCGGATAAGATGCTTTCGCTGATAGAAAAATTTTCCACCGTTGCAAAAAATTATATCCGTTTTCTCTCGGACAGGATTCGCTTTCTCAATGACAAGATAGATTCCTTCACAAAGGGCTCGGTTGAGGGACGGGTAGCAAAGCTATTGCTCTCACGGGCAAACGGCTCGGTAACCTCGATAGGCAATATGTCACGGACAGCGAGCGCTCTTGATATTGGGCGTGCATCTCTGTACCGAATACTATCTCTGCTCGAGGAAAAGGGTGTTATCGAGCAAAATGAAAATGAAATTATAATAAAAAATAAAGCATATCTTGAAAGGATTAACTGAAATGAAAAAACTAATCTCAATTTTTCTCGCAATCACGATGATTTTCGGCGTATGCCTCGCCCTCGGCTCCTGCTCGAAGGACGATGCAACCGTTCGCATAGGCGTGCTCAACGGCACGACGGGCGTCGGAATTGCCAAGCTCTATGACGAAATAGCAAATCAGGCTGACGACGAAAACAAGAGAAATTATGAAATATCGGTATACACCGACGTAACCGTTATCACAGGCAAGCTCAATTCGGGCGAGCTGGATATTGCGGCTCTGCCGACGGGCGATGCGGCAAAATACTACAACAGCGATGCGCAGACAACCTCACCGATAAGCATGATAGCAATTAACACTCTGAGCGTTTTGTACGTGGTCACAACCGATGAGTCGGTAAAATCCCTCTCGGATTTGTCGGGCAGAACTGTAAATCTGCCAACCCCCGAGGGACAGGGACCCGACGTAATCTTCCGTGCTCTGCTCAAAATGAAGGGAATTACTAACGTAACGGTTGAAAACAACACAAGCCCCCAGACACTCCTCGGTAAGGTTAAGACGGGAAAGGCGGATATTGCCGTTATGCCCGAGCCGCTCGTAACTAATGCAACTGCCGCTCTTGCAAAGGAGCAAAAGACACTTTACAACATCGTTGACGTAGGCGCAGAATGGGGCAACGAAAATCCGATAGCGCAGGGCTGCCTTGTTGCCAGAAACGCCTTCATTGACGAGCACGAGGGTCTGCTCGAGGACTTCCTTGAGGATTACAAGGCGTCGGTTGAATATATGGCAAAGACTGAAAACCTCGACAGCGCAGCAAAGCTGGTTGCGGCAATGACCGACCTCGGAATGGCTGAGGGAGTTGCGAAAAAGGCTCTGCCGAAATGCAATATCGTCTGCATAACGGGCGAGGAAATGAAAAACAAGATAACTCCCTTCTACACGGCAATTCTCGACATTAACGAAAATTCTATTGGAGGCAAGCTCCCTGATGAAGGATTCTATTATTCGTAAAGCTGCTTTTAAAAAAATCGCCTATCCTTTTATTGCCCTGATTTTCTGGGTTGGTGTTTGGGAGATTTTATCTCTCATAATCGGAAGCGATTTTCTGCTCCCCTCGCCTCTCCACGTGGGGGTGAGGGCTGTAAAGCTGTTTGCAGACGGCGAATTTTACCTCTCGGCGCTCGGCTCGCTGTTAAGAGTTATATCGGGCTATGCCCTCGGAATACTGATAGGCATAGCCTTCGCCCTCATAATGCGTGCGTCGAGACTCGGCGAGGCTATACTGTCGCCGTTTCTGACGGTGATAAAATCGACACCCGTAGCATCCTTCATTTTGGTTGTATGGGTGTTCACTCCCGAAAACGTTCTTCCCGGCATAATCGGCGCTCTGATAGTTATTCCCATAACGGCGCAAAACGTCAGCACAGGCATTGCGAATATTGACCAAAAATCGTTAGAGGTAGCTACTGTATACGGATTTAATAAAAAGCAAAGAATTCTTCACTGCTATATTCCGTCCGTCTATCCGTACTTCTCCTCCGCCGCTACCGTTTCGCTCGGAATGGCGTGGAAGGCAGGAGTTGCGGCTGAGGTTCTGGCATACGTAAAAAGTTCTCTCGGCAGAGCTATTTACCTCTCGAAAAGCAATCTCGATACCGAGCTACTTTTTGCCTACACAACGGTCATTATTGTACTCAGCCTTATTATCGAATGGGGCGTGAGAATGATTTTTGAAAGGGTGGATATGCGTTTTGGAAAATAAAATTTTATCCTTGAAAAATCTATCCAAGTCGTACGGCGAAAAAACTCTGTTTTCGAGCCTATCGGCAGATTTGGAATTTGGAAAAACATATGCTCTTACTGCAAAAAACGGACGTGGAAAAACCACCCTTTTCAAAATAATTTTAGGACTGATTTCCCCCGATAACGGCGAGGTTTTGCTCGACGGCGAGGCTCTTTCTCCCTGTGATTGCGGAATAGCCTTTCAGGAGCACCGACTTTTCTCGCATCTCTCTGCAATTGACAACGTAACAATTGTCGGCGGCGATGCGGAAAATGCCCGTAATCTGCTCTCGTATTTCGGCTTTTCCGATGCGGATATGAAGAAAAAGCCAAGGGCTCTTTCAGGCGGAATGAAGCAAGCGGTGTCAATATCACGTGCAATTGCATCAAACAGGAAAATTCTGCTCCTCGACGAGGCGAGCAAGGAGCTTGACAAGGAAGTAAAGTCACGGCTGTACCAAAAGCTCACAGAGTTAAAAAAAGACAAGCTCATCATAATGATAACCCACGATTCCGAGGACGTCGCCTTTTGCGATGAGGAAATTTCTCTCGATAATTTCACAAGCCTGCAACAAATAAAATAAAAAAGATGACGCAGTTGTTCTACTCTTAGGGGTTCAAAATTAACAATTAAATAAAAAACTCGACAAGTAAAAAGTCGAGTTTTTTGTTTATTTTTAGAACCCGATTCGGTTTCTTTTTTCGGTTTCTACATTTTGTTGAGTATGTTTACAGCGTGGATAATTGTGGCAACCAAAGAAAGTGCCATATTTTCCTTTCCTTAAAACGAGAAAATCTCCGCATTCTGGACAGCGATTATTATAGTAAACGTCCTTCATATCGTCATTTGTGTATGAGCAATAAGGAAAATTTGAGCAACCATAAAAAGATTTTCCGTCAACTTCAGACTTCCTTACTACTAAATGTCCCGATTTGCACCAAGGGCAAAGATATTCGTTTTCGTCCTTTGCCTCACTTTCATCTTCCATAATATAGCATTTGCTTTTAATTTCTTGTATAAAGTCAGACGATTTGCTTTTTTCGGAAAGTAAATATACGATTGACTTTGTCCTTGTTAGCGCTACATAAAAAAGACGACGTTCTTCGGCATATTCGAAGTTGTTTTTCTTACCAAGTAAAAGCGTTAAAACATCATCATCTTCGGTTTTGTTTGGGAAACCGTTTTGAGAATCTTCGCCACTAATTAAAATGACAAAATCACTTTCCAAGCCTTTTGAGGCGTGAACTGTACTATATGATATTTCAAGTTTTGGATAATCATAATGCTTTATGATTTTATAATCAAAAACTTGAATTTGTCTACAAACAAAAGCGTCTATATCTCGCCTATTTCTACCCAACACCAAAACTTTTGCAGTAGAATTTATTGATGATATATCTTCCAATGCTTTAGAGAGGGCCATTGCTTTATTGCCTTTATGGTAAATAATTCTTACAGGCTTTTCTTGGTGCTTGGCAGATTTTATATGCTTCTTATATTGACTTGGATTAGCCGTAATAAAAGGCTCAACTATTTTCTGAAGTTCCGCAGAATTTCTATGCGTAGAGGTTATGTAATTTAGTTTTGCTCCTGTAAAAATCTTTTCAAACTCTAAAAACACATTTATATCACAGCCCGCAAAACGATAAATCGCCTGCCAATCGTCCCCAACAGCAAAGAGTTTTGCATTGCCGTGTTTGATAAGTTCTTGCAAGAATTTTGTTCTGCTTTGCGAAATATCTTGAAATTCATCAACGATAATATATTTATACTTGAAATTCGAGGTGGAATCAAGTAAATCAATTGATTGTAAAATCATATCATCAAAATCTATCTTATCCGCATCTCTTAAATTTTGCATATAGTAATTATATACGTCTTTACAAATATCTAAAAACAAACGTGAACGACTTGTATCATATAGAGAATTATTTAGCTGTGCTTTTAATTCATCAAATCCCCTATCGTCTTTAATTTGTGCCTTATACAGAGAGATAAATGTCATTATCAAATTGAAAAACGAACTAAAATCTCTACCTGTATAAACGTTATGCAAAGCATTAAAAACTTCGGTTTGTGATAAAGGCTTAAATTCTATACCGTTTTCCAACAAACGGGATTTAAGGTTGTCAAAAATAACACCCTCATTAAACTCATAAGAGTAAGTTTCTATGCATTTGGTTTGATTATCACTATGTACTTGACGTTTCCAATGCATAGAACGGACATATTCATCGCTCGCCTCTTTTTCATATTGAGGTGCATTTCCGTTTCTATCAATGCCATAGTGTTCTATATAAACACCATAATCGGGCAAATAGAAATCGGGGGTGTATTGACGCTTGTCAAGCGTACTTGTTTCAATTTCATACGGCTTTTCATACTCGTAATTTATCCCATTTGTAAAAAGATAATTTGCAATTACGAGTTCCTCATTACTTTTAACAAATTCATTCTTAAGTGTTTCGTGTTTATCTTTATTTGAAGACAATTTTCCCAAACGGTCTTTTAAGGTTCTAAAATCAAGGGTCTTTAATTTCTTAAAAATTTCACCGTCATTTTTGTACCTATTCTTATATGTCGGTGCAGCATAAAAATATAAGGCTATATATTGAAAAATCTCATTTGCTATTTTATGATTTTTCACCAACTCTTCTTCAAAGAATTGCGTTATATATGCTTTTAACTGTTCTTCTATTGCTTTTTTCTTGCCACTTGATTCAGTTAAAATTTTAAGTCCTAAAGAGTGAAATGTTTCAACTGTTAATCCCTTTGCTACGGTTTTTATTTTGTTTTCTAAATCGTCAGCAGAAGCTCTTGAATAGGACAACAATAAGATTTCATCTTTTTTAGCCAAACCTGTTTCTAATAAATATTTAACCTTACCACAAATCGTCAAAGTTTTTCCCGAGCCTGCACCTGCGATTGTTAAATTTGATTTAGAATCACAAAGTACCGCACGCCTTTGTTCAATATCAAGGCTTTTTCCATTTATGTCATCAAAAATTATATCGTCTAAATGCCTTGCAATGAATTTTTCGTTATGCTTTTCTATGGTATCAGCATCCACAATAGGTATTTGATAATACTTACGAACGAAACTGTTGTATTTTTCTATTCCCTTCAAAGCATCGCCTAACGCATTGGATATATTTTCAGTATCAATATAGACATCAGGTAAGTTATCAATTTCGTTAATGATAGATAAAATTAAAGACTTTTGCTCTTTGATTAGATCATAATCGCAAAGAATTTCTTCAATGCTTTGCTTATATGCATCATATTGTTTTTTATGTTGAAAGGAATTAGGAACAACGTATGCGTAAACCTGTTTAATCGTAGAATAAATTTCTTCAATCTTTTCTCTGCTACACTCTAAAATATTATCCAAAACATTTATAATAGGATAAGTTTGCAAAAGCGTATTATAGGCAAACGTTAATGATTGTATCTCCTTGTTATGCTTTTCAATCTTTTGTATACAAACATTATATCTTGAAACAACATCTGCATATAAAAAATTTTCTGATAAAGACCGAATAAGTTTTGCATTTTTTTCTTGACTATTATCAACACTTTGAAATAAAGTTAATGCCGTTTCGACTTTATTTATGTATGATAATATTTTTTTTACTTTGTTTTTCAAGAACCAGTTTTTTATAAACGCAAACATAAAACAATCAATCGCTCCTTATAGCATTTTGCCTATTATAGCATATTTTTTACATTTTTTCAATCACTTTATTGCCGCTTATAGCTATCAAGACTATACTTTCAAAAGAAAGTCGTGTGTTTCGCAAAGCGAAAAATAAAAGGATAGCAAAATTTTTGCTATCCTTTTATTTTACCTTAAAAGATCCTTAAGAGAGGGCTCTTAGAACCACTGCCGTCTTTTTTGTGTTCAATTATTTCAATCAATCCTTGGAGTGTGACTCATAATTATCTATGCCGAGGTCGTTGCCTATAACCGCACCGCTCCTTATGCTCGATTTGCCGAATTTATCTCTGATTTTATCGAGTGCAAGCTCTAACTGACGTGTGCGCTCCCTGTCCTTCGATTCATCAAAAAAGTCTATCTGCTCAGCTACGTTCTCCGCTCTTGCAAGAGGGGTGGCGGTGACGGTGAGCATTCTGATTGCCTTGCCCGACTGCCAATTTTTCTTGTATAAGGAATACGCCTCCGAGGCAATTTCCCTCGCCGTATCGGTTGCGTTTTTCAGCTTGCATTGCCTTGTTATCTGTTGCAGGTACACGTCCTTTATAGTCAGTGATACACCGAGAGCCTTATAGCCGTTTTTGCGGAGCCTTACCGCTACCTCCTCGGATAGCGAGTCAATTCCGAGGCGCACGTCCTCATCGCTCGATATATCACGGCGGAAGGTCATTCCGTTGCCGACGCTCTTTGAGTCCTCAGCCTTTTCGGGCGGTATAACCTCCGAGGTATCCTCTCCGTTGGCGTATATGTGCATCGTGCGCCCAGCCTTGCCGAAGCGTTTTTCGAGAAAATCGGGGCTCGTCCTCGCTATATCACCGATTGTGCGGATATTGCATTTTTCGAGCGACTCCGCAAGCGATTTTCCAACAAATAAAAGCTCGGTTACGGGCAGCGGGTGCAATAGACTCTTATAGTTTTCACGGGTTATTTCGGTTATCGCATCGGGCTTTTTATAATCGCTTCCCATTTTGGCAAAAACCTTGTTATACGACACGCCGATTGAAACGGTTATACCCAGCTCACGCTTCACCGCCTGCCTTATTTCCTCGGCAATAGTCATACCGTCACCGAAAAGATTTGTACTGCCCGTGACGTCGAGCCAGGACTCATCTATGCTGAACGGCTCGACTATATTTGTGTAACGGTAATAAATTTCGTTGATTTTATGATAAAACCTGGTGTATTCTCCGTAATGAGGCTTTACCACTAAAAGATTCGGGCACTTCCTTTTAGCCGACCATATTGTTTCGGCGGTCTGCACTCCCCTCGCCTTTGCCAGCTCATTCTTTGCGAGAACTATGCCGTGCCGCTCGTCGGGGTCACCGCACACAGCCATCGGCACACTCTTATACTCGGGGTGGGAAACACTCTCAACCGACGCAAAAAAGCTGTTGCAGTCGCAGTGCAGAATTATTCTGTCCTTCATGCTTTCCTCCCGACGGCTATGCCGTCATTTTTTCGTTATATCAAGGGTGTTTGCGTGCGGCTCGAGCACCGCCTCCTTGAGCGAAAACTCAAATTCGCATGCGCCCTCGGGTGAGCGAACGGCTATTTTTTCGCCGTGAGCCTCAATTATCGTCTTAGCAATATAGAGCCCAAGCCCCACTCCCGTGCTGTCAAGTCCTCGGCTCTTATCCGTCTTGTAGAACCTGTCAAACACGTAGGGGATATCCTCCTCGGGTATTGATTTACCCTCGTCAAATACCGTTACCTTTACCTTGTTTTTATTGCTCTTTATCTTTATCGACAGCCTGCCGCCGTCCTTTGCAAATTTGGTTGCATTCTCGATAAGGTTATACATCACCCTGTGAATTGTATCCTTATCCGCATGAACCATAATCTTATCCTCTGAGGTGTCGAACTCCACGTCGAGCCCCTTTTCCTCTATCTTCTGCTCAAAGGAAACGAGTATCGTCCACGCCATTTCGCATATATCAAAGTTTATAAATTCAAATTTCCTCGATTCAAGGCGTGAGAGGTCGAGAAGTCGGGTGACCAGGCGTGAAAGCCTATGCACCTCGTCGGAAATCACTCCAAGATAATAGGCGTGCTTTTCGGGCGGTATTGCTCCACTCGTTATTCCGTCAATGAAGCCCGAAATGGTTGTCATGGGTGTTCTCAAATCGTGAGAGACGTTGCTCAGAAACGAATTTCTCATTTTTTCGTTATTCTCAAGCGACTGCGCCATATTGTTAAACGCCACCGCAAGCTCCGCTATCTCGTCACGTCCACGAACCTCTACTCTGGTGTCAAGCTTACCCTGCGCAAAGTCCTTCGCCGCTCCGACCATAGAACGCAGGGGGGCAACGGTTCTATCGCAGAGAAAATAAAAGGCTATAATTGCCGCAAGCATTATCCAAAGGCTGGACATAAACACGGTTTTCTGCATCTGCGCCATAAGAGCGTTGTGATGGGAGTATGCTCCGCATACGAAAACCGAGCCGACGTACGAGCCGTTACCGTCAAGGATAGGGCGCGCGGTTACAATGTAGTTATCAAGAAGAAGCCCCGACAGATTTTGAGAATCTGCTGTGTATTCACCGCTGTCCCTTAGAGAGAAAATCACATCGTCGGGAATTTTCGCCCCCTCCGAAAGAGTTACGTTTGATGCGAGCACTGAGCCGTCGGCATCTGCGATTATGATTACCGTACCTACAAAACGGTCGGCGAGCCTGTCAACTGCCTCCATAACGTGAGTTCCGCTCTTTTCCATAAAATCCTTAAAGGTTGAGCCGTATCCGCTCATCTCCGCCTCCGCAATGTCCGAGGCGGACTCTGCTATCCATTCAAGGCTGTCAAGCTTATCATCCCTGACGTATTTTCCTATCATTGTATTTATTACCGAGGAAAGCATAATAAAGCTGACCAGCATTACGGCGGCGAACGCCGTTATATACTTGATAAAGCTACTCTTGAACATAAATGCCTCCTTGTTTTTTATACACTAAGATTATACATCACTTCGCATCAAATGTCAAATATTACAACTAAATTCTTGACAAAATTATAATTATATATTAAAATATAAGATGAAATATTTTTGCTTTAAGGAGTTTTTGCTTTGAACACAAACGAGATAGTGACGAGGTTCGCACCGAGCCCTACGGGATATATGCACATAGGAAATCTGCGCACGGCGCTTTATTCATATCTTATCGCCAAGCACGACGGAGGAAAATTCATCCTCCGCATCGAGGATACCGACCGTGAGAGGCTGGTTGAGGGCGCAACCGACGTAATAATTAAAACACTCGAAATGACGGGCATCGGCTACGACGAGGGCCCCATTGTCGGCGGCGAGCACGGCCCGTACGTGCAGAGCGAGAGAAAGCCGATATATATGGAATATGCGAAAAAGCTGATAGATAGCGGACACGCATATTACTGCTTCTGCACCAAGGAGCGTCTTGACAAGCTCCACGAGAGCGATGCTACGGGCGGCTATGACCGCCACTGCCGTGATTTGTCCGCCGAGGAGATTGAGAAAAATCTGGCGGCAGGTGTTCCTTTTGTTATAAGGCAGAAAATGCCCCTTGAAGGCACAACCTCCTATACCGATGCAGTGTTCGGTGAAATTTCCACCGACAACTCCGAGCTTCAGGACCAGATTTTAATGAAGGCAGACGGTTATCCTACCTATAATTTCGCCCACATAGTTGACGATTACCTTATGGGCGTTACACACGTTGTAAGAGGCAGTGAGTATCTTACCTCTACGCCAAAATACGTGCTTCTCTACGACGCATTCGGCTGGGAAAGACCTAACTACGTTCACCTCCCCTTGCTTATGGGCAAAAACGAGGACGGCTCGGTTTCCAAGCTGTCGAAAAGGCACGGAGCCGTCAGCTTCCAGGACCTCGTTTCCTTCGGCTATCTGCCTGAGGCGATAATCAACTATATCGCTCTGCTCGGCTGGTGTCCCAAGAACAGCGAAACAGAATTTTTCACGCTCGACGAATTGAAAGACGCTTTCACAATATCGGGAGTCAGTAAATCACCCTCGGTTTTCGATTTTGATAAGCTGCTCTACTTCAATTCAGAGTATATAAGGAAAATGCCATTTGACGCATTCAAGGCGGCGGTTGCTCCGTTTATAACGGTGGCTCTGCCCGAAAACGTGTGTGTTGACAAGGTGCTGTCGCTCGTACAGGGCAGAATCAACACTCTCGCCGAGATAAATGACAAAATCGGCTTTTTCGCAGCTCTCCCCGAATACTCGGACGAGCTGTTCTTCAATAAGAAAAACAAGGTTACCCCCGAGCTTGCTCGGGAAATTATGCCCAAGGCACTCGAATGCCTGACTGCGGTTTGCGATTGGAAGAACGATGCTCTGTTCTCCGCTCTCAGTGAGCTTTCGGCAACCCTTGGCGTAAAATCGGGTGCAGTTCTCTGGTGCGTACGAATTGCCGTATCGGGAATGTCGGTAACCCCCGGCGGAGCTACTGAAATAATGGAGGCTCTCGGAAAAGAAGAAAGCATTGCAAGAATAAAGGCGGCTCTCGAAAAATAAATTTCAGTCGAAAAACATACGGAGCTTGGATATGAAAAACGATATTTCGGAAATAATGCGTGAAAATTACGCTAAAATGTCAAAAAGCCACAAAAAAATTGCGGATTTTATCCTCAAAAGCTACGACTGGGCGGCATATATAACGGCGACGAAGCTGGCTGTGAGCGCAGGCGTGTCGGAATCGACCGTCGTGCGATTTGCAATCGAGCTCGGCTACGAGGGTTATCCCGAATTTCAACGTGCCCTACAGGATATGGCACGCACCAACCTAACGCCTAACCAGCGAATTGCTCTGACAAATATGCGTATTGGCGATTCGAGCGTGGTTGAGCGTGTTATGAACTCCGACATTGACAAAATAAAATACACTCTTGAGCATATCAGCAACGCCGACTTTGACGGTGCGGTTGATGCGATAACCGAGGCACGCAGAATTTATATAATAGGCGCTCGCTCCTCGTCTGCAATAGCGCAGTTTTTCGCTCATAATCTTATGATGATATTCGATAACGTAAAATTCATTCAGGAATCGAGCGAGAGCGAAATATTCGAACAGGCAATTTCTATCGGTGATAAGGACGTTATGTTCGCAATCAGCTTCCCGAGGTACTCAAACAGAGTAATCCACGCAGTAAACTTCGCCGCCTCACGTGGAGCGAAGGTTGTATCGCTCACGGACAGTGAAATGTCGCCGATAGCCGAAAATGCGAGCTACCTGCTCACAGCGCAGAGCGATATGGCGTCATACGTCGATTCGCTGGTTGCGCCGCTCAGCCTTGTAAATGCTCTCATCGTTTCTATAACACGCAAAAAACAGGCTGAGATTAAGGAAAGATTTGATAACTTAGAGAACATCTGGGACGATTTCAACGTATATGCAAAGCGTAAGTAACGATAGAGCCGTTAAAGTTGCCGTCATTGGCGGCGGTGCGGCAGGAATGATGGCAGCAGGAACGGCGCTCTCAATGGGGGCGAGCGTTACCGTGTTCGAGCACGTTGGCAGGCTGGGAAAAAAACTGGCGATAACGGGCAAGGGGCGCTGTAACGTAACAAACAACTGCACCCGTGAGGAATTTATACAAAACGTTCTCTCAAATCCGAGGTTTATGTATGCGCCACTGTCGGCGTTTTCGCCTGAGGACACCGTCAATTTCTTTGAGGGGCTGGGCGTTGCCCTCAAAACCGAGAGAGGTCGGCGTGTTTTTCCCGTTTCCGACAAGGCGGCGGACATAGTTTCTGCTATGAAGAAATACTGCTCGGGCGCAGATATTGTATACGAAAAGGTTACTAAAATACTCGTAAACGGCGGACGTGCTGTCGGTGTTCGCACCGATAAGGACTATGCCTTCGACAGCGTAATTTTGGCTACGGGCGGTAAGTCATATCCCCTGACAGGCTCGGACGGCTCGGGATATAAGTTGGCATCTGCTGTCGGGCATACCGTAACCGAGCTGACGCCCTCACTCGTTCCTGTGGAAACCTACGGTAGCTACTGCCAGAGAATGCAGGGGCTATCGCTCAAAAACGTTGCGCTCAGGATAAATGACGAGAGCGGACGGACGGTATACGAGGATTTCGGCGAGCTGCTTTTCACTCATTTCGGAATGAGCGGACCTATGATACTCAGCGCAACCTCACATCTTCGCGGATTTAAGCTCGATACGCTCACCGCCGAGATAGATATGAAGCCTGCGCTCGACGAGCGTGCGCTTGACGCACGGATACTGTCGGATTTTGCTAAAAATCCAAACAAGGATTTTGCAAATTCGCTCGGCGCTCTGCTCCCCTCCAAAATGATAGACATCATAATAGACGACTCTAAAATTGACGCTCACAAGAAGGTCAATTCAATCACAAAGGATGAGCGAAAAAGGCTCGTTTCCTCACTCAAATCGCTGAAAATAAAATTAAAAAGGCTACGTCCGATTGACGAGGCAATTATAACCTCGGGCGGAATAGCGGTAAAGGAAATTTCCCCGAAAACCATGATGTCAACAAAGGTGCGCTCGCTGTATTTTGCAGGCGAGGTGATTGACGTTGACGCATATACGGGAGGATATAATCTGCAAATAGCATTCTCCACAGGCTATGTCAGCGGAATGAATGCGGCAGGAAAGGATAATTTATGCTGAAAATAGCAATTGACGGACCGAGCGGCGCAGGTAAAAGCTCACTCGCACGTGCCGTAGCTAAGAAAATGGGTATCGTGTACGTCGATACAGGAGCTATGTACAGGACAGTTGGACTGTACGTGGCGAAAAAGGGTGTTGACCCCAAGGATGCAGAGGCAGTGACTGCCCTCTTGCCTGAAATAAGTCTTGAAATTAAATTTGAAAACGGCGAGCAGCACATTTATCTGTGCGGCGAGGACGTTGGCGACAGCATCCGTACTCCCGAAATGTCAATGTACGCCTCTGCGGTTTCCGCAATCGGCGCTGTACGTGCTTTTCTGCTCGACACGCAGAGAAATCTCGCTAAATCAAACAGCGTTATTATGGACGGCAGAGATATAGGAACTGTAATTTTCCCCGATGCCGACGTTAAAATATTTCTCACCGCCTCGGCAGAGGCTCGTGCAGAGCGCAGGTATAAGGAGCTGTGCCAGAAGGGTATAGAAACCACCCTTGAGGACGTTTTGGCTGATATGCGTCTGCGTGACAAAAACGACTCCGAGCGTGAAATTGCTCCCGCAGTTGCGGCTGATGATGCCGTGATTTTTGACAATTCGGAGCTTTCCTTTGACGAGAGCATTTCCCGTTGTATCGAGATAATCGAGGACACGCTCTCCAAAAAGGGCAAGACGAAAAAGAAGAAAAAGAAGCGTTCATTTTACATGTTCATGCACTTTTTAGTTGCGAGAATGTTTCGCTTCACTATGCGTATAAAGGCTCACGGACTTGAAAATCTCCCCCTTGAGGGCGGTGCGGTAATCTGCCCTAACCATCTATCAATGTGGGACGTTATCACTGTCGGTGCGGTAACGCCAAGGCAGATTCATTTTATGGCAAAGGCTGAGCTGTTCAAGATACCTGTGCTTTCATTCTTTTTGCGTGCTATGGGTGCAAAGGGAGTTGACCGCAAATCCAGCGGTACCGATGCGATAAAATATCTTATCGGTGAGGCATCAAAGGGCGACCTCGTCGGCATATTCCCCCAGGGAACTCGCAGGACGGGCGAAAATCCTGCCGATACCCCCCTCAAAAACGGTGCGGCTCTGGTTGCATACAGGGCAAAGGTTGCTATGGTTCCCGTCTGTATTGTGACGAAAAAAATGAAATACAGATTTTTGCGCCGTAAGGACATTTATATCGGCAAGCCTATACCCTACTCCGAGCTTGGCTTCGTTAACGGAGGCTCGGAGGAATACGCTGCCGCAACCGAAAAGGTTTTTGCTGAGGTTTGCAGGCTCGGCGGCTTTGAGAAAACGAAGGCGGCGAGTGAAGAATGATAGAGCTGGCAAAGAGCGCAGGCTTCTGCTTTGGTGTCAAGAGAGCCACCGACTGCATTGAGGAGCTGCTCGAAAAAAACGGCAAAGCTAAAATTTACACACTCGGAAAGCTCATTCATAACAGGATTTATCTTGACGAATTATACAGGCGTGGAGTTAGCTCGATTGATGAGAGCGAGGCTGAAAAAATCGCCGCAGCGGCGAGCGAGCAAGCCCCTGTAATTCTCGTAATAAGGGCGCATGGAATAACAAAGGAGTGCGAAGGACACCTTGGCGAGCTGTCCGAAAAATATCCGCATTTTTCGGTTATAGATATGACCTGCCCGTTTGTGAAGCGAATTCATAAGATAGCCGACGAGAACACGGGAAAGGACACACGCTTCATCCTGCTCGGAAATGCCGAGCATCCCGAGGTTCTTGGAATTATGAGCTATGCGAAGGGGGAGTGCGCAGTTTTTCCGACTGCTGACGAAATTTTCGCATATATTGAGGGCTGTGCGGAGGAAAAGCCAACGGTTTTTGCCTCGCAAACCACCCAGAGCACGTTTGAGTGGAAAAAAACTCAAAAAAATCTCAAAAAACTATGTACAAACGCAAAAATTTTTGATACAATATGTAATGTGACTGAAAACAGGCAGTCCGAGGCGGAGGAAATTGCCCGCCGCTCGGATGCTATGATAGTCATAGGGGGCAAGGACAGCTCTAACACACGCAAGCTCTATGAGGCGGCGAAAAGACACTGTCCCGATACCCATTGGATAGAAAGCGCAGACCAGCTTTGTGTCACGAGCCTTACCGGCAAAAGAAAAATTGGTATTACTGCAGGTGCGTCGACACCCGCAAAATTAATAATGGAGGTTCAAAGCACTATGAACACAGAAAATTTCGACTTTGAAGCGATGCTCGAAGAATCGCTCAGAACTATACATACAGGAGAGACCGTTACCGGATACGTAGACGCTATCGAGAAAAATGCGATATATGTTAACCTTGGCACTAAGGTTACAGGCGTTGTCGCACGTGAGAAGATAACCGACGATATGTCGATAGACCTTCATCAGCTCGTTAAGGTTGGAGACCAGGTTGAGGCGTTCGTTGTACGTGTAAACGACCGTGAGGGTACGGCTCAGCTCGATATGAGAAGAGTTCAGAATGACAAGGCGTGGAAGGCAATGGTTGCCCTCAAGGAGTCGGGCGAGGTTGTTGATGCAACCATCACCGCAGCAATCAAGGGCGGCGTTCTCGCTGACGTAAACGGATACAAGGTATTTATGCCTGCATCTCAGATTTCAACCGAGAGAGTTGAGGACCTCTCCTCAGTTGTAGGACAGGTAAAGAAGGTTGTCGTTATTGACATCGACAACGCAAAGAAGCGTGCTGTATGCTCTGCTAAGGTTATTGAAAAGGCTGAAAAGAAGGCTCTCGCTGATAAGGTATGGGAAACTCTCGAGGTTGACCAGCGCTTCAGAGGCACCGTTAAGAATCTCATTCAGGTCGGCGCTTTTGTTGACATCGGCGGCGTTGACGGTCTTATCCCCAATTCCGAGCTTTCCTGGAGAAGAATCAAGCATCCCTCTCAGGTAGTTAAGGTTGGTCAAGAGGTTGAGGTTTACATCAAGGAGCTCGACCGTGAGAACAAGAAAATTACTCTCGGCTACAGAACCGAGGAGATGGATCCCTTCTTCGCATTCAAGAACACCTACAAGGTAGGCGACGACGTTGAGGCTAAGATTGTCAGCATTATGCCCTTCGGCGCATTCGCTGAGGTAATGGACGGCGCTGACGGTCTTATCCACATATCTAAGATTTCGAGAGAAAAGGTTGCGAAGCCCGAGGACGTTCTTTCAATCGGTCAGGTTGTAAAGGCGAGAATTACCGAAATTGATGAGGAAAACCGCAAGTTCAATCTCTCTATGAGAGTTTACGAGGACGAGGAATACAATGCAAAGCGTGCTGAGGAAAGAGCGGCTGCAAAGGCAGAGCGTGAGGCTCAGCGCCAGGCGGAAATCGAGGAGAAGGCAAAGGAAGAGGCAGAATACGCCCCCTACATCGTCCGCACGATAGACTAATAAACAAGCATATTGAAAAAGAGGGCTCAAAAGAGCTCTCTTTTACCTTATTTTCACCCATAATATATGAGTTTTTTATTTTTTTTGGAAAATTATTGAATTATTCATAAATTTGTGGTATGATAATAACGATATGTTTATTTTGGAGGAAAATTAAATGATTAATCTTTTTGCTTTCGCAGAGGGCGGAATGGGAAGTCTCTGGATTTACGGCATACTTATTGTCGTTATGCTCCTTATGATTTTTATTCCCGGACGCCGTCAGAAGAAATATGAGCAGGAGCAGGCTATGATGCGTAACTCCCTGCAGGTTGGTGACGAGGTCACCACTATCGGCGGTATAATCGGTAAGGTTACAAGCCTTAAGGGTGAGACCGTTACTATCGAAACCAGTAAGGATAAGACGAAAATCAGATTTTTGAGAAACGCTATCCGCTCTGTTGACGTTAAAGCTGAGGAGTCTATTGCTCTTCGTTCTATGCCCGCTGAGGAGCCCGAGGCAGTTTCTGATGAAGCTGCTGCTCCCGCAATCGAGGCAGCGCCTCTTGCGGACGAGAGCGCAAAGAAAGCTCCCAAAAAGAGAGCTCCTAAGGCAAAAGTTCCCGTTGCTGAGCCTGTTGAGGCTGTAACTGAAACCGCTGAGGCTGTTGAGCCTGTGGCCGAGGCTGAGCGTACAACCCTTCTTAACGGCGAGGAAATCTCCGCAGAATAATTCTATTATAATGGAATAAAACAAATCCCTTCGGAATATGTTATTGTGTAACGTTTTCCGGAGGGATTTTTATATGAAGGGCAACAAGAAAAGGCAGAATGCAGAAACGGCATTAAATACACGGGGATTTATAATATCGACTGTCCTGTCGATGCTCACGGCTCTTGCCCTTTTGCTTATATTCTCTATTATCTCATACAGGGCGCAAAATCCGAGCTCGTATATTCGCCCATTCGGTTATACTGTGCTCGCCCTTTCCTCTTTTATTACGGGCTACATCAGCTCAAAGGCGCAAAAGCATATGCACCTGATATCGGGACTTATCGGCGGATTTATAATAGTTGCTCTGATGTTTGTTTCATCACTGTTTTTCAGTGACGGAACAGAAATCAGCGCACTCGCATCCGTTGGTATCTATGCTCTTTACATACTCATATCAGGCTTGGGCGGAATTTTTGGCGGAGTTAAGCGTGTTAAGGGAAAACGCCGTCACCGCTGACCGTCTCGTGCTCAGACACGTGTGCGCCTATGCCAACTAGCTTTTTACACATATCTCCGTAGCCACGCTTTATTAAGTCCGAGTTTTTCACGTAGCTCACGCCATCGGCGCACAGCGCTCCTATAACGAGTGCCGCCCCTGCACGTAAATCGGTGGTTTCCACCGTTGCGCCGTGGAGCCTTGACGGATAAACCGTAACCGTATCACCGATAACCTCCACGTTTGCGCCGAGGCGGGAGAGCTGCTCAACGTAGCGAAATCTCGTTTTAAACACTCGCTCGGATATATGGCTGACGCCGTCAGCCGTGGTCATTGCGGCAACAAGCTGTGGCTGCATATCAGTAGGAAAGCCCGGATATGGCGCAGTTTCTACCGAAACAGAATGTAAGGAGCCGCCCTTGACGAGGATTTTATCGTCAAGCATTCTTATGTCAGCACCTGCGCCCACAAGAGTTTTATATATACAAAAGAGGTGCGAGGGCTCTATACCGCCAATTTCTATATACTCGCCGATAGCAGAGCCGAGTGCCATATAGGTTCCCGCCTCTATCATATCGGGGGAAAGGGAAAAATCCGAGCCGCTGAGCGAGCGAACACCGTCAATAATTATCTTTGAGGTACCTGCGCCCGAAATCACAGCTCCGCACCGCAAAAGATATTTACACAAGTCAACGACGTGCGGCTCCCTCGCACAGTTGCAAAGAACCGTCCTTCCCTCTGCCAGCACGGCGCACAGTATGGCGTTAACCGTTGCGCCCACCGAAACGACGTCAAAGGTTATTCGGTTACCGACAAGTCTGTCTGCGCACATAACGATACAGCTATCGGTTTGATTTACCGTAGCGCCGAGGGCACGGAATACCTTTATATGCTGGTCTATCGGGCGCTCGCCGAAATCGCAACCGCCCACCTCCCCGAGCTTTGCCCTGCCGAAGCGTCCGAGCTCTGCGCCGAGAAGATAATATGAGCCTCTCATACTGTTGACAAGCCTGTGAGGCGCCTCGCAAAAATCAACGTTTCTCGTATCTATTTCATATGTATTTTCGGCTATTTTTGTGATAATTACGCCCATTCTTTTCAGTATTTCGAGCGTTGTCAGCACGTCGCTTATATCGGGGACGTTTGAAATTACCGACACACTTCGTGTCAGCACCGTGGCGTATAAAACGGGGAGCGCAGAATTTTTGGCGCCTAAAATCTCTATTTTTCCTGCCAGCCTGTGTCCGCCCTCAATCTGCAAATATCGCATACTGCCTCCGTCAGATAACAAAAATAAGGAAGGTTTTTCGCCTTCCTTATTATTATATTCAAACAGAGATTTGCTGTTACCGAGCGGTTGATTTGAAATATCCGACGGCAAGGGTTGTAACCAAGTCGTAGCTGATGCGCCCCTCGGTGCCCTGTGCCTTCAGATACGCATCGTTTATTTTGTTGCTGACGTCGCCTATGGCGGTATCGGAATATTTATAGTAGTATTCCCTATAAGCCAAGCGGTCATAATAGACGCCTGCGGGGTAGGGAATCTGCATATACGCCTCGGGGTCGGTTTCGTAAAGTGCGCCCGACACGTACTCAAATACGTTTAAGTATCCGCTGTAACGGATATATTCATCCTCGGCTTCAATACAAACGAGAAAAGCAACAAAATTCGCCTCATCCTCTCTGGCAATTCCCCGCTGATGCGCCATTTCATGCGCCATCGTATAGGGGGTATCGTAATCGGGGGGTGTTGTATTTACGTTTGCCTCGCCCGTAAAGTAAGTATAAACGCCGAGTGTTCGCAGGTGCGACATATACTCGCCCGACATAACCTCCTTCGTTCTCGAATAAAAGCTGTCGATGAAGGGGTATTTCTGCTCTGCACGCTCATACGCCGAAATGAGTCTATCATTCAGCTCGGAAAATGAATACGGCATAACCGAGGCTCCGTCCTCTCCGTATTCTATCAAGGGGGTTATGGCATATAATTCATCAGCGAGCCATTTCGCAGTACCTTGAAGGTCGGCGGCGGTGATTTGTTCATCGGAATAGCCGAGCCTCTCGCCAAGCCTTTTCGTATGGTAGCCCGTGCCGAGGGTGAGGACAAAGCTCGAATAAAACAGTGAAATAACGGCAAGCATGGTACAAACAAGGCGTACCCCTTTCACCTTGTCGCCGTCAATATGCACGCAGTAAAGGATAATGACGAAAATTACAACGGGCAAGAGGTATATAAGCATTTCCGCTACCGAAAACGGCAGGATATTCGTGATATATGCGAGCGCTCTGCGAAAAATCACAGCCACACGGAAATTAAAGAAATCAGCAAAGGTTACGGACAGTGCCGAGGCTATATGGACAGCCACGCTGAATATGAGTATACACGCACATACCTTTGCGAAAATTGGAATTTTCGCCCTCTTTTCCGTGTTTTTCATATTTCAACGTACTCCCTTTTGGGCGGAACAAGCATGAAAAGCAAGGTGAGCGCAAGGAGAACAACAGTTGTAAATATACTGCCCTCTATTCCGTATGTGCCACCGTTTAACACAGAAAGGTTGCCGACAGGCGCAAACCTGAAAAAGGAATCGTAGGTCGGCATACCGCTGACCGAAAGACCGAATATATGTCCCTGCGTGAAATTCCAGGCGGTATGAATGGCGCAAGCGCCGAAAATACTCTTTGTCCTTATAAAATAATAAGCTAAAAATGTGCCGAAAAGGAAAGTATTTACAAGGGATACCACATTTGAACCACTGTTGCCGAGATGAAGAATAGTAAATAAAATAGAGGAAACAAGCACCGATGAATGCAGCGAGCGTGAGGCGGAATAGCTGACCATAAAGTAACCGCGCACAAATATTTCCTCCGCCGCCCCCTGAATTATATAGCCTAAAAGGAACAAAAGAATAATTCCTACCGAGAAATCCCCTGTACCGACGTAATCAACCGTACCGAAAATTATGGCAGGGGCTAGCGAAACGGCGAGCATTGCGCCACCGATAAGAAAGCCCAAAAGATAATGGGGGATAGCCCCGCGAACGACAAGTCCCATAGAACGAAGCGAGCGCTTTTCAAAAACACGGCAATAAAATATCGCCGCCGCAATGAGGGCTGCCTGGGATATAAGTGATATTATCATATACGCATCCCGTGTATAGATAGAGGCAAAAATAGCCTCTATCTCTCCTGCAAGCCCTATATCGTCAGAGCCGTAGGTTCTGATAGCATCAAAATATCTGCCAAGTGAGCTTGCAACCGTATATACCGCAGGGGGTATCGAGGCTATGAGGGATGCGATAATATTCAGAATAATGAAAATAAGGATAGGCGAGCGTCCGACAAACGGGGCTCTCGATCCCCTCGCCTCCAATTGATGCTCAAAATAAAAATCAGGCATTTTTCCTCCTAACAATCATGGAAATAAGCGCAGAGGCAGTAACAACTATAAAGGAAAAAAGAAAGTATCCGCCCGCATCAATTGCCACGTCGAGCATTGAGTTTCCCCTGCCCGTGAGCGCCTGTATTCCCTCGTCGCAAAACGCAACACACAGTCCGAATGTAAGCGAGAGAAGAAATCGCAAAAGCCGTGTGCCCCTATGTATAAAGAGAATGAGAAGAGAGGTTTCTATTGCAAGGAGTGAGTATTCTGTGAAATGCGCAATCTTGCGTATGTAGGTTACAAGAAAATTCTCTACCCTTCCCGGGGGAAGAATATCACGGATAATCTGCGCTACCCTATCGCTCGAAGCGGCGGATTTCACGGGGGTTGCCGCAGAATTGCTCCAAATAAACAAAACTGTCAGCGATATTGCCGTAAATAAAACAGCTCGCGCCGTATACTCAAGCCTACCCCTATTCAATCCTCTCACCTCTTTTTCAAAAAACATTTTAACACAATAAGTTTAATAAAGAATATCCAATTTATTAAAATTTATCCTCAAAGAGCGAAAGATTGCGCAAAACCGTTTCCCGCTTGCGCCAGGAATACGCACGCAGGGCAAATTCCTCATCGCTCATATCCTTAATTTGTGAGTATGTAAGGCGTGGGGTGCGCATCTGCCAAAAAAATTCTATCGGCGTAAGGGCGCTCTCCGAGTCAATCGCCCTCTTTGTATGAGGGCAAACGCTCTGACATATATCGCAGCCCCAGGCGGTATTGTATTTTATAAGCAACTCTGCCTCGTTTTCGGTAAGCGTACCTTTTTTCTGAGTTAACGAGGAAAGGCACTCGCATCCCTCTGTATTCATAGGGCACGCACGGGTGCATTTTCCGCAGCCCTCGCAATATTTCATTTCCGTAACGCCCGTATAGCCTAAAATTTCGGGCGAGGCATCTGAAATTATTTCTCCGAGAAAAACAAAGGATGAGTATTTTTCGGTTATGAGAAGCCCGTTTTTCCCTACAACGCCAAGCCCTGCAAGAGCGCACGCCTCCCTCTCGTCAATCGGGGATTTGTCGGCATACCCTACGAATTTTGCGTCGCAAAACGCCTCGGACAGGCGGCGTGTGAGCCTATCGAAGAGGTCACTCATATAGGCGTGATAGTCACGGCTGACAGCGTATGCGGAAATATTCTCGCCGTAGCCTGTAAAGTACGGAACGGCGAAGCATATAACGCTCCTCGCCTCGATTCCGTCACGCTCCAAAAGATAGGGGCGTGTCGGTGTGCAAAGGCTGTACGGAACAGTGGCAAAGTATTCAATTTTCTCCGCTTCAAAAATTTCCTTTACACTCATAGTGCCCCTCTAAATACCTTATTTTAATTTAAGTATATCATAAATTTAAGAAAAAACAACATTTTTATTGAAATTTACACTCTTGTATGCTACAATATATAATTGAAATAACATTTAAGGTGGTTTTTATGAACATACTGCAACACGGTCTTGTATCACTCGTGCCCCCGTCGGCGCAGAACATTTTCGTTCTCATTCTCTTTTATCTGGCGGCGGCGGTAATCGCATATCTGCTCGGCAGTATCAACAGTGCTATAATTATCTCAAAAATTTTCTACGGTGGCGACGTGCGTAAGTTCGGCAGCGGCAATGCGGGCACTACCAATATGCTCCGTACCTACGGAAAGGGTGCGGCGGTATTCACTCTGCTCGGCGATATTGTAAAAACCGTTCTCGCCATATTCATTGCGGCAATCATCGGCGGCTTTTCATACGTTTCAACGTACAGCTTCTCGCCGTTCTGCTATATCGCAGGACTTACCTGCATACTCGGTCACATTTACCCTGTATACTACGGCTTTAAGGGCGGTAAGGGTGTTCTCTGCACAGCGACTGCAATAGCTATGCTCAGCATCAAGGTTTTTGCTGTGGTTTTCGTAGTATTCGTAATCATCGTTGCTATAACCAAGTACGTATCTCTCGGTTCCTGCATAACCGCTATGATGTACCCCTTTATACTCGCAAGATTTGTAATTTTCAGAGCGGGCGGAATTTCCCTGCCCCAGCTCTCAATTGCTCTGATTGAGATGCTCCTTGTGGTTTGGTGTCACAGGAAAAATATTATGCGACTGATTAACGGCGAGGAGAGCAAAATCTCCTTCAAATCCAAGAAAAAGGCTGAGGAGCCGCTGACTGACAGCGCAGAGGACGAGCAGTGAGTGTCGAGGAAAAGCTGCTCTCGCTAATTGGCGATTTGTTTTCAAACGCCCCCTCGCTGACGCTCGTTTTCTCGAAGGCGTCAGAGGGAAGCCCTAAAAAGCAAAAGGGAAGGCTCTGTCAAAAGAACGGCGAGCGCATACTCTCGATTGAGGCCGAATACGATTTCGGTAGGGTTACGCAGAGAAATCTGCGTGCAGAGGAGCTTTCGGGCGCTATCGCCGAGCTTATACCCTGTTACTCACAGATAAATATAATAACCGAGGGCGCCGAGGCGGAATATAAGCGTTCAAAAAAGGGCTCGTCGGTTATAATCGGCGAGGGCAAAATACGAAATGCCGTAGGCAATACGGAAAAGACCGTAGCCTTGGAGCTTAACAGAAAAAAGAGCTATGCTCTATCCGGCGGTGAGCCGTTTCTCTATCACCTCGGAATATCCGACAAAAACGGAAGAGTTCACGACAAAAGACAGGCAAAATTCCGCCAGATAAACCACTTCACCGAGGCGCTTGAAAACGTGTATTATGCATTACCCGAGGATGGCAAAATTGTTGTTTTCGATTTATGCTGCGGAAAAAGCTATCTCAGCTTTGCGGTATACCACTACCTTACCGAAATAAAGGGACGTGAGGTTTATATGCTGGGTGTTGACCAGCGGGGCGAGGTTATAGATTTCTGCAACGAAATTGCCCGTTTGTCGGGATTTTCAGGTATGGAATTTATATGCGATGACGTTAAAAACACGCCAAAGGACATTCACCCTAACCTGCTAATCTCCCTGCACGCCTGCGACATAGCAACGGACATGGTGCTCGACTCGGGCATTGCGCTCGGCGCTGACGTTATTTTGTCAACACCCTGCTGTCACAGGTATTTGAACGACAAAATCAAGGTCAAGGAGCTGTCCTTCGTCACCTCGCATCCGCAGATAAGAAACAAGCTGTGCGAGGCGATAACCGACGGTCTGCGTGCCCTGCGGTTGCGTGCGGCGGGATATTCGGTGACTCTAACCGAGCTTACCGACCCCGAAAACACACCGAAAAACACGCTTATACGTGCTATAAAATCAAAGAGCTTTGACAAGGGCTCGCCCCGTGCCAAAAAGCTTGCCGAGGACTATAATACGGCGTTATCCTTTATTTTGGGCGATAACGCAGAAAATTATCTGAAAGAAATTAAGTAATGAAAAAAGAATTCTATTCAACCTCGGCACAGATGACCGAGGATATAGGAAAAGCACTCGCCTGCGAGCTGCTGCAAGGCGGCGCGTCCCGTGCGTTCGTTGCAATGCGTGGCGAAATGGGCGTGGGAAAAACCGCATTCTGCCGTGGCTTTGCCTCGGCGCTCGGAATACAGGGGGTAAAAAGCCCCACCTACACGGTTGTGAACGAGCATAAATCTGATATAAAGTCTCTTTTCCACTTCGATACGTACAGAATAGCCGACGCTGACGATTTGTACTCGATAGGCTACTACGACTACCTTGAACGTGACGGATATATCCTGTGCGAATGGAGCGAAAACATTAAGGACGAGATACCCGACGGCGCTGTAACGGTAACAATCCAAAGGATTGACGGGGACGAGGGGGCTCGTACAATTATTATCGAAAGCGAGGGGGATATATGCTGACGCTAGCAATTGATACAACGGCGAAGGTTGCATCTGCCGCACTCGTTGACGGCAAAAAAATTCTCTGCTCCTTTTTATGCAACAACGGAAATACGCACACCGAAAACATATTGCCTATGGTTGACGATATGCTAAAAAAATGCAAAAAAAGCATTGAGGATATAGAGCTGTTTGCGCTCGCAAACGGCCCAGGCTCGTTTACGGGTGTAAGAATTGGTGCGGCAACAGTCAAGGGACTCGCCTTTGGCAAGGGTGTGCCGTGCGTTGAGGTTTCAACACTTGAGGCGCTCGCACGAAATCTCTGTCCCACAGATGCCGTTATATGCCCCGTTATGGACGCCCGCAGGTCACAGGTCTACAATGCTCTGTTTGAATGTGGAGATGACGGTCTTATCCGCCTTTGCGATGACCGAGCAATATCGCTCGATGAGCTGGGCGCAGAGTTGGGGAAAATGGGCGACAAATCCGTTTATCTCGTCGGTGACGGATATTTTATAGCGAAGGATGCTCTGCAAAAATTTAACGTAAAGATAAAGGAAACACCGATAACGCTCATAGACCAGAATGCCGTTTCGGTAGCCCTGATTGCAGAGGAAAAATATACGCGTGGCGAATTTGTCAGCGACGCATCACTCTCACCCTCGTATCTGCGTATGTCGCAGGCGGAGCGTGAGCTAAAGGAAAAACAAAAAAGCAAAATATAAAAGAGGTAAATCATGAAAAGAAAAATCTACATTGGCGCAGATTCCGCAGGATATGACTACAAGGAGATAATCAAAAAGCATATCGCCGATAAGGGATATGAGGTTGTCGATTGCGGGCCTGACAACTCGGATTCCTGCCATTATCCCGTATATGGCTCAAAGGTCGCACTCGGTGTACAAGGGGACCCCGATTCGCTCGGAATACTCATCTGCGGCACGGGCATCGGTATGAGCATGGTAGCAAACAAATACAAGGGCATAAGAGCCGCTGTATGCGGTGATACGTTCAGCGCAAAAATGACCAGAATACATAACAACGCAAACGTTTTGTGCATGGGCGCAAGGGTTATAGGTCAGGGACTCGCCGTTGATATTACGGATATGTTCCTCGAAAACGAGTTCGAGAGCGGCGGACGTCACGAGCTGCGTGTCAATATGATAACCGACGTTGAGAAGGACCAATACAACTGCAAATAATCACATAGAAAAGGGTGCAATTCCGTATTTGGAATTGCACCTCTTTTTTATGCTAAGGACGCAAGTATATCTACAGCCTTTTTTGTTTACGGTTATGCCGAAATACGGCAGTCCCCTTATGCAAAGGATGCAAGTATATTTACGGCATCCTTCTCCTCAATTGCCCGACAGTGCTCACGTATGTACGCCGCTCTCGATGGCTCGGTGTGACGGCGTCCGTATTCCTCAAGGAATGAAAATTCGCCAAACGAGCCTCGCTGACAGGTCGGGCTCTCCTCATTTACCACAAGATAAAATCTGCCGTCATCTCCTATATACGCCGCACTCTCACGCCCGTATCCCAGCCCCTTCAGCTGTCGACATACGGGTAAAAGCGACGTCATGCTGTCAAAGGAAAATACGCTCGCTCTCGTTTTCGCCACCTCCATTTTCCCCTCTTTCTCCTTACCGAAAAGCCCCTTCAGCTTTATAACGTACATCTCACATCCACCGCATTTTGAAGGGTATACCTGTATAAAAACTCTGTCACGGGCGGCGTCAAAGCCTGTTTTGCTTTTCGCCTCGTCAAGTATCTGCCAGAACGCACGTCTGGTTTCTGTATTATCGTAATCAAGTCCGTCGCAGCTGATGTCCAGCCGCTTCATATCCTCGTTTGTCAGCGTGACCTTGAGCTTCGAATCACTTATAAGCAAAAGCTCCATATCTGCCTCCGTTTTTTAATTCTGTATTAACATTATACTAATTAAATTTTAATTTGTAACCCACATATTTATTCCATAATTCGCAATAAATGAAAAAAAGGGGGTATCCGTGGCAATATATGCCTCGGATACCCCAAAATAACAGGTATTTATTTGTTTATCTGATAGGTTGTTCCCTGTGCTGTATCACGCAGAACCACACCCTTTTCAAGCAGCTCCGCACGGATGCGGTCAGCCTCCGCATAATTCTTCTCTGCCTTCGCTATACGGCGGCGCTCGATTGCATCCTCAATTTCACGGATGAGGGCGTCGTCGCTTTGCTTTTCCTCAACAAATCCGAAAAGCTCGCACAGCTCGCACAGCACCTCTTTTGCAACAGTCATAGCCCCCTTTGACGCATTTGCCGAGAGCGCCATATTTATATCACGTACGAGGTCGTAAATAGCGGCAATTCCTCCGCCTGTGTTGAAGTCGTCGTCCATAGCCTCAATCATTTTATCACGTGCAGAATTGAATTTAGCAACCAATTCCGCCTCATCCTCACGGATGCCGCCCTCGGGCGCATTACGCAGGAAGAAATCAAGGCTATCGGAGCAGTTGAATATACGCTCAAGCGCAGATTTTGACTGCTCTATTATATCCTTTGAGAAGTTAATCGGGCTCCTGTAATGAGAGGAGAGAATAAAGTGACGGATAGGAAGATAGCCGTACTTTTCCGCAATTTCACGGACGGTAAAGAAATTGTTAAGCGACTTTGACATCTTATGGTTATCAACGTTGATATATCCGTTGTGAAGCCAATAATTGCAGAAACATTTTCCCGTGCAGCACTGAGATTGAGCTATCTCATTCTCGTGGTGCGGGAATATGAGGTCCTGACCTCCGCAGTGAATATCTATGCTCTCACCCAAAAAGCGCATAACCATAGCCGAGCACTCTATGTGCCAGCCGGGTCTGCCCATTCCCCAAGGGGACTGCCATGCGGGCTCACCGGGCTTCGCTCCCTTCCAGAGGGCGAAGTCGAGGGGGTCCTCCTTTATATCCGAGACGTCAATGCGAGCGCCCGATTCGAGGTCCTCGATGAGCATACCCGAGAGCTTTCCGTAATCCTTATAAACACGGGTTCTAAAATAAACGTCACCGTTTTCAACAGGGTAAGCATACCCCTTATCCACCAGCGTTTTAACGATGTCGATAATCATATCTATATTATCGGTAGCGAGGGGATGAACGGTTGCCGCACGCACGCCGAGCCCACGGGCATCGGTAAAGTATTCGTCTATATAACGGCGGGCAATTTCGTCATAGGTTACGCCCTCCTCGTTTGCCTTCCTTATAACCTTATCGTCAATATCGGTGAAATTCTGAACGAATTTTACCTCATAGCCACGGTATTCAAGGTAACGGCGAAGCATATCGAAAACAACGAAGCAGCGTGCGTTTCCGACGTGGAAGAAGTTGTATACGGTAGGACCGCACGCATACATTCTTACCTTGCCCGCCTCAATGGGGACAAACTCATCCTTTTTTCCTGATAACGTATTATAAAACTGCATAAATTACTTCACCCTTTTTCTCTTTTTCTCAAGCTCTGCGACACGTGCCTCGAGCTCATCAATTCTCTTTGCCGTATCTATCTCGCACTCCTCGCAAGCCTCGCCCGAAACGGCATTTGCCTTAACCCTTATAACCGAGCCTCTGGCGATAAACGCATTCTCTGCAACTCTGAGCGAGCTGCCTGCGTCAATATAGACACCCTGCTCTATCCGCGCGCTGGGGGACAATTCTATTCCCGTACAGTACTTGGCAATGTGGGATACTGTGTCAGCCGCCGCTGTATAACCGTTTTTGTTGAGCTTATAAGATATTCTGTGTGCAAAAAGCGCCTGAAAGCCTCTGTCAAAGGCAACTACACCGATAGCGCACGCTCCCGTGTTCTTCTTCGCCGCCTTAATATCGGAAATTACGGTATCACAGGCACGCTCTACGCCACGCCTCACCCTGCTTATTCCCGAAAGAACCCTGCTCTCAATACTTTTCATGTTGCACCTCCTGATGTATCTATCAATTTATTATATATTGAAACGCACTTTTTGTCAAGAAAAAATTGCACTTTTAGCCCTTTTTTGCAAATAGCGAATATCCGCCGCCCAATATGAGAAAAATACCGAACAGCGTTCTCAAAAAACTACTGTCATTTGAGCCTATGAACAGTATCCCCGTAAACGAGCCTATAACTCCGAAAACTATCAGCCATAGGGACAGCGAGGGCTCTATCAGCCTCTTTTTTGAATTGACGATAAAGGCGAAAAGCAAAGCCGTTGCAAAAAACAGAAGATTTACAGAGCGAGCCTGTGCGAGCGGCATATCCAAAATCAGTGTGAGATATAAAAGCAAGAGTCCGCCGCTTCCCACACCGAGCCCTGCGAGTATTCCCACCGCTATATATACTATGAAATCAAGCATTTTTTCACCCCCTTATCATACGCACTCCACCGATTATCAGGAGCACTGCGAGCAGAAGGCGCAACAGCTTCGGATTTATTTTCCCGAGCAAAAGCGCACCGATTGCACCGCCGATTGCGCCAAAAATACACATAGGAAGGGCGTTTGTAAGCGGTAGCTGTCCTCTGACAGCGTATGCCGTTGCGGATACGGCTGACAGGACCAGCACGGCGAGCGATGAGGTGGCGAAAATGCGGCTGTCCCTTCCCGCCCCCAACCGAGAGAGCGCAATAATATAAATCATACCCGCACCTGTCCCGAACACTGCGTTTATAAGCCCTGCAATGAATGACGATACGGCAATAAAAATTTTATCCTTTACGGATTTTTTCATTTTTTCCTTTTCCATATAGCTTCCCAACTAAAAAATAAAAAATTTATATAATAAATACTTGTAAAATTTAAAAAAATTTGGTATCATAATTATTGTGGATAGTTATACGCATTTTATGTGATGCAAAATATACGGAAATTGCAAGAGAAAGGAAACGGCGATGTTTGGAATAAAGAAAAACAGCAAGAAATCAGCCAAGGAGCAAAAAAAGCTTCTTCGCAAAAAGATAGATGAAAAAGAAATTGAAGAAACAGAAGCGGACGAGGACGAGGATACCCCGAAAAAGGCAAAGGGTAAGTCACGCACGAGCCTGCGCGAAAAAACCGAGGCTGTTGACAGGGTGCTCTATCGCATAATGCCCGTGATACTCGGTGTTATTGCCGTGTTCTCTATATTCTGTCTCATAACGCCCGAATCATCGGGAAAGGTAGGAATGGCGCTCTCAAGCCTTTTGAGGGGAATTTTCTCGATAGGTGCGTACCTTGTTCCCGTATTTGTCGGAATTGCCGCCTTCTTCTGGCGCTCGGATACAAAAAATCACAAGCGCCTCGCAAGATTTGTTTTATCCCTCATTGCCGTATCGTTTTTCTCGGCAATAGTGTACCTAATTACAATCCCATCAGCAGAGAGGGCGTTCGAGGCAGGCAGCTTTTACTCAATGGGCAAGGATTTGTCGGGCGGCGGATTTTTTGGATCGCTTATCGGCTACGGTCTATACAAGGGTGTCGGTAATTTTGGAGCTTGGATGCTCTCGATTGCGGCACTTCTGCTCTACGCAATAACATTTTTGCGTGTCAATTTTGACATTCGCTCTATCGGAGCAAGTATAAAGGACAAGCTGAAAAGCTCTGCAAAGAATTATTCTGAAAAGAGAAAAAAGGCTCTCGAGGACTACGGACGTGAGCTCGAGGAGGAGGAAAAGGCACGCCTCGAGGAGAGCGAGCTGGAAAAGGCACGCAAGCGTGCGCTCTACGACAACGTAGACACACCTGAAAGGGTGGCGCTCCCCGACCCCGAAAAGGGAAGAAAAATACTGTTTGAGCTCGACGATGACCGACTGCTCGACGACAATATAAATACTCCTATGCGTGCTCCTGCTCTGCCACGTCATTCGGCAACCGTTCGCTTCAACGGCGGAAGAATTCAGCTGGACGATGACGATTCGCATCCGATTATAGCAGATGACGATTTTGACATAGCCGAAATTGACCAGCTTCTATCACCGCTGAAAATACCCGAAAAGAAAAAGACGGTAAAGGAAAAGGAATACACGATAACAACCGATGCGGTTACCTCAGAGCTACGCTCCCTCGACGATTTTGAGAACATAACCGAATACTCCGAGGGTGCAAGCGCAGAGGGCGCAGACGAAAAAATAACCGACGAGAGCTATTATACTGCTCCCGTATTCAGCGCAAGGGAAAGGGTTTCTATCTTTGACGAGCCCGATACCGACAAGGGTGATGCTACACCGTACATCGACAGCCCCTCTGTGCCTAACGGTACGAGCTTCGGCAGAGATAATATAATGAGCTTTCTCTCAGATGACACGGATTCTGACAGTGAGGATAACAGCTCCGAGTACAGCTATGACAGGCAAAGGGGCGAAGAGGATTTTGACGGTACCGCTGACAGCGAATACGGCTACGACGGCACTGAGGATTACGGTGACTCCGACAGCGAGAATTTTGAGGACGCTGACGACAGTGACTACACGGATGATGAGGACGAGCCTGCTTTATCCCCCTTTGCCCGTCCCGCATTTGAGCGCAAGGAGGCTCCTATAAGCGTTAAGGTGACTAAGCCCTTTGCTGAGCCTCACAAAAAAGCACCTGAATACCAGATGCCGCCGCTCTCTCTGCTTGAGGCGAGCAAGCCGCCGATAAATGACAATTCGGAATACGAAATAAGGCAAAAGTCGGAAATCCTCGAAAAGACCTTTGAAAACTTAAAGCTCCCCGCAAAGGTGGTAAATATCTCCAAGGGCCCGAGAATAACGAGATACGAGCTGACAACCGACCAGACGATAGACGTTAAGAAATATGCAAGAGCAATAAGCAATATTTCGATGAACCTCGAAAGTGCGGGAATAAGAATGGAAACGCCTATCCCCGGAAAGAGGACGGTTGGCGTTGAGGTGCCGAACAAGATATCCTCGCTCGTATATCTGCGTGATATGATTGACACCGACGAATTCCGTGAGGCTAAGTCCACGACCACTATATGCGTGGGTGCTGACGTAACGGGACAGCCCGTATACGGCGATATAGCAAAAATGCCGCATATGCTGATTGCGGGCGCTACCGGTATGGGTAAATCCGTCTGCATCAATATTATAATCACGAGTATTCTCTACAAGGCAAGGCCCGACGAGGTTAAGCTGATACTGATTGACCCGAAGAAGGTTGAGTTTATTCCGTACAGAGGAATACCTCATCTGCTCGTCCCTGTTGTCACCGACGCAAAGAAGGCCGCGGGCGCACTCTCGTGGGCTGTAAACGAAATGGAGCGCCGGTACGACCTCATAGAGGAGGCGGGCGTCCGTAACATTGAGGGCTACAACGAGTATGCGAAAAAGCACACGGGATTTGAGCTGTTACCTAAGCTTGTTATAATCATAGACGAGCTAAACGACCTGATGATGATGGCAAGAGATACGGTTGAGAGCTCGATAATGAGAATAACTCAGAAGGCACGTGCCGCAGGAATACACCTGATAATCGGTACGCAAAGACCGTCTGTTAACGTCATTACGGGTGTTATCAAGGCTAACATCCCCTCACGTATTGCGTTTAAGGTTACAAGCAACGTTGACTCCCGTACCATATTCGATTCGGTTGAGGTTGGCGCTGAGAAGCTGCTCAGCAAGGGTGATATGATTTACTTCCCCGTAACCGAGACCTCGCCGAGAAGAGTTCAGGGTGCGTTTATGAGCGACTCTGAGGTTGACTCGGTTGTCAGCTTCTTGCGTGACAATTCGCCCGAAAACGCATACGACAGCGACGTTTGGGATGATATTGAAAACGAGGCAAGAAAGTGCGATGCCTCGAGCAAGCGCTCGGCAGGCGACGGTGACGCTCCTGCGGCATCGAAAAACGACCTTGACTCTATGCTCGCAAACGAGCAGTTCCGCCGTGCGGTAGAGCTGGCAGTAAATAACGGAGAAATCTCCGCATCAAAGATAATTACAGAGCTCGAGATAGGCTTCCAGAAGGCATCGAGATTTGTAACCTATATGCAGAATTTCGGTATCGTCAGCGAGCCTAACGGTCAAAAGCCCAGAAAGACGCTCATAGACCACAACCAATTTATCGAAATGCTCAATAATATGGAGGAATCTGAATGATTTATATAATTCTCGCCGAGGGCTTTGAGGAAATCGAGGCTCTGACACCGCTCGACGTTCTGCGTAGAGGAAAGGCGGACGTTAAATGCGCCGCAATAACAGGCGACGGGCTCACGGTTAAGGGCTCGCACGGAATTTCGGTTGTTGCGGATATGCGTGCCGAGGATATCGGTGACGATATAGATATGCTCGTTTTCCCCGGCGGTCTGCCCGGCGCTACAAACATTGACGAGTCGCCCCTGACAGATGCTCTCATTGAAAAAGCCAAGAAAAAGCACGCCCATCTGGCTGCTATATGTGCGGCACCTATGATTTTAGGCAAGCGTGGACTCCTTAACGGCAAAAAGGCTGTATGCTACCCGGGATTTGAGGAGCATCTTCACGGCGCAAAGGTTGTAAAAAAGCGAGTAGTTACCGACAAAAACGTCACAACCGCAATAGGAATGGGAGCTTCACTCGAATTTGCAGAGCAACTGCTCACAAAGGTCAAGGATAAAAAGACCGCAAAAACCATTGTGTGCGCAACCTTTCCGAAATGACAAAATTAACTTTAAACAGAAATCTGACGCCCGAGCGTTTTTCACGGTTGTTTTGTGAAGCATTCGATGCTGAGCCCGAGGAAACAGAAGCGGAGCTGTCGCCGATATGGGACGAGGTTTTTCCGTTTGCTATTGAAAACGGCGATGAGCCTGTCTCTCAGCTGTTGGCTTTTCCCGTGACTCACGGCGCAAATAAAGGACTCTATCTCTACGCAATTGCAACCGATACCGATTACAGGGGCAAGGGGCTTATGCGCTCTCTGCTCTCGCAGGTGGAGAATTTTGCAATAGACAACGGATACAGCTTCACGTTTCTGATTGCGGCAGACAGTGCGCTTGCGAGCGCATACGAAAGGCTCGGATACTGTCAAAAAATATCCATCCCTGCATCTGCGTATCCCGACACACCCGACAAAATTTCAGCGAGCGCAGATTTACCTCTATACGGCTTTGACGGCGATTATTCACGCCTGTATGACGGCTACGGGCTTTTTCCCTGCTCTCTTGAATTTGCGTCAAAAAGCTACCCGTCTGCCCGTATACATCTAACCGACGGGGGCTGGGTATTGACAAACGATAAGGATTATACCAAAATACTCGCCACATCGCTCTCGGTTTGCGAAAGGGTAAGGCTGACGGGCGCTCACTGTGCGCTCGCAAAACCGCTCGCAGAGGGTGCAGAAATCCCCGAAAAAATCTGCTATCCGCTACCGAGATAATAAAACTGCAATAAATCTGATATAGCTATCACATTGTGACAGCGAAGGATGTTATATGACTAAAAAAGCAAGGACTGTTCGTGAATTTATCGGCAAAAGCTCGGTTTACCTACCTCTTGCCGTGTTGGTTTGCGCAATTATACACAAGCTGCTGACATTTAAGGTTGAGCTTTTCGGCTCTGCCGAGGTGAGCGCAACTATGTCCTCGGTTATTGCGCTGCTACTGCCGCTGATGCTTATTGCAAGAGCTTCAGCCCCACGTAAAATATCCTTGGGCAGCAACAGCCTGTCCGTATCGCACCTGTTCGTGGTGCTTCTCGCAACCGTATTTATATGCGTTGCATACGTTGCGGCGGCAGTAATTTCGGATAAATACCTACCGAGCTCATTTCCAATATCTCTCTTTAACCTGCCCCATACACAGTCGGCAAGTGCTGTCGGGATTATTTTCATTGCAATCATTCCCGCAATATGCGAGGAGCTGTTCTTCCGAGGTGTGCTGATAAGCGAATATCTGAAATATTCGAGCACGGTTGCGCTCGCAGTATCCACTGCGCTGTCCGCAATGTTTGCGTTAAATCTCTACACGCTCCCGTTTGCGTGTCTTATCGGACTTGCTCTCGGAGCCATGAGAATTTATACCGACTCCACACTTGTACCTGTATTTATGAGATGCGTCGGCATTCTCTCGCTTCTGCTTATCCGAGGACGGGGCTTCTACGCCGTTATCAACGACAATCTCGTCATTTACACAATTCTTGCGTTGGCGCTTCTGTTCTTCTCTACCTTTGTGACGGTAATGGCTATGGCGAGGTCTATGCCGAGCTTCACAACCTATGCAGACGGCGATTTCGGCAGGGAGGAAAAGCGTCTTGCTCTCTTCTCGCCCGCAACTGTAATTATGCTTATAATCCTTTTGTTAATGAGGTAAAAAATGATTATCAACCAAAGAAAAGCTCATACGGCATACAGATGCCCTGCCTGCTCGGCGGCGGCAACAGGACTTGTCGCCTCGGTTGCGCTCCAGACAAGCATGCTTAAGCTCAAATGCCCCTGCGGTAAGAGCGAAATGAAAATGACATATACAAATGATAAGGACAAAATAAGGCTGTCTATCCCCTGCCTTTTCTGCGGAAACGACCACAACTACGTTGTGTCGAGGGAGGTTTTCTTCTCGGGTGACGTGTTTATGCTCTGCTGTCCTTATACCAACATAGACATTGCCTTTATCGGAAACGAGGACAAGGTTTCAGCGGCTATTGAAAAATCCGACATTGCGCTGAATCGCATATTCCTTGAGGCGGGATTTGACTCCCCCGAGCAGCTGCGTGCTCTTGCGGAAAAGGGCAAGGACGAAGAAATAGATAATATGCCCGACTCACAGGTTTTCGATATAATACGGTTCCTCGTTGCAGATATGTGCGAGGAGGGCAGTATAGACTGCCCCTGCCACAAGGGCAGCTACGGATTTGACATAACCGACGGCGGAATACGCCTCTTTTGCACCGAATGCGGAGCTGAGTTCGTTTTCACCGCAGGCAGCGTTGCTGAGGCAGAGCGCTTTCTTGACTGTGACAGCATAACACTCAAGCCACGTGAATAATCAAAATCCGTAGTAATCGTTAAGCCCCTCGTAGATGCCCCTCGCAAACAGTGCGGGATTGTTCGCCATGAGGTCGGCATCGCTTTGATTGGTGATAAAGCCAAGCTCCACAAGCACCGCAGGCATTGCCGTTCTGCGAAGAACGTACAGTCCCGGACGGAGCTTCACCCCTCGGTTGCGAAGTCCTGTTATGCGAGTAAGCTCACGCAGAATGTTCTCACCTATTGAATAGGCGGGGGTTGTTTCGGAGTAGACGAGCGCCTCGCTGCCCGTTGCCGACGGGTTGGACGATGCGTTGGTGTGCAGGCTCAGAAACAGATTCGCTCCCCAGCTGTTTGCGTCCTCAACACGCAATCGCAGACTGCTCGCATTACTCGTTCCTATTGTGGTATTTGGCGTTGTGCGGGAAAGCCTCGCCGTATAATTCGAATCGTTTTGTAAAAGATTAAAAAGCTCAACCCCTATTCTGTAAACGAGGTCCTGCTCACGGTATCCGCTGCCCTCTGCGCCTGCATTGGGATTCTGCGGATTATGCCCTTGGTCTATATAAACTCTTATAGCCATAAAAGCTCCTTTCGTTTTTTGCGTTTTATTACATAGTATGAGAAATAAAGAAAGTTTGACATGAAAGAATTACAGAGAATTTTAAGCTTTATGCGCCGTGCGGTTGACGACTACGGTATGATTGAGGACGGTGATAAAATTGCCGTCGGCATATCGGGCGGCAAGGATTCTATGACTCTGCTCTATGCCCTCTCGGAAATGAGGCGGTTTTATCCTAAAAAATACGAGCTGTGCGCCATAACCGTCGATATGGGCTTCGAGGGCTCGGATTTTTCCAAAATCGAGCGCTTCTGCAAGGACCTTGGCGTTGAATACCGAGTAGAGAAAACAGACATAGCAAAAATAATATTCGATATAAGAAAAGAGCCTAACCCCTGCTCGCTCTGCTCCAAAATGCGCCGTGGTGTTCTGCACTCGGCGGCAAAGGAAATGGGCTGCAATAAGGTTGCGCTCGGACATCATTTCGATGACGTTGTAGACACCTTTATGCTCAATCTTTTCTTTGAGGGCAGGCTCGGCTGCTTCTCGCCCGTAACGTATCTGTCGAACACCGACCTTTACCTCATTCGTCCGCTCATTTACGCCCAGGAAAAGACTATAAGATATTTTGCCTCACACGCACCCGAAATGCCTGTGCTGAGCAGCTCCTGTCCCGAAAACCACAACACCGAGCGAGAGAATATGAAAAATCTGCTCGCCGCCCTTGAAAGGAATAACAAGGGCTTGCGTTGGCGCATTTTCGGCGCTATCTGCCGTTCAAAAATCGACGGCTTTGACACCTTCTCGGGAAAAATTGATAAAGAATAAAAAATGCGTTTCGTTTGAATTTTGAACGGAACGCATCCTTGCTTTTAATACACCGCCTCCTGTCCGCAGTTGGACAGGAGGCGGTGTTTTTTATTTTTATTTAAAAAATATATTGATTTTAATATGGGCAAGTGCTATAATAAATGCTTGTGTGAATAAATATATACTTTACGGAGAGTAATATGGCTCATCATTCGGGTGCGGTCAGACACCCGGCTCATCATTTTCACGATGCTCTGACTGTAACAATTCATTTCATTCGTAAAAACACCGTTCTCGTAATAGCGGCGGCGCTGGCGCTCGTTACCTCGCTGATTGTTCCGCCCGATGCCGATTATATCGGCTATTTCGATTTCAAAACGCTAACCTGCCTTTTCTGCACGCTGGCAGTTATATGCGCTCTCAAAAACGTGCGATTTTTCACTAAGCTCGCAGAGAGAATTGTCGTTGTATCGGGAAACACCCGTACCGCTGTGCTTTTGCTCGTTTACATAACCTTTATCGGCTCGATGCTTCTGGCAAACGATATGGCTCTGCTCACGTTTTTGCCCCTCGGATATTACGTTATGTCCTCCGCAGGCAAGGAGCGGTATATGGCGTTTACCTTCATTATGCAGAATATCGCCGCCAACCTCGGCGGTATGCTGACGCCTTTCGGAAATCCGCAAAACCTTTATCTTTACGAAAAATTCAGAATAGCAAACGGGGAATTTGTCAAAATAATGCTGTTTCCCTTTCTGCTGTCGGTTTCACTCATAACTCTGCTCTGCCTTGTTTTCGTAAAGGGAGAGAAAATGCAGCTCAAAACCCGTGATTTTGCGCCTATGCCTAAGGTCAAGGTTATAATTTACCTTCTCCTTTTTGCATTCTCAATTCTGCTCGTTTTCAGAACAGTTCCGTACTACGTGGGATTGATTTTAATTCCCCTGGCGCTTCTTTTTCTTGACAAAAGCGCACTTTTGAAGGTAGACTACCCCTTGCTTTTCACATTTGTTTTCTTCTTCATTTTTGCGGGCAATATGGCACGCATTGATATAGTGGAAAATGCCGTTGGGGCGCTTTTGTCCAAAAATACACTGTTGGTATCGGCGCTGTCCTGTCAATTTATAAGCAACGTGCCGTCTGCAATACTCTTGTCGGAATTTACAACCGATTACCGAGCGTTGCTTATGGGTGTGAATATCGGCGGCGCAGGCACGCTGATTGCTTCGCTTGCGAGCCTGATTACACTCAGGGAATTTACCTCTCGCTATCCAGAAAAAACGAAGAAATACATAATTCTTTTCTCGGTTATAAACTTTGCCTTTCTCTTAGTTCTTGCCGTTTTTTGCTCTTTTGTTCTGGCGAGCGGAAATTTTGGGCTCGGTTTTTAATAAAATACACGCATTTTTATATTAAAATATAGATTAAGCATTGACAAATTACGCAAAAAATGATAAATAATTTATTATAATTTGTCGCAAGACTGTAAAGGAGGAACACGGAAATGAAGTGCTCAGAAAAAATCAGTAACGTAACGTCCGACATAAGAGGACCGCTATACGTGGAGGCGATGAGCATGGAGGCCGCCGGAGCGAAGATACTGAAAATCAACTCTGGCAACCCTGCCATTTTCGGTCATAAGGCTCCTGACAGCGTAAAGAAAACTATTCTTGAAAATCTTGACAAGGCTGTTGCCTACTGCGATTTCAGAGGTATGCCGAGCGCACGTGCCGCAATACGTG
>JAFVRG010000003.1 GCA_017504405.1 Clostridia bacterium | reverse complement strand
GCTAAGGCTGTTTGCAGAGATGTTGACGAAGCAACCGATATTGAGTACGGCTTTGTAGGCGAGAGTGTCAAGGAGAATATTATAATAAAGGAAAAGTGTGATGAATACGAATACACCTTTAAGGTAAATTCTCATGGCCTCACCGCAAAACTGTCCGAGGATAAAAAGGAAATAGGCTTCTATGCCGACGAAAGTGCCGAGGACGTAAAATTCAAAATCCCCGCCCCCTTTATGTTCGACGCAAAGGGCGATACCAGCACCGACGTTCATTACGAGCTAAAGGAAAACGGAGAGGGCGAATATACCTTTAAGGTAATAGCCGCCGCCGAATGGATAAACAGGGATGCCACCACCCTGCCCGTTACGGTGGACCCCACTGTATATTCAGGATTTTCTTCGTTTCTAACTTATTCAAGCTATTGTGTCGATACTCCTAATGTTCCATACAACGAATACGGATGGATATATGCCGGAAGCTATATGGGAGACATTTACAGAACGAATTTCACTATAAATAAGTCTGTGATAACTCAGGAGCTGTCTATTGCGGGTAACGTTGCATCTATGACATTGAATCTTCAGCTTGTAGAGCCTATAAATTCATATTCACAGATTACAGTTGGCTCGGATATAATGTCCTTGAATGCCGGTCAGTATGAGATTGCTATTGACATAACGGATGCATACAATCTCGGGATCTCTAACACTATTATGACATCTATTGGAGGTACAAGATACGATAACTGTTACGTAATGGCTTTCGGAGTAAACGACTATTCTTACTCACCTTATATCACTGCCGAATATTCAATCCCCGTGAATTCTATCAGTGTTTCTCCGACAAATATGGAGATTTATGTAGGCTCATCTCAAAGAATAACTGCAACGGTTTCCCCCGACGAAGCTACAAATAAGGATGTTATTTGGCATAGTAATTACCCTAATATAGCATCTGTATCTTCTTCCGGTCTTGTAACCGGCAAATCGCACGGTAACGCAACTATATTTGCAACATCAGCTGATAATAGCATCATTCAAGCGTCATGCTCTGTATCAGTCAGGAATATTAACGTACAATCCCTGAGCTTATCTCATGAAAAGGTTTTGTTGAAGAAGAACGAATCCTTTACCCTTATCCCAACAATTACCCCCTCAAACGCAACGAACAAAACGCTGTATTGGGAAACTGATAGAGGGGACACCTTTGGGTCTGTGCATATCGATGAAGAAAACGGTACTGTAACTGCAATTGAGGACGGAGTGGTTACTATTACAGTAACAACACAGGACGGGGGCTTCTCAGAAACTTGCACTGTGGAGATTGATTCGAGAGATAGGGCAAACGTTGTTCGAGAGCAAATTGGCGATACCGTATATTTCAACATCGTTTTTGAGGACGGAAAGGTCTGGAAAAGCATAGGCTGTGATATGTCGCTTCCTGAAAATCAATCAGACATAATTGAAGGAATGAGAAATCCTAAGTATCAGCACCTTCTATATGAGCACGAAAGAAGATTTTTGTATAATAGTAGTCAAAGGTTTACAGAAAAACAATTAGCCTTCATTTATCTACTCGATCCTCTTGGTGTTGAATATGTCGTTAAAAATTATTATCTAAATAGTCAATACGATGATGATTCAGAAAACGATGATTGGGAATTGGTTGATTGGCTGACATTTAAGGACAACATTTACAAAGCAATATTTAATCCTCGAGAGGATCAGTTTTACTTCACTTACGTAAATGGACATATAAACTATGTTCATCCTTACAATGTTACTAATAGAGAGAATGTCTATTCTTGTGCAGAAGTTTTATTCGGAAAGCATAACATCTTGAGTTGGGATAATTTATGGGAAACTATATTCTCCCTTGTTCTCGAAGGAATATTCGGTGAAGTAATTAACGCTATCGAAACAACAATTGAGGTTTATCAGGCAATGTTTCATTCTGGCTCATTTGTTGGAACGGCAAATGGTGTAGCAGCCACATTTGCAAGGAATTATTTAGAAGACAACTATATGGATGAATCCCTTGGTAGCGTTTTGGAATCAGCTTGTAGTTTTATGTACGGCTGGCCAGGAACCCTGCTTCAGGTTCTTAACGCTGTAAAGGAGGATGTTATTGATAGTTTCATTGTTCCTAACATAAATGATTTGACTATATATGACGCTGTGAACAATCTTGATGATTATAGGGTGTCATTTGGGGTAGGAAACAATGTTATTCCTATTAATGAAATCATTGCACTTTGTTCAGCTAACAATAATTAAATAAAAGGACCTATCGCCGTGGCGATAGGTCTTTTATATTCTTGTGTAACATTAACCACCAGCAGTGCTGGTGGCACCAAAAAGCTTTAGCTATGCCTAGAAAAAGACATCCTCCTTTGGTATAATAGATGTAGGTTCGCCAACCGCATCAAAAACCAAAGGAGGAATCAAGTCGTGAAACTTGACACAGATAGTTTAGCACATACGAAGTGGAATTGCAAGTACCATATAGTATTTGCGCCAAAATACCGCAGACAAGTAATCTATGGACGAATCAAAAAAGATATAGGCATAATGCTTAGAAAATTATGCGAGTATAAGCAAGTGGAAATTATAGAGGCAGAAGCTTGCAAAGACCACATACATATGTTAGTGTCCATACCACCAAAATATAGCGTGTCACAAATAATGGGGTATCTCAAAGGAAAAAGCAGTTTAATGATCTTTGAAAAGTACGCCAATATGAAATACAAATACGGAAACAGACATTTTTGGTGCAGAGGATACTATGTAGATACAGTGGGAAGAAACAAAAAAGTAATAGAACAATACATAAGGAACCAACTGCAAGAAGATGTATCCGCAGAGCAGTTATCGCTCAAGGAATACATCGACCCGTTTACGGGTAAGCCGATAGAAGAAGGCAAATAAACAGCCCCTTTAGGGACAGCCGGTGAATAATCCGCGGTTGGCGGACTTTTCGGCGAGCTTTTAGGCTCGGCCGGCATTATGCCCTAAGGGGGCAGTGCAAGCCACCGGCACGGCCGGTGGTTATGACTAATTTGGGAGCATATTAAATCCCTCGGGCGGTGTGAGTGCGCCGTAGCAGTTGTCTTCGGTGTATATGGCGTGCGCAGGCATCAAATACAGCGATAATATGGGAGCTTCAAAATCAGCGCCTTCAAGCGGTTTCACGCATCCATACAGATTGGAAAATTCATATTGACCGCTTACTGTTCGGTCTTGATTTTTCGTATGATGCAATTTACCAACGATAGCATTTGCCCCATAAGAATAAGTGTACTCAACCTCTGTGGATTTTTTGTTTGTATTTACCTCTGAAAATCCATTATTCAGCTTCATATACGAGTTGAGAATCCCCGTACCGCCAAATGCACCCGCCGCATTATCCTTGAAATCCGTTTGCCAATTTACATCAAGATATGAAATAAAGTTTGAGCAATCCAGAGAGGAATTTTCACAGAATGCTATACCGCAAATGCCACCCACATAACTCGTATCAGCCTTTTCCTCAATTGAAGCTTGAATGTTTACGTCTATCAAATCCAGCTTACAATCGGCTCCTTGAGCAACATAAATATATCCCACAAGCCCCGCTGTGTGAAGCATAGAATTTGCTGTTTTCCCGTATTCCTCGGTTTTCTTCACAGAAACTATTGAATTATCTATCTTAATGCTTTGGAATTTACACAACGAATCTATTTGTGTATATCCTACCAAAAATCCGGTATGTATCTGATCGAACCCTCCGATATTTGATACAAGCATTTGCGAATCATTAATATTTAGATTTGAAATGGTTGCATCAGTACAATAACCGAATAAACCAGCTACTGCTTCCTTTGTGGTAGTGTGGGAGTAAACCTTATCGAACACGGTTAAGGTGTCTATATTCATATTTGAAACTGTGTATCCGTTACCGTTGAAATTTCCGTCAAACGCATAAATGCCGTTGCCGATAGGTGTCCAGCTGATATTGTTAAGGTCGAGATTTGAGGTCAGAGAAAAGCTCTTGCCAGTATAAGAAACACCCGTATTTATCTGTTGAGCCAAATATGCGAGCTGGGCGCAGGTTTTTATTTCATACGGTGCGCTCTCGGAGCCGTCACCGCTCTCAAATGATGTGGCAATGCTTCCGTCCCAAATATCAGTCTGCTCGCCTTTGCAGGCTGAAAAAATTGGAATGATAAAAGCTATAAGCAGAACAAACGCAATACTCTTTTTCATAAAAACCTCCCTTATGGTTACAAGTGTTTCCAATTTTATTGTAACATAATATATGAGCAAAGTCAAGTGCGTATTCACGACATAAAAGTGCTTTTTGGTTTTTTAAAATTCTTTTTTAAATAGGACAGGTTTTGTCCGCTTTATACCTTATAATACAGGCAGGGCTGTAAAATTTAAAAAGAAAGAAGGTATAAAAATGGAAGATATTTATCTGTCAGTCGAAAGACACAGTCAACAAATAAAGGTTTTGGAGCGTGACGTAAAGGCTTTGCGAGAGGTGCAGACCGAAATCCGCTCGATGAATGAAACGCTGCTTACGCTCGCTAATGAGTTAAAGCACACAAACCAACACCTGACAAAGCACGAAAAAAAGATAGAGGAAATAAGCAGTCAGCCTCAAAAAAGGATGCAACAGGTATCAGTTGCCGTTATTTCCGCCATTTTTGCAGGGCTTGTATCCTTTATAATGAGCGTTGCGCTTGCGTAAAGGGGGTGGTTATATGGAATTTATGAATTGGTCCTTGCTCGCCGATTTTGGCGGTGCAGTCATTGCGGTATTGACTGTAACTGAATTTGTGAAGGAAATACCGTTTTTGAACAAGATTCCTACTCGCATTCTGAGCTTTTTTATAGCGCTCGCAGTCCTGTATTCGGCATATTACTTTACAGGGCTTCTGACAGCCTCGAGCGCTCTCTTGATTCCCGTAAACGCCGTCACGGTTTCCCTGGCAACGAACGGAGGCTTTGATGCGATAAGGGAAACGGCACAAAGAGCCGTTTCCCTTATCAAATCAAAAAATGATAGACCGTGAGGTTTTTTAGGATAAAAAGCTTTGCACCCCCAAAAAAAGGCTCGGTGAGAACCGAGCCCGTTTTGTGTAGCCGATAGGCCGAGTTAATTGAAAAAGAGAGCAGTGCGAAATACCGTACTGCTCTCTTTTTTCTTATCTGATTTCTACCGTTACGTGCTTACCGCAGGATATTGCGGCAGCCTTCATAATAGAGCGAATAGCCCTCGCTATCTTACCGTGATGACCGATTACCATTCCTGTATCCGATTCAGCAACTGTAAGCGTGAGCGTTACATCATCGCCGTCTACGTTTTCCTCTACGGAAACCATATCCGGGTTATCGACGATTGCACGGGCAATATCGACAAGGATTTTTTTGAGATCCATTTTTAATACCCGTTTCCTTCGGGAAACGTCCTTCCGAATTTTTGTTTACCGCAGGGGCTGTGATTACTTAACTATGTCGCTTTTCTTGAGAAGTGCCTTTACAGTCTCGGTGGGCTGTGCGCCGTTAGCAAGCCACTTGTTAGCCTTGTCAGCATCAATCTTGATAACTGCGGGCTCCTTCATGGGGTCGTAGTAGCCGATTTCCTCGATGAATCTTCCGTCACGGGGAGATCTGCTGTCTGCAACGATTACACGGTAGAAGGGAGCCTTCTTTGCGCCCATTCTTCTGAGTCTGATTTTAACTGCCATTTCTGTTTCCTCCAAAAATTATGTTTATTTTTAATTATTTTCTATATAAAACTCCGTCAGAACGGAAATTTCATCCTGCCAAATCCCATACCGGGAAATCCCTTGCGCTTGCCGCCGCCCGAAAACTGTTTCATCATTTTCTTCATCTGGTCAAACTGTTTGAGCAGCTTATTTACGTCCTCAACCGTAGTTCCGCTGCCGTTTGCAATACGTCTGCGGCGTGAGCCGTTGATTATTTCGGGCTTTTCTCTCTCCTTTTTCGTCATAGAGAGGATAATAGCCTCGGTGCGCTCCATCTGCTTTTCGTCGACGGTTGCACCCTTGAGCGCACCCGTGCTCATACCGGGTATCATGCTGAGCAGCTGGTCGAGATTGCCCATTTTCTTTAACTGCTTCATCTGCACGAGAAAATCCTCAAGGGTGAAGGTGGATTCACGCATCTTGCGCTCCAGCTCCTTCGCACTTTTCTCGTCAAATGCCGCCTCAGCCTTTTCAATGAGTGACAAAACGTCGCCCATTCCGAGAATACGTGAGGCGAGTCTATCGGGGTGGAAAAGCTCGATAGCGTCCATCTTCTCACCCGTGCCGATAAACTTTATCGGCTTGCCCGTTACGTATCTTACGGAGAGTGCCGCACCGCCTCGTGTGTCGCCGTCCATTTTAGTGAGGACAACGCCCGTTATGTCGAGGCGTGAGTTGAATGAATCCGCAACGTTCACCGCATCCTGACCGAGCATTGCATCAATTACGAGCAGAATTTCGGTAGGCGAGGTGTGCTTTTTGATTTTTTCCAGCTCCTCCATAAGTGCATCGTCAATGTGCAGTCGTCCTGCCGTGTCGATAAACACCATGTCGTTGCCGTTCTTCTTCGCATGCTCAATACCCGCCTTCGCTATTTCAACGGGCGAGAGCTTGTTACCCATAGAGAATACGGGGATTCCAAGACCCTCTCCGACTACCTTTAACTGGTCGATAGCGGCAGGACGGTAGACGTCACAAGCGACGAGCAGGGGATTTTTCCCCTTCTTTTTATACATTCCTGCGATTTTTCCGCAGTGAGTTGTTTTACCCGCACCCTGAAGACCGACCATCATTACAACTGTCGGTGGCTTGGATGCTATTTCGAGCTTAGCCGACTCATCACCCATGAGGTGAATCAGCTCCTCGTTTACAATCTTGACAATCTGTTGCTCGGGTAAGAGGCTCTCGAGCACCTGTGCGCCAACGGCACGCTCGGTTACCGCCTTGATAAATTCCTTGACAACCTTGAAGTTTACGTCAGCCTCGAGCAGTGCGAGCTTTATCTCACGCATGCCCTCACGCACGTCTGCCTCTGTTAGCTTGCCCTTATTGCGGAAGCGCTTGAATGCGCTCGCCAGCTTTTCAGTCAGACTCTGAAACATCTCTACCTCCCAAGGTTTATTTGTTCAGGATTTCTCCCGAATATTGCCGTAGCTTTTCGGAAATATCCTCAGCATCGGCAACGTCGGATTTTGCTATTTTGTCCGCAATCTCCAAAAGACTGTCGGAAATTTTGCGCACAGTCATAAAATGCTCGGCAAGCCCCAGCCTTTCTTCCAAAAAGCTAAGCTGCTCCTCGCCCTTTTTGATTATATGTCGAACACCCTGACGTGAGATGTTCTCACTCTCAGCTATCTCGGCAAGAGATAAATCCTCGTCGTAGTACTGACGCAGAATACTTCCCGTATGAGCATCGAGCACTTCACCGTAAAAATCGAGCAGAAAAGCGATGCCCAGATTTTTTTCAAACATAAGAGCACCTCCGAGGTGTAAAGCAAAATACTTTACAAGTATAACACCGAAAGGTCGCTTTGTCAACCCCTTTTTAATAAAAAAGAGAAAAATATTAAAAAATATTGAAAAAAATTGAAAAAGGACTTGATATTTTCAAATATTTGTGCTATGATATATGGCGTATGAAATTTTCGCAGACGGTACACCCTCTCAGGTACTGCTGCATTTCAAATTTTACAGGAGGTGTTTGCTTTGCCAAATATCAAATCTGCTAAGAAGCGTGTTAAGGTTATCTCTGCCAAGAGCCTTCAGAATCAGATGCTCAAGAGCCAGCTCCGCACTGCTATAAAGAAGTGCAATGCTGCAATTGATGCCGCTGACAAGGCTGAGGCAACCGAGCTCTACAAGGTTGCTGTTAAGAAGATTGACCAGGCAGTAAGCCACGGTATTCTTCACAAGAATAACGCAGCGCACAAGAAGAGCGCGCTGACAGTTAAACTCAACAAAATGGCGTAATCGCCGATGAAATATGTCCGACACTCGCTCCGTCGGACATTTTTCTTTTTTATCGGTTTGATTAGATGTTGAAAATGCACAAAAACAGAAGCCTCGGTTTGTACTGTTTTCACAAGATTTTCTTTATGTGAAAAAAATGTATATACAACTATAAAAAAATATGTTATTATATACTCGTGAAAATATATAATACAAGGGGAAAGGGTATGAAAAAATTAACGAAGCTTTTTGCGCTTATGCTTGCGCTCATAGTTGCGCTTTTGCTCATAGTTGCGTGCAATGCGGGCAATGATGCAGACGGTGCGACAACTACGACAACCACCACAACCACAGCGTCTCCTGCGCCACAGCTGCCGGAGGATCCTAACGGTATACTGTATGAAATATCAAGGGACGGTACCCGTTACTCCGTTTTGGGTCTGTATCCCGATTTTGAGGGAACTGAGGTAGTTATTCCCGATACCTTTAACGGTATACCCGTAACAGAGATAGAGAACAAGGCGTTTCAGTACGTGCCCTCTATAACGAAGGTAACGGTCGGCAATAACGTAACCAAGATAGGAAGCTATGCCTTTGAAGGCTGCTCAGCTCTAAAACAGGTAGTTATGGGTAGCAAGGTTGAAACTATCGGCAACTGGTGCTTCCGTAATAGCGGAATCACCTCCTTTACGGCAAATGCTGCGTTGACGAAGCTCTCTACGGGTGCGTTTGAGAACTGCGATTCGCTCGTCGGCGTTACGCTCTCCGCCTCGGTTAAGGAGATTTCTAACGAGGCGTTTATGGGATGCGATGTGCTCGAGGACGTATACTTGGGTGGAGTTGTCACTATCGGAGAGAAGAGCTTTCACGGCTGTAACAACCTCGTTCTCGTCGATTTTGGAGAATCACTCAAAAAGATTGCGGCTGAGGCTTTCCTTTCTTGCGCAAGAATTGGCGAGCAGGGACTCACCTTCCCCGAAACCCTTGAGGATATAGGTGAGAGCGCATTCAAAAACTGTGTAGGACTTAAATCCTTCAACGTTCCCTTTAAGCTGGTTAAAATCAGAACTGAGGCGTTCTTTGGATGCGTAAATCTTGAAACAATCGACGGAACACTCGCTCTTCACAGCTCATACGAAAGAGTTTTTCAGAACTGCTCATCACTTGAGAGGGTGGATATAGGAGTGAAGAAGATTGGAGCAACCACTCACGGAATGCTAATTGGAAACGAGAGCTTTGTGGGCTGCACCTCTCTTGAGTTCGTGAGCATTGGAGAGGGCATTCGTGGCATTCCCTACAATTTCTTCGTGGGTTGCTCATCGCTTAAGTACGTCATTATCCCCTCCACTGTTATTCTACACGAAACAACCTGGTCAGGACAGGGAGCATGGGACGGCTGCTCAGCCCTTGAAGCAATATTCTTCCACGGAATAAAGGAGCAGTGGATCGACGGACTTACCCAGCCCAACGGTCAGGGCGCAATAAACCAGCATATGGCAGACTATTTCTATAGAGAGAGTGGCGGTAAGACCACAGGCGCACCGAGATACTATTACAGCGAGGATCCGCCCGCAGAGCAGAGCGAGGGTCTTTGGGAGAAAAACGAGGAAACCGGACGCTACGAGTGGGATGCCAATTGGAAAAACGAGGTCGGAAATTTCTGGCACTTTGACAGTCAGGGCAACCCCGTTATTTGGGACAGCGCCAATTGATATCAAAAAGAGCCGATTTGAAATCGGCTCTTTTTAAGGAGAATTATGAAAAATATTATTAAAGCAACGCTTCTTATGGCGGTTATGCTTATTTGCACAGTTCTGGCCTCTTCGTGTTCAGAGGAGCCACCGCCGCCTGACGCAGGAGGCAAAGAGATAACGCCGAGCCCTTCAGCAGAGCTGACGTATGAGCTTATAGCGAATGGCACAGAGTATGAGGTGACGGGAATTAAGGCGGAGGATACGAGAACTTTCGTGGAAATTCCGTCAGAATACAACGGACTTCCCGTAACCTCTATCGCAAACAAGGCATTTGCGGGTACAAGCATAACCGAGGTGAAGATAGGCGCACGTGTCGAGAAAATAGGCACGATGGCATTTGACGGTTGTGCCTCTCTTACCAAGGTAACCTTTGGCGAGTCGCTTGACAAGATAGGAAATTACTCATTCAGAAATTGTACAGCGCTCACCTCGCCCGAGTTCAACTCACGTCTTACTTACATATCCTCATACGCTTTTATGGGATGTACGGCGATAGAGAACGTCGTTATTCCCGACAATGTTACATATATGGGTGTAGGTGCGTTTTCGGGCTGTACCTCGGTGAATGCCGTCAGTGTCGGTTCGGGACTTTCGAAAATCCCCGACGAGGCGTTTTACAATTGCCAAAGGCTCAAATTCGCCACATTTTCGGAAACACTCACGGATATAGGGAATAAGGCGTTTGAGAATTGCAGACTTTTAGGTATAACGAAGCTCGATCTTCCGAACTCCCTGAGGACAGTGGGGGACACAGCGTTTAAAAATTGCGTGTCGCTCTCCGAGCTGACGCTCGGCAATAGCCTTATTGAAATAGGCAAGGAGGCGTTTATGGGCTGCACCTCTCTTTATAGAATAAAGGGAATGATAGTAGGTGTATCCGATAGGTCGTTTTCCGACTGCACCCGCCTGACGAATATAACCGTTGGCACTCGCAAGGTAAATAAGAAAACCTACGGGCTCGAAATAGGCAGAGAGGCGTTTATGGGCTGCACCGCCCTCTCCCTCGTTAAAATCGAGGAGGGCGTTACCCAGATAGGCTATGCCTCGTTTATGAATTGCACGTCTCTTGAGAGCGTTATAATACCAAAGAGTATTTTCATGATGGGACAGGGCGCATGGCAAGGTTGCAGGGCACTGTCTGCGGTGTATTATATGGGTACGCCTGAGCAGTTTTTGGAAATAAATATAAATTCCACGGGTGCCGACTATTTCTGGAACGATTATTCACAGCCGATAACGGGTGCACCGAGATATTATTACAGCGAGCAGTCCATACGTGGCGGAGATACGCCGTGGCTATACAACCATACTACAGGTAAGTACACCTGGGAGTTCGGTTGGGAGGATGCTGCGCCGAGATATTGGAGATTTAACTCTAAGGGTAAGCCTGTTTTGTGGGGTTAACCTACTTATTAAAAAATATAAAAAGAGCCAATTGGCTATGCCTTGTAAAGGTATGCCGAATGGCTCTTTTTTAGTTATAAAATATCGCTTTTCATACTGACGGCATTGATTTTGTTTTCAATTCCGAATAGGTCGAGCACGGTTTTCGCTATGTCGGCAAAGCCACGTCTGGTCCCGAGATTTTTTGCGGATATATCCTTTGAGTAAATCAATAGGGGCACGTACTCACGTGTATGGTCGGTTGATTTTGAAAAGGATGGGTCGCAGCCGTGGTCCGCCGTGACAATCAACAAATCATCATCTCTCATTTTTTCGGTAAACCGAGGCAGAAATGCGTCAAATTCCGAGAGGGCGGCGGCGTAGCCGTCAATGTCACGTCTGTGACCGTACAGCATATCAAAATCAACGAGGTTAGTAAAGCACAGGCCGCAAAAATCATAGGAGAGCATATCGAGCATTGCTTGCATACCCTCGCTGTTTGAATGTGTGAGGTGAGCCTTTGTAATTCCCCTGCCTGCGTAAATATCGCTTATCTTTCCTATTGCAATAACGTCTTTTCCGTTTGATTTGAGAATATCGAGCATAGTATCACTCGGTGCCTCTACCGAAAAATCCCTGCGGTTTGCACTTCGTGTGTAATTTCCGCTCTCGCCAATAAAAGGGCGCGCAATAACTCTGCCAACTCCCCATTTTCCCGTCAGGATTTTCCTCGCCTCACGGCATATCTCATATAACTCGCTTAGCGGTATTATATCCTCGTGCGCCGCTATCTGAAAAACGCTGTCCGCCGATGTGTAGACAATCAGGCTGCCTGTCTTTATATGCTCATCTCCGTAGTCGTTTATAACCTTTGTTCCCGAGTACGGCTTGTTACACAAAATACCTCTGCCCGTCCTTTCGGACAAAATGTCTATAATTTCCCTGTCAAATCCGTTTGGAAAGGTGGGTAGCGGTGTTTCGGAAACTACACCCGCTATCTCAAAATGACCTGTGGTGGTATCCTTCCCTGCGCTCAGCTCCAGCATTCTGCCGTGTGCAAATTTTGGGTTTTTCACCGCACCCAAAAATTCAAGGCCCTCGATATTTCCTATTCCTGCCGCAGTGAGATTAGGGATAACGAGCCTTTTTGATTTTGACAGAGCGAGCAGAGTGTTGGCACCGTTATCGCCGAACTTATCGGCGTCAGGCGCTTCGCCTGCCCCAAGGCTGTCAAGCACTGTTAAAAAAATTCTTTTCATATATTACCTTAGCCCTATGATTTTCAAAGAGAATTTGCTTCCTTAGCAACCGAGAGGGCAATTTTTATCATATCGGTGAAGGAGCGCTCACGCTCGTCAGAGGACAGCGACTCTCCGGTGAAAATGTGGTCGGATACCGTGCATATTGCCAGCGCACGCTTCTTTGCCCTCGCCGCATTGATATACAGCCCTGCCGCCTCCATTTCTACGCCGAGTATTCCCATATCACGCCATTTCTCGTTTACGCCCTCCCTTTGATTATAAAAGGTGTCAGAGGAAAGTATGTTGCCAACGTGGGTGGGAACACCTATTTCTCTCGCCGCCTTTTCTGCAAAAGCGAGCAGAGTATGGTCGCAAATCGGCGCAAAATCACCGCACAGCTCATATTCCTTTATAACGGCGGAATTGGTCGATGCGCCCATTCCGAGAATGATATCACGTATTTTTACGCTGTCAGCGATACCTCCGATAGAGCCCACACGTATTATATTCTCAACGCCGAAGAAATTATACAGCTCGTATGAATATATCGAAATTGAGGGAATGCCCATACCGCTCGCCATAACGCTTACGGGAATACCCTCGTAGAGCCCTGTATAACCGTGAACTCCACGCACGTTGTTTACAAGGCGTGCATCGGTGAGAAAGCTTTCTGCTATAAATTTGGAGCGCAAGGGGTCACCGGGCATCAGCACGGTTTTTGCAAAATCTCCGATTTCCGCTTTTATATGAGGTGTAGCCATTATAATTTCTCTCCTTCAATATGGTTAATTATTGCCTCTCGCTCGTTTGGCAGTGTTTCGTCTATAACTGCGTCCAGAACTCGTTGCAGGGTGTGACCTATCTCCTTGCCGCTAAGCCCCATCGCCTTCAAATCGTTGCCGTTTACGGCGAGGCTTTTGAGTGAGGGACAGTCGCTTTTCTCATTTAACTCTCTCGCTATTTTTTCAAGCTCGGCGTATAGGGCAATTCGCTCATCCTTGTCGGTGCCCTGACCGATTGCATCGGCACGTTTGAGCTTGAGCAGGTCGAGAAAGCCGTCGTAGCCGTAATTTGCAATTCTGCGTCTTACTGATTTTGCTGAAGGCTCGGTGCGAATATCGTGGTATTTTATAAGATTTACTATCCTGCCTCGTGTTTTGTTGTCAAATTTCAGCCGCAAAAGGATGTCGTCAGCCATCTCGGCACTTACCTTTTCGTGTCCGTAGAAGTGTCCTGTTCCGTTTTCGTCGGTAAAAAAGCAGGATACCTTGCCAATATCGTGTAAGAGAGCCGCATATCGCAGAGCCTCGTCATAATCGGTTGCGCTGAGCGCATGGAGCGAATGCTCGAAAACGTCGTAGAGGTGATGAGGATTTCTCTGGTCAAAGCCGACGGTTGGCAGAAGCTCGGGAATAAAAACCCCGATAACCTCTATATATTCCCGTATCACCGATACGCAGTTCTTGCCCATTATCAGCCTTGTCATTTCCTCACGTATTCTCTCGGAGGATATGAGCCTTAAAAGCTCCTTTTTTTCAAAAATCGCTTTCTTGGTTTCCCCGTCTACCGAAAATCCGAGTGAGGAGGAGAAGCGTATCGCACGTAAAATTCTCAGAGCGTCCTCGGAAAATCTGACACACGGGTCGCCAACCGCCCGAATAATCTTGTTTTCAATATCCGAAAATCCGCCACAAAGGTCGGTATACCCCCTTTTCGGTGAATATGCAATCGCATTAACCGTGAAATCTCTGCGGGACAGGTCGTCGGCAAGAGAGCGGGTAAAGCTCACGCTCGTAGGATGCCGTCCGTCCGTGTACTCTCCGTCCGAGCGGAAGGTGGTTATTTCAAGAGGCATACCGTCAGATATAACCGTAACCGTTCCGTGCTTTATTCCTGTTTCTATAACTCTCTTTGAGGAGAAAACACGCATCGTTTCCTCAGGGAGAGCTGATGTTGTAATGTCAAAATCACTCGGCTCGTGTCCACGCAAAAAATCACGTACAGAGCCACCGACAACCCACGCCTCGTATCCTGCCGATTCTAATTTTTCAAGAGCATCGGCAACGGGGTGGGGCAGAGTCATATCTCTCATGCGTTTTTTCTCCTTTCGTTGTTTTACAGTATATTTCTTATGTTATGTGAAAGCGGGGACTGAAAGCCCCCGCCTTTGGCGGGTAATGACTGCCGCCGTTTATCTGTAATCGTATTCGCCGAAATTGTGAGAATGTGAGAGTGCTCCGTCAACCTCTGCACGCATACGGTACTTTTCCGCCAGCTCAGCATTTCTCTCAACACCGTATCCGTTTTCGTAGCATTTTGCGAGGGCGAGCTCTGCAGGAGCAAAAAGATTATCGGCAGAGAGCTTATACATACGCGCGGCGTAGGCAAAGTCCTGCTTAGCTCCAAGTCCGTAGAAATAACATTCTCCGAGACGGAACATAGCCTTCTCGTGCCCCTGATTTGCGGCAAAGGAGAACCATTTTACAGCAGTAAACGGGTCGCCTATAACACCCTTTCCGTACAGATAGCATTTACCGAGGGCGTATTGCGCCTCAGGGAAGCTCTGGTCTGCGCTCTTACGGAAATAATAGGCCGCCTGTGTGAAATCCTGACGCATATGTGTGCCGTAGCAATTGAAATCTCCGAGCTTATACTGCGCTCTCGGGTTGTTCTGCTCAGCCGCTCTTTTGTACAGAGTGACGGCGAGATCGGGGTTTTTTTCTACTCCGTAGCCGTGCTCATAGCATTCGCCGAGGCTGTACTGCGCCTGTGCGTTTCCGTTTGTGGCAGCTCTCTTGTACCAGGTTATAGCCATGTCGTAATCTATCTGTGCGCCTCTGCCGAAGAAATAGCAGTCGCCGAGATTGCACTGTGCATGTGCGCTACCGCTTGCGGCAGCGAGCTCAAAAAGGCTCTTTGCCTCTATGTTATCCTTCCTTGCACCCAGACCGTAGAAATAGCATTCACCAAGATAATTTATGGCATCGTTGCTACCGCACGCCTGTGCCTCCTTGAATATTTCAACCGACCTTGTCGGGTCGGGCTCCGTGCCGTAGCCCTTGAGGTGGCATACTCCAAAGGCGCACATTGCGGCGGGGTATTTTTGCTTGTAGGCGAGGTTGTAGTACTTTATAGCCTTAGCGTGCTCCTTACGTACTCCGAGTCCGTATTCATAGCATTTTCCGAGGCTGTATTCCGCAGGGGCATAGCTCTTGTCAGCAGAGCGGGAAAACCACATAGCTGCCTCCTCGCTGTCAACCTTAGTTCCCGTACCTGTAAAGGCGCATATTCCGAGCAAGTGCATAGCCTGAGCGTTGCCGAGGTCTGCCGCCTTAGTATACCACTTGTGCGCAGATTTTTGGTTAGCCTTTATTCCGTGGCCTAACTGATAGCACAGAGCCATAGAGAGCTGAGCGCCCTGATTGCCCTGATTTGCTGAAAGTGAAAACCAATAGAATGCGTCCTTGTGACTCTTTTCGGTTCCCTCGCCGTAATAGTAGCATATTGCGAGCATGTTCTGGGCACGCTCATATCCTGCCTCGGCAGATTCACGGAACATGGAATACGCCATTTTGTCGTTCTTTTCACAGCCTATGCCGAATTTGTAGCATAGGGCGAGGTTATATTGAGCAAACCTGTTCTTGCCCTCAGCGGACAGTGAATACAGGCGGAACGCCCTGTCGGTATCACGGGAAAGTCCCCAGCTGCCGTTTTCATAACCCCAACCGAGAACGAGCCGTGCGTGATTGTCGCCGCCATCGGCGGAGCGGGTAAGCCATTCTACCGCCTTTTTGTCATCTCGCTCAACACCGATTCCGGAAATATAGCATTTAGCCAGCATATACTGTGCGCTTGCATTGCCATTCTCCGCAGATACGGTGAAATGCTCAATCGCCTTTACTGTGTCACGTGCAACGCCTGTTGCAGTATAGTAGCACAGACCGAGGTTGTATGAGGCGCATACGTCGCCCTGATTTGCGGCGAGACGGAAGTTTTCAAACGCCAACGACGGATTATAGTTACAGCCAAGACCTCTGAAATACAAATCGCCGAGTGCGTTTTGCGCAGGGGCATACCCTTGAGCTGCCGCCGATTGATAATAGAGAAATGCGTTTGCCTCGTTGGAGTCAACTCCGAGTCCGTTTTTATAGCAATAGCCGAGCGCATGCTGTGCGGGCGCATAATCCTGGACAGCCGCCCTCTTGTATAACTCGGCGCTGCGTCTATAATCGGTTTTAACGGAAATTCCGTGGAAAAAGCAGTCGGCGAGTCGGCTCTGTGCTATTGCGTAATTGCCGTTTGCCGCCTGATTGTATAGGGCGAGCGCCTGATTCTTGTCCTCGCTCACTCCGTAGCCTGCAAAGTAGCAATTTCCGAGCAGGTAAGCAGCCTCGGGAAATTCATCCGCTATTTCGGAGAAATACTGTACGGCGAGGGAAAAATCACGTGCCGTCCCCTTGGCCTCATAATAGCATTTTGCGAGCAACAGCTTTGACTCCGAGCTTTTGTCCGAGGCCTCCTTAAACTGAGCGAAGGCATCCTTCGAGGATGCGTCAACTCCGTGTCCGTTGAGGTAGCACTTTCCGAGCTCGACCTTTGCCTCAATATGACCGTTTTCTGCGGCGTTTTTGAAATGCTCAAACGCCTTTTTCGCATCTCTGCGTGTTCCGGTTGCATCACGGTAACACCTTGCGAGCATATATTCCGCATCGTACATATATAGCTTTGTCGCAGCGACAAAATGCTCGTAGGCACGTACAGGGTCTGCAAAGGGATGCGTTTCAACAAGATAGTAAAGACCGAGATTGTAGCTTGCGAGAGCATAGCCTGCCTCAGATGCCTTGTTATATTCCATTATAGCCTTGCTGAAATCGAGGTACGTGCCGTACTCATATTGATAGCAATAACCGAGAGCGTTGTGTGCGGGGGCATATCCGCGCTTTGCACTTTTCGCATAATAGGAAAACGCCTTTTTTGGATTTTCCTTCGTTCCGTAGCCGTACTGATACGCACGTCCAATACAGTAAAGAGTAGCGGCATCAGGCCTTTTCGTCTTATAAAACGCCGTCCACGCCATAGAGAAGCATTCCTCCGCCTTTTTTGCATCGCTCTCAACGCCCTTGCCGTTAAGATAGCATTCGCCAAGACGCAGAATTGCGGGCGGATAACCGCCCTCCTTAGCGAGGAAAAACCATTCAAATGCTTCGCTGTAATGCTGACCGTAGGTGTCGGGACCATAGTAAAACTCGGCGACCTCATAGGCAAGACAAAGGTCCTCCCGTGCTTTGTCGAGCAGGGAGCTTATGTTTTCAGCCGTAACCGCAGGAGTGGCAGGCTTGTTTTTATCCGCCCTTGAAAACAGCATATACAACCTCGCAAATAATCTTTCTTAAATCTTTATAATATATTCTAACACAAAAATAAAATATAATCAAGTATAATTTATCGCACGCCTCTTATAAGCTCAGCGCAAGCAAAAAAGAGCAAACACAAATCGTGTCTGCCCTTTTGTAGAGGTTAAATCACTCAATTAGCTCCTGTTCGTGAATTGTCAGCGTTGACATCTCGACAGGCAAGAAGAAGCAGAGCCCGTGAGCCGCAGTTCCCACGCCCGCCTTTTCCTTGATAGCATTTGCGATTTTCTCAGCTATCTCCTTTTCAACTACGCTGAGAATTATCTCCTTTTCGGTGTCGATGGTAATTCCGAGAATTGTTTTCGGCTTTGCAACCGAGCCTCTTGCGTTGATAATGGTTGCGCCCGTCGAGCCGAGAGAGCGTGCAATCTTAACGACCTCAGAGGAGAAGCCTGCGTTTACAATGATGTATAATGCTTTTAATTCCTTCATACGAAATCCCCTTTCTTAAAATGCTATTCCCTCAACCGAAACACTAAATGCGATTCCGGTGTTGGGCTTGTCGAATTTGTATTCGTTATATAAAACGTCAATCAGCTTTTTTGCCTTTTCGTTTTGCAAAAGGCAGGTGAGCATAACCTTCCCCTGTTCAGCCTCAAGGCCGAAGGCAGCCGCAATTGCGCTCGGGCTCATCGAGCCGTGAGCATACACGGTTTCAATTCCCCGTGCCCCGAACTCGCCGAGAAGATTTAAAAATTTATTCTTTTTCTTTTGCTCCGCTATGATTACGAAATATTGGAGTCCGTGTACGTGAATATCATTCATTTATACTTCCCTCGCTTTCGATTGTGTTAAGAGTCTTGCTTTCAGCATTCGCATCGAGAATAAACTGCTCGAGATCCTCCATACTCTCGCTTTCTGCCTGTTTTGCGAGCCTCAAACGAATATTGTATATAATTCCGAGCGCCTGAATGGCGATCAGGGGAGTTACGGAGATGAAAGAAATGATACCGAATCCGTTAGTGAGTATTGACAGCTCCCCGCCACGCAGCTCTGCTACCGACTGTGCAATGCTGAGTGTCAGGGGCGTCAGAAATGCCGATGTCAGAGCGCCGCCCGTAACTCCGCCGGAGTCGAATGCGAGTCCGACGAACAGCTTTGGCGTGAATGCCATCATAATTATTGATAATGCGTAAAGAGGAACGAGGAAATAAAGAATATTTACCTCAGTCAATATTTTGAGTATGGAAAGAAGAGAGGCAAAACCGATGCCGATTGCCAGAGTTAATCGGATTGTCAGCTTTTTGATATGACCGTTGGTCAATTCTTCAATCTGATCTCCCAGAACCGTTACGGCAGGCTCGGATACGGTGATAGCCGCACCGAGAATAAAGCCGACGAGCAAAAGCAACCACTTAAATCCTTCTGGACGGCGGGGGGCGAAGAACATTTTACCTATGTACTGTCCGACAAGCCCGAAGCCGAAATCAATTCCCGAAAGGAATATGAGAAGTCCGACGTATACGGGTATAACGCCGAGCATCAGCCTTACAAAGGTTCTTTTCGGCAGCTTCAATAGAAAGATAAGAAACGGAACGGATATTAAAATTATGGGCAGAACCGCCAGAGCAACGTCACCGAGGTTTCCGACGAGTATTCCTCCAAGTCCCTTTTGGGTAGACATATCGTATGCGTTTTCGGGAGGCAGTACGCCCCCATTAGTTGCCTTGACAATAATTCCGTAAATCAGAACTGCGATAATCGGACCGACCGATGATATACCGATAATGCCGAGAGAATCGTCATTGGTTTTGCTCTTTGAAAAGGTAGCGGAAATACCGAGACCGAGAGCCAGAATGAAGGGGACTGAAACGTCACCAGTTGTAGCTCCGCTGCCGTCAAATGCAATAGCTATAAACTCGCTTGGCGAGAATATTACGAGCAGGAAAACGAGTGTATAAAGAACGCCGAAAACGAGCCTTATATTTATGTTTTTCACAATACGCAAAAGCGCAATGGCAACACCGATGCCTATTCCCGTTCCCGTAATCCAGATAAACAGGGTTGCGTTGACAAGTGGCATAATGCCGCCGATTTGCTTAGCGAGAACCGACAGAGCAGGCTCTGCAACTGTGGCAAGCAGACCGAAGACGAAGCCAAAGGTGAGAACAAACGCCAGCTTATTATATTTTGCAAAGGAGCCACCGACCATTCGTCCTATCGGTAGAATGCTAGTTTCAAGACCAACGAGAAACATCGCCTGACCGAGCACGACGCAAACGTAGCCGACAATTACCTTTATGTAGTCCTGTACCGAGTTGAGCGGTGCGATGATGAGGCAAATAACGATTATAACGGCGAGAGGGAGAGAGGATAAGAAGGTTTCCTTCACCGTCTGGAAGAACTTTGATTTCATCAGGGCTCCTTTCCTTAAGCGTTCGGATATTACTTATTTAAGTATATCATGAAATTGTGAATTTTTCAACCACTTTAATCTATATTATGCGAGGGCTATAACATATGTCTGAAGTTAATGCGCAGCCTTGTATATCATCACGGCAAAGACTCGGGAGAAAAGCTACCGCAATTATTCATTATTCATTAGCGAAGCGGCTTCATTATTCATTCTTCATTAAAACTCCGCGTGTGGGACGAATGAATAATGAATGATGAATAATGAAAAATGAATAATACAAACAAAACTCCGCATTCTTGCGAACGCGGAGTTTTGTTTGGCTGGGATAGCTGGACTCGAACCAGCGAATGCAGGAGTCAAAGTCCTGTGCCTTACCGACTTGGCGATATCCCAATGAAATTACCTATGAATTATAACATATATTTCATTGGTTGTCAATAAGGTTTTTGACTTAAATCTCTAAAACACATCCGCCGTTAGTGTGAGTGGTGATGGCGGTGTGAGTGAGCATGATGGCGGTGTGAGTGAGTGTGCCCTTTTTCTATGTGCAATTCGGGACAGCATACTGTGTCATTGCAATTTTCCGAGGAGCTTTCAAGCTCTATAGTTGCGTGCGCTATTTTGTGCCTATGAAGCTCATTGCGTATTGCCGCCTTAATGACGGACGGCTCAAAATCCGTTACTGCGTGCACGGTTGCAAGATTATATTGACCGTCAAGGCTCCATACGTGTATATGATGCACAGAAGTGACACCCTCTATTTCGCACAGGTGCTCCTCAATACTGGAAACGTCTATACCGTGCGGTGTCTTTTCGAGCAGAATTCCGACAACCTCGGATAGATTGCGAATGGCACTTATGAGTATAAAAATCGCAACCCCTATGGATATTATGGGGTCTAAAATGCTGAAATTTGTAAATTTCATTACAATTGCGCCCACAAGAACCAATGCCCATCCTAATACGTCCTCCAGCATATGGAGATTTACCGCACGTTGATTTACCGAGTCTCCCTCACGGGTGAAAAATGCGGCGAGTAAATTTACCGAAACGCCGACAACGGCAAAAACCGTCATAGCTCCGTAATCAATCTCTACGGGGGATATCAGCCTGTTTATTGCTCCGATAATTACGGCAACAGAGCCAATGAGCAAAATCAGCGTAGTTACAGCGCCGCCCAGCACCGAATATCTGCCATAGCCGTAGGTGTTAGCTCTGTCGGGCTTTTTCTTGCTTTTTTTCTCAAGGAAAAAGGATACCCCTATGCTTGCGGCATCTCCGACGTCGTGCAGTGCATCGGAAAGAATGGCAATGCTTCCCGTGATAAAACCGCCTATAAGCTCAAAAATTGAAAAGCATAGATTGAGGATAAAGGCAATCATAATGTTTTTTTCGGTTTTCATATCTACCTCGTTGACTTAATAGTTATAATATGGTACAATATATTTATTATAGAACATATTGTTCAATAAAATTATATCGCTTTAAAATAAAAAATCAACATACAAAATCATTTTCGGGTTCGATACCGAACAAATCTCAAAAAATGTACGGAGAATATTATGGACAGAAGACAGAGAAAGACGAGAGAGGCAATTTTCAAGGCATTTACAGAGCTGTTATCAAAAAAGAGCTTCAGTAAAATAACCGTTGCCGAAATAATCGAGAAGGCAGACGTCGGCAGGGCAACCTTTTACTCACATTTTGAAACGAAGGATTTTCTTCTGAAGGAGCTGTGTGCCGAGCTGTTTGCGCACGTATTTGAGGCGGAGCAGGGAAATGTGAACACACACTCTCATATATTTGACTGCGAGGCGCCTGACGGCGTATTTTTGCATCTGCTGCAGCATCTTCAAAAAAATGACAACAACATTCTTGACCTTTTCTCCTGCGAGGACAGCGAGCTGTTTTTTGGGTATTTTAAGTTGAATTTACACCGCCTTGTATCAGACCACATGTCGCTTTTTGAGGCACGCCGTTCCCCCGAGCTGCCGTTGTCTTTCTGGATAAACCATATAGCCTCTACCTTTACTGAAACGGTGCGCTGGTGGATTGATAACAAAATGAAGGAATCTCCCGAAACCGTTGCAAAATGCTTTTTCCTTGCGGTATAGTGAGGTAAAGATATGACAGTATAACGCACAAAAACGTTATTTACAAAATAATGTACGTGTGGTATAATTGTTAAAAGAAGCTTTACGGAGGGATAAATGAAAACCAAGCTATCATCGAAATTCTGGATAACGCTCACACTTTTCAGCCTCGTGGGGCAGATTGCGTGGGTGGTTGAGAATATGTATCTCAACGTATTCATATACAAAATGTTCAACGCCTCCGCAGGGAGCATTTCCGCAATGGTATCCGCCAGCGCAGTTGCGGCAACACTGACGACGGTGTTTATCGGTGCGCTTTCGGATAAAATCGGCAGACGTAAGATATTTATGTGTATGGGCTACGTACTCTGGGGAGTATCTATACTCGGCTTTTCTCTCCTTCGGGTAAACGTGATTAGTGCAATATTCCCCATGGCTGTCAGTGTTGCCTCGGTTGGTGTAACACTCGTTATCGTGCTCGACTGCGTTATGACGTTTTTCGGCTCGAGCGCAAACGATGCCGCATTTAATGCGTGGCTGACAGATAGCACGGACAATTCCAACAGGGGTGCGGCAGAGGGCATAAATGCTATGATGCCACTGGTTGCGATACTCGCCGTTTTCGGCGGCTTTATGGCGTTTGACCTCAACCTTGCATCCAGCTGGTCTGTTATATTCATAATAATCGGCGTTGTGGTTACGGCTATAGGAATTGTTGGATTTTTCATTATAGACGAGCCGAAAACAGAACGCTCGGATAAGGGGTATTTCAGAACGGTAGTGCACGGATTTCTTCCCTCAACCGTGAAGAAAAATAAATCGCTTTATTTCTACCTCGCGCTTTTCATAATATTCAATATATCAATTCAGATTTTTATGCCGTATCTAATTCTTTATTACGAGGTATCGCTCAAAATGAGCAATTACGTGCTCATAATGGCGCCTGCAATAATACTTGCATCTGTAGTTACCGCCCTGTGGGGTAAGGTTTACGATAGAAGGGGCTTTTCCGTATCGGCGGGATTTTCGCTTCTCTGGCTCTCGCTCGGGTACGTTGTCCTGTTCTTCTTTACCAATACAGCGCTCGTTTTCATAGGCTCGCTTCTCATGATGTGCGGATATTTGTCGGGAATGGCTGTTTTCGGCGCAAAAATCCGTGACCTCACGCCTGACGGTGAATCTGGAATGCTTCAGGGAGTGCGTATCTTCTCCCAGGTGCTTATCCCCGGTATTGTCGGTCCTTTTATCGGAAAAACAGTCCTTTCCAACGCAGAAACGGTAGTAAACAGCGACGGAACAGTTTCATTTGTTCCCAATGAGAGTATTTTCCTGTCTGCTCTTATCGCTGCTTTGGTGCTTGCGGTAATTTTGGTTTCGGTAACATTTTACCGCAAGAATTATAAAAAAGTAAAATAAATAACCATAAAGGAGATTTACATGAAAGCCATGAAAAAAATTGTAGCGATTTTACTTGCGATGCTTATGCTGTTTTCAGTAGCTGCTTGCTCTGCTGACGACGGCGACGGCACAACCACTACAACCACTACTACGACAACTACTACACCACCGCCTACGGGTGAGGATCCCGACGTTAAGGGACATTACGTTTTTGTAGACCCTAACGGAAATGATGAAAACGACGGTACGGCGCAGGACAGAGCAGTGAAAACTCTTGAAAGGGCTAACGCCATTGCGAGTGAATATATATCCTCGTACAGCGGAGCAGGGGAAAACGTGGTTATATCCTTAGGAGCAGGTGAGTACCGAATCACCGAGGGCTTTACTCCTGTTTCGGGAAACGACTACGTAAACGTATATTATCTCTCACGTGGCGGCAGAGCAAAAATTTTAGGCGGAGTTAACGTTGCACACGTTACCCAAAAATGCACAAATGCCGAGCTTCTCGCCAAAATAAAGGACGAAACGGCAAGGGCAAATATATATGAGATAGACCTGTCCTCTTATTCCGCAAACATACCCGAATTTTACAACACCCAGATGGGTTATAATAAGATCGTTTCGGGTATCGGGCTCTACCTCAACGGCGAAAACCTTTTCCCTGCACGTTGGCCCAATGAGGGTGAGGTTATGCCCGATAATGCAGCGTGGGTAAACGGTCTTCACGGTTATGCAATAGCTCCTTATTTGGCGTATATCTATCAGGGTGAATTCAAAACCCCCACTGAAATTAACGATATGGGCTCAAATTTGAAGCGTGCAACCCCTATGGCAGTATATTTCCTTGATTCGGTTATAGAGCATATCAGCGAGTGGGATTGGACACGCGGTGATATTTATACAAAGGATTTCTTCTCAAATAACTGGGACGATAACAACCATTTAGCAGAGCTGGTGCTCGGAGATACCGTTGCCCTCGACGGAAAAACCTACAAGGGCTATATTCGTACCGATTACGGACGTGTTTACGGCGCAGAAATGAGCGAGGAGGGTACCGCTGAGGCATTCCGCCGTGCATACTTCTACAATGTCTTAGAGGAAATAGACGTTTCGGGCGAGTACTACTACGATTACGATGCGGCAAAAATGTATATATACCTTGAAAACGGGGCAGATGTCTCCAATCTGGAAATATCATTGTGCGGCGATTATATTATTGATGTCAGCGGAGCGGCTAATAATCCCATAAGAAACGTAACCTTCAAAAATCTCGATATTGCGTACGGCCAGGCGGGCTGTGTAAGGCTCCAATATGCCGACGGCATAGCGTTTTTGGGCTGTAACCTTTCCAACTGCTCACAAATGGGAGTGCGCATGACGTATTCCAAAAACGTGACGTTCCGTGACTCGAAAATAATGAATACGGGCGCAGGCTCCTTCTATATAAGATACTGCGAGAATTACTCGAAGAATAATATTGGCGATGCGAAAATTCTGATTGAAAACTGTTATATGCATAACGTCAATGACCGTGATTACACCTACGCCGGTGCGTTTGTAATACACGAAACGACGGGAGTTACCGTGCGGCACTGTACTATGAGCAAGGGCTCGCATAACGCTGTCGAAATCAGATTCGTTTCCAAATGTATATTTGAATACAATGAAATCTATGACTTCATGACCGACTCTGACGACCTCGGTGTTTTCTACTCCTATATGGTATATGATGCACACTTCGGTCTTGTATGCCGCAACAACTACATTCACGATTGCGGAAACACCTGGCAGACCTGGTCAACCAACGTGTTCTACCACGACGGGTACGGGATAGGCTATCAGGTAGAAAACAATCTTATTGCCAATATAGGTGTAGGTAACAAAAAGGCTCAGATATCCCTGTGCACAGTTCCTAACGCCGCAACCTTCAACGGAAACGTTGCGTACAATATCGGCGGTAGAAATATGATAACCAACGAGGATATATATCTCCAATCTACCTCTCAGTGGTGGAGATGGCTCAACGGAATGGTCCTTGACGGTGAAACAGATTACAATATAGATGTGGCTCTTGGCAATATCGGATTTTTCGAGGGGGCATGGGATAACGAGGCTTTTGCCACTGACCCTGAAATCAATTACACCTACAACAAGCTCAAGGAGCTTACCTCTGAGGAATTTAAAAAGAGAATTTTCTCAAATGCAACCGCAAGCTTCTCTCACTCAGGCTCTCGTGAAAAGGATAATGTGGTAGCGATAAACGACAGCACTATTTCAAAATTTGTTCTTGACGTTACAATCGGAGCGCATATCGGTACCTATACATTTGATAGCAATACCGAGCTGTTTGATTTTCTCTGCGATAAATTCAATTGGCGAGGAGATTCAATTCTCCCCACCGCTTGTTCTCTCAAGTATGACGGCGTAGCAGTTTCGAGTGTATATTTCAATATATATGAGAAAAACTCTGACGGAGAATACGTGTTTACTAAATCGGCTCTAAGGAATTCCGGATTGACTGAGGAAACACTGACGTTTGACTATTTCCTTCAAGAGGCGCAGAGCTTTATAAAAACCCAGACCAGCAACTATACTGCTGCTGAGATTCTGACGCTGGGCGAGATGAATGATAATTTGTTCATCAACTGTGACCGTATATATGAGATCAGGTTTTCAAAAGCAACCGGTGTCGAATATGAAAACAATGCCTTCTACAACATAGAGGGACTTGAAATGTTCGGCGATGATGGCAATTACAGCCTGGAATTTGAGGATTTGGCAGCTGACATTTTCGCAGATTACAATTTCCTCGACCTCTCCCTTATTGGAGCACGAATTTAACAAACAAAATAAAAAACCACGCAGTCTGCGTGGTTTTTTTGTGATATTTTAGAACAACCGCTTTGAAATAAAGCCTTTTATTTCAAAAATCCGTTGATTATCTGCTCCTCAGCCTCAGCCTCGGAAAGACCGAGTGTCATCAGCTTAATCAGTTGCTCGCCCGCAATTTTACCGATAGCCGCCTCGTGAATGAGCGATGCGTCTATGTGATTAGCGGTCAGCTCAGGCACGGCGCTGACGCTGGCACCGTCCATTATTATGGCATCACATTCGGTATGTCCCGAGCATTTTGTGTTTCCGTTTATCTTGGAAATAAAGAGCTGCCTTGATTTATCCCTTGCAACCGAGCGCGAAACGACGTCAGCTCCCGCATTTTCACCGTTGAGGTCTACCGTGAAATCGGTTTTCGCATACTGCTCGCCGTGAGTCATCAGGCTCTCTCTTATAACGAGTGAGGCATCCTTGTCCAGCGTTGCGTTAGTAACCCTGACGGTAGAATCAATACCGCGTATTTGCGTGGTCTGCATTTCAAGGCGTGCCCCCTCGGCAAGCTCGATAACCGTTGTGGGATTCATAACGTTTTTGCCGTTTCCGTCACCGTCGCCAACGTGCTTTTCTACGTAACGCACACGGGCGTTTTTAGCTAAATGGAAGCTGTGAATTCCGTCGTGTCCCGACTCCTGATCTCCGCAGTTGTGTATTCCGCACCCTGCAATAATCGTAACGTCGGCATTTTCTCCAACGTAAAAATCGTTGTAAACGAGGTCGGTAAGTCCGCTCTCGCTGATTATAACGGGTATATGCACGCTCTCGTTTTTGGTATTCGGCGCAATTATTATATCAATTCCGGGCTTGTCCGTCTTGGTAACAATGTCAATATTCGCCGTTGTGGAGCGAGAGTCCAGCCTGCCGTTAGCCCTTATGTTATACGCTCCCTCAGGCACCTTGTGAAGGTCGGCAATTTCTTCAAGTAACATTTTCTCAGTCGTATTCATTTATGCCACCTCACATTTTGTCGGTAAGAACCTTGCAGGCGGGGGGAGATGCCAGCATTTTTGCCAATACCTCGTCGCACGCTCCGTCATCGGTAACCTCGCCGTTTGCAACCACGATAATACGGTCAGCCGTTTTGAGCAGTCGCTCCTGATGCGATATAATCACTATCGAGCCGTGTATTTTCTCGTGCATTCTCTCAAATACAGATATAAGGTTATTGAAGCTCCACAAGTCGATTCCTGCCTCGGGCTCGTCAAAGAGCGAGAGCTTCGTCCCTCTTGCGATAATCATAGCTATTTCAATTCGCTTCAGCTCTCCGCCCGAAAGAGATGCGTTCAGCTCACGGTTGATGTATTCGTGAGCGCACAGACCTACCTCGGAGAGGTACTTGCACGCCTCGGCAACCGTCAGTTTTTTACCTGCCGCAAGATTTATGAGGTCCTTTACTGTCAGCCCCTTGAAGCGTACAGGCTGCTGGAAGGCAAAACTGACGCCACGTTTTGCACGCTCGGTTACCGACATATTGGTAATATCCTCGCCGTCGAGGTAGATTTTTCCCGAGGTGGGGGTATATATTCCCGATATGATTTTGGCGAGCGTGGACTTTCCGCCGCCGTTGGGGCCTGTGATAGCCACAAGACGTTCGTCTATTTCAAGATTTATATTTTTTAAAATGTCACGCTCTCCCTCATCCGAATTTACGGTGAAGGAGATATTTTCAAGCTTTAACATACAGCCTCCGTTTTTTCTATTACTTTATTATTCTATCACAGTTTTTTCAAAAAAGCGAGAGTTTTTTACAAATATTTATCATTTAACTTGCAAAAGGTGAAATATTATTAAAATCAAATAATTTTTGTTATAAATTGTTAATAATTGTACGATATAATTACGTATTATAACCGAAATAAGGAGTAAAAAATGTTACAGCTTTTTGATATTAAGAAGCGTTACGTGCTTGGCGACGGCTACGTTGATGCCTTAAAGGGTGTAAGCATCAACTTCCGTGAGAATGAATTTGTGGCAATTCTCGGTCAGTCAGGCTGTGGAAAAACCACTCTGCTCAATATTATAGGCGGTCTTGACCGCTATACTACGGGTGACCTCGTAATAAACGGCGTTAGCACGAAGCAGTACAAGGATAAAAACTGGGATACCTACCGTAACCATTCGATAGGCTTTATATTCCAGAGCTATAATCTTATCCCGCACCAAACGGTGCTTTCAAACGTCGAGCTTGCCCTCACAATATCGGGCGTGTCACGTGAAGAGCGCCGCAAAAGGGCTATTGAGGCTCTCCAAAAGGTAGGTCTTGGCGACCAGTTAAGCAAAAAGCCGAATCAGATGTCGGGCGGACAGATGCAGAGAGTTGCGATTGCACGTGCTCTCGTCAACGACCCCGATATTCTGCTTGCCGATGAGCCGACAGGAGCGCTTGACTCGCAGACGAGCGTTGCGGTTATGGGGATACTCAAGGAGGTAGCGAAGGATAAGCTCGTTATTATGGTAACCCATAACCCCGACCTTGCTGACCAGTATGCAACACGAATTGTGCGCTTGAAGGACGGTCTTGTTACCGATGATACAAACCCCTATGAGGTAGACAATGCCGAGCGTGAGGAAATTGCAAGGGAGCATCTTATAAGAGAGCAGAAGAAGGGAAAGAAGACCTCGATGTCCTTCTTCACTGCGCTCTCCCTCTCCCTCAAAAATTTGATGACGAAGAAAACGAGAACGATACTCACGAGCTTTGCAGGCTCTATCGGTATTATCGGCATTGCGCTGATACTCTCGGTTTCTCAGGGCTTTCAGTCCTACGTCGATACAATTGAGCGTGATACCGTATCGGGCTATCCCATAACGATAAATGAAACGGTTATGGATATGTCGAGTATGCTTACCAGCCTTGCTGAGAAGGCTGCGGCGGCGGAGGAGCAGCCGAAGGATAAGGTTTACTCAAATGAGATAATGGTTGATATGATGAACAGCGTAAGCCTCACCAACAACAACCTGACGGCTCTGCGTGACTTTATTGAAAACGGCGATAGCGGTATCAAGGATTACTGTATGGATATTAAATATTCCTACGGTACAAGGCTAAATACCTATATCAAGCGTGGAGATTCCTACGTTAAGGGAATGTCAATGAGCGAGCTGCTCACTATGATGAAGGTAGGACAGATGTCGGGCGCAGCCCAGATGATGGGCATCAACAGCGCCTGGACAGAGCTTATCGGCTCCGATGAGGATATAAAGAATAAATATGACCTCGTTTACGGCGAATACCCCGACAGCTATGATGAAATTCTCATTATCGTTGACGAGCACAACCGTATATCCGACTTTGTCCTTTACTGTCTTGGCATCAGAGATACTGCGGAGCTTGAGGAATTTCTCAAGGGCTTTGAAAACGAGATGCTGACAGGTGAGAAAAACACCGCAACGATTAATTCTACTACCTACACCTACGAGGAAATTGTAGGCTATGAGTTCTCGGTTCTTGCGAATTCTGATTACTACAAAATGGACGGTGACAAAATCGTACAGCGCACCGATGAGGAAATGCAGACGCTTCTCAAATCGGGCGGCGGTGTCAAGCTTAAAATATCGGGTATCGTTACCGCAGAGGATTCCGGCGTTGGCGGTATTGCGTATAAGGAAGAGCTGATGACCAAGATGATAGAGCGTGCTAACAACAGCGACGTTGTCACAGCCCAGAAGAGCAACACCTCAACCGACCTGTTCACAGGCGGCGTGTTCAAGGTTTATACCGATGCTGACGTTGATACCGAGGAGGAAAAGGCGGCTATAAGAGCAGAGCTTTGTGCAAATGCTGAATTCAGGGCAATGCTTGATTCTACGATTCGCCCGATGCTCCCCGCAGAACAGCAGCCGCTCGTCACCTATGAAATGATGCTGGGAATGCTGGAGCAGAACAATGTAAGCCTCGTTAACCTCTCAAACGAATATCTCGTGTCCGATGCTACCTACACGGGTAACCTTGAGAAAATGGGCTACGTTGATTTCACAAAGCCTATTTCGATAAATATTTATCCGAAGGACTTTGATGCAAAGGATGCGATAACCGACATTATCAAGACCTATAACGACAATGCGAAGGAAGAAGACAAGATAACCTATACAGATATGGTGGCAACGCTTATGGGCTCGGTTACCACGATAGTTAACGCCGTGTCCTACGTGCTTATCGCATTTGTATCAATATCCCTTGTCGTATCCTCGATAATGATAGGAATTATAACCTATATTTCAGTTCTTGAAAGAACGAAGGAGATTGGTATTCTGCGTGCAATAGGCGCATCCAAGCGTGATATATCCAGAGTATTCAATGCGGAAACGATAATCGTGGGCTTTGCCGCAGGAATTTTGGGCGTTGTAATATCACTGTTGGCGCTCATACCCATAAACCTGATACTCAATGCTCTGACAGGAATTGAGGCGCTCAAGGCGATGCTTCCGCCCTTAGCGGCAGTAATCCTTGTAACAATCAGCGTATTCTTGACGGTTATTGCAGGCTTTATCCCCAGCGGACTTGCGTCCAAGAAGGACCCTGTAATAGCGCTGAGATCCGAATAATTAAAGCAAGCAGAAAGGGGAAGGTGAACATAGCAGCCCCTTCCCCGATTATGCAAGTTAAAATATCTTATTATTAAACAACAAAGGAAGGATTTAAAAATGGACTGGAAGGCAACATTGAACAGACTTTTGGACACAGTTATAGGTTGGGCAGCTACCGCAGGCGTTAGGCTTATTATCGCAATTATCGCTCTTTTAATCTCGTTCAAGATTATAAATGCGATAGGCAAAAGAATTGCAAAATCCCACGAGAAGGGCAAAATAGACAAAACCCTCGCAAAAACCTTTGCCTACATATTTAAGATTGGAATGAAATGCATAGTGGCAATATGCCTCGTTGGCTACGTCGGAATAGACACCAGCGGACTTGCAGCAATAGTTACCTCGTTTGGCGTTTGCGCAGGCTTGGCTCTTAACGGAGCGCTGTCAAATCTTGCAGGCGGAGTTCTTATTATCATAACCCGTCCGTTCAGGGTGGACGATTTCATTGAGGCTCAGGGATATTCAGGAACTGTTGAGGATATTCACATTACCTACACCAGACTCCGTACCCCCGATAATAAGGTAGTATACGTTCCTAACGGAGCGCTTTCAACAGGAAATGTCGTAAACTATTCCGAGAAGGCAACCCGCCGTGTAGACCTCACGTTTTCTATCGGTTATTCCTGTGATTATGAGAAGGCTAAGGGAATTATAATGTCGCTCCTTGAGGCTCACGAGCTCGTTCTCAAGGATCCTGCGCCTACCGTGAGAGTTACCGAGCACGGTGCCAGCAGCATCAATCTCTCTGCAAAGGCGTGGGTAAATAACGCCGACTATTGGACGGTATATTTTGACATCACCGAGCAGGTGAAAACGGCATTTGATAAGGAAGGAATTGAGATTCCCTTCAATCAGCTTGACGTACATATCAAGAAGGATTAATATTAAGAAAACAGGACGAAAAACATTATGCGTTTTTCGTCCTGTTTCTTTTATCTAAAATACTTGGTCATATCCCGTGCGGCCTTTGCGCACATGTTGAGATAATCGGGAAGTATTTGCGGGCGTATGAGGTCGTAATTGATTTCAAGCGATAGAGTGCCGTCAAATCCGTTTTTCTTCAGAATGGGCAGCAGCTTATCAAATTCAACACTGCCTATGTACGGACACAGATGTCGGTCATAATCGCCGAAGTTTGAGTGCATATGCAAAATTTTTATCCTATCACCCATCTTATCGAGCGCCTCGCACATGTCATACGTCATCAGATTTGCATGACCGAAATCCCAGCATACGCCGATAAAATCCGATTTTATCGAATCCACAAGCATGATATGGTCGTCGGGATTGGCACTGAAAAATTTATACTGAGGGCAATCGGGAAAAATAGGTATGTTTTCAACGGCAATACCCACACCCTCACGCTCTGCGGCTTTGAGATAACGCAAAAGCTTTTCTCGGTTATCCGCAATAGCTCTTTTTGAATCACAGCTAAAGTTAAAGGCAGTCAGTGGGTGGAATGCTCCCCATTTTGCACCGAGAATTTTCATTACCGTAAAGGATTTCTCGATTTTTTCATCGGTTTCTGTATCCCATAGCTCCGATGAGGCAAAGAGGGAGTAGTAGGGCAGATGCACCTGCGAGCATTCGATGCCGTTTTCGTCAAGGTGGGCACGAAGCTCCTTCGACCTGTTTTCAACGTCACCCTCAAAGAGCGATTTTGCCGAGCTCAAATCTAAATCTATTCCGTCAAATCCGGCACCCTTAAGCGCTTTTAAGAACTGCTCGTCCTTAATTTGAAACAGCTTCGCGTTAATCGCAATTCTCATATCTGCTTCCTCACATTTATATATTCGTCTGCAAATTGATAGAAGGGACAGCGATAGAGTCCTAGGAGTGAATAATTCATTCTCTCGTCCTCGTCGAGGTTCATATCGCAGTATGCGTCATACGAGTCCTCGTCGGTTATGTAGTGAATACACGAGTCACAGCTCGCCTGCTGTTTTTTATCCATAGAAGCCACCCCCTATACGCTAATTATAGCTAACCGTGTGGCAAAAGTCAATAAAATTTGTACATTTTATTGAAAAAAAACGATATTTGTGGTATCATTAATATTGTTAAATCGTTTTTTACAAAAAATATATCGTTTTTTGCATTTAAAAGGAAACGTTATCGTGATAAAATAAGGAAAAGGAGAGAGAGTATGACGGTCATAATAGCGGAAAAACCGAGCCTTGCCCGTAATATTGCCGCAGGCATCGGTGAAATGCGCCGCCGTGACGGCTACCTTGAAAATTCGGATTATATCGTAACCTGGGCATTCGGACACCTATTCTCTCTTGCCGACATAGAGGCGTATACGGGAAAAACCGATACACGTTGGTCTATGGAGGGACTCCCTTGCTTCCCCGATAAATTCCGTTTTGAGCTGCGCCGTGACGACAGTAAGCGGGAGGATGCAGGGGTAATTAAGCAATTCGGGATAATAAAAATGCTTCTCAACCGCCCCGACGTTGATACGATAGTGAATGCGGGGGACGCAGACAGAGAGGGAGAGATTATTGTCCGTTTGTGCATAGAAAACGCCAACCCATCGCCAAATAAACGTCAGATGCGCCTGTGGCTTCCCGATCAGACACCCGAAACCGTCGCAGCCGCCCTTCGGGAGATGAAGCCCGAGAGCGACTATGACAGTCTCGCCAACGAGGGCTTTGCCCGTACGTATATGGATTGGCTGTACGGTGTAAACCTCACACGCTATGCGACGTTAAAAACGGGAAATCTCTTGCGTGTGGGCAGAGTTATCGTGCCGATAGTGCGTGCAATTTACGAGAGGGATATGGCAATAAAATCCTTCACGCCCGAAAAGTATTACGCAATAGTCAGCAACGCCGAAACAAACGGTGAGCAGGTTGAGCTGACGTCAAAGCAGAAGTTTACGGCAAACGAAGCGCCTAAGGCAAATGCGATGTGCGCCGATTACAATGGGCGCATAGCAACGGTAACCGCAAAAAAGGTTAAAAAGGATACTCTCCAACCGCCAAAGCTCTATTCGCTGTCCAAGCTCCAAAACGTTTTGGGTAAGAAGAATAAGATGCCTATGGACGAGAGCCTTGCCATAGTGCAGAAGCTCTACGAGGAGGGTTATCTTACGTACCCCCGTACCAATTCCGAATATCTTGCGACAGCAGAGAAGGATAAAATAAGGAATATAGTGGGAGTCTTTGCAAAGCTGGGGTACCCCGTTAAATTCAAGGACTCAAAGAAGATTTTTGACGATTCCAAAATAGAATCGCACTCCGCGCTTACCCCCACGCATAAGGTGCCCGATAAGAGCAAGCTCAGTGAGAGGGAAATGCTGGTTTATTCAACCGTCGTGCGCCGTTTCGCCGCAGTTTTCTGCGCAGAGGAATGTATAGTTGAAAAAACGGAAATAACCGTATCCCTTGACGGCAGAGAGGAATTTACGCTCAAGGGCACTGTTATGGTTGAGCGTGGCTGGACACGCCTTGACGACTATACGGCGAAGGATAAGGTTTTGCCTATGCTATCCAAGGGGGATAGGGTGAACGTGGACTTTAAACCCGTAGAAAAGGAAACCACACCGCCAAAGCATTATACGATAGAAACGCTCAATAATTACCTCAAAAACCCCTTTAAAGAGGATAAGAAAAAGGAAAACGAGGACGATAACGACGACGAGGAATACCGTGCTATCTTTGAGGGACTCGAGCTCGGTACCGAGGCGACCAGAACGGGAATTATTGAAAACGCCAAAAAGAGTGAATATATAGAGCTCAAAAAGGACGTTTATCATATCCTGCCACGTGGAATTTTTCTGATAGAGGCGCTCGAGCAAATGAAAATTTCTATGGATAAGTATAAGACCTCGGAGCTTGGACGTGCGCTGAAAAAGGTATTCCGCCGTGAAATGACGGTTGATGAGAGCGTTGCCCTCGCAAAAAACGAGATTAGCGCAATGATGCAGAGAGCCCCGATGCCGCCCGAAACCGATATTGATTACGGCTTTATGGGTGACGACGTTGGCGAATGTCCACTTTGCCATTCACGTGTCCGCAGAACTACCTTCGGCTACGGTTGCACAGGATATAAGGAGGGCTGTAAATTCACAGCTAACTTCACAATATGCCACCGTGTTATATCGAAGGCTAATATGGAGCGCCTGCTCTCAGAGGGCAGAACCGCAAAAATTCAAGGCTTTATCTCTAAAACGGGTAAGCCGTTTGATGCGGTGCTCGTGCTTGACTCCGACGGAAAAATTAAATTTGATTTTAATCAGAATTAAAAATAAAGGAGCTTTGCTATGAAAACCACAAGGAAGCTGATTTTAGCTTGCGCCGACATTATTAAGGACGAGGCGGAGGAGATTTTTATCGAGGACAACCCCTACGGTAACTTTGATAACGGCGTTAACGTTTATCTTGACGAGGAGCGCCAGAGCATTCTCGGCTTTGGCGGCGCATTCACCGAATCATCTGCGTGCGTGTATGCAAATATGTGTGATGAGGATAAGAAAAAGACGGTTGAGTGGCTCTTTGGCGATAGCGGTCTTAGGTATAACATAGGAAGGCTCTCAATCGGCTCCTGCGATTTCACCGTTGATTCCTACACGTACGTAGAGGATGGAGATACCGACCTCTCTACCTTCTCGATTGCAAGGGATGAGAAGTATATAATTCCGTTTGTAAAGGACGCAATGGCGGTAAACGGCGATATTATGTTCATAGCGTCATCGTGGACACCGCCCCCTTATATGAAGGATAACGGACAGTATGAGCGTGGCGGCAGACTCCTTGACGAATACTATCCCTTGTTTGCAAAGTATATATGCCGTTTCCTTGAGGAATACGAGAAGCACGGTATACATATAAGCTACCTCACCCCCCAGAATGAGCTGAGGTTTGCAGCCTCGTACGAGAGCTGCCTTTTCACAGCAGAGGAGGAGGCACGATTCAATATAATCCTTTCTGAGGAAATGGAGAAACGGGGATTAACCACCGAAATCCTTTGCTGGGAGCACAACCGTGGCGGTATGCTCGACTTTGCAAAGCGTGTGTATAAAATTGCGGATAAGCAGACGGCAGGTGCGGCATACCATTGGTATCACGTCGGATTTTATGACGAAATACGCCTGCACCGTGAAAAATTCCCCGATAAGCTTCTCATACAGAGCGAGTTTTGCCACGGACTTATCAAGCGCCTTTACGGTTACTACCGTGAGGATATGCTCTTGAACCTTTTCTACGGCTCAAACGCAATAGTCGAGTGGAATCTCGTCCTTGATGCAGAGGGCGGACCGAAGCATGACCGTGATATCGGCTGTAACGCCCCTGTAATGCTCGATGATACGGGCAGAGCAGAGCGCAAGAGTGTGTATTCGGTTGACTATATGTATGCTCATAACATACAAAAGGGAGCGAAGGTTTTGTCCACCACCTGTGTACGTCAGGACGTTTTGCACTTAGCCGTAAAGAATCCCGACGGTAAGGTTTTGGTTTATCTTTTCAACAAGAACCAGAATCATCAGGAAATTGATATTAACTTCGGTAAGGAGCATATAAAAACCACACTAACCCCTTACGTTTTAACTATGTTTGAAGTGGAAATATAAAAAAAGGGCTGCCGTATTTCGGCACAACCGTAAACAAAAAAGGTGAGGTACAAATGTGCCTCGCCTTTATTTTTTCAATTACAAAAGTTTTTGCTAAGCTTTTTTCAAAAAGCGTCTGAATCTTATAAGGAAGAAAATCTGCGATTTTCTTTTGGTTTTGTTTTTTGTTTACTATCGCCGTTTTCGCCCTCTTGACGTACCCTCGTACGCATTCGGGACGAAGAACAGCGATTTCTGCTCAAAATCTGTTCGCCCCGATTCTGTTTCTTATCCGTAGAACTTTTTATACCATTTCGCAAAATTGCGTATTCCCTCACGCAAGGGGGTGTGGGGCTTGAAGCCAAAATCACGCTCGAGATCCGAGGTGTCGGCAAAGGTTACGGGTACGTCACCCGCCTGCATAGGAACTAATTCCTTATGCGCCTCGAAATCAAAGTCACTTGGCAAAACGCCAGCCGAAACCAGCTCCTCTTGGAGAATGTTTACGAAATCCAAAAGATTTTCGGGAGAGCTGTTTCCGATATTGTACACCCTGTACGGCGGTATGGGAAGTCCGTCCTCGCCGTTCTTTTGCTCGGGAGGGCAGGACATAACACGCACAACCCCCTCGACTATATCGTCAACGTAGGTAAAATCACGCTTGCAGTTGCCGTAGTTGAATATCTGTATCTTTTTGCCCTCAATTAGCTTGTTGGTAAATCCGAAGTACGCCATATCGGGACGTCCTGCAGGGCCGTAAACGGTGAAGAAACGCAATCCCGTAGAGGGAATGTTGTAAAGCTTGCTGTACGCATGAGCGAACAGCTCATTGGACTTTTTTGTCGCCGCATACAGCGATACGGGATTATCCACCTTATCGTCGGTAGAGTAGGGGATTTTGGTATTAGAGCCGTACACCGACGAGCTTGATGCGTAGACCAAATGCTCAACACCGTAGTGTCGGCATGCCTCTAAAATATTGTAAAAGCCAATAATATTAGCCTCAATGTACGCATCGGGATTAGTTATAGAATAGCGCACGCCCGCCTGCGCGGCGAGATTTACTACCACTTCGGGCTTGTGCTCCTCAAATATACTGTTGATGAGCTCCCTGTCGGCAATGCTGCCTATAACAAAATCCCAAGAGCAATCGGATTTTTTAACAGCCTCCTCAATCTCGGAGAGTCGGTATTCCTTAATCCTCGGGTCGTAATAATCGTTGAGATTGTCAATTCCCACTATGTGTGCGCCCTTACAGTCGTTTATCAGCCTTTTTACGAGGTTAGCGCCAATAAATCCTGCCGCCCCCGTGACAAGCACGGTTTTTTTACTGAGGTCTATTCTTTTATCCAGCATAACCCTTATACTCCTTTTTGACAGCCTCGTAGCTTTCTAAATTTCCTATATCGTAGCGTTTGCCGGGCATTTCCATAGCGCAAACGGGCGTTTGTGCGCACAGCCACGCAATATAGCTTCCGGGCGCATCGGTTCCACACCCCTCAGCGATACCCTTTGATACCAGCATAGCATCGCTTTTTGTGTAATAATAGAATGGGGGACAGGCGTAATTGGACTTCGGCTCACTCGGCTTTTCGGTCAGACGTATAACTCTGTCATTTTCGTCAACCTCAGCAACTCCGCACTTGCGAAGGCGCTCGATTGACGGCTCAAAATAACACATAATGCAAGACGTACCCTTGCTTTTTGCGTATTGAATAAACTTGGTAAGGCTGAAATCAAGCAGATTATCGCCCGCAATTACCAGCATATCATCGGAAATCGACAGCGTGTTTATAGCAAACTCTATGTCCCTCACAGCACCCAGACGTGTTTCGTTGGTGCTTGTGCCGTCATCCAGCACGGTGATTTTTTGTTTCTTAGTTTTCGACCATTCTTCAAAATGCTTTTCAAATTTATGATTCGAAATAACAATATATTCGTCAACCTCACCTGAGGTGTCTACATCGTCAATGAGCCAGTCGAGAATAGTTTTTTCACCGACAGTCAAAAGAGGCTTCGGGAAATTCTCGGTCAGGGGATAGAGCCTTGTGGCATATCCCGCCGCTAAAATCAGACATTTCATAGCTCCACTCCGTCCCTGCTCTCACATATATGAACTGAGAATTTGCCTTCAAGGCTTGGGAATTTTTCAAGGTATTTTCGTGTGACGTTTTCGGTGATTTTATCCTCAAAATCGGGATTTATCAGCGCAATGCAACAGCCCTTAAAGCCTGCACCGCTGAAGCGTCCGCCGTAAATTCCCTCGGTATCCCTCATTATCTCATAGAGAGCCTTAAGCTCGTCCGAGCCTGCCTCGTAATTGTAGATGGAGGAAAGACCGCTCTCAAACGACAGCCTGCCAAACTGCTCAATATCGCCTCTGCGCCACGCCTCTGCGCCCTCGGCAACACGCCGCTGCTCGGTGTAAAAATGCTCAGCACGCAAGCGCCAGCTTTCGGGCAGCTTGTCCTTATGGCTAAGGTAAATCTCGTAGGGTACGTCACCAAGACAGGTTTCGTTAAATTTAGTGTGCTCCAAACCTGCAAACGCTTTGAGTGCGTAGGCGGCGGCACGGCATTCGTCAACTCGCATATTGAACTTCGTGCCTGCGAGCGAGCGCTCAATGCCCGAAAAGAATACGGCAATTTTATACGGCTTCATATCGGGATGAGTGGGGATCAGCTCGTAGCTGTCGTTCTTTGTATTGAGATGCAGAAGATGACCTTTTTTAGAGAAAACCTCGCAGGATTGGTCGAGCTTTCCGCAGGATACGCCTACGTATTTATTTTCAGCCGCCTGTGCTGTCAGAATCATCTCCATTTCTGTAAGGCGTATGCCGTTTACCTTACAAAGAGCAGAGAGAAAAGCGATAGTGACAGCCGCCGAGGAGGAAAGACCGCCAATAGGCAGCGAGCCCTCGATAACGCCGCACAGACCTACCTTTAAGGGATGCTTTTTTGCAAGCATAAGAGTAGCGCCACGCAGATAATCCGCCCAGTCGCCCTCTTTCTTTTCAGGTACGGAGGATATATGCCACTGAGCCCTCTTGTCGAATTGCATAGAGCATAGCTCGACAACGCCGTTCTGCTTCGGCGAATAGGCAATATTTATACCCTTATCAATGGCAAGCCCCGTCACCCAGCCGAGCTGATGGTCCACGTGCGCCCCAATCGGACACACCCTATACGGACAAAATTCAACCCCGACAGGTTCTCTTTTGTATATGCTCGTAAATATTTCAACACAGCTCATAATCGCTCTCCGTAGCCAAATCAATTATAATAATTATATATCATTATACAGTTATTGTCAAGTTTATAAAAAGAAAACCACCCGTGTGGGTGGTTTTTGTGTTTTTAGAGGGTGGTTTCGCTCATTTCAAGTTATCTAAATATTTTGTGATATGCCTTTGATATAAAGAAATGGAGCCTTGATTTGATAAGCAAAGTGCGGTACCGCTGTTTTCTGACAGCCAGCAATTCAAAATCGCTTTTGTCGGCTGTGGAAATTAGGTAAGAGAAGTATTCATCATTCCTTATATCCTCGAATATCTTTATTTTATCCTTTGAAGGTGCGGAGAAGCAGCATACAGTTAAAATTTGTTCTTTTAGAAGACGTCTGCAATAAGCAAGATATTCTTCAAAATCGCTATCATTCCACACGTTTTGCTCTCTCATAAATTTAAGTACGGTGTATCTCAGCGAGGAGTTGATGTCATAATTTTTATAGCTTACGGAATGAGTAGTTGATGATGGGTTATAGTTGTAGTTGTAAAGTGTGTCCGGAATAAAGACGGCTCTCTTGCAAAATTGGTATAAAGGTATGCTTTGCAACAAATCCTCTCCGATAGCTCGGTAACGAACCTCTTGCATTTTTGATCTTCTTACAAGACTTGCGGATGCGGCTTTCAGACACAGGGAATTGTACAAGGGATTTGTAAAAACTATGCGGTAAAACTCAGCTTTATCATTTACAGTTCCAACAAACGGAGGTGATATAGGTGTTGTTGCGGATTTGCACTCGTTTTCGACCCTATTCATTGAATAGAAAAGTAAGTCACAACCATTTTCGGTTATTGATTTGTTTAAAACTGATAGTGTGTTGGGGGATATCGTGTCATCGGAATCAACAAAAATTAAAAAATCGTCATCACTGGCTTCCTTGAGGACTTCGATTATAGCTACACTTCTTGCTAAAGCCTGCCCGCCGTTTTCTTTGTGAATAACTCGTATGCGTCTGTCTTTTTTTGCGTATTCATCGCATATTTTGCCGCTTTTATCGGGCGAACCGTCGTCAACTGCAAATATCTTAAACGAGCCGTTGTCTTGATTAAGAATGGAATTAAAGCAGTCGTGAATGTATTTCTCAACTTTATAGACAGGAACTATCACGAAAAAAGTTCTTTCAGCCATTTTGTCCTCCGGCATTTTTTACATACAAAAATTATATAACATTTTCCTTGAATTGTCAAGTTTATAAAAAGAAAACCACCCGGACGGGTGGTTTTTATGGGGTTTTTAAACAGGAGTTTCGCTCATTTCGGGGTATTCGATGAGCTCGCCGTTTTCGTCAAACTGCATTTTTCCCAGCTCGTTACAGCGCTCGCACAGCTTTTTCGCAATTTCGGCTCTTGAAAGCCCGAGCTTCGCAAGCTCGGAATAGTATACGGGCTTATCAAATATGTAGGTGAGGTCGCTCTTCCTGAAATAGGAAACGAAAATAGGAATATCTATTCCTCGGTTGTAGCATACCTCGGCAAAGAGCACAAAGCCCTCGTGGAAGCCCTCCAGCTCAGATAAGTAGCCCTTGGTGGAATCCTCAGGGTATACCACTATATTCATTCCCGCCTTTACTGCCTCGATGCTCTCACGTATGGTTTTTACAGTACGTGCATCGTGGTAGGTTGAAATTATGTCAAGACCGCTGTAAAACATATTTGTCAGCGGGCTGGCAATAAGACAAAACGCACGGGCAAGGTGTATATTCCAATGCTTCTTTTCGTGGTAGTAAACCTTTGTCTGATATTTATAGAGCGGTATGAGTCCCGAATTCATCTCACTTGCGCCCCACATACGTATAGGCTTGTTAAGATAGATTTCGAGTGACATTGGGGCGTCCGTGCCCTCGTGGTTTGACAGGATGAGAGCACCGTTTGTCACTTCATCACCGAGGTATATGAAGGTGGGCTCCTTATACTTGACCTTCATGACTTTTTTGAGTGCTCGGAAATAGAGCTTGCGCTTTCCTGTATTGCTTCTTTTTACATTATTCTTGCTTTCCATATCTTAATTATATCATTCATTGTAACAAAAATCAACTGATTTTGAGAAAAAACCAAAAAACAAAAATTTCTAAATCCTGCAAAAGATGATATACGCCTTCGGCAATTAGATACACGCTGATGCGTGACGATATACAACCCGAAGGGCTGATGATATACCGTTACTTTGGCAACGGATAAAAAAACGACAGGAAAATCCTGTCGTTTTTTGGCCTGCCCGCGCGGATTCGAACCGCGGACCTTCAGAGTCGGAGTCTGACGCGCTATCCAGCTGTGCCACGGGCAGATACTTCTACATTGTAACATTGTCAGCAATAAAAGTCAATACAAAAGAAGCAAAAGAAAATCAAATTTTTAAATTTTACTCAAACTTTTTTATTGACACGGGCATAAATATATGTTATTATTTTGAGGAAAGGATAGGTTATGAGGGACGTTAAAAGAATAACCAGCTTTACGGTTGACCACGACAAAATAGACAGCGGCATATACGTTTCGAGAATTGACGGAGATATCGTTACCTACGATATGAGAACACGCCGTCCTAACGGCGGAGATTATATGGATAATCTCACCATGCACACCTTCGAGCATATGTTTGCAACATATGTACGAAATTCCGATATAGCGGACAGTATAATTTACTTCGGCCCTATGGGGTGCAGAACGGGATTCTATCTGCTCGTCAGAGGAAAAGATAACGAAACGGTGCTTAAAACAGTTATAGAAACACTCGAAAAAATCATTGAGCATAAGGGTGCGGTTTTCGGCGCTGCCCGCAGAGAGTGCGGAAATTACAGGGGGTTGCGCCTTTCTTCTGCAAAAGAAGAGGCGAAGCGATACCTCTCGGTGCTGAAATCAAGAAAAAACACCTTTGAGTACGAGGGCTGAAAATGATAGGAATTATTGGAGCTATGAGGGTGGAGGTTGCCGCGCTCAAGGAAAAAATGACCGATACGGTGTGCGAGAGGGTTGGCTCGGTCGAATACGTCAGCGGCAGGCTGTACGGCAAGGACATTGTTGTTGCGGAATGCGGGATAGGTAAGGTTTTTGCCGCTATGTGTGCACAGGCAATGATTTTGAGATACCGCCCCGACATAGTGATAAATACGGGAGTTGCGGGAACGCTCACTCATTCGCTTAGCATTGGTGATATAGCGATAGCAGACAGGCTCGTTCAGCACGATATGGATACCTCAGCGCTCGGTGACCCTGTAGGGCTTGTTTCGGGGATAAACAAGATCTATTTTGAGGCTGACGGCGAGGCAGTTTCCATTGTGTCCGATATAACCCGTGATATGGGAGTGAAGAGTGCTTGCGGCACCGTTGCCTCGGGCGATTGCTTCATAAACGATAGAGAAAAGAAAAGCAGAATAGTCGACACCTTCGGCGCAATGGCGTGCGAAATGGAGGGTGCGGCAATCGCGCAGGTATGCTACGTTAACAACACCCCGTTTGCGGTTATCCGCGCGATATCGGACGATGCCAGCGGAGAGAAGCAGACTGAATATACAACATTTTTACAGGATGCGGCGAGTAAGAGCATAGCTATACTCGAGCAATTCATAAAGAAATACTGAAAGGGAGCAGATTATGAAGAAAATTATTGCAGGCTACGAGTATGACACCGCCGTTGCAAACATTGTGAAGAAGACTACATACAGCTATTACGGAGACCCAAATGGATACGAGCAGACGCTCTACGCTATGCCTGACGGCAGGCTGTTCTTCTATACCAATGGCGGCAGCGAGTCGCCCTATAAGTCGGAGAATATAAAAAGAGTATCAAGAAAAGCAGCCGAGGCATGGCTTTCTGAAAATAACTAAAATCAATGAGGTTAACATCATGGAAGAGAAGATTTTTGCATCTAAAACCTTTTTCACTGCGGGCGGAAAAATTGACACTACGTCCACAGAGCCGCTGTCCGTCGTTTTTATCGGAGGCTCGCTCACGTCGGGCGATATTGACTATGAGGGCACAGAGCTGACCGACTGGAATATGAAATGGCCCAATACCGTTCTGCGTTTCCTTGCAGGACTGTTCCCCTCACGCAAAATATCTGCCTACAATGCGGGTGTCGGAGGAACGGGAAGCCAATACGGCGCACTTCGTTTCCAGCGTGACGTTCTCGCGCACAATCCCGACCTTGTGTTCATAGAATTTTCGGTAAACGACTGTCCTCCCAGGGCTGACCTTGAGCGTGAGCAGGTTTTGTACAGACAGATGTATATGGAGAGTATGATCCGTCAGTGTATGGAAGCGCCCAAGGTTCCTGTTATCATATATTCACACCTTCCGTATCCTGTCAAACCGACTGACGAGCTCTATTTCAAGCATAAGAAGAGCATTGAAATCAAGGAAGAGCTTTTGGGATATTACGGAATTCCCACAATCAACGTAATGGAGGATATCCTTGCCGAATACGAGGCGAGAAAGGCTGAAAATCCCAGCCTCACATACGAGGAGTTTTATCTTGGCTACTACCGTCAGTGTGAGGACGGACACTTTGACGTTCACCCTCACGCATGGGGATACAAGCTCTTTAATATGTCCATAGTAAACGCTATAATGAAAAACCCTGAGAAGTATTTAGCTCCCTTCAAAATGAAGAGCGACGTTTACTGTAAGGGACATGAATATGAAGTATTTGAGAGAAGCAATTACATTCCTGCCTGCTCCGACAGATTTACCTATAATGGCGATTGGACTCTTTATACGAAGGAAAATCCCTTCGTAACCGAGGAAGGGGACAGAAATATCAGCATAGGTGCCGGCAGATATAACAGTATTGACTTCCCGTTGGGAATTATGCAGACCTATATGCCCAAGGAGGGAACGTCCTTCGAATTTGACACTGAGGCTGACCGTTTCTGTATGCCTCACCCGTCGGCAAGATGGGGACTTGAAGCAAACGTTTACGCCGACGGAGCTCTGGTGCGTAAAATCGGATGCCGTTCAATCTATCACAGTATGAATTATACAAGCTCTACAATTGAGCTACCCAAGGGCAAAAAGCATATAAAAATTGTGATTGACCCTGTTGCTGAGGAGCAGGTAATATTCCGCTTTGGATACATCGTTGAGATGTTTGACAAGCGCCCTGAGGAGCTTAAATAAGCCTTTTATAGTCAATTTGTTCAAAAAAAATAAAAAAATCTTGTGCATTATTTACAGTTGACAAAGACTTGTTGATATGCTATACTATTGATGTGAAATAATTGTATCTTATAAGGAGACATAGATATGAAAAAAATCCTGACACTTGCGCTTATTTTGGTTCTTATGCTTTCCGTGCTCTGTGTATCCCTTGTTGCGTGCACCGACGATGAGGGCGGAGACGGTTCTACGACCACTACCACGGTTGACGGCGGTTCTACCACAACAACTACTGCGAGCACCACTGTTACGACAAAGGATCCTTATAGCGGTATCATCAAGTAATCATTTTTAAATGAGTTTAGAGTGAGGCAAAATTGCCTCACTTTCTCTTTTTGCCGAGAGAATTTTGACATTAGAGGGGGTAACGTTATTTTCCTTCAATGTCGGCAAGAGCATTTTTGATTTTTTCCGATCTGCTCCTCGCAACCGTATAAGGACGGTTTAATCTGTTTGCAAACAAAAGGGCGTGGAGCCGCCCGCAATAGCAGTGCAAAGCACCTGAAATAAGGTGTATAATTTCATAAACCGATAACCCCGACAGAATTTTTGCTGTCGGAATTTTTTTGTTTATTTTTTTACATACCGCAGTGTCCTGTGTCTCAAACAGGGGCAGAAGCATTATATCTGCGGACAACCCTGCTGCCCTTTGCTTCATATCGAGAAGCTCGCAGTCGCTTGGCATGCTTTTTGGCATTACGAGGATGTAATTCTCTTTTGGCAAAGAAAAATACGACATATCACGTGGTTGGAGCGTATCGGTAACGTCGCTTGAATGAAAAATTCTTTTATTAAACGGGGCAAGAATTTTTGCGTTTTTAAAGTCCGCAGACGTTCTCATTACAACCGCATCGGATAAGCTCAAAATTTCAGAGCAAATACAGGCAGCTCGCCCGCCTTTAAGACCGCCGATTCCTCCGGAGAGCACAAAAATCGAGCACCCCCTGCGTTTTGCCATGCGTGCAACCGATGAATAATAGTAGAGAGAACGAGTGCTGGTCTCGTTTTGCAAGAGATTCCCCCCACCCAAAATAAATATATCAGCAGATCGTAGGGTACGGGATATTTTTACAGGAGAGACGCGGTTTTTTGCGCATACCGAAAAAATGCGCTCTACCTTTTTTGGATTTTTGCATAAAATGGTAATATCGTTGATTTTATTTTTACGCAAGAGAGCAACCATTGCAATCAGAGTGGCGTCGTCGCCGAAATTTCCGTGACCGTAATATCCGCATATCACGGCGCTTCTTTCCGAATTGCGAAGAACCGATTGATAGACTCCCTCTGCATCCGAGCAGGTTTTCTCGGTTGAATAGTTTTGTTTAACAAAATCTCTGTTTTTAACTCCCATTTCAACAGTAAAATCTCTTCCCTTCTCAATGAGAGTACATATATCCGAAAAAAGGCGTTTCTCCGACGCCCTTTCCCCCTCACGGCAGCAGAAATTGCTGTCAACGCCCGTTGGACAGTTTGCATCGAAAATTCCCAGATACCCCTCATTTCCCGCCAATATCACAGCGCACCCTGCACTCATTGCTTCGAGCGCCGCCCGTGATACACCTATAAAAATATCTGCGTTTTTAACGTACTTTTCGGGCGAGTCGGTTGCACCCGTAAGCGTTATATATTCAACTCCAAGCCTGCGGTTGACGGCACCTGCCTTTTTTCTTAACTCCGCCTCGCAATCACCGCCCCCGACTATGATTATTTCGCTATTTGGCGATTTTGAGTATATTCTTTCAGCTAAATCTATCAGCAAAGAAGCGCACAGTGAGCGGTCACTGTCAAGGCGGCTGGTTGACACTATTTTGATTTTTCCCGACCGCTCACCATAGGTAAAACGCTCGGTGTCCACGCCGTTTACCGTTACGGTTATGCTGTCGGGATATACGTTGTATTTATCGATGAGGTAGCGTTTAATGTCATTGCTGACGGCGAGCGTCTTTTCTCCCCACTCACTCATAACGTTGTATGGAAAATGCGCCTTGAACACCCAATGCGCTGTTACGACGAGGGGGATGTCCCTTGAAGCTATGCGGGCGGCGAGCGCCGAAATTCTCGAATGAGCGTGCATTACGTCGTAGCCGTGTGACAGCTCCCGTCTTATCATTTTTGCGGATTTGACAATGCCTGTTTTTTTATCAAGGGGTGCATATATATGCTTAATACCCTTGAGTGATGCCACGTACTCTCCCCCTGCGGACATTACCGTTACCTCGTGCCCTCTGCGCAACAGAGCGAGAGATAATTCCAGCACGTGCGTTTCCGCACCCCCTATCCCTAACGAGGATAAAAGCATAAGTATTTTCATAACCCCTCCGATAAAAGAAAAATCTGCCGTTTTACCGACAGATTAAGTATGTGCAGTTTTTCGTCTGTTAAACCAAAATCAGGTGAGCACTCCAACCTCGCTCTCGTCCTCCTTTGCCGCAACGAGCTGAACGTGGTAGGCATCAATTACCGCCTCCTCGAGCTCGCATCTGAACTGCGAATTTATCGGATGAACGATATCCCTGTAAGTTCCGTCGGGATTTTTACGGGAGGGCATCACTATAAAGTAACGCTCACGTGCGTAAATTACCTTTATGTCATGAACTGCAAGAGCATCGTCAAAGGTGACGGAGGCAACCGCCTTCATCGGTCCCTCATCGAAGAATTTTCTGATTTTGATATCCGTGATTTGCATAACCTTTGCTGTATCCTTTCTTTGGTGTGAAAATATTTATCAGGTGATATTATTATAACTCAATTATGTTAAAGAAATGAGTTTATTATTCGTAAAATTATGAAATAAATATGGAAAAAACTGTTAACAAAAAATTACTCAACTGTTACCGACTGCTCTAAAAATAAACAAAGATAGCGAAAGGGGAATAAATATGTCGATTGAGAACACATTTTGCGATAGTGAGAGCCTTAAAAAAATCCTTACACGTGGCTCTCGGATATATATGGGTGGAATTGCGGGGGTAGGAATGTATCCTCTTGCGGTTTTGCTTGACAGTATGGGAGCTTGTGTTTCGGGATACGACAGCGGACAAAACAGCAGAACAGAGAAGCTTGCCAAGAAAAAAATAAAGGTTAAAAAGCATTTTTCGTCACTCGGTATGAGAAAAGTCGATGCCTTCATCTATTCAAATGCGCTGACCCCCGATTGCAGGGCATACAAGTACGCAAAACAAAAAAACATCCCCTGCATTTCCCGTGCGGATGCGATAGGCGTGATAGCGGGCGATTACACTACCTCGGTAGGCATTGCGGGAATGCACGGTAAGAGCACAACCGCCTCGCTCGTAACTCATATTCTCACCGAATGCGGTAAAAATCCTACAGCCCTTGTCGGCGCACGGACGGATTCGTTGGACTACGGACGGATTGGTGGCAATGAGTATTTTGTGTTCGAGGCTTGCGAATATATGCGCTCCTTTCTCGCTATGTCCCCTCGGCTGGCGGTTGTTATGAATCTCGAGCTTGAGCATACCGACTGTTATACTGACCTCTCCGACGTAAAGGAAGCGTTTCTTTCCTACCTCAATTCCGAGAGGGTGGGGGTTTGCCTTATAAACGGAGATGATCAAAACCTCGTTTCGCTCATTCCGAGGATAAAATCAAGGGTATATACATTTTCCGTGCGCTCGCACAGCTCTGATTTTTTTGCCAGAGATGTAAGGCTTGAGGGCGAGGGCGTCAGCTTCGATTTTACCTCGCAGGGGGATAGCCTCGGCAGGGTAAAAACATCACTTATCGGTGAGCATAACGTGCAGAACGCAACCGCCGCCCTCGCCGTCTGCGCACTATTGGGCGTTGATATGTCAGGGGCTATACTGTCCGCCTCGGCGTTTGGCGGTACAAAACGGCGTGCGGAGTATAAATTCAGCATTGGGAACACAAGGGTGATAGAGGATTACGCTCATCACCCCACGGAAATACACGCCACACTGTCAGCGCTCAGGGCACACGGATACGGTAAAATTGCGTGCATTTTTCAGCCGCATACTTATTCCCGTGTGTACAGCTTTTGCGATGAAATGGCAAAGGCGCTATCGCTTTCCGATAGGGTAATAGTTACCGAAATCTATTCCGCCCGTGAGAAAAATCAGCATGGCGTATGCGGAAAGGATATAACAGACAGAATGGGCAAACGGGCGGAATATGTACCGAGCCTTGCCGATGCGGCAGAGAAAATATCTGACGTCCTTGACGGGTATGATGCTCTCGTGATAATGGGTGCGGGGAACGTATTCTCGGCAACCGATATATTAAGGTCAAAATTGACTTGATTATTGAGCTTTTTTGTGCTACAATTATAGAGGAAAATAAAAAAACGAGGCGAAAATCGCCTCGTCTATGGAGCTGGTGGGGGGACTCGGACCCCCGACCTATTGATTACGAATCAATTGCGCTACCAACTGCGCCACACCAGCATCACAACGTGTTATATTCTAACATATAAAAAACTGTTTGTCAAGAGGAATGTTTGAAATTATGGATTTGTGCAACCCCAAAATTATAAAAGAGGTTATGAGTGCCGCAAAAATCACCTTCCGCCACGACCTCGGTCAGAATTTTCTCATAAAAAGGGAGATTCCCGAGCGTATAGCTGACGAGTGCTGTGATTCTGAGGACACCGTTATTCTCGAAATAGGACCGGGCATCGGCTGTCTTACAAAGGAGCTGTGCGAGCGCTACCCCAAGGTTATAGCCGTTGAGATTGACAAGGGGCTGATTCCCGTGCTCGGCGTAACCCTTGCCGATTACGCCAACGTAACTGTTGTCAATTCCGACATAATGAAAATAGATATAAAGGAGCTTCTTGAGCGTGAGGCAGAGGGGAAAGAGGTGGCGGTCTGCGCCAATCTTCCGTACTACATAACAACCCCTATCCTTATGCACCTGCTTGAATGCGGAGTGAAATTTTCCTCAATAACGGTAATGGTACAAAACGAGGTAGCAGAGCGACTGACCGCCCCCGCAGGCGATTCCGAATACGGAGCTATAACCGCCGCTATCGCCTATTACGGAGAGGCACGCCGACTGTTCGGCGTACCCGCAGGCTGCTTTATGCCTGCGCCTAAGGTAAATTCCGCAGTAGTCCGCATAGATTTATATAAAACGCCAAAATATCAGCCGAAAAGCGAGAAGCTGATGTTCGGGCTAATCCGTGCGGCGTTCGATATGCGACGGAAAACGCTACCCAACGCCATAAATGCAAAGTACCCCGAGTTTTCAAAGCCGTTAATCGGCGAGTGCCTGCAAGGGCTCGGCTACCCCGAAAACATCAGGGGCGAGCGCCTTGACATTTCTGCATTTTCGTCACTTTCGGATATGCTTTATGAATACAAAAGTTCAACCTAATAAAAAGGTCTGCCGCCCGGCAGACCTTTTTGTTTGCGGTTACGCCGAAATCAAACAGCGAATTAGACAGAATACAACTTTTTTTGGCAATAAATAATCTTTTGTTGGAAATATATTTACTTTACGGGTTCCGTGTGTTAAAATTGTTTCATAAATAACACGATGCGAGGTTTTTGTTATGGCAAAGGAAGCAATCAGATATTTTGAGGTTGACCCGTGGAAGGTAACCGAAAGGGGCTTTAACCCGCTCTCGGGCAGAGTAGGCGAGAGTATTTTTTCTCTCGGCAACGAGTATATGGGCATACGCGGACAGTTTGACGAGTGCTATTCGGGGGACAAGCTCATAGGCTCTTATTTCAACGGAGTTTATGAGGATAAGCCGCTCTCGTATCCCGAATATTTCAACGGCCTTGCGAAGCGCTGTTGCTTTATGATAAACGCAAACAACTGGCTCTATACGAGAATTTTTCTTGACGGTGAGGAAATTGACCTGGCAAAAATAGCAGTCGAGGACTTTATGCGTGAGCTTGATATGAAAAAGGGCATAGTTACCCGCCGTTTTTCCTACAAGGGTGTTGATTTTGAGTTTGAGAGAATTGTCAGCATCAACTACCATTATATCGGCTGTCAGAGGATAACTCTTAAATCAAAGGAAAAACACAGCGTTGTAATTCATTCGGGAATTGACTTTACCCCCATTCACGAGGAGGAGGGAAAGAATTATTGGGTAGGCTGTGAGAATGCCGACGACTACATAATTTGCAGAACAGAGAGCAGCGGTCAGCGCATATATTCAAAATTCAGGACAAACCACGCCCCCTCGGCATCTCACCGTGAGGAAAAGCTGATATGGCAGGAATACGACCTCAAGCTTGACGGTGAGCTCTCGTTTGAGAAGGTTGTTTATAACTTCGTTGAGAGAGAAATAGATAAGGAAATTGATAAGTCACTTGCCGATAAATATCTTGCCAAGGCGTATTGCGAGTATAAGAGCGAGCATATCGCACGCTGGGCAGAGATCTGGGAGCATTCGGATATCGAAATTATTGGCGATGACGAAAATCAGCAGGGCATACGCTTCTGCATATTCAATATGCACCAGACCTATCACGGCGACGACGGCAGACTAAATGTCGGAGCTAAGGGACTGACTGGCGAAAAGTACAGCGGCTGGACCTTCTGGGACAGCGAAACCTATTGCCTTCCCTTCTATATGTTCAATAACCCGAAGGCGGCTAAGAACCTTCTTATGTACAGATACAACACCTTAAAGCAGGCGAAGGAGCGCTCGGTAGAGCAGGGCTGTAAGGGTGCGTGCTACCCTATGGTAACGATAGACGGAACGGAATCCTGCGGAGTATGGCAGCACGGAAACCTCGAAATTCACGTCACGGCGGCAGTTGCGTACGGTGTATGGCACTACGTGAGAAATACGGGTGATATACAGTTCCTTACCGACTGCGGTATCGAGATGCTGGTTGAAACCTCCAGATATTTTGCTTCCCGTGGCGGTTGGAGCCCGAAAACGGGTGAATTCGGACTCTGGGGAGTTATGGGCCCCGATGAATTCCATATGATGGTTCACAATAATACCTATACCAATTATATGGTAAAGAAGAACTTTGAATACACCGTTGAGACAGTAAGAAAGTACGGCTACCCCGTAGATGAGGCAGAGCTTAACCTCTGGAGCGAGATGGCACGCAAAATGCGTATCAATTACGATAGCGAGAGCGGACTTTTCGAGCAGCACGACGGATATTTCGATATGCCCGAGTATGACGTAAAATCAATGGACCCCAACAAGGTTCCTGTGTATAAGTATTGGGCATACGACAGCATTTTCAGAGTGAATATGCTCAAACAGCCCGACGTCGTTCTGATGCAGTTCTTCTATTCAAAGGACTTTACGCCCGAGCAGAAAAAGGTTAATTTTGATTTCTATGAGAGCCGTTGCTCGCATGAGAGCTCGCTCTCGCCCGCAGTACATTCGATAATGGCGGCGGAGATAGGAAATCTCGATATGGCTGAGGAGTATATGGCATACGGTAGCCGTATTGACATAGACGATTATAACAGAAATACCCATCAGGGTCTGCACGTTACCTCAATGGCGGCGGCGTGGATGAATATCGTATACGGCTTTGGCGGTATGCGTAGCGATGGAGATATTCTTTCCTTTGCTCCTAAAATGCCTAAAAAGTGGAAGGGCTATTCCTTTACGATTATAGTAAGAGGCTCGATTCTCCACGTAGACGTGGCAGAGGGCAGGGCTACCTTCAAAATCAGCGAGGGTGACTCGGTAACCGTTGAAATCTTTGATAAGAAATATGAAATAACAAAGGAGGGTGTGAGCGTTGAGTATTAAGGCAGTTATATTCGACCTCGACGGCGTTATAGTAACCACCGACGATTGCCACTACCGTGCGTGGAAGGCAATGGCGGATGACGAGGGCATCTATTTTGATAGGAAGATAAACGACAGACTTCGTGGCGTCAGCCGTATGGCGAGCCTTGATATAGTTCTTGAGAGGGCAGAACGTGAGTATTCCAATGAGGAAAAAACTGCGCTGGCGAAGAAAAAGAACGATATATACGTGAGCCTTATACAGCAGTTGACTGAGGCTGATATCCTTTCGGGCGTTATGGAAAACCTCGATGCGTTAAAGCAGGGCGGAATTAAGATAGCAATAGGCTCATCGAGCAAAAATACGCCGATAATACTTGAAAGAATTGGACTTTCCACCTATTTTGATGCAGTATCCGACGGCAACAATATAACGAAGTCCAAGCCCGACCCCGAGGTGTTTGTCAAGGCGGCTGATATGCTCGGTATCCCCTACGGCGAATGTATGATAGTCGAGGACGCCGATGCAGGCATCGAGGCAGGCCGTGCCGCAGGTATGACAACCCTTGCCGTAGGCAATGCATGCGGCGCCGATTATCACTCCCCCTCTCTTGCAGAGCTGTCACTCCTTGACCTTTTGTGCGATATCCGTTAAAGGACATCGCCCCCATGCCGAGAGGCATTTCACGCTTTGAAAAAGCATTTCATGACCGCAAGGTCATTTCATAAATCTGCGTAGCGGATTTATTTCATTCCATGTGCGTAGCACATTTCATCATAAAACAAAACAGGCATAGCCACTCGGCTATGCCTTAATTTGTTACCGAAATCCGTCAGCCCATTTTTTTATTGACAAAGCGTTTCCACAGTGCTATAATGTACTTGCGACATAACTGAATAAATGCCTGAATATAGGGTGGTATTATGCAAATTTGTACCTCCCATCTTTTCCTATATTCAGGTAAAAAGGTTGTGTCGCAGCAATGTGGAGAGTGCATTTTTGAGGTGCGTCTCGCATTGCGAGACGCATTTTTTATTTTTATGGAGGACTTTTATGAAAAAACTTTTATTCACCTTGGCAATCTGCATTATGCTCCTTGCCCTCGCCCTGACTCTCGCAGCCTGCGACACCGACACGGACGCAGGAGCAACCACCACGACCTCGGGCACCGAGGACGGCAGTAGCACTACTACAACCACGACTGCCGCCCAATCTCTCAAAAGAACATATACGATTGACGGAAATCTCATTGCCACACAGACAGTTCCTAATGGCGACACTACAACTCCGCACCCTGCTGTTCCTGCTAAGGCGCACTATGACGGTGTATGGGAGCTTCTTTCAGCAGATGGAAGCAATGAATATTACTATGCAAAATACACTCCAACTAAATATACAGTAACCTTTGTAGCAGACGGTGTTACCGTAGATACGCAGACATATACGGTTGAAAATAAGAGTATAGTCGAGCCTGCTGTACCAGATGCGCCATATGGATATTATTATAAGGGTAGCGGGGGATTTTGGGAGGACTACATGCTCGACGGAGGCCACAAGACGGTTAATGCATCGTACACTCTTCAAGCTCAGGCAAAATATGCTCTCAACGGTTCAACCTATTATGTAAGCGGTTATAATTATATCATTGACGGAATGATTGAAATTTTATCTGAGTATAAAGGAAAACCCGTTAGACGCATTGGCGAGGAGGCGTTTAGTGGTTGCACAAGCTTATCCAGCATTACGATACCGTCAAGCGTAACAAGCATTGGCTCTTCTGCGTTCTCTTACTGCACGAGCCTTAATGGCGTATATATCAGCGATATTGACGCATGGTGTAATATTAGCTTTGGCGCTTTGTCTGCAAATCCTTTGTATTATGCAAAAAATCTGTATCTTAACGGGAAACTTGTCACTGACATTGTAATCACAAGTGTTGGCAAATATGCGTTCTACAACTGCACGAGCCTTGAAAGCGTAACCTTTGACGAAAACAGTCAGCTTACAAGCATTGACTTTGAGACGTTCTATGGATGCACGAGCCTTAAGAGCATAACGATACCGTCAAGTGTAAGAAGCATTGGCTATGAGGCGTTCTACAACTGCTCGAGCCTTGAAAGCGTAACCTTTGGCGAAAACAGTCAGCTTACAAACATTGACAATTCTGCGTTCTACTACTGCAGGAGTCTTGAAAGCATTACGATACCGTCAAGCGTAACAAGGATTGGCAGTGAGGCGTTCTATCACTGCACGAGCCTTAAAAGCGTAACCTTTGGCAATAACAGTCAGCTTCAAAGCATTGGTTCTAAGGTGTTCTATTCCTGCTCGAGCCTTACGAGCATAACGATACCGTCAAGAGCAACACTCCCAAGTTTACATCCCCAAAATAATTGTTGCACACTTTGAAAATGCCGAGATTATTCATAGAGAGAGCGAAAATCCACCCAAAAAAGTATATAGTTTCTATTTCTCCTAAAAGATAAAGCCGATGTGTCGTGAGATACATCGGCTCTTGTGATAAATGCGTGTAAGTTCTATTTTGTTTACAAAAATGTAGGTTTGTCAAACATATGAGACAAGATTTTAGAAAAAAATTTTAATTATGTAAAAGACCGTTGTGTAAGTAATCCAAGATATATTGTTTTGGCGATTTCCAGTGCAAAGGACGCATAGGGAAAGAATTGTACCAACGAAGATGAACGGAAAGCTGTTTTTTGAAATCTTCAAAGGAATAAAATTTATGAGTAGCATAAAAATATTCGTTATCCTTTCTGTGAGATCTTTCTACTTTACCATTATGTCTTGGAGTAAAAGGGCGAATAAGTTTATGTCTGATCCCCAACTCTTTGAGGTGCGCCTCAAAGAGTGAAACTTTTCCCTTTTTGCGCTCGTCAAAGGATTTAATAAACTCTAATCCGTTATCCGTTTGAATACACTCTATCTTGAAAGGGAAAGCCTTAATCATAGCATTGACAAACTGAACGGAAGAATAGGTGCTCTGTTCCTTAAAAGCCATAACGAAACGAAAACGAGAGTATTCGTCAATAGCCGTATATTGGTAATAGCGTTCCTGCAAGCCGTCTGCATCGGGAACAATACAGGATTTGGGAACAATTTTCACGTCAACCTGAACTCTTTGACCGGGATAAAGCATAGGCTCGTAGGGTTTTGGAATATATTTAGGATTCGGTGGTTTAACGGGTTGCAGGGATAGTTTTCTCAAAATGCGCCAAAGCGCAGGAATAGAACGTTTGTAGCCACGCTGCATAAGTTTAGTCCAAAAGAAAACCAAACCGTCGTTAGGATTACGTCTACGCATATCGGAGATAAGTTTAAGCTCTTCGGGTGTATGTTGATTGGGGTGGCTGTGTGGACGCCGAGAGTATTCTGCAAGGGATTGAGTAGTACCATTATACCGTTTACGCCAACGGTAGATGGTGGCTCGAGAGACACCAAAACGGCGAATGGTAGCAAAAATAGAATTTCTAAAAGAATAGAGTACAACTGATTGACGAAAGTTAGCTTTTTGTGATACAATGTTCATAGTAGCGAATAAATTTTCCTTTGTTAGTTTTTTGTGCTGATTAAACTTTAACATAAAGAAAATTTTTTCGCTACCTTTTTTATGCCTTTTGTCTCATATCTATTGTAATCCTACAGTAAGTTCTATTTTGTTTACAAAAAGGGCTTGAATAAAATTTGTAAAAGTGATATAATATAAAAATTAAATTTGAGGTTTTAGAGATGACTCGTTGAGTAAAGATATGAAAAATTAGGTGAACTATATTATGGACGAATTAGTAAAGAAATTTAATCACCTTGTGAAAAGAATTGCACAAGGTGATATATCGGCTCTTGATGAAATATACGAACAATATGGTGGTCTTTTCTTTGTTATGGCAAAGAAATACATAAACAACAAGTCATTAGCCGAAGATGTGGTGAGTGAAGCCTTATGTCGAGTTGTTCGTAGTGCTAAAAAATTTAATACAAGTCAAAATGGGCTAAATTGGATATTCAAGATCATAAAGAATATTTGCATTGATTGGAATAAGAGTGATAGTGAATACATTATTATTGATAGTACAGAACTGACAAACTTAGCGGATATAATCGAATCCCCTGATAATTCTATTGATCGAATTGAATTAAGTATAGCGTTGCGTAAATTATCTGATGAAGAAAACGAGCTATTGTATTTGAAATTTTGGGAATGTTTAACTGTGCGAGAGATTTCAAAAAGGCTAAACAAACCCAAATCCACGGTGCAATTACATCTTGATAACGCATTAAAAAAACTTTATGATTTGTTAAAGTAGTTGGACAAAGAAACGAAAGCGAAGTAGTTTGTAGGAGATATGATCGAGGTTATATTGTTATGAAGAAAAACCAAGAAATGAAAGAAATAGAAAATTTAATAGTGGAAAGTCTAAATTCGGATAAACCGAGCAAAAGTGTAACAGATGAAGCTAAACAGCTAATGTTACAACAAACTCAAATTGAAAAAAGACAATCTGTTACAGAAAAAAAACGATGGGGACTTGTTAGAGTTGGTAGTTTTGTTGCAGCTTTATTACTTGTAGTTTGTTTCATACCATTGATGTTGAATCAAATAGATCGAGGTAACGGAAAGTTGGAGCGTGATGATATACAGTCGATAGAACTTTATAATAAAGGCTCAAATGAAAAGATTGCATATTTAGATTATGAAATACTTGAATCGACATTGTTTTATGATTTTGTAAATAAAGAAAATGTACCGATTTATATTAGAGAACATTACCTTAATAATGGGGAGTTTGTTGAATTATATGTTCTGCTAAACGATACTGAAAAAGAGATAGGTTTTCTAAAAAATTTCAATGAGTTGGTTGATGTTCGCACAACAAGTCAAGTGGTGGTAGAATACAAATATGTGGAAAATGAAAGTTATGCTCGTTTCGAGTATAATGGATATGTATATTTCCTTCATTGCGAATCAGATACCGTATCAATGTTGAAATATATTGAGGAATTAACAGAACAATAGAAATGAGTTTTTTAAAAAAGTTGGATTTTTTCCAACTTTTTTTATTTTTTTATGGACAAAACAAAGAAAACGAAGTAGTTATATATGAAAGCATATAAGAAGACTGAAAACTTCTTTTATGCTAAAATGTATATGAGAGGACGGTGTAACAATGATAAAGAAAAATAATAAACTAATTGTTTGCTTGATTGCATTATTTGCAATAATAATTACAGGGTTAATTCTATTTTTTACACTTGCAAATAGAAAGACAGAAATTTATGCAATGAGTTTTGATGAACAAATTAAGTTTTCGCTTGGAGAGTATGAAGTAGAGGAATTTAATGTTTCTTCTCGTAATGGAAATAGTATTACGAAAACAAAAAACGCGCAAGGAATATTGGATAAAGAAATTATAAATAGTCCCTATTTGTATGATTCGTATGAAGTACAATACAAAAATTATTCTTGTACTAACTACATTATGCTATATGAGGGATATTACTTTGTTGTGTGGATTGATGCAAGCGAACAACTTGTTATAGAAAATATGATTTGTGAATTTTCAGCAGCAACTACGGAGTTCTTTTTTACTTTTCCAAAATTAGATATAGCACCTATGGAAAATGAAGAAAATTATTACACTTGGGAAGAGATCGGCGTAACAAGTTTTACAGAATTAGTTGCGCTCTATTCAAATGTGAAAAGTAGTTATTGTGAAATAGATGAAGAATCTCAGACAATAAAATTGAATTGTTGCGATGCAAACAATTTTGGAGATATAATTACTTCATTTCCAATAACAATTGAAGCTGATTCAAATGGTTTATATCTGTCATTTAATAGCGAAGGAATGTATAATGATTGAATTAAAAGATATATGTAAAAGTTATAAAAATAAAACTGTATTGCAACATCTTAATTTTACGATAGACAAGGGACAGCGTATTGCAATTTTTGGTGAAAATGGGTGCGGTAAAACGACGTTATTAAAAATTATTGTAGGACAAATAAAATCGTTTTCCGGGGGTGCTTATTATCAAAATACAGATTTGAGAATTTCAGCTTTGATAGAAACACCGCAGTTTATTGAAACGTGGTCAGGTGAAGAAAATTTGTTTTATTTTCTAAAAAGGAAGGAATTAAAAAACACTAAAAGATATATTGAACTTTTTGGTCTATCAGACGATATTGAACGAAAAGTATCATCGTACTCTTTGGGGATGAAACAAAAACTTTTACTCATTCTTGCGTTATCACGCGATTTTGACTTACTTTTATTGGACGAGCCTTACATAGCACTTGACAATGAAGCGGTACAAAATCTTGATAAAGAAATTTTTGAAATAAGTAATAAAGGAAAAAGTGTAGTTGTTGTTTCTCATATTTTAATGCAATATTGTTATATACATTCATGCATGGATACAACGCATAATTCTGAAAAACCATTGCAACATCCCTATCTTGGCAAGGTTTTTTATTGCAATTATTTCCGTCGATGAAAACATCTCCGGAATTTTGTGGTTCAAAACCAGCAATAATGCTCAAAATCGTTGACTTGCCGCTTCCGGATGGACCTAATAAAACCAAAAAATCTCCACTATCAACAAAAAAGGAAATATTTTTTAGTACAGGAATATTAAGTTCATAAGTTTTGTTTATATTTATCAATTCGAGTTTTTTCACGTTTTCTTATACTATTCCTTTTCGATGATCTTAATTATAATTTCGACGTGAATATACATTATTTGGAACTATATCCGTAGATAAAAATGAATTGTAGGAATATAGCCAAACATTTGAGCGTAATCAAGCATTGTGAGGAGATCGTCGTGTTTTTTTGCTTTTGAAATTGCCCTTTTTGCTATCTTGTCTTTTTGTTCTGCTTGAATTTTGCCGCAAATCTGTTTTTGTAGATGTATCGTAT
>JAFVRG010000019.1 GCA_017504405.1 Clostridia bacterium | reverse complement strand
TGTACTATAAAGACGGAAAATCTGCAAATGTGCAAAAAAGAAAAATACGAGAAACACCAAAATGTTCTCGTATTTTTCTTCGCCTTCGCAATGCTCGTAGTTCTTAATTCTTGAAAACTGTCCTTAAGAACGAGCAGCGGAGGCTTGTCGTTTTTTGGTGCGGGTAGCAGGACTTGAACCTGTATGACCGTGAAGTCACTAGAACCTGAATCTAGCGCGTCTGCCAATTCCGCCATACCCGCATATTAAGTTGTTTTGGGGCAGCCGCGCCCCGCGAGACAGCTTAAAACATAGTCGCCTTGCTCCGTTCTGTCGCAATTCTCCTTGTTTTTGTGCCTTGTCAAGCTCGCTTCATCACCCACCGGGTGCGCTCGCTCTCCAAGCTACCAATTCCGCCATACCCGCATATTAAGTTTTTTATCGCAAAACTTTATTTTTTGCACACTTGATATGATAACACATATTGCTCGGTTTGTCAAGGGGGATTTTGCTTTTTTGAATTTTTAATTATCAAATTTCTGTTTTATCATAAGATGGTTTTTTGGGGAAAAGTCTTGATTTTTAAAAACAAAGGTGTTATAATAACCAATATATTGTTTTTATACTAAATTTGGGAGTAAATCAGATGCAGAGCAAAAGAAAATTTATGTCAACAGAGACGCTGGCGCTTAGCGCAATAATGACGGCGCTCGTAGTTATATTACAGCTTTTGGGCTCGTTCATACGCTTCGGTCCCTTTTCCATATCCCTTGTGCTTGTTCCAATAGTTATCGGTGCGGCAACCTGCGGTATCTGGATTGGCGGCTGGCTGGGACTTGTGTTTGGCGCAACCGTTTTGTTAAGCGGCGATGCTGCCCTGTTCCTCGCAATCAACGTTCCCGGCACTATCTTAACCGTTCTGGTTAAGGGTATTGCCTGCGGTCTTGCCGCAGGGGCGGTATACCGCCTGTTTGAGAAGCGCAATCGCTATCTCGCAGTAGCTATGGCGGCTGTAGTCTGCCCGATAGTTAATACCGGAGTTTTCCTTATAGGTTGTGGCTTATTCTTCCTTGACACCGTGGCTCTTTGGGCGACGGGTGAGGGGCAGAGCGTTATCGTTTATATGCTCTTAGGTCTTGTCGGCGGAAACTTCTTGTTCGAGCTCGGCTCAAACATCCTTCTGTCGCCAATGATAGTACGGCTGTTGAATATTAGAAAAAAGAACTAATAAAGAGAAAACGGTGTTAGAAATTCTAACACCGTTTTTTGTTGAAAATCACGCTGCGCAGGGCAGGCGGTAAAAATCAGTATTCAACCGTGAGGCTTTCGCCGACGGGGATTTTATAGCTCTTGCCGCCCAGCACGAGTGTTCCGCCCCCACGGGTTGCGCTGACCGAGCAGGTGTGCGCATCAACCGTGACGCTGACCGTATCCGTTTCGGATATCGGAACCGTGCCCTTCATATTCTTATAAATACCGAGCGAGGGCTCAACTGTAAAGGTCTTATACGCCACCGAGGTGGGATAAACGCCCAGCGCATATCTGCCGAGCAGATAAATAGGGCCGCTGCCCCATGCGTGGCAGTGCGAGCAGCCGTACTTCATTCCGTACATCTCGTAATGCTCTATACCCTTGCGCTCGGGTATGTATTGCTCCCATATCGTGGTTGCGCCGAGCTTTAACATTGCGCCCCAATAGCTCTCAATCTTCTTCTGCGCCTTACGCAGTCTGCCCATTTTACAGAGGGCGCAGAGCTGGAAAAATTCAAAATACGGTGTCGTTATGTGATTTACGGCATCGTTTTCGAGGACGTGGCGCAGAATTTTCTTCGCCCGCTTTTCGGATACGAAATCGAAAAGAATTGCGAAGATATTTGCGTGACGGGTGACGTTTTCCTTGCCCGTCGTGTAGCAGTCAACGAATGCGCCCCTCGCCTCTTTCCAATAGTCCTTCATAATTTTGCGCTTGAAGCGCTCCGCTTCCTTTCGGTAGCTATCACCGTCGAGCCCGCACAGCTCGGACAGATCCGCCATAGCGCCAGTGCATTTCCAGAACAGTATCTGCTCGGCGCACAGCGCTCCGCCCTTATCCATATCCGACCAGTCGATAAATATCCAGTCCTCGCCAATCTGATCTATATATCCCTCAGAATTTGTGCGAGAGGCGGTGAAATCGTAGAGTGCCTTCAAGCGGCTGTAATAATTCCTTACAAACTCACAGTCACCCGTTGCAAAATAATACTCGTACGCCGCAATTATGAGGTACATTGAATAATCGCTTATCGAGTTTATCGGCTGCTCATAGGGCGGCTTACCCAACAGGGCGATAATCGTCCTTCTCGTAATATCGGGGTCAAAGAAAAGGTAGAGGTTAGCCATATACGACTGATAGGCATCGCCCGACCATACCCAACGGTCACGCTTTATTCCGTCGAGGAAAAATTCCCTTGAATTGAGGTGGAAGGTATAGGAGCATACGTCCCATATCCTTTTAACGGCACGCCTGTCACATTCAAAGCTCGCCTTGTCCGAGAGGGGTAGGTATTCGTAGTCAGCCCACACGGTCAGAGGAGCGCTCTGCCTGCTGCTTTCGTCTGTTATATGAACGTATCTGAACGCACGGGCAACGAGCGTGTAGCTGTCGCTTCCCGTAACCGTTTCACGAATGAGCGATTCGCTCGGCTCGCACGCCTCCTCAGCCGACTCGCCGTAGCTGACGAGCAGAGCGGCATCGGGGCTTGCTCCCTCTATATGAATTATGGCAAACAGCTCACGTCCGAAATCGTAAAGAACTCCCGTGTCGGTCTTGGTGCCGTTTTTGATTTTCGGCATAACGCTCTCGTAAGAAAAGGCGAAAATTGCAGGGTCGGAGTCCTTTGCTGTATACTGCTCGGAGCAGCCTGCGGGCATTCTGTTGCCTGAAAGATTGCTTGCCGTCCAGCTTTTGTCGGTTACGAGATATTCGCTCTCCACGTAAACGCTCGGGAAGGTGTCGATATTCATTATATCTATTTCAACCGAGTGCTCGCCCACTCCGACCTTGACGTCGGTGTTGAGCGGGTAGGATATCTCGTCTATTTTTATAAATCCGATGCCCTTCGATACAGCTTGGATTGAGGTCTCGGTTTTTGCATTGAATGAGGTTGAAAAGCGCACCGTAGGGTAGGGAACAGACAGCTTCCAGAACGGTGGGTACTGAAAACCGTATTGCTCTCTGCGTGTATGTAATTTTAAGCTGTGGTATAGCTCAAAATCGCCGTTGTACCATATCCAATATGCCTTTTTCATAATATTCTCCTTGTGTTTTATTACCGTCTTGCGGTGAGGGGACAAAAGCACGCAAGTCCTCAGTCCCGAAATTTATTCCTTAACTACCTGTATTCTCTCGATTCCGAGAGCCTGCAAGCCCGAAACGGTTGCCTCGCAAATCACCTCTCCGCTGATTACCAACGGCACGGCAGGCGGACAGGAAACAGAGGGGGTGGCGCATATTCTGCCAACGGAAGAGCTGACGGGCACGCTCTCGCTTCTGGCGAGCATTGCCTCTCTCACGCTGATTTTTTGCCTTGGCGCTGAAAAAATCGGCGCCTCTTTTTTTATATCCTCGCAAAGAGGCAGGTTGAGAATGAAGCCTTCAAGCCGTGAAAAATCACTCTCCGAGTTTTTCTCGTTCAACATAAAAACGGCATAATCCGAGTCGATAAATTCAGCCTCGATACAGCTCTCTTTGAGCATACGCCGAAACTGCTTTTCGGTGTAGCCGCATTTTGCAATACAAACCGTGAGCTTTGACGGCTCTCCATCTAAAATAGGGATTTTTCTTTCCCTTGCCAGAGCCTTGATTTTATCAATTCTCAAAATCGCATAGGAGAGAGCCCCCCTGTACTCGCCGTCAAGATACGCATTGCAGGCATCGAGCGAGGCAAGCGTGAGGTAGGACGGACTCGTTGAAGCAAACAGAGCCATTTTATCCTTAGCCATATCGGCATAGCGTGAGGCGCTGTGCGCTATGTGAAGATACGCACCCCCTGTCAAAACGGGCAGGGTTTTATGAGCCGAGTCACAGCACATATCTGCACCGAGAGCCATAGGGTGCATAGGGGTATCCAAAAAATTCAGATACGCTCCGTGAGCGTTGTCAACGAGCAAGAGAATGCCGAGCTGACGGCACACCTCAGAAAGCCCCTTAATATCGCACATACCGCCAAGATAATCGGGCGAGGTTACGTAGAGCGCCACAGGGCGTCTGTCCATATTTGCGATAGCGTTCCTCACCTCATCTGCGCTGACAGAGCAGGAGCAAATATGCGAGGGGGCTTTTGGGTAGAGCCACTCAATGTCAAAATCGAGCAGGGCAGCGGAGTAAATAAACACCTTGTGCGCATTCCTCGTTGCCAGAATAAGCGGTCTCTCCCCATAGGGGGTATCGGATATTGCCAGCGCCAGCATCGCCCGTATTGCAAGCGACGAGCCCTCGGTGGAGTAGAGGGTTTTGTAGCTTCCGAACAGCTCCGAGGCGTTTTTCTCGCTCTCTGCGATTATTCCGTCGGCGCAAAACAGCTCGTCAGCACCCGAAATTTCGGTTATGTCGAGGCTCTCACAGCCAAGAGGGCCTGTGCCCTTATGCCCCGGCATATGAAATCTTGCTGTGCCGCTCTCGGCATAGCTCCGTACAAAATCAAGTATCGGCGTTGTCATTTTCGGTTGCCTCTGCTACCTGCATCATAATCGCACATTCTATTCTCTTTTTAAACAGTTTACAGCCGTATTCGTAAACACCGCCTATGCTGCCCGTTGCGTGATATGAATTTGCGGCGCAGCCGCCCGAGCAGTAGAGCCTTGCCCAGCATTCCTTACATTCAGGGCGGGAGTATGCGTTACAGCTGCGAAACTCATTCTGAGCCGCAATATTTGTAACACCCGTCCAGATATCGCCGAGTCTGTATTTCTCGTCACCGACAAACTGGTGACAGGGGTAAAGCTCGCCAAACGGCGTTACCGCCATATATTCCGTGCCCGAGCCGCAGCCTGTTATTCTCTTGTAGATACACGGGCCGTTTTTGAGGTCGAGCATATAGTGGTAAAAGGTTATCGGCTTGCCCTCCTTTTTGCGCCTGAGCATCTCCTTGGCGAGAATTTCGTACTGCTCGAACAGTACGGGCAAATCCTCATCAACGAGTGCATACGGGTCATTTGGCGGACATACGACGGGCTCCATGCTAAGCTCAGTAAAGCCGAGGTCAGCCATGTGGAACAAATCGTTTGTAAAATCTGTGTTGTTGTGGGTGAACGTGCCACGCATATAGTAGCCCCTACCCCCACGTGCATCAACGAGCCTTTTGAATTTCGGAACTATCGTGTCGTAGCTGCCGTTACCTGCATAGTCACGCCTGAAATGGTCGTGAATTTCACGCCTGCCGTCAAGGCTCAGGACAACGTTTGACATTTCCCTGTTCACAAAATCAATAACGTCATCGTCAATCAGAACGCCGTTTGTGGTGAGGGTGAAGCGGAAATTTTTGCCCTTCTCCTTCTCAACCGAGCGTGCATAGGCAACCAGCCTCTTTACCACGTCCCAATTCAGAAGCGGCTCACCGCCGAAGAAGTCAACCTCGAGGTTTCTGCGGCTTCCCGAATTTTCAATGAGGAAGTCAAACGCCCTCTTACCGACCTCGTAGCTCATAAGAGCACGCTCGCCCTGATACTTACCCTGACTTGCAAAGCAGTATGAGCAGTTGAGATTGCAGGTGTGCGCTATATGTAGGCAGAGCGCCTTGATAACCTTGGAATTATTCTTATAATCGGTTGCCAAGCCCTCGTACGGGTCGTCGGAAAAGAGCTTTCCCGCCCGCTCAAGCGCTCGAATATCCTCAATGCACAGGCGTACCTCGCCCTCGGTTACGTCGGGCGTATCTGCGTATTTTTCGAGGATTTTTGCAACTATTTTGTCCTCGCTTTCGTCCTTGTACATAGAAATTATATCGTACGCAACCCCGTCAACCGAATGTACCGAGCCGCTGCACGTGTCAAGGACTATGTTAAAACCGTTAAGCTTATACTGATGTATCATATCTCACCTTTCATAGGCAGTAAAATTAAAACGCTGCCGTGAGGCAGCGTCTTGTGAACAAATTACTTGTTGTCGTTCTCGCACTGCTGATTAGCAACGCCGCAGGAGGTCTTGCATGCGGACTGGCAAGAGGTCTGGCACTCGCCGCAGCCGCCGTTCTTAACGGAGCATGCAATATCTCTGGTCTCGATAGTCTTAATTCTGTTCATCTCAAAATCTCCTTTTGACTTATGATATATAATTTTAACATAATAAAATAACAATGTCAATATTTTTTGCCGTTTTGACAAAAGTTTTTGCACGAATTTATCACAGCGCAATAACCCTGACGCCGACTGACTCGGCGTATCTGACTGTGTATGCGGTACCGCCTGTGTCCTTGCGCTTGTAGCAAACGCAGACGGAGCTGTTATCGACAAGATAGCGGTTGCGCTTCTGCATACAGCCGTTATAGTATTTTTGTGCAAGGCACACAACCTTATCAGCCTGCGCCTTTAAACGCTCGTAGCGCAGAACCTCGTTTTCCTGCCACCCCTTACATTGGTCGGCGCAGGGCGCAACGAGTATCAGGCGCACGTGGGGAAATTCGCCTTTCAGCTCCAAAACGCACTCGGCGCACAGCATATCAAAGCCGAGCGCTCCGCCGTACCCGAAATACTGTATACCCCCCTCGCTTATAAGCGAGCGCAGGGTGCTTGTCAGATTTTTTCTCAGTGAGGACATCTCGGATTTCGGTATAACACGGTGTCCTGTGAAGCAGCAGGTCTTATCTCTCATTTGTGTATTACGCTTGACCTTCTTATCTTGTTAGTCGTGGTTTTCTCAAAGGGGAACGCACGCACGTAAACCCTCGATACGTGCTTATATGCAGGCAAGAAGAACAGCGCCCTCTGCGTATCACGCCTGATTTGCTCCTCGGGCGAGGTGATACCCATTTCCTTGACCTTATCCTCATTGAGGTAAACCTCAGCGGCAAGGCCCCTTTCGGCGCCGCCAGCCCTGATGCCGAAAACGACGACCTCCTCAACGTAGGGAATTGAGCCTATAACGTCCTCAAGCTCCTCGGGATAGATATTCTTTCCGTTGTCGAGAACGATAATATTTTTCTTTCTTCCCGTGATTATCAGCTGATTTTTAGCATTCATTCTGCCATAGTCGCCCGTTCTGAACCAGCCCTCGCTGTCCAAAACCTCGGCGGTTGCCTCGGGCTGCTTGTAGTAGCCGAGCATAACTGTCGGGCCCTTTACGCAGATTTCGCCGTTGCCCTCAGCACTTATGTCCTCAAATTTCACCTCACAGCAGGGCAGAACCGTGCCAACCGTTGCGGGATTGTTCAGCTCCTCACGGTTAACGCTGACGAGCGGGGAGCATTCGGTTATGCCGTAGCCGTTAAACAGCTCGATTCCGATGCTGTCGAAGAACTTTCCGACTCTTGCGCTGATAGGTGCGCCGCCGCACACGATTTTTTTGAGATTTCCGCCAAAGGTCTCGTGTATATCGGCAAATATTGAGCGCCGCTTGTCAACACCCAGCTTACGCATAGCATTGGATGCCTTGATACCCGCCTTGAGCTTTAAGGTTATACCCTTCTGACGGGCGGTATCCCAAATCTTTTTGTAGAATTTCTCCGCAAATGCAGGTACAAGGTAGATGTAGTCGGGCTTGTAGAGCTGAATGTTGCGCAGAACTGTTTTGAGGTTTTCGTTTATGCAGATAGTGGTGTGATTGTGCAGTCCGACGAGTATGCCCGCAACCGCCTCGTAGGTGTGGTGGTAGGGCAGAACCGACAGGCAGGTGTCGTATAGCTTTGTCAGCTGCATTCCGTAGTAGACAATGCTGACGAGATTTTCCTCGCAGAGCATAACGCCCTTGCTCCTGCCCGTCGTACCCGAGGTGTAAACGAGCAGCTTGAGCGCACGGGGGTCGGAATTCATATTGAGATAGGTGTCGTTGCCTGCGTCGAGCAGGGCTGCGCCCTTTTCAATCAGCGCCTTGCCCGACAGAAATTTACCTGCATCCGTATCACGCTCGATACCGATAAAGTATTTTATATTCGGCATCTTATCGGCGTTTTCCATCAGCATGCCCTCGTACTTAGCCGAGTAGAACAGAACGGTGCTGTCGCTGTCGTTTATTACGTTTATCTTATCCGCATCGGGCATATCCTTGTCAAGCGGAACGAAAACGCCCTCGCTCTGCAAAACCGTGAGGTACGTGACGAGCCAGCCGTAGCTGTTTTCACCCAGCATAGCGATATGCGTGTTGCCGAGCCCCATATCCGAAAGGGCTGTGCCAAGGCACTTAACCTCACGGTCAAACTCGGCGTAGGTTACGTCCTTTATTCCGTCGCCATCCCTGTATCGGAATGCAATTTTATCGCCCGCCTCACGCACGGCAATCTCCATTATTTCCTTGACTGACCCTACGGGAGTAACCTCGTATAACGGGTAATCTCTTTTACTCATAAGCTCCTCCAATCAAACAGGCGCAGGCACACGCAGCACCCGTCTTATATAGGTATTATATCAAATTAAGGCAAATTTGTCAACAGTTGCCAAATTCTCACCGTGAACAGCCCACTCAAAATCAAGAGTTGGATTTTGCAGGTCTTATGTGCTTTTTTGCATATCAAACGCCGAAAAAGCCCTGCCCGTGAAATCAAATTCCGTCATCTGCCAGCTGTATGTACTTTTGTGCATAGCGGACACCGAAAATTCTCAGTGACCTTGAATCGAAGTGAAGTCCGTCGGGCTTCAACGTCAGTCCGTCCGCGCTCGCAACGGCGCACGCAGGCAGCTTCTCTGCCAGACGGTAAAAAAGCTCGTTCATTCTTTTGGACCTGTCGTCCATATCCCATCTTTCACCGATGCTTTCGGCGAGCTCACCTATTATTATGGGAATATTTCCGACTCCTAAATCACTTCTCAGAGAATTCATCAGCGAAATGAATTTCTCACCGTAAACGGATAGTGTGTCCTCGGTCTTGCAGTCGGTCTCGCCCTGGTGCCATATAATACCGCACAGGCGTGAGGTACGCATAGCGAGCCTTGCCATCATAACTGCGTGGTCGTAGAGAATTTCACCGGGCATCCATTGACTTATGCCCGTGCCGCCGTCGGCGCAGGGTATCAGCCCCACCTGTATTCCGAAATGGCGTGATACCTCGTCAGCAAAGCTGGCGGCGAGGCTGACTCCGCTGTGATACTCGCCGTCAAGGATTTCTCGGTCGGGATTTATCGGCTCGCTCATTTTCTGCCATCTGCCCATTCTCAGCATACGGCATTTGTAATTTTTAATAGGTGCAACGTCGTAGAACTCTCCTCTGCCCGCCATGTTCGACTGTCCAATCATCAAAAATGAGTAGACGGTATTTTCCTTATCGTTAAATATCATAAAAAGCCTCTTTCCTCTCGTTTCAGTGTATTTGTGAGGGTAGCACGCCTCGATTTGTCAGTCAAAATCGGTCAACGTGGAATTTATCGCTCTCGGAAAGCCCGAGCATATCAACAGCTCGCTCGAACACCGCCCGTGCGTTTGAGAAATCGCTCGGGTGGTGAGCATCGGAGCCGAGATAGAATTTACATCCCTGATTTTTCGCTATGCGAAACGGACGCAGAACCGTGTCCGCCTCTCCATCCGAGAAGCTCATATCGTCACGGTTCAGCTCAATTCCGCAGCCGAGCGACGCCGCCCTTGCGAACAGCCTTTCCATTTCGCCGTCGGGCAAAAGCGAGAGGGTTTTAAGGTAATCCCCCCTCGAACTGTTGTTGATAAGCGAGCAGGCGAGGTGCGCTATTCCTATTTTATGAAAAGGAAGCTCCATTTCCAAAAGAGCGTCGAGCCGTTCTACCCATAGCGCAGCACGCCTCTCGCAGCTCGGCTTATCCTCTTCACGGATTGTGAAATTAGTCATATGCAGATGCGTTGTCGGAATGATGATGAAATCGAAATCCGAGAACCTTTCGGGAACTGTGCCGAGCGTCAGCTCCTTGTTTATATCCGTCTCACAGCCGAACATAAACCGCACCTCCTCTGCCTTTGGCAGGGGCAGAGCCCTTGAAATATGCTCAAAATTCTGCGGCTGATACCAGTAGAAATCGCAGGGCACAGCGCTGTCCCAATAATGGTCGGTCAGGCATATTTCGGCGAGCCCGTTTTCCCTGGCATAGGAGAGAATCCGCTCGGTGCTTTGCGACGGGTCGGCGGAGCATCTTGACAGCTCGGAGTGTATATGGTAGTCGTGGTCGAATTTATATTCAGACATAGTTAAACCCTCACGTATCGGCTTTTGAATTTTGCAAACATACGGTACTGCGGGCAATTTTGCGCTTTACCGTTTTCAATCCTCGCATATCGGCAGAGTCAGGGTTGAATATTGCAGATATAAGGTGTTGCGGGCGATTTTTGCGGTTTCTTGCTCGCTGAACAGCCCCTTTTGATTGGTGTGCCTTACGTAGTGCTCAGCATCTGCCGAGGCTATGTCTATTCGCAAGCGCTCACCCTTTTTGATAAGGAATGCGTGCTCGTCAAAGGAAAAGCTCAAATCGACAGGGGTATTAGGGGTGTAATCGCCAAGCTGATAGCAGAGCGAGGTAATATCGTCACGCAGACCGTAGTCCCCACGCTCCTTTTCGATGCTCACCCTCATATAAAAGCAGGTGTCGCAACAGTCAGAGCTGACACGCAGCCTTGCCGTCATTTTGCCCTTTACAAGCGTGTCGCTCTCAAAGGGCTCGGTGTATACGGATATGATGTCGTGGCGTGAGTTCGGTGGGTCCTGGAAAACACTGCCGCCGAAATTGCAGGACAAACCGCCCTTGAAACGAGGGGGGTCATAGGGGTTGTAGGTGTACGTCACCTCGCCGTCGCCAAGAGGAAGTGTCATTTCCCTTTCCCCGATTTCAAAGCCGTCGGTGCGCCAGCGGTTTTCAAATATGCAGTAATAGGTAACCTTTCCCTTCTCAAAGGGGGATTTTCCCTTTCCCCTGATATGCTCAAACCACAACAGGTCGTAGTCCTCGCCAAAGCCGTCCACTCTGCGCCCGTCAGGGAAGGCTATTCCGTCCTCGTTCGGGCCGTCACCGTGAGAGTAGGGCGATACAACCAGTGCGCTCCTCTCTCGGCTCTCAGGGCTCATTTTGTTCCACATATCGAATATTCCGCCCGTGTATATGTCGTAAAATGCCGTGGTAAAGAGAATAGGGAATTTTACGTTATCGGTTGCTCCCCTCGCATCTGCGCCGCCGTTGTGAGTCTGCCAGAACGGGTCGTCCTTGCTCGGTGAGCGCAGCATCTCGTCAAAATCCTCGGCGCTCTCGCCGAATACCGTTTTTGTGAAGCTACTAAGCGGCAGAGTTTCAAAGCTGCCCTTTGTATAGTGCTTTTTCATTTTGGACTTTGCCTTGTACATACCGACGTACCAGTCGCAGTGCAGAGCCTTTTTGAGAAATCCGTTGCGGTAGCAGATGTTGTAGCGCTCGCTGTCCTGAACGTTGAACAGAGCGCCCTTTACGTCCTCGCCGTAGGGGGCGGCGCAGTAATGCACGCTGGAAAGGTAGCTTGTGCCCATAAAAAACATCTCGCCGTTGTAAAAGTCCTGCTCTCTCACCCAGTCGTAGAGAGCACGGCTGTCGTCACGCTCGTTTATGTAGGGAATACAGTCGCCCTCACTCTTTCCTCTGCCTCTGCAGTGCTGTGAAATAACGGCGTATCCGTGCTTCATCCATTTTTCGTTGTTTGAGAGATACCTCTGGCACAGCTCGCTCTCCGCTACATCACCGTCGCCGTCAACGTAGGGCGACCTTGTTATAATACAGGGGAATTTTCCCTCTTTACTCGGCAGCATAATTACGGTAAAAAGCCGTGTATCCCTTGAAATAACGTAATCGTAATAAGCGTAAAAATTACTCATAAATCCATCCTCAATCTGATTTTCAAATAAGCCCTGAAATAGCGGTCATTCTGCTTTTTATAGCACCCGTCGGGCGCCGTTTCCTCGCCGTGCTTTTTTAGCATCCGTCACGCTCCGCTTTCTTCATCGTATTTTTCGAGCGCTGAGTTTAGCTCCTTGTATTCCTCTTGCGTTTCGAGTGCAGAGAGCGTGTTGTTTTCGTCAAACGAATAGGCAATCAGGTGATTTTCGTCCTTTTCGTTATAGAACACCGCATAGTCCTTCTTAAAGACCTCGCTGTAATAGGTAAACAAAACACGAAACACAACCTGCTCCCCGTTTTCATCGGTAAAAATCAGTACGTTGTTAATCTTTTTTTCCATAATACATCCTTTCGATATATTGAGCTATGTTGCTGTAAATTTCATTTTGAGCACTGCTCAAGGGTCGCATTTGCTCGTGTAAGACAAACGACTCTTTAACGTGGGTTAAGACGACAAAAGGTATATTTTTAAAACAAACTTCTGTCTTTGTCCATCATATCAACAATGTTTTGCAAACCATCTTCGGCGTTCAGATATTGTGTTTCGTCATACTTAACACCAATAACATAGTAGAAATTTGAATCCATATAAACCAAATTTGAAGATTGAATTTCTACAACATTACCCGCCGAGAAATTCTTGTAAAAATCGTTTTCCAGAAGTATTTTGCTGTTTTCAGCTAACACTTCCAACAAGACCATACGTTCAGTTATAGTACCATCATCGAGAATATACTCGCCACCATAAAAACCATCCAATTCCGAGACACTGAAATAAATAGTGGCACTTAAATAACTTTCATCATGAATGGCGTCATTATATTCTTCAAGTTTTCCTGTTTCTTTATTGCGGACATATATATTTTCAACCGCAACCTCATATGTTTTGTAATTGTTCTCATTGCTAAGGTGCTTATACATGATATTGTTATATCCTGTGCATGCAGTTAGATTTAAAATAAGCAACAAGCAAAACGAAAGAAATAAAGCTTTTACTTTCATATTTTTTCCTCTTGAATTTTTCTCGACATGTTAATCATTACTGCTGTAAATTTCATTTTGAGCACTGATCAAAGGTCGCTTTTGCTCGTGTAAGACAAACGACTCTTTAACGTGGGTTAAGACGACAAAAGGTATGTAAATACAATCTCAGCCAATCAAATCAACCGTAACAACCCTAATAGATTTGGTTTTAAGTAGAGTGATAAGCTCGTTCTTCTTTTTTCTCTGTTCCCTTATAAAGCAGTGCATACTGTATTTTTGAGTTTGCGTTTTGATAGAAATATCAAAAGAACCATCGCCGTCGTAAATTGAGATTTTCAATATGTCATCAATAGGAATTTCGATAAGACCTTTTTTGCACAAAATGAGTTTGTTGTTTGTTATCTGAATCGCAACACCTTTTTTTCGAACTGCAATCAAAAACACATAAGCGAAAGTCGAAGAAATGATAGAAGAGATTATAATAAAGATTAGGGATACAATAGGAACCCAAAATATAGAAAAAATTATGATTCCAAAAAGGAAAACCACTACCAAAATTGCAAATATCCACGCATATGCTTTTGAATAATATGCTTCAAATTCTTTTTTCATTTTTGCTCCTTTCGATATGTTATACTAAACTGCTGTAAAAAGCATTTTGAGCCTTGCTCAAATGCCGTTTTGCCCGTCGGTGGCTTCCTTTGCGGTGGTGATTGAGGCAATGAGCTTTCTGCGGATAGCACCGCACTTATTACTTAGCGCTTTATATGTTCCTTCTTCCATTGCTCCAACCTTGAATAGAATTTCAAGCCAATAGTCGGTTTCATAGCACTCTTTGAGAGCGATTTCGAGCTTGCTTACAAAATCGGCAGTGCTTTGTGCGTATCTTGCCTCATAACTGTTTGCTCCAATAGATGAGCAAGAGCGCAATAATTGATTTACAAACACGCTTCTGCCTTTAATCTTATCGCAAACGGCAGTGGTTTCTATAGTAAGCTCAACAGCTAATTCTTTAATTGTCTTATTCATAGCTTTTTCCTTTCGTAATACGGTTTCGCCTGCGGGCGAAAGCGATATGCCCGTCAAAGTCGAGCGCGATATTGTGTGCTCTGCACACAGCGATATTATTCTGCGTTGCAGAACTGCGATATGTTCGCCATTCGGCGAACGTGGTTGAAAGCTCGCTCCTACAAATCCTCACGCTGCGCAGTTCGCAGCATATCTCGGTTTTGCATATCGCAAGCGAAGCTTATATCGCAAATCCGTGAGGATTTATATCGCCTTAGTCCGTCTGCCGTGTCAGGCGGACTAAGCTTTCAACGTGCCCGGTTCTTGGGAACAAGTCGAAAGGATAAACCTCGCCGACGGAGTAGCCGAGGTCGGCAAAGAGCCGAGCGTCACGGGCGAGGGTGTCGGGATTGCAGGAAATGTAGACAACCCTATCGGTTTTCAGCGTTTTCGCAATATATTCAATGAGCGTGGGCGTACAGCCCTTTCTCGGTGGGTCGAGCAGTATAACGTCGGGCGAAAAGGGTGAGCCGTCGGGTGTTGAAACCGAGCCGAAAAAGCGCTCGGCATCGCTCGCATCGCCTGCGAAAAATTCGGCGTTTTCTATTCCGTTCTGCCGAGCATTATCCTCGGCGCACCTCACAGCGTCCTCGATTATTTCAATTCCGACAAGACGTCCGCAGTCCTTTGCCATCGACAGCCCTATACTGCCGATACCGCAGAAAAGGTCGCAGAGCACGTCGCCCTCTTTGAGCGAGGCAAGCTCCCTCGCCTTCGCATACAAAAGCTCGGTCATAGAATGATTTACCTGATAAAAGGATGCAGGGGAAATGTTGAGCCTCACCCCTGCGAGGGTGTCGGTTATGTAGCCCTCGCCAAAAAGATTTATATACCTGTCAGAGCATATCACGTTGGTTTTTTCGGGATTTATATTCAGCGCAAAATTCTTTATCTCGGGAAAACGGGCGCACACACGCTCGCAAAGGCTCGCCTGCCCGTCAAACTGCGCCGTCACAACCAGCGTCAGCGCAATATCCCCCGTGCTCGCACGGCGCAGATAAATATGGCGCAATAGCCCCTTGCCACTCTCCTCGTCATAGACCGAGAGTGAGAGCCGCTCAAATTCACCCCTCAGCCACTCGACTATCTCGGAAAAAACGGCGGGTTGGAGAGAGCAATCGGCACACTCGACAACCCTATGACTTTTGGGCGCATAGAAGCCTATTATATACCCGTCCCTGCCCTTTGCTATCGGGTACTCAGCCTTGTTGCGGTATTCCGTTGTCTTGCCGTTTGAGGTTAAGGGCATAATTTTGGCATCAACCCCCGCCTTGATAAAGGCGTGGCGCACGTAATTTTCCTTCAACCGCTTTTCCTCGTCATAGGAAATGTGCTGATATGCGCAGCCGCCGCACCCCCTATGAGTACAGCCCCCCTCTGTTCGCATAGGCGAGGAGGTAATCAGCCTTTCGCATATAGCCACGGCGTAAGATGCGGTCACCTTAACGCATTTTGCCTCGATTATATCGCCGACGGCGGTGGCGGCAACGAAAACCACCAACCCTTTGTGCCGACCGACACCGAAGCCGAGGTTGTTTATATCGGTAATTTTGAGCACAAAGCGCTCATTCTTTTTTAACTTATCCATAATCCACCAAAAATTGCCCCGATGAAAAATCATAGGGGCGTGTTAATCAAAGGAAAAAATTGAATATTCCGACGACGCCGAATGAGGCGAGTGACATAATGACACCTGCAACGACAACGCCAAGGAAAATGGCAGGCAGAGCGTATTTCATTCGCATATCGACAAGAGATGCAATCAGAGCGCCCGTCCACGCACCCGTACCGGGCAGAGGTATTGCAACGAAAAGGAAGAGCGCAACCGCCGCACTTTTCATAATAGAGCGTTTTTTCTTTGTGACCGCACCGTCGGATTCGATTTGAGCTCCGTTCATCATAACGCCCTCTGTATCTGTCGGGAATTTTGCCTCTGCGGCATCGCTCTCAGCACCGCTTGTATTCTCGGATAAGTCCTCGGCCTTGCTCTCAGCGCCCACAATTTTGTGCTTGCTTTTGTCCGCCTTGCGCCTGACCCACCTTGCTATTTTACCGAAGGTCTTTGTCTTTTCCATCCAGTCGAGAATTTTGCGTATAAACAGAAGAATAAACGGCACGGGCAAAAAGTTTGCTATAACACTGATTATGTATGTGGGAACAATATCCAGCCCCATTGCCGCAGCGACGGGAATTGCGCCACGCAGCTCGATTATAGGGAGCATAGAAATAAGAAGTATCCAAAGGTATTTTCTGAACATAAAAACCTCGTTTGCTTGTATTGACGGCATCGTCATAACCGATAGGGCTTGCCGAGTGCTTAACAATATTTTACCATATATTTTAATTATTTGCAACTGTTTTATTTTCCTTGCCGAGTACCTTTTTTGCAAGCAAGGAGAGCTTGTCGGCAAAGGGATAGAGCAGGACGTAAACGGCACAGATAATTACAAAGCTGTCGCCTATTACGGAGTAGAGGGTTCTTCCCGACTGCATATAGACGGTATCGGTAACACTCGCCCTTTCGAGCGGGAGCGTTTCGCCGAGGATTTCACCCTCATTTGTGATTATGGCGGAAATTCCCGTGTTTGCGCTGACGGCAAAGCTCCGTCCGCCCTCAATGGCACGCAGAACCGAGTGTGCGTGGTGAATGTATATCGCACGGCTGTCACCGAACCAGGAATCGTTAGAGCCAACGACTATGAGCTGTGCGCCCTCGCTGACCTCACCCCTTGTGATAGGTGCGTAAACGGTGTCAAAGCAGAGCTGACCGCCAATGCCGCCAAATTCCGAGGGCAGAGGCTCTGAGCTTTCGCCCGCATCAATCTCGGATACCGCCATCGTTAAATCCGCCAAGGGGGGAGCTATCGCTTCAATCAGCTCCTTCATCGGCACAAATTCGCCAAACGGCACGAGCTTTTGCTTGCTGTAAACTATCTCGCTCATGCCCGTTTCCGGGGAGAAAAGATATATCGAGGTGTGGTATTTATCGTTTTCGGTATCGTCGTAGAATGCGCTGACGAGGATTTCCGCCCCCGTTTCCTGCGCAAGCTGTGTGAACACCCACTCGTGATACGAGCCCTTGCGTATGGTGGTTACCAGTGTTGTTTCGGGCATAACAATTATGTCGGGCGAATGAAGCTTTGCCGCCTCGACAGCCATCTCACAGTAGACGTCGAGAGGCGAGTCCTTGCCACCCCATTTTTCGGTTGAGGAAATATTGCCCTGAAGCACGGTTATTTTCACAGGGGTATCGGTGTTTTCGGGTGCGAGCATCACAATTCCGCCAAACGCCGTGTTGAGAATGAACACAGCCATAGCCCCGACAATCAGCCTGCCCGCCCTGTCAAGGTCGAATTCCTGCCTGAACGAAACGGCTGCACGGGCGATAAGAGCATTTACTGTTATTATCAAAAAATCAACGAAGAGAGAGCCGAAAAGCGAAGCCCCCTGCAAAAACACCCTCGCTCGGTAGAGCGCAACCGCAGGCGGTGCAAACGGAACACCCGCCCACGTGAGCGTCTGGAAATATCCGAAAATGACGAACAGGGCAGAGAAGCAAATAACCGCATAAACGCTTTTGCCTGACTTTCTTGTTACGAGCAAAAACATAGGCATCATAAAGGCATAAAACGCCGCCTGCATCAGGGGGAGCCCTATCCAGGCAATGAGAATTACAACGAGTGCCTCGCCCTCGCCAAAGCCTGCGAAATCGAGGGGGTACATAGACCAAAACCAAAAATACGCCCCCATATAATAGCCGAGGAAGAACAAAAGCCCCCTGCCGTATGAGGATAGGTATGGGTGGCGCTTTTTCACCTCACGGTTGCCGACACCGCCAAGCGCCGCAAAGACGGTGTAGAGAAAAGGAATGAACGAGCCAAAAATCAGCACTCCTATGCCGTCAAAGCATAGGGGGAGTGCCGCTATCAGTCCGAATATGTATGAAATTAAAGGGCTGAAAACCGTCTTTATCCTTTTCATCTCAAAATCTCCGTTTTTTGTTAATTATCGGTAGCCAAATGCCTTGGCGTTTTCAACGCCCGTGCGTGCGTCAAAAACGGCTCGGTTGCCAATTGCTCGGCGGTTAAATGTGCCTCGGGCGTGGGAACGGCTCGGTTGCTAAACGCCTTGGCGTTTTCAACGCCCCCGCAGGCGTCAGAACAGCTCGGTAAAGAAAATATCCTCGCTCGGTACAGAGAATTCCCGACCGTCAAGGTATGAGAGCATATCCTTTTCCTCGGTAACGGGGAATTTGAGCTTATATGAGCAGAGCGCCTGATGCTTGTATCCCAGCGCACGGTCATTTCTGTTCTGCCCGTACTTTCCGTCACCGACCAACGGATGCCCGATATGCGCAAAATGCGCCCTTATCTGGTGGGTACGCCCGGTTATCAGCTCAACCTCAACGAGCGACATATCCGAGCGCTTCTTCAAAACCTTATATTTTGTGACAATTTTCTTTGCCGAGCCAAACGGCGTGTCACAGACACGCACCGTGTTCGTTTTCTCGTTCTTTTCAAGGTAGGCTGTGAGCGTTGCCTCCGCTCTTTTAGGCACACCGTGAACGGCGGCAAGGTAGAATTTCGATATACGTCTATCCTTAATTCTTTCATTCATACAGCGCAGGGCAGCGGCGTTTTTCGCCGCAATGACGATGCCCTCTGTGTTTCTGTCTATGCGGTTGCAGAGCGCAGGGGTGAAGGACTGCTCGTCCTCGGGTATGTACTCCCCCTTGCGCCACAAATACGCAAGAATGTAGGTTATGAGGTTGTTTTTTCTGTTACCCTCGTCCTCGTGGACCGAAACACCTGCCTCCTTGTTGACGAGCAGTATGTTCTCGTCCTCGTAGACCACCGAAATTTTCGTGTTGATTTTCGATAAATCCAAATTCCTGTCGGATATGCCGCCGTCCTTGAAAAACTCCTCGGCTATGAAAAGCTGTAGGGTGTCCCCCTCGGCGAGCATCTGCTCGGGCGTCGCCCTCTTTCGGTTGACCTTGATTTTTTTCGTCCGTATTGACTTATACATAAGGGATACGGGCATATCGACAAGAGCCTTGCCAAGAAACTTGTCAAGACGCTGTCCCGCATCGTTTTTTCCTATTTTCAGCTCTCTCATAAATGCCCCCTGTCAATATATACTATTTTACCATATAAACGGCTTTTTTTCAATACCAAGCTGTAAAAAGCGCAGAAATTTATTTTTACCCATATCTTCCATACCTTGATAGTTTTGTAACGGTCTATTTATGTGAATATGTCATAATCCAACAAAATGTCAAGTTTATCAAACAATATCTCATTGTCATAATAGCTCTTAAAATGTATAATGTATATAAATATGTATCTATATAGTGTCGTTTTTACAGTAAAATAACATCTTTACTTGTTTTAATAAATGTGATATAATGTAGGTACAAATTAAGGAGGTTCTTTTATGAAAAACAAACTTATAAGGCTTATTTGTCTTATGCTCGTTTTGGTTTTCTCGTTCTCGCTCCTCGTTGCGTGTAAGGATGACGACGACGGCGACGGCAACCCAAACGGTCCCGTAGACGGAAAAGGTGAGGCTCGTTTTGAGGGTGTAGACTTTGGCGGGACTAAGATAACGCTTATGATGTCGAACAATCAGGACCCGGGACGTGTCGGAGCATCGGTTGCCAAGTACATGACGGGACTTGAGGACAACGGACAGGAGAATGACAACGACGTTATTCTTAAAACAGTCAACGACAGAAATAAGTACGTTAAGGGCAAGCTCGGTCTTGAGGTTGACTACACCTACACCGATGCGGGCTGGGATACGATTGCGGATGTAATCAAGACGAAATTTGATGCAAACGACGGTATCACCGATGCGGTAGCGCTCAATCTTTTTGGCGTTGTTCCCTGTATGATGCAGGGCATATTTAAAAACGTCAACTCAACCGACAAGACTAATTATTTCGACTTTACCGACGATTGCTGGTACGATGCGACAATGCAGTCGCTCTCCTTGGGTGCCGATATGGCAACGGGCAAGATGTACATACTCGCCAGCGACTACTTTATTGACATTCTGCGTTGCGTAAATATCATTATGGTAAATGAGGATGTTCTGGCTAAGCATTTTTCGAACATAAACGATTTCTATACCGAGGTAAAGGATGGCGAATGGACGTGGGACCGTCTTAACGGACTTGTTGATTCGGCATACAACGAAACAGCTAACAGCCCTATCGGTAAGGATGAATCCGACGAAATCGGTATAGTCTATCAGGGCTCGCAGAGCGGCTCAAACAGTGAAATTGCAGGCGGTATAGCGATGGCTATAACGCACTCGGCGGATATAAACTATATTGAGAATGTGGGCGGTCAGCTCCAATACTTCTCTAACAAGGGCGCTCTCCAGAATCTTGCAGATAAGGCAAAGAATCTGGTTGAAAACGACGGTAGCTTTGGCGTTTCGGATGTAAGCAAGGTAAGGACGGTATTTGCTAACGGCAAGGCACTGTTTGCAACAAACCTTCGTCTTTACGACCTTGAAAATACGCTTCTCAGCGGTATGAAAAAGACGCCGCTTCCCTTCCCGAAGGTTGATCCCAGTGAGGAATACAAGGCATACGTTCACGACAATGCTTCGGTTGGAGCGATATTTAAAAACACCAGACGCTTCACTGAGGTGAGCGCATATTGGCAGTACTGCTCGATAAAGAGCGAGGCAACCAGAACTGCCTACTACGACAAGGGACTCGGCATCAAGTACGATACCTCTGGCAGCGGCTCCAACAATATGGATATGCTCAACATACTCCACGATAAGATGACCATCGATTCTTATATGTGGGACAGATACATCACCGACTCCAACAAGGCGGCAAATATTCCGGGACTCTTTACCATGCTGACAACCTATGCTAACGGCGGCGAGGGTATTGAAACACAGTGGGCATCCTACGGTAACCTGAAGGTCAACGGACTTGCTTCAATAAAGTCCACGTATGATGCACTTTCCTAACAAAAAAACCAACTAAAAAACAAGGCGAGCTGTTTTGCGGCTCGCCTTTTTGCTATTTCTGAAATTGTGCTTTTGCTATTTCTGAAATTGTGCTTTTGCTATTTCTGAAATTGTGCTTTTGCTATTTCTGAAATTGTGCTTTTGCTGTTTACGAAAGTATGCCGTTGATATATTCAACAGTCATAGCCATATAGGTATCAACGTTTTCCTTTGGCGTCTGATAGCCGTAGAGGATAAATGCGTGCGTAGCACCGTCGAGCCATACGAGGTCAACCTCGTTTTCCTTTTCAGCGAGGGCATCGTAGAGTGCCTGTGAGTCGCCCGGGTCTACCACCGTGTCGGCAGTGCCGTGCATAATCAGGATTTTTCCGTCGGTTTTCTTCGCCATATGTAAGGGGGATACCGTCTTGCCAACCTCGGGGTCGGAAATTCCGCCCGTCCATATAGTTCCTACACAGTTTGATACAGGGTTGCAGGCAATGGTTGCATAGGGACGCAGGCTCTCATCCTCAGCGAGAGCGAGGCAGAGAACAAGGTGTCCTCCCGCACTGTCACCGATGGTAATAACCTTATCTATTCCGAATTCAGCCTTTACAGTCTGGTTGATATAGCGCATTGCGTCCTCGACGTCAGCCTGCAAATCCTTGATGGTGAAGCCCTGATTTACAGAGCGGTAGGTGATTTCGAGCGCATAGAAGCCGAGGGATGCATAGTATCTCGCCTGATGGCGCATCCAGTCGCCCGTGAAGGTGCTGCCCACACGCAGAGAGGTGTTCCAGCCTCCGCCGTGTATGCAGAGAATTGCTACGTTATTGTTCGCATTCTCAACCTCGGGGGCAAAGATGTTCATAGGGAGATTATAACCGCCCTTTACGGCGTATATATCCTGCCTTAACGGCTGTATGTCCGCCTCGTAAGCGAGATAGTCATAGCTCTCGTAGCCCGAGGGCACGATTCTCGGCGGATTTTGCGGTGGTGGTGTGGGCAGATTTTGCTGCCCTGACGTAGTTGTAGTTGTGGTCGTGCCGTTGTCTAAATCTCCTTTATCGCACGACAGGGAAAAAACAGTTACCATAATCAATAAAAGACAAATGATTTTCTTCATTGCCTTATTCCTTTCTTTATGTTAATAAGGTAGGATTATTCGGCTGTGATTAAAGCTGCCTTGTCGGCTCGGCTCGCAGGGTGTTTTTAGCCACCCCGTGAGCCGAAATTCGTTTGCACCTATTATCCGAGCTTTGCCAGAGCCTCTGCAAGAGCCGTTTTGGTAGCCCTGTATTTTTCCAGCTTTGCACGCTCGCCCTCGATAACCTGTGCGGGTGCCTTGGATACGAAGCCCTCGTTTGAGAGCTTCTTTTCTATTCTCTCAATCTCGCCGTCGTTTTTCTTAATTTCGCCAAGGAGTCTTACACGCTCCTTTTCAAAATCAATCATATCCGAGAGGGGTATAAACACGGTTGCCGAATCGGTTACGATGCTCACTGCATCGTCAGATGCGTAGGTGTCAACGAATTCTATACCCGACGCAGAGGCGAGGCGGATGAAGAACTGCTCAGCTCCCGCAAAGGTATCCCTGTGGGGGGTTATCATATAGAGCTTTGCCTTGCGTGAGGGGGCGACGTTCATTTCCGCTCTGCGGGCACGGATAGCCTTGATAGCACCGATAACCCTCTCCATTTCGGCGGCATCCCTTGTGAAAACGAGGTTTTCGTCAAACTTGGGATATGCGGAAATCATTATGCTCTCATCGGCGTGAGGCAGAGATTGATATATTTCCTCAGTTATGAACGGCATATAGGGGTGAAGGAGCTTTAGCGTCTGCGTCAGCACGTAAACCAGCACGTGTGCGGCGGTGTGAGCAGCCTCGCTGCCCTTGTCGGCAAGGCGAGCCTTGCACAGCTCAATATACCAGTCGCAGAGAATATCCCAGGTGAAATCGTATATCTCCGACAGAGCAACTCCCAGCTCGTAATTGTCAATCGAGCTGTTGACTGTGCGGGATAGATTATTGAGCTTATCAAGCACCCATTTGTCCTCAGCCGAGAGCTTGTCGAGTGAGGGCAGAGCGTAGTCCTCGTCGCTCTCGTCAAGGTTCATAAGAACGAAGCGTGAGGCATTCCAGAGCTTGTTTGCGAAGTTTCTCGCTGCCTCGATTTTCTCATCCGAGAAGCGCATATCGTTTCCGGGCGCATTACCCGTTGCGAGCGCAAAGCGGAGTGCATCGGCGCCGTATTTTTCGATTATTTCGAGGGGGTCTATGCCGTTTCCGAGGGATTTTGACATCTTCCTGCCCTGCGAGTCACGGACAAGACCGTGAATGAATACGGTAGAGAACGGCTCCTTGCCCATATGCTCAAGTCCCGAGAATACCATTCTCGCAACCCAGAAGAATATAATGTCGTAGCCTGTTACGAGCACCGACGTCGGATAGTATCTGTTAAGCTCCTCGGTTTTTTCGGGCCAGCCCATAGTAGAGAACGGCCAGAGCGCAGAGGAGAACCAGGTGTCGAGCACATCGTCCTCCTGACGCATTTTCTTGCCGCACTTGGGGCAGAATGTCTCGCTCTCCTTAGTTACGACCATCTCGCCACATTCGTCACAGTAGAATGCAGGTATGCGGTGTCCCCACCAGAGCTGACGGGAAATGCACCAGTCGTGCACGTTTTCCATCCAGTTAATATATATCTTGGAGAAGCGCTCGGGCTCGAATTTAACTCTGCCGTCACGTACAACCTCAAGCGCAGGCTTTGCCAGCGGCTCCATTTTAACAAACCATTGGTTGGGGGTCAGAGGCTCTACAACCGTCTTGCAGCGGTAGCAGGTGCCTACGTTGTGGGAGTGGGGAACAACCTTGATGAGCAGACCCTGACGGTCAAGCTCCTCAACGAGCGCCTTACGGCAGGCGTATCTGTCCATTCCCTCAAACTGGCACGCATAGCTGTTGAGGGTAGCATCGTCGTTCATTACACGGATAATGGGAAGATTGTGGCGCAAGCCAACCTCAAAGTCGTTGGGGTCGTGAGCGGGCGTTATCTTCACACAGCCCGAGCCGAAGCCTATCTCAACGTATTCATCGCCGACAACGGGAATTTCACGGTTGACTATCGGTAAAATGAGCGTTTTTCCAATAAGGTGCTTTGTGTTCTCGTCGTTGGGGTTAACCGCAACGGCAGTATCGCCGAACATAGTTTCGGGACGTGTGGTCGCTATCTCGACAAATCCGTCCTCGCCCTTTATCGGGTACTTGATGTGCCAGAAGCTGCCCGCCTGCTCGCTGTACTCAACCTCGGCATCCGAGAGAGCAGTCGTGCAGTGAGGGCACCAGTTGATTATGCGGTTGCCCCTGTAAATAAGCCCCTTGTTGTAGAGGTTTACGAAAACCTCCTTAACCGCCTTGGAGCAGCCCTCGTCCATTGTAAATCTCTCGTGATTCCAGTCGCAGGATGCGCCAAGCGTTTTGAGCTGATTTATTATGCGTGAGCCGTACTGATTTTTCCACGCCCACACTCTTTCGAGAAATTTCTCACGTCCGAGGTCGTGACGGGAAAGACCCTCGTTTACACGCAGATTTTCCTCAACCTTAATCTGAGTTGCGATTCCTGCGTGGTCTGTGCCGGGAATCCACAGGGTGCTGTAGCCCTGCATTCTCTTAGTCCTTACAAGTATATCCTGCAAGGTCTCGTCGAGTGCGTGTCCCATGTGCAAATGTCCCGTTACGTTGGGTGGGGGGATTACGATTGAAAACGACGGCTTTTTCTCGTCAGCGTCGGGCGCAAAATAGTTCTTTTCGCACCAGTTTTCGTATATTCTCTTCTCAAATTCTGAGGGAGAATAGGTTTTTGCCAATTCTTTTCTCATATTTTTGTCCTTTCGGAATTTATTTCATTTTCGGTTTATGCCTTGCAGAATTTGTTTGCTGCCTTATGCTCTTGGGAATTTGTTTTGCTTTCGCCTTGTGCCTTTCGGAATTTATTCAAACAAAAAAGCCCTGCGGAAAACATCCACAGGGCGCAAAATGCTCGGTACCACCTGAATTTATCACTCAATATCCGTAACGCAGATATGCGATGGGTTCTAATCGGCAGAGCCTTTCTTCCCATAGCAAAAGGACTACTTCACCGCCCGTCACAGCCGCCTTGCACCAACCGACGGCTCTCTGAATGCGAGAGGGGAGGCTACTACTTCCTTTTATAGCCATACTGTGATTTTATCACAATAATTACATTTTGTCAATAGCCGTAAAAATTAAATCATAAATAAAGCGTGCGTATTGACAAAAAATTAAAAAGATGGTAAAATAATATGGTTAGAATAAGCGTGCGGAGTGCCGTGCGTAAAGCGAGGGAGAGGCAAAATGGCTAAAAACGCAAAAACAGCGTATAACGACCAGAGTATAACGAAGCTCAGCGGTCCCGACAGAGTGCGTAAGCGTCCTGCCGTAATTTTCGGCTCGGACGGACTCGAGGGCTGCCAGCACTCATATTTTGAGATACTTGCAAACGCCGTTGACGAGGCTCGTGAGGGCTTCGGAAATAAGATAATAACCACCGTTTACCGTGACAAATCGATTGAGGTTGAGGACTTCGGACGAGGCGTTCCCCTCGGCTATAACGAGGCGGAGAAGTGCTATAACTGGGAGCTTATCTACTGCGAGCTTTATGCAGGCGGTAAATACGCCAACAACGAGGATAACGCTGCATACGAGTACTCCCTCGGCACCAACGGTCTTGGCGCTTGCGCTACGCAGTATTCCTCGAAATATATGCAGGTAAAATCCTACAGCCAGGGTCAGCTCTCCGAGATTTCCTTCAAAAAGGGCTACGTTGACAGCGAGCTGACGGTTACCGATATTGAGGATGCAAGGCAAAAAAACAGGACAGGCACCGTCGTCAGGTGGCTTCCTGACCTCGAGGTCTTTACCGATATAAATATTCCTATCGAATTTTTCCGTGAAAATCTGCGCCGTCAGTCGGTTGTCAATGCGGGCATCAATTTCATTCTCCGTCAGGAAATGCCAAACGGAAAATTCGAGGAGAGCTCATATTGCTACAAAAACGGTCTTACCGACTATATTGCCGAGATAACGAAGGACAATTCCCTCACCTCCCCCGTGGTATGGAGGCTCGATACCGTCGGACGTGACCGTGAGGACAAAAAGGATTATAAATTGAAGGCGGAGATAGCCTTCTGCGTGTCGGGCACGGTAAGCACGCTTGAATACTATCACAATTCGAGCTATCTTGAATACGGCGGAGCGCCCGATAAGGCGGTTAAGACCGCATTCGCATCCTCGCTTGACAAATACATCAAGGCGCAGGGTAAATACAATAAAAACGAGTCGAAAATCGGCTTTTCCGATATAGAGGACAGCATAGTCGTTATAATCAACAGCTCCTCGACCTACACCTCGTATGAAAACCAGACGAAGAAGGCGATAAATAACGTCTTTATCTATAAGGCACTGACAAAATTTTTGCAGGAGCGCCTTGAGGTATATTTTGCGGAAAATCCGAATGACGCACAGCTTTTTGCCAATCAGGTTCTGATTGCGAAGCGCTCACGTGAGGCAACCGAGAAGGAGCGTGTGGACGTCAAAAAGAAGCTGGCAGGCACGATGGACGTAACCAACAGGGTTGAGAAGTTCGTCAGCTGTCACTCAAAGGACCCGTCTAAGCGAGAGCTTTATATAGTTGAGGGTGACTCGGCTATGTCGTCCTGTAAAACGGGAAGAAATGCAGAATTTCAGGCAATAATACCCGTAAGAGGTAAAACGCTCAACTGTATGAAGAGCACCTATGCCAAGATTTTCGAGAGCAAGATTATATGCGACCTTTTGCGTGTAATCGGATGCGGTGTCGAAATGGAGGGCAAGGTCAAGGGAGATCTCGTTAAATTTGACATAAACAATCTGCGTTGGAGCAAAATAATAATATGTACCGATGCGGACGAGGACGGCTTCCAGATACGCACTCTGCTTTTAACTCTCTTTTATAGACTTCTCCCCACCCTCATCCGTGAGAACAGGGTGTTTATCGCAGAGTCACCGCTCTTTGAGATAACCTCGGGCGATGAGACCTATTTTGCGTACAATGAGTCGGAAAAGGCGGAAATTCTTTCAACCCTTGAGGGTAAAAAGTACACAGTTCAGCGCTCAAAGGGACTTGGCGAGAACGACCCCGATATGATGTGGAAAACGACTATGAATCCCGCAACACGCCGCCTTATTGCCGTGTCCCCCACCGACGAGGCACAGACGCTCTGGATGTTTGAAACTCTGCTCGGCGACGATTTGCCCGAGAGAAAGCGCTTTATTGCCGAAAACGCCGCCCGCTATATGAAGGATGCGGATGTATAAAAGCCGTTGGCATGAATTGGCTACGCCATAAATTGCCGTTGGCATGAATTTGCTACGCCATAAATTGCCCTGAGAGGCATAAGGCTCTCGGCACAGGGCAGATAAAACAACCGAAAAACAACCGAAAAGGAAAAAATAAAATGGTAAACGCACTTAAAAAATCAGAAAAATTCAAGGGCATTGCAGGCCCCCTCGTAACAATAGTTATGGACGGAGTCGGAATTGCCCCCGACAATGCCGCAAACGCAGTTAAGGCTGCGCACACCCCCACGCTTGACCGCATAATGGCGAGCTACCCCACCGTAGCTATAAAGGCTCACGGTACGGCAGTAGGACTTCCCTCTGACGACGATATGGGTAACTCCGAGGTAGGACACAACGCACTCGGCGCAGGACAGGTTTTTGCACAGGGAGCAAAGCTCGTTTCTCTCTCGATAGAAACAGGCAAAATGTTCGCCTCCGACACCTGGAAGGATATTGTAAGTCGGGTAAAGAGCAACAAATCAACGCTTCATTTCATAGGACTTTTCTCGGACGGCAACGTTCACTCGCACATTGACCACCTGAAGGCTATGATTGAGAGGGCAAAGGCAGAGGGAGTTTCTTCTGTGAGAATACACACCCTCATCGACGGACGTGACGTTGGCGAGACCTCGGCTATTGACTATATACTTCCCTTTGAGGATTTTCTCTCGGGAATGCGCTCGGATGATTTTGACGTAAAAATCGCCAGCGGCGGCGGAAGAATGCAGATAACGATGGACCGCTATGAGGCTAACTGGAAGATGGTTGAGATGGGCTGGTACACCCACGTGCTCGGAGAGGGCAGACAGTTTGCGTCGGCAAAGGATGCGGTTGAGGCGTACAGAGCAGAGCTCCACGTAATCGACCAGGATCTGCCCCCGTTCGTAATTGCCGAGGACGGCAAGCCCGTCGGAACGGTAGAGGACGGCGACGCTGTAATCTTCTACAATTTCAGAGGTGACCGTGCGATAGAAATATCGAAGGCGTTTGAGGGCGGCGCCGATTTTGATAAGTTTGACCGCAAGAGAGTGCCGAGCGTTATATATGCAGGTATGCTCGAATACGACGGCGATTTGCATATCCCCTCACGCTACCTCGTAAATCCCCCCGAAATCACCAATACGCAGAGCGAATATCTCGTTGCTACGGGAATAAATCAGCTCGCTATCTCGGAAACGCAGAAGTACGGCCACGTAACCTATTTCTGGAACGGAAATAAGAGCGGTAAGTTTGACGAAAAGCTTGAAACCTATATCGAAATTCCGAGCGACGTCGTTCCCTTTGAGCAGCGCCCCTGGATGAAGTGCGCTGAAATAACCGACAAGCTCATTGAGTGCCTGAAGAGCGGTGAATACAAGTATCTGCGTGTCAACTTCCCCAACGGCGATATGGTAGGACATACGGGCAATTTTCTCGCTACCGAATGCTCTATGGAGGCGCTTGACCTTCAGCTTGCCAGAATTCTTGCAGTCGTTGACGAGCTTAAAGGTGTTGCGCTCATCACTGCAGACCACGGAAATGCTGACGAAATGTATGAAATTGATAAGAAAACGGGCATGCCCAAGCAGGGGAAGGACGGCTCCTTCAAGGCAAAGACGAGCCACACTCTCAACCCCGTTCCCCTTATATTCTACGACAACTTCTACGCCGATACCTACAAGGTAAAGGAAAATGGAGAATTCGGACTTTCCAACGTAGCAGCAACCACCGTAAACCTGCTCGGATATGAAGCTCCCGAAATGTGGGACACCTCGGTTATCGAATAAAATTAAAGAAAACAGAAAAAATGCGGTCAGCATCTGCCGACCGCTTTTCTTTTTCCTCAAAAATATATAAAAAGGATTTTGACAGTTGCGCCAAAATCCTTTTCTGTTTAATTTACGGAATGGGGTTTGTGGGTATTACAACGTTAGCGCCGCTTTCGGTCATAACCGTAGGGAGCTTTCCGTCCCATTTGGAAATGTACTCTATGTACTTGAGATAATCGGTAATCAGCTTGATTTCGTCAGCGCTCTTGCCCTCGAAATCAATCTCGTATTCTGTGGAGGTAACTCCATCGCCGTCGGTTATCTCGGTTTCCGTTACGGTAAAGCCAAGCGCCCTTGCAACCTCGACGGATTTGAGCTTAAGAGCATCAGCCTCGGCTTTTGCCAGCTCCAGCTGTGCATCCGCATCACCCTGAGCCTCTGCCAGCTTTGCCTCAGCCTCTGCCTTTGCAATTTCGATTTCCGCCTGAGCCTTTTTCAGCTTTGCCTCAGCCTCGCCCTCTGCCTTCTGAATTGCCGCCTTTGCCTCTGCCTCAGCTGCTGCTATTTTTGCGGCGTTCTCGTATTCTGCACGGAGCTGATTCTGTTCAGCTATCATCTTGTCCTCAACTGCCTTTTCAAAAGCATCCGAAAAGTCAATGTTAGTAAGAACAACGGCTGAAATTGTTACGAAATACTTATCCGATATTGCTTCCTTGATAGCCTCCTCAACCTTTGGAGACATATCCGCGCGCTTGGATATAATATCCATAGCCTTGTAGGGGGAGAGAACCGATTTTGCTTTTTCTATTGCTATGCTGTTTATTCTGCTTTGCAGTACGTCGAGCGAGCCGAATTCTTTTGCAATTTCAATTGCTTTATCACTCATAATCTGATATTGCAGAGTCATTGTCACGTTCATGGTTTGTGCATCGTTTGAGTATGCCGCAGTGGAGATGTCGAGGTTCTGAACCTTTGCGTCGTATTTCTGATAGGTGTTAGTCAGCCAGAAGTCAAAATGCGTTCCTGCCGCTCTGACCTCCTTAGCCTCTCCCATAAACTTAACGACGGCAACCTCACCCGTGTCAACGGTGCGTATGCTGGGCGGAACCAATACTGTCAAAACCAGTAATGCGCAGGCAATGCCTATGCAAATTTTGCCCGAATTTTCCATCCTTTTGCGTTTTACATACTGAATTACAGCTACTGCGATGCATATCGCTATACCGATAATCAGGGGTGTGGCAATTAAAAATGCTAACATAATATTCTCCTTTTGTGTTTTAATAATTATTATCTGATATTTGATTTGCTTATTTTGCCTCTGCCGTTTCGACGGTGATTTCTTCCGTATCAACGGAATTTTCTGCCGCGACCGCAGGGATTTCTGCGTCCTTTTTTGCCTTCCTTGCGCCCATAGGCTCGTTTTCAATGAAAATGTACATCATAACGACGAGTAGCTCGTAGGGGAGAGGACACAGCTCACCGGGATTGACCTGACTCATCATAAATACGCCGAGCCAGGAGACGGTCAGGGCGAGAGCAAACGGATTTATCCGCTTGACCGACAGCCACACACGGTTGATCAGCTGATAGCCGTAGCCGAGAATACCTGCGATTCCGAGGCTTCCCACTATCTGCGGTGTCATCATATGATACCAGCAGAGCGCACCCTTTTTCGGGTTGTATATATCGAGGTTGGCAGTAGAGCCGAGACCCTGACCGAACAGGGGATTTGAGAGGAAATTGTTGATTACACGGGAGCCTTCGTTGTAGCCCTTGCGTCCGAACAGAAATTCGTAGCGTATGTCGTATTTCAGATTTTCCTCGAACGTTGCTCCTGCGCCGCCGTACCTTGCGTTCCAGAAATTGAGGAACGGGTCGAGCAGTGCGAGTGCGATTGCAACGAGTGCGGCAACCGAGGATGCGTAAATTATACGCATCTTCTTGCTGTCGGTAAACCAAATTAGGTAGGCAAAGCAGATAAACAGCTCAACCGTTCCAAACAGCATACCGCCACGGGAGCCTGTGAGGATGTTTGCGCCGAACATAACCGCTGCACTGATGAGGTGGTAGGGATTTTTTATTGCGAAATAGAACGGTATTGGGAGCGCAAATATTATAAATGTAGAGAAATTGTTTCTTGACGTCAGATTTTCGAGCACCTTGCCCGTTTCGAGCAGAATATCCCAGCTCCAGATATACTGAATAAATACACACAGCGAGGCAATAAGACCCATACAGTACAGGGCTGTCAGTATCCGTTTTTTCGCCATTTCGCCGTTTGCGTTGCCTATCTGCGATTTTATCAGAACGTAGCAGAGCAGCATTCCGAAACCGAGTCCGAGAGTGTAGTAGAGAGCAATCGGGTTGAAATATTCGCTTGCGGGGATAAAGCCGACGCCGCCGAGCGTTACCGCTACCGAAACGGTGAGAATGCCCCAGAATGACTTGCCGATTACTATGGGCTGACGGTACTTGATGAAGTGGTAGAACAGGGCATATACGGCGGGAATTGCCAGCCACCACAGCTTTATATACACGTCAAACGAGTCGTATTTCATACACGCATAAACGCAAAGGTACAAAAACGGCGCAGTGGTTACGGTAATATCCTTGCACAGTATCAGCATAGCGCATATGATAAGGACAAAGGTCACGACACCGCCGACCTGGAATTTGCCGATAACTATTACGCAGGATGCTATCGCCATTGCGATAGAGAATTCCACCGAGGATAAAAAGCTGCTCATTTTAGCTACGGGTATATAGTCGATTATGTATTTTGCGGGCGCAGGCTCACTCTCCTCCTCGTCGTGAGGCTGAGGGTCACGTCTGAATAACAGACCCAAAAACATCATCGGTACCCACGTGTACTGCGTTGTCTGGCAGGCAGGTGTTGTAAAGCTGACTGTCAGCAATACGCACATCAGTTGCAAGACAATGAAGAAAATTTTATTCTGACTCTTGTACGTCAGTTTTAAGATTACTATAATAAGGAACGCAAAGAACAGAATAAGTCCTAAAATTCCTATCGAGTACATTGTTTTGAGGTATGCGTTGTGCGAATCTGCGAAAAATCCGGGCATAACCTCGTAGAGGTCGGATACAAAATCAATACCGAACAGTCGGCTCGTCAAATCTCTTGATGAAAAATCCTCGACAAGGTATCGCCATATAGTGGAGCGTCCCTGCGTGTTTGCGGGTGTATAGACCTTGAGCCACAGGCTGACGATTTTGTTTTTTATAGTTGCAAAGGTGAATTCGTCGCTTTCGGCCTCTTCATCAACCGTGCCGTCGCCGTCGGTGTCGGTCACAGTGTTCCCGCCGCCGTCGGTTATCGGCAAATCGCCCTGAACCTGACTGTTGTCAACCGAGAGGGATATGTGACCGAGGCTCTCCGCTATCGGGAGCTTTGACAAAACGAACAGCGATGCAATTGCAAGCGCCACACATATTCCCATTGTAGCGATGAGACGCAAATCGAATATCCTTATACGCCTTTTTAAAAATCTCGAAATCTTATATAGGAATACAAGACCGAATATCATAAACGCTATGACAAACGATATTCTCGCATTTGATAAGAATATCATAACCGATGCCAGAACGGCGAGGGTGTAGTTGTACCAGCGCAGCTTTTTGACAAACAGAATGAATATAAGACACTGTGTCATGGCGAGTGCAAGGTCGGTTTTGAAATAGTACGTACCACTAAACGTGAGCGCACCGCCCCACATCTGAAAGCCGAGACCGTTAAAAAAGCCGATAAACAGCACCAGCGCATTTACGCCGACCACGACAAACGAGGAGTAGCGCAGAGCGGTTATGCACTTGTCGGTTTTTTCATGGCAATAACGTCCTATGAAGAATAAAATGAACTGCGACGCTGTCTTGACAAACACCCGAAATCCGTCGGTGTTTCTGAAAAATGCCAGCACCATCAAAAAGAGAATTGCAAAGCAGAGGTAGTCCATCAAGCGAAAACGCTTGAATACGTCAGGCCGCTTTATCAGGTTATATGCGAGTATTGCTATCGCATATGCGAGCAGAGCATAGTCAAGTATCGCAACGTCCCAGAGCATATCGACTATCGGCTTGAAAAACAGTAAAAAATATACCGAGAACGGATTTTTCATTGCGTAGTGATATAGCTCCGTTGCCTTATCCTTGCAGGTTTTTATCACGGCGTTCATGTCATTCTCCTTTCGGCTCGTGTGTCCGTGTTTTTTCTTTATTGATAATTTCTTCGTATATACTCAAAAGCTCCGTGTAATTTGCCGTTTCGGTGTATTTTTTCTCATATACCTCACGGCAATTTTCGTAAAGACGGGCATTTCGGAGCTTGCCCACCGCCTCGGCAATCGACTCTGGCGATTTGGCATCAAAGGTATATCCCGTCACGCCGTCCTCAACCAGCATTGCGGGGTTTCCGATATCCGAGGTCAGCACGGGCGTTGCGCACGCAAAAGCCTCGGCTATCGTAACGGGGAAGCCCTCGTAGCACTGCGTCGGCAAAATGAGAGCCATCGAGCGTGAAATCTCACGCAAAACCTCTCCGTTAGGTACGCTACCCATGATTTTTACGTTGGAAAGCCCGTATTTCTCAACCGTCGCCTCACATTCCTCACGCAACGGACCGTCGCCATACATTAATAGCTCATAGCCGTCTATATCACGCCACGCATCGAGGAGCACACGCACACCCTTTAACCATTCCAGTCTGCCGACGAAAACTATCTGCTTTTTGCGCTCGTCGCTGTCGGGCTGTGTGTCGACCGCCTTGAAATTCGGCTTCACAAATATTCTGTCGGGCGAAAATTTCTTTTTCTTTTTGTCTGACGATAGCAACTTTTCTTTATTAAAATCGGTGAGCGCAATGTAGTACGCCCGCCTGTATGTGCCAAAAAACGTGTGCAGCCTCATCACGGTTGAGAGAATGAGCGTCTGAATTTTGCTGTCACGGTAGCACCCCAGCTTTATCGCAGGGGAATAGCCGCCCGCCTCAACGCACCTCTCGCAGATGCCCGCCTCACGGCACAAAATTCCGCCGGGGCATATCATACGGAAATTGTGGAGCGTCTGCACCGCAGGCACGCCGCATTTCTTCGCCGCACGGAAAACCGAGGGGGATATGAGAGTTGTCGTGTTGTGCACGTGGACTATGTCAACGCCCTCTTTTTTTATGATGCGCTTAATATCCTTGTAGGTTTTGCGTGAAAATATGCTCGCAAAGGGCAGGCAAAGCTTGCGAAAAAAGCCGTAGCTGTCAATTTCCTTGTTGTCACGGGTGTATTCGATAACCTTATGCCCGTTTTTTCTGAGCATAGCGACCTCGCTTGCAAAAACGGCGTCCTCGCCGCCTGCGAGCTTGTATCTGTTATGAACAGCCAGAACAGTCAACGCTCCCATAGCCCTCTCCTTGCGTAATTTATAAAATATATTATACATAAAAATATAGCGCTTGTCAACCCCCGTGCCGTTTACGGGCAGGATATGGGCGGGAGAACCCCGTCTTTCTCTTTTGACAGAGTCACACCGAGCCCACCCTCGCCCAAATGATAGCAAAAAATATCAAAAAAACGCAAAATTCTTTTGTTTTCTACTTGAAAAATACACCGAAATGTGCTATACTGTTTTCGTTATTTATTTTATGGATTTTCGGAGGTGTTTTTTTATGAACTCGAACGTACGTCCCGAGTCCCTTGAACGCATAACCACCAAGGAGCTTGCAGATAAATTTATCGACGAGCAGGTAGCACAAATCAGGGAACAGGTTAAGGACAAGAAGGTTTTGCTTGCGCTTTCGGGCGGTGTTGACAGCTCGGTTGTTGCGGCTCTTCTCATCAAGGCAATAGGTAAGCAGCTTGTCTGCGTGCACGTCAATCACGGCCTTATGCGTAAGGGCGAGAGTGAGCAGGTTATTGAGGTGTTCGGTAAGGCGCTTGACGCTAATCTCGTGTACGTTGATGCAACAGACCGCTTCCTCGACCTTCTGGCAGGGGTTAGCGAGCCTGAGAAGAAGCGCAAGATAATAGGCAATGAATTTATAAAGGTATTTGACGAGGAATCGGCAAAGCTGTCGGGAATTTCATTCCTTGCACAGGGTACGATTTACCCCGATATTCTTGAAAGCGACGGAGTGAAGGCGCACCATAACGTAGGCGGTCTTCCCGAGGATATGGAGATGGAGCTCGTTGAGCCTGTGAAGTTCCTCTATAAGGATGAGGTCAGAGTTGTCGGCGATGCGCTCGGTCTGCCTCACAATATGGTATACCGTCAGCCGTTTCCCGGTCCCGGTCTCGGAGTCCGCTGCCTCGGCGCAATAACCCGTGACAGACTTAACGCTCTGCGTGAGGCTGATGCGATTTTGCGTGAGGAGTTCGAGAACAACGGTCTCGCAGGCAAGGTATGGCAGTATTTCATTGCAGTTCCCGATATGAAGAGTGTTGGAGTCCGTGACGGCAAGCGTTATGAGGCTTGGCCCGCAATTATCCGTGCGGTAAACACCACTGATGCAATGAGCGCAACCGTTGAGGAAATCCCCTATGCGCTCCTTCACCGCATAACCGACAGAATAACCCACGAGGTCGAGGGCATCAACCGTGTCCTTTACGACCTGACACCAAAGCCGATAGGAACCATCGAATGGGAGTAAGGCATTTGCCCTCGGCAAATGCAATTAAATCTGCCTTTGGCACGGCAAAAGTAATAAAATTGAGAAAACCGCAAATTTTGTTTGCGGTTTTTCTTTTTTGCATTTTCAAAAAACCTATTGACAAATGCAATACTTCGTGATATGATGTATTACGCAAGGAGGAGTATATCGTGGATATTCAACTTAAACGAGGGCTTCTTGACGTTTGCGTTCTGACCGCAATCAAAAACGAAGAATCCTACGGCTATAAAATCATTAAGGATACAGCGCCGTATGTTCAAATGTCGGAATCAACCCTTTATACTATCTTAAAACGCCTTGAAACGGCGAAAATGCTGACCGTTCGCTCGGCAGAGCATGACGGCAGATTGCGTAAATACTATAAAATCACAGAATCAGGGCTTAACCGTATCGGGGAATTCAAGGACGAGTGGCGAGAGGTTATGTCAATTTATAAATTTGTAACAAAGGAGGATGCGAGTGATGAAAAAGCTTGAGTTTCTTGATGCTTTGAGAAAGAAGCTGTTTGGTTTGCCCTCGCACGAGGTTGAGGAGCGAGTCAGCTTTTACTCCGAAATGATAGATGACCGAATCGAGGAGGGGCTCTCCGAAGAGGCGGCAGTTGCCGATATTGGCACTGTTGACGGTATAATGATGCAGATAGTCGGCGAAATATCGGTTGTCAGCATCGTCAAGGACAAAATTGTGCCGAAAAGAAAGCTCCGTGCGTGGGAAATCGTGCTTTTGGCACTCGGCTCGCCTATATGGCTCGCCCTTCTGATTTCCGCACTCGCCGTGGTCGTTTCTCTATATGCGGTTCTCTGGTCGGTGGCAATTTCTATGTGGGCGGTTACCGTTTCCCTTGCGGTATGTGCGCTCGGCGGCGTAGCGGGGCTTCTGCTGTGCCTGTACCTTGGCAACAGCGCCACGGGATTCGTTATTCTCGGTGCAGGCGTTGTGTGCGCAGGACTTTTCATATTTGCAATATACGCATCACTGTCGCTGACAAAGGGCACGGTACTGCTTGCAAAAAATATAGTCCTCTGGATTAAGGGCGGTTTTATAAAGGAGGGAGAGAAATGAGAAAGATAACTAAATTCTGGCTTATCACCGCCACCCTTCTTGTCCTTATAGGAATTACTGTTTTTGGAGGAGCAATGACTATGCTTAAATGGGATTTTTCAAAATTATCGACAGCGAGGCTTGAAACCAACACGTACGAGCTTTACGAGCAATTTACGGATATTTGTGTCGTCACCAATACAGCAGACGTCGTATTTTTGCCGAGCGAGGATTCGGTAACCACCGTCGTTTGCCACGAGGAATCAAAGCAGAAGCACTCGGTTTCCGTCAAGGACGGAGCTTTAACAATTGAGCTCAACGACACGAGAAAATGGTACAACTATATCGGCTTTAATTTCAGCTCCCCCTCTGTAACGGTGTATATTCCGAAGGGTGAGTACGCCAAGCTCACGGTAAATAACAAAACGGGTGACGTTAAAATCCCGAAGGACTTTACCTTTGCGAGCATTGATATAAAGGGCACGACGGGTGACGTCGGGTGCTATGCAAGCGCAACGGGCGACGTCAAAATTGGACTGAGCACGGGAAGTATTACTGTCAGCACAATCTCGGCAGGCTCGCTCGATTTGTCTGTCAGCACGGGTAAAATTTCGGTATCCGACGTTTCGTGCACGGGCGACGTCGGCGTCAATGTCGATACGGGCAAGGCATTTTTGACAAACGTAAATTGTAAGAGCCTCTATTCCGACGGCGATACGGGAGATTTGAGCCTCGAAACGGTCATTGCCAGCGAAAAATTCTCAATTGAGAGGGATACGGGCGATATAAGCCTTAACGGCTGTGACGCCTCGGAAATCTATATAACGACCGATACGGGTGACGTTGAGGGTAGCCTGCTATCCGAAAAGGTATTCATTGTGCGCACCGATACGGGTGACGTTGACGTACCGAAAAGCACAACGGGCGGAAGATGCGAAATCACAACCGATACAGGCGATATAGAAATAGAAATCCGCTGACTTTTTGCTGAAAAACCTATATACTATTGCAATTTCTCCCTACCTGCTGTATAATACGGGTAGGGAGATTTTTTGAAAGAAAGGATATTTTATGGAAAAGCTAAAATATATTGAACAGTTCGAGAAGCTCGGAATGGGAATGTTCGTGCATTTCGGTCTTTACAGTGTCATTGGCAAGGGCGAATGGTATAAATTCGCCGCTAAAATGGAAACGGAGGAGTACAACCGTGCCATTGATAAATTCAAGATAAAGAAGAGCTGGGCACGTGAGCTTGTATCAACCGCAAAAAAGGCAGGCTTTCGCTACATAACCCTCACAACCCGTCACCACGAGGGCTTTTCGCTCTATGATACCTGCGGTCTTGACGATTTTGATGCGCCTCACTCCCCGACAGGCAGGGACTTGGTACGTGAATTTGTTGACGAGTGCCGAAGACAGGGGATAAAGCCCTTTTTCTACCACACTCTGCTCGATTGGTATAAGGAGGAGTACAAAACCGACTTCCCCAAATACCTCAAATATCTGCGTGACAGCGTAGAAATCCTCTGCAAAAACTACGGCGAAATCGGCGGACTATGGTTTGACGGCTGGTGGGATAAATGGGATGCCGATTGGGAATTTGACGAGCTCTACGCTCTCATAAGAAAATATCAGCCGAATGCAATGATAATAAACAACACAGGCCTTGACGCCCGTGGCAGAGTAGGGCATAAGGAGATAGACAGCGTTACCTTTGAGAGGGGTAAGCCGTGCTTTATCGACCGCTCTGAGAAATACGTTGCGGGTGAAATGTGCCAGGTGTTAAACGACCACTGGGGCTACGCCAGAAATGACTTCAACTATAAAACAATTCCGTCGCTTATCGACGACCTTATGGCGTGCAGACAGGCGAACTGTAATTTCCTTCTGAATATAGGACCTATGGGCGACGGCTCTATCCGTCCGTTGGATAAGGCAATGATTTTAGAGCTCGGCAATTGGATTCGTGCAAACAAAAACGCCGTTTACTCTATGACGGGTGCGGATATTGAGGCAGAAAACGCCTCGGTTCTCTGTGACGGAAAATACTATTATGCGTTCATCAAGGACGTTGGCTCGTCGGGCGACTCGAACGTTTCGCTCACGGGTGAAAACAAGGATACGGTGAAAATTCTTACCGACAGGCGTGTAGTAGACGCCCGTTGGCTCGACAGCGGCGAGAGGATAAAGGTTACAAAAAACAGCTTTACCATCAAGTGTTTTGAGTACGGAACGAGTATGGGCGTCCGTATCGCCCGCTTTAAGCTGAGCTAAGTGGCTCTCGGATAAAATTGCGTCGGCTTCGCATAGGCGAGGTCGGCGTACTTTTTTGCCAAAAGCTATTGAAAAGCAGTGAAGCTTGTGGTAAAATGTAGATACACAAAAGAATAACGCAGAGCATCGGACGAAAAATGCCGAAATCGCACTCACCGCCTGACGGTGAATTGCGGGGGTAAGGAAATTGCGGTGCAAATCCGCAGCAACAGCCATTGCCGTAACAGAGGCACGCCTCTCAAGTCGGAATGCTTACCGCTCTGTGACCGATAAAAGCCCTTGGGCAAGCGGGGGGCGGAGGATACGGGATACGGCAGGGTATCTCTCATTTTCACGCCTTTTCGATATGAAGGCGCTTTTATTTTATCCCTTTTGTGAAAACGAAAGGAATTTTAGAAAATGAAAAAAACGTTAAAAACAATTGCCGTGCTTTCGCTTATGCTTATGCTCATAATCTGTACGGTATCCTGCAAAAACAATGTCGAGCCGACAGGGCTGTGGCAAAGCGCAACCTATACCGAGGACTCTGAGCTTGGCGAGGGAAAAACCGAAATTTTCGTGGACGTTGTGGCTGAAAACCAAAAAATAACACTCACAGTCAATACGGATAAGGAAAATCTCGGCGATGCCCTTTTTGAGCACTCGCTCATCAATGATGCGTCCTTTTTTGACACCGTAATAGGAATAAAGGCGGATTACTCGGAAAACGAGGCGTGGTGGAAGCTGTGCGAGCTTAAAATCGAAAACGGCGAGGAAAAGTCGGTAATGCTGAGCGTTGGTGCAAAGGATGCGCCCCTGACCGACGGTGTCCGTTATCAGCTTATCTATACGTTAGGGTACTGATTTGAGAGGCAGAAAAAGAATATTCGAGCTTGCGCTGTTTTCGATGCTTGCGGCGGTTATGTTTGCATCGAAAATCATTATGGAGGTACTCCCCAACATTCACCTGCTCGGAATGTTGACTATGGTGTATACGGTTGCCTTTCGCTATAAGGCACTTATCCCTCTGTACCTTTACGTTCTTCTCAACGGAATATACGCAGGCTTTTCAATGTGGTGGGTGCCGTATCTTTACGTGTGGACAGTTTTGTGGGGCATAACTATGCTGTTGCCGAAAAAAATGCCACGCCGTGTAGCCTTGATTGCATACAGTGCTGTGTGCGCTCTGCATGGATTTTTGTTCGGAATTTTGTACTCACCCGCCCAGGCGCTTATGTTCGGGCTTGATTTTGAGGGTACGGTTGCGTGGATAATCGCAGGAATACCCTTTGATATCATTCACGGAGTGAGCAACATATTCACAGGGCTTTTAATTCTTCCGCTGTCGGATTTGCTCAAACGGCTGATGGCAAAAGCGAATTGATTAAAAAAATTACTAAAAGCTCTTGCAAAATGAAAAAAACTGTGCTATACTATTATTCGTTGCGGAAATCTCCGCATAAAATAGGGGTATAGCTCAGTTGGTAGAGTACCGGTCTCCAAAACCGTGGGTCGTGGGTTCGAGCCCTTCTGCCCCTGCCAAAAAAGACGGGATGGCCTAGGTCATCCCGTCTTTTTGTGCGAGGGCTGGCGGGCTCGAAGGGGAGCGGTAGTGAATGACAGTCCGGGGGACTGTCAGAGCCGTGGAAAGGCTTTGCCCGCAGGCAAAGGAGCCCTTCTGCCCCTGCCAAACAAAAATCCGCGTTCGTAAGAATACGGATTTTTGTTTGTATTATTCATTTTTCATTATTCATCATTCATTATTCATTTGCCCCACGCGGATTTTTAATGAAGAATGAATAATGAAATCGCTTGGCTGATGAATAATGAATAATTGAGGTAGCTTTTCTTCTTTTGGTCGAAAAGCAATTGTTTTTCCCTTGCTTACCTTCTGCCCCTGCCAACAAAAATGCACTTTTGTCTACTGACAAAGGTGCGTTTTTTAAATGATGTTTGCCTGCGGCAAATGATGTTGGCTACGCCAATGATGTTCGCTTCGCGAATGATGTGTGCCTGACGGCACATTAGGCAAACATCGCATCATCGCGACCGAAGGGAGCAACATCATTTGACATATTGACAGTTTTGTGTTATAATAAAGTCAAGAAAGGCGGTGGGGATATGGGAATACTTGAAAAAATCTCGATTGTCATAGCGGGTTTAGTAATCATAGCATTCTTTGTTATTATGTTTATTCTTGCGATAAAACAGGAGAAAGTAGAGAAAGCTCGAAGAGGCGGAAAATCGCTCAAGGAGTTTTTAGCCGAGGAAGAAACCGAAAAAATTGCCATGCTCGAGGATGATTCCGAAATTCAATATACCGAAGTAAACGCGACGATTCAAGATATGCGTTGTGGAGTTGCACATTATGGAATAAAGTCTCCAAAAACGGTTAAAGAGTTTTACATAACATATCTCACAAATAACGGCGAAACATTTGAAATTATGCTCGATGAAGAGAGCTATCTTGCCGTTTCCGTTGGTGATCAAATAATACTTTATTTTAATGGCGATGTTTTCTGTGGGTTTACAAAACAAGATGATTACAGTAAACAGTATGACGATAAAAAGGACTGTCATAATCATCAAAATTGACCTTTTCTTCGCTTTTACCTCGATTTTTTGACCTTTTATCACGTTTAAGGCAAAACAAGAGAAACAGGATGCGTAGTGTCCTGCTCCTTTTGTTTGTATTATTCATTTTTCATTATTCATCATTCATTATTCATTTGCTTCACGCGGATTTTTAATGAAGAATGAATAATGAAATCGCTTGGCTGATGAATAATGAATAATTGAGGTAGCTTTTCTTCTTTTGGTCGAAAAGCAATTATTTTATACACAGGTTCAAATCCATACGAAAACTCACGAAAATATCTTTTTGCCCGCCAATTTTCGATAAAAAACGTCTTTATGTCCCCAAAAACAAAATATTTTTCAAAAACCACTTGAAATTTTTGGCAGTATATGATAGAATGTGCGCATAAAAGCCCCCACGTATAGTGGATATGAGGAAAACAAATGAGAATGCGTAAGAAAAAGCACGGTGAGGAACGCCTCGCTATGCTCTCACACCTGATAATAGAAAAACCGGGCGAACCGATACGGTGCGCCCGTGATTGTTTTTCCTCCGACGGAGAGCTTCACCTCGAGGTCGGCTGCGGCAAGGGCGGATTTGCCTGCGGTATGGCGGCTAAGCATCCGAATATAAATTTTTTCGCCTTTGAAAAAATTGCCGACGTCATAGTTGCCGCCGCCGAGAGGGCAGAGAGCGAGAGGGATATGCGAAAAAACGACAACCTGCGCTTCGCCATTGGCGACGCAAAGGATATTTGCGAGTGGTTTGCGCCCTCGTCGGTTGACACGCTTTACCTCAATTTCAGCGACCCGTGGCCAAAGAAAAAGCATTATAAGCGCCGTTTGACATACCGTGCGTTCCTCTCCTCGTTCTTTGAGATTATCAAGGACGGCGGTTACCTCAGATTTAAAACCGACAACCGTGATTTGTTCGAGTTTACCCTCTCCGAGCTGTCCGAGATGGGCGTCGTGCCCGAGATTTTGACGTTCGATTTGCACAACAGCATCTACGACGAAGAAAACGTTCGTACCGAGTATGAGCGCAATTTTTCCGAAAAGGGCTTTGCTATTAATATGCTCGCCGTGAGGGTTAAAAAGTAACCCCCTATGAGTATTCCGAGAGAAGCGACCTGAGCGCACGGCTCTCAAAATGCTCTCTGCCACACAAAATTATTACCCTTTTGCACTTGTATTTGTCAATATAATAGGCCAGCCCACGCTTTGCATATCTGGCATCAATCATAGCCACGTTGAAGCTGTCGAGCAGATAGGGGCATACGGCGAGGGCATAGCTGTCCTTTATTACAAGGACTGTTTCTTTGCTTTCGTCGCCAACCGAATAGCATTCGGCGTGATTTGAGCCGAAAAAGGCGGAATATTCATCGGCAGTACCGATATACCCGTAGTCGATAAAGCCATCGAAGGCGAAATTGCCGTCAATATAGGTCTTAACCGACAAATCGTTGCTTTTCGTATATATTTTCTCTGACGGATAGACGGGCAGAGCAGAGGTGTAGTAGCTTCGTCCGAGGAAGCTGTCGCTTAAGAGAAACGAGCCCTTTTCGCTCACGGGTAAGGACAGCTCCCTTGCAATTTCGGAGTAAACCTGCCACGCACCGTCACCGTTCAGGTGGTGGTCTGTTCGAAAGTACATATCAGGGGTAAGCGATATGGTGCTTATCTTTTCTTTTTTATCCCTGTTTTTATACAAAACCAGACCCTCGCCCTTGATTTCCCCCGACGGCGGAATTATGAAGGCATTAACCTTTATTCCGTTATCCGATGCAACGCTTTTGAATTTTTCCAGTGTCTCGGCGCTCTTCTCAAATTCGCTATACGACAGCTCGGCTTTCTCTATCAAGCGGTCGAGGACTATTATGCCGTTGCTCTCGAGCTTGCACATTGACAGCTCGCACACCGCCTTGATTTTCGCAAACGTTTCCTTGAATGGGAGATTGTCTGCGTAGAATTTGTCGAGCGAGGATATATACTCGCCGTCAAGGAGCGAGCCGACCGAAAAATCGGGCCGTGTCATTGTGTTTCGGTTTTCAACGGGGCTGAATTTTCCGCCTCTCGATATGCCGAGCAAAAGAAGAAAGGTAAACAGAATAATAAAGAATACGTAAACGATAATTTTATCATTGTTGTTTTTCATACCTAAAACCTGAAATAAAGAAATGGATTGTAGCCCGACGAGCCAACGTATGCAACCGATATTATGAATATCGCTATCACGGCAGGCGCACGCAGGCGCTTGTAGCGGTTAAAGAGACGCATGGGATAGGGCGTTGAGAGGATAGCGCACAAAAGAAGAAATACTGCGCCCGTTAAGAGCAGCCACAGGCTCTCGGGGCTTACCGCCTGCGATAAAAACAGAATACGCAGGCGTTCTCCGAACAGCCCCATATCCTCGCTCGCAAATATCAGCCAGCCGAACAAAATGAGAATGAATGTGACTGTGCGCCTTGCAAAAACGGGCAGACGCTCTGCCGTTTTTTTGTATAACGGGGTGCGCTCAATTGACAGAAGAAGAAAAAAATACAACCCCCACAAAAGAAAATTAAGGCTCGCCCCGTGCCACAGTCCCGTCAGCGACCAGACAAGCAGAAGATTTAAGGTGTTGCGAAGGCGTGAGCAGCGGCTTCCGCCGAGGGGGATATAGAGGTAATCTCTGAAAAACGAGGATAGCGTTATATGCCACCTCTTCCAGAATTCCTTTATGCTTTTTGAAATATAGGGGTAGTTGAAATTTTCGGGGAAGTCGAAGCCAAGTAGCTTTCCAAGTCCTATCGCCATATCGCTGTATCCCGAAAAATCGAAATATATCTGGAACGCATAGCCTAAAATTCCTATCCAACCGCCAAGGGCGGTTTCGGTGGAAAAGCCTCGGATGAACAGCTCGCCCGCATAGTTTGCGAGTATCATTTTTTTGCCGAGTCCGAGCGAAAAGCGCATAACCCCATCGGTTATCTGATAGTTTTTTACTCTCAGCTGCTCATCAATATCGCTGTACTTGACGATAGGACCTGCTATCAGCTGAGGGAACATTGTGATGTAGGCAGAGAATTCGGGCAGATTTTTTGCTCCCCTGTCGCCGTCGTAAACGTCCTTTGCGTAGGATATACACTGAAAGGTGTAGAAGGATATTCCGACAGGCAGGGCTACCTCGATTCCGAAAAATCCGAGGTACTTGAAAATAAAGAGCACCGAAATATCATAGATAAGACAGAGCGAAAGCATCGCCCTCGCACTTTTCGGATACCGTGCGCCTATTCTGCACAGAATATAGTTCACAGCCACCGTCAGAAGCAAAAGCCAGAGGTGGGATATATCCGTCATTGCGTAAAATGCAATGCTTGACGCAAGGAGCGTGTAGTTTTTTGCCCTGCTCGGGGTTATTTTGTAAAGAACGAGTGTTATCGGGAGAAAGCCGAAAAGAAATAGTGAGCTACAAAATAACATAAATTCCCCCCTTTACACTATTGTTTGCAGAGAGGAAAAAAATATACTGACAATGGATAACAGAGATAAGGTTTTTGGAATACATACGGGTCACCGTGCGAGAATGAAGGAAAAATACAAGCGCTTCGGTCTTGACTCATTTGCCGAGCACGAGGTTTTGGAATTTCTTTTGTTTTTCGCTATACCCTACATAGATACGAATCCGCTGGCGCATAGGCTGATAGACCGCTTCGGCTCTCTCCGTGGAGTTTTCGAGGCGGACGCCGACGAGCTGTGCGAGGTTGAGGGAGTCGGCAGAGCCACAGCGATTTTTATAAAGCTGATTGAAAGGATAGGCGCAACGAGCCTTGTTGAGGGGGGTGCACCGACAACGCAGGCGCTGACGCTTGACGAGAGAATAAGCGAGTGTCGGAATACGAAAAAACCGCACACGGTTGTCATTTTCAGGGACAACGGCAAAAATACAGTCGGCGAGCGGGTGCTTTACAACGTGAAAATTTCCTCACCTGCATTTGACGTCACGAAAATATCGGCGAGTGCGCTCGCCTTGGGCGCTTGCACCGTAACGGTCTTGGAGAGACGGTTGACGGATGTTGCGTTTCCGAGTCCTGATGATATGAATTTTTACGATTTGGTGCGCAAGGAATTTTTGAGATATAATTTGATAATGGACGACTTTATAATAGTAACCGACGGGGACAGCGAGAGAGTTCTGCTTTGATTTTTGTACGGTTGCGGTTGGAGATGTAACGCTATGGACGGTATGAGACCTATTGAACAAACGAGGGAGGCGGTGCTCGGCTCTTATGACGCTGATGCCTGCGACCTTCTTGCTACCCTGCTCGGATATGCAGGGGTGAAGGGCGAAAGAGATGCCCTCGCACACTCGCTTTTGGACGGGTACGGCTCGATAGAGAGAATTCTGAATCAGAAATATAAGGAGCTACTCAAAAATGACGGAATGAAGGAGCACTGCGCCGTGCTTTTGAGCAGTATTTTCCCTATTCTTTCACGCTCACATACCGATGCGTTGCAAAAGACGCCTCTCGGTAAGGAAGCGGATGCAGGCAGATTTTTCGTCTGCAAATATCTGGGAATAAAGGAGGAGCGTGCGTATATGCTCCTGCTTGATTCCGACGGAATGTACATCGACTGCTCGGAAATATCTATCGGTGACGTCAGCACGGCAGCAATATATCACGGCAAAATAGTTGAGAGAATTATAGATAGCGGAGCGCACTACGTTGCAATTGCCCACAACCACCCCTTCGGCACGTCCACACCGTCGAGCTCGGACAGGGAGGTATCCGACATTCTCTCCGACATCTGCCAAAAAATGCGTGTCACCTTTATGGGACACTTTGTGGTAGGCTCAAACACCTATTCAATGGCATAGATTGACGGCGTCACGCCGTCAATCAACGCCGACTTTGTCGGCATATCACGTCACCGTAGGTGACATATCACTCGCCAAGGGCGAATATCACGCCATCACAGATGGCATATCACTCGCCAAAGGCGAATACCCGGCAGCCGTAATTCAGATACAGTAAGGATTCGATTTTTCGATAAAAACGCACCCTTTTAACATTTTAAAATCCTTTTTTTCATATTATCCATTGGAGGTGTATATGAAAAAGAGGATTTTATTTATTGTCGGCACTCGGCCCGAGGCGATAAAGCTCGGACCGCTTTACATAAAGGCGAGAGGGAGCGAATGGACAGAGCCGTTTTTGCTCGCAACGGGACAGCATACCGATATGCTCGCATCGCACCTGTCCGAGCTGGGCATATCTCCCGATGCACAGCTATTTATTGACCGAAAAGGCAACGGCGGTGACGGCGACAAAGCCGCCCGAAACAAAGTGGCTGATGCTGACGCACACTCACGCCCACCTGAAAACAGCAGCAGCCTGTGCGGTATCGGCGCACAGCTGATTGAAAAGATAGGCAATTTTATTGAAAGCAATCGTCCTGACTGCGTGATAGTTCAGGGGGATACGTCGAGCGCCTTTTTCGGTGCGCTTGCCGCCTTTTACGCAGGCGTGCCCTGCGTGCATATCGAGGCAGGACTGCGCTCGCACGACCCACGCTCGCCGTTCCCCGAGGAGGCGCACAGGAAAATGATAGCCACACTCTCCGACATACATATAGCGCCGAGTGAAATTGCGAGGCAGAACCTGCTTTCCGAGGGGGTAGTGGGAAAAATATTCGTGCTCGGAAACACGGTAACCGATACTCTCGCATTGACTCTTGCGGATAAGTACGAAAATAAGCTTACCGAAAAGGAGTTTATCCTCGTCACCGCCCACAGGCGTGAGAGCGGGGAGCGTGAGATGTCCGAGATGCTCGGCGCAGTTCGCCGTTTTGCAGAGGGACACCCCGATATGTCCGTGATTTTTCCCGTACACCCCTCAAAAAGAGTGCGCCTCGCCGTGGAAAAGCACCTCAAAAACACAGAGGGGGTTATACTTACGCCACCGCTGCCGCTCTATGATTTTCATAACCTCGAATACAGGGCTCGGTTTGTACTCAGTGATAGCGGAGGGGTTCAGGAGGAATGCTCCGCAATGGGCGTGCCCGTTATCGTTATGCGTGAGAATACCGAGAGAGAGGCGGAGCTTTTGGGCGGGAAAATAATTCTCGTCGGGCGTGACAGTGAGCGCATACTCGCTGAGTGCGAAAAAATTCTTTCGTGTCCCCGTACGGACAGAATTATCCCGAAAACCTCGGTGTGCGAGAAAATCCTCGCTACGCTCAGGCGTGAATTGTAAAAAAATTTAAAAAACTATGTACAATAGAGAAGAAATGTGCTATAATCACTTTAATAAAGCCCCGTCGGGACGGAACAAACGCCCGAAAGGGGGAACAACGTATAAAAAAAGCGGAGTAGGTATGAAAGATAAGGTAAGAGTGGTATCGCTGATAGTCGTTGACATATTTATGACCTTCTGCCTTCTGTTCAGTATTTTGGTCAGAAGAGATGCGTCCTCGGGGGTTCTGTGCGGATTTGGCACAGCCTTTACAACGTATATGCTCATGGCAACTCTCATTCCTAACAGGGAGAAGGAGTATTCGAGGTATAAAAGAATATATGCCCCCCACCTCGTTGGAATTTTTCAGAAGGATAACCGTGATTTCACGAGGCTTTTGAGAATAATATCATTTTTGAACAACGTAAACCCGAAGATTGGTATTATGTATGCGCCAAAGCTCTTGACGGATAACCGTTCGGACAGGGAGAGGGCGGTTGTGAATTACTTTTGCGGTGTATGCTGCGAGAATTCGGGTGATATGATGAAGGCACGTGACCATTACATTTCTGCCGTCAGATTTGACCCTAAATACAATCAGGCGCACCTGCGTCTCGCCATAATCTACGACAGGCTCGGCGATTTTGAGCCTGAGCTTGAGGCATTTGAGAAGGGGCTCAGCTTCGGCAAAAAAAGACCTCACGAGTGCATAGAAATAATCGAGAGCACACGTCTTAGCGTTGATGCGTGGGAAACCCTCGGTCAGTACGTGGAGCGTGTGGGCGGCGGTGAGAACAATTTTGTTTTTGCCTATATCCGTGCGGTTAATTCGGCAATTGCATCCGATTCCGAGGGTGCAGAGAAATTTTATAACGACTGCGTACGCCTCGGTGCGTCCCGTGACGGACTCCGCCAGCGCCTTGAATATCACAGGCACCGTGAGCTTCCTGTTTCCGAGGAATAAGGCTTTTTTAAAAGGACGTATAGGCTTCAATGTTAGGTAACTTAGTAAATTTCGGCACTATTCTGGTTGCCGCTCTGATCGGTAGCCTTTTGCGCCGTGGAATACCGAAAAAAATAGTTGATGCAATGCTTGCGGCAATGGCGCTGTGCGTTATTTACATAGCCATCGACGGACTCCATATCGGAGAGGGCGTGATAAACCCTCTTGTCGTGATAATATCTATGGGTCTTGGCGTTGCGATAGGAACGCTTATCAATATTGACGGCGCACTCAACCGTTTTGGCGAGCTTCTTCAAAGAAAGCTGTCGAAAAAGGACGGCGAGGGAGAGAAGAGCAGTATAGCCGAGGCGTTTGTCACAACCACGATGATATTCTGCATCGGTGCGATGTCTATAAACGGAGCGCTCACCGCAGCTCAGGGCGACCACACGATTCTTCTGGCAAAATCGGTTATAGATATGATAACCTGCCTTGTGCTGTCCGCAACGCTGGGAATAGGATGCGTGCTTTCCGCATTCTCAACGCTCGCATATCAGGGCACACTGACTCTCATCTTCTATTTGATAATTTCACACGTTGACAACACCTCGCCTATGTATACCGCCATTATCAATCATATCGGCTGTGTCGGCTCGTTGATTATTTTGGTAATAGGTCTTAATATGCTGGGCGTGACAAAGCTGAAAACGGCAGATTTCATTCCCGCAATGCTGCTCCCCCTTGCAATTTGTCCGTTGATGAATGCTTTTGGAATACTGTAAAAAATACTGCTTTAAGGTGACCGAGGCAAAACGCCTGCCTCGGTCACTTTCGTTTTTGAAGATACTGTCAGCTCCGCTCTCCGTGCGCCTGCGTGAGGAATATCTGCCGTGCATCATGCGTTTGCGTGAAAGTATTTGCCGTAAGCAATCACGTGAAGAAAATCTTACCAATCAAAAATAAAAAACGGAAGGTCACCGATGCCGATTACCTTCCGTTTGTTTTATTCGTTATTTCCTTTTTCCTGCGCTGTGGAGGAGCGAGTGCTTTATATCCCACAGCTTCTGCGATAGGTCAACGTAGTAGCGGTGCGGATTTTCAAATCTCGTCACCTCGTCCCAGAGCTTATCCACCTGAGTAAGGCAGTAGGCACGCACGTCCGCTATTGCGGGGGGATTGTAGACACATTCGCCGTTTTTGAATATAGGCACCTGAAGTTCACGGATTTCAAAATTACGGAATGTCTTGCGCTTCCAGGTGTTGCTTGGGTCAAAAAGCTCAAGCTCGGTTGCGTCAGAGAAATCCTCGTCGTAGGCGCACAGTAAATCAGCCTGCGCCTTACCCGTTGCCTTATCGTAAAGACGGTAGAGCTTTTTGAAGTGCGGATTGGTTATCTTTTCGGGGTTTTCGCTGATTTTTATTTTCGGTATAACCTCGCCGTTTTTCTCAACGGCAACCAGCTTGTAAACGCCGCCGAAAACAGGCTCACTCTTTGCGGTTATCAGTCTCTCGCCGACACCGAATGAGTCAACCTCTGCTCCCTGAGCGATTATGTCACGAATGATATGCTCGTCCATGGAGTTGGACACCACTATCTTACATTCGGGCAGTCCCGCCTCGTTCATCATTTTCCTGATTTTCTTTGTGAGGTAGGCAATATCTCCGCTGTCAATTCTGACACCGAACTTGCGTATTCCCTTGGGTACTAAAACCTCCTTGAACGCCTTGATGGCGTTGGGGACGCCACTGCCTAAAACGTCGTAGGTATCTACGAGCAGGGTAGCGTTGTTCGGGTAAAGCTTGCAGTATGCCTCAAACGCCTCGTACTCTGTGTCAAACATCTGCACCCACGAGTGCGCCATAGTGCCGGTTGCGGGGATGCCGTAGTCACGGTCGCTGATTGTGCAGGCTGTTGCCGCACATCCGCCGATGTACGCAGCTCTCGCACCGAGTATCGCTCCGTCAGAGCCCTGTGCCCTGCGTGAGCCGAATTCCGCTATCGGTCTGCCCTGTGCCGCACGGACAATCCTGTTTGCCTTTGTCGCTATGAGCGACTGGTGGTTTATCGCAAGGAGAAGAAACGTCTCTATGAACTGCGCCTCGATAGCAGGCGCCTTGACCGTCAGTATCGGCTCGTTCGGGAATATAGGCGTGCCCTCGGGTATTGCGTAAATATCACCCGTGAATTTGAAATCGAGAAGATAGGAAAGAAAGCCCTCGTCGAAAACTCCCTTCGAGCGCAGAAATTCAATATCCTTCTCGGTGAATTTCAGATTTTTTATATAGTCGATAATCTGTTCAAGTCCTGCCGCAATCGCAAATCCGCCGCCGTCGGGAATAGAGCGGAAGAATACGTCGAAGTACGCCGTTTCATTTCTCTTTTCGGACAGAAAATATCCGTTTCCCATAGTCAGCTCGTAAAAATCGCAGAGCAGAGTGTAGTTTGTGTTGTTCATTTTTTCATTCCTTTGCGCTTGATTTGAGGCAATTATAGCACATTATAAGTAAAACTGCAACAATCAAAACGAAAAAAACGGAAAAAATTATTAAAAATGTGAAAATTTTGTCTTTTTGGAGTTAATATGTTGACAATTTTATTTAATGTGTGATAAAATAATTGTGATTTTTATATTTTGACCGAGCAAATAAAAAAGCATACTGCTCGGAGACTTATGAAGAAGGACACGTTATGAATAAGGTTAAAAAATTTTTGAACCGTAAGGGTGTGGAGCTCTCGGCACGCAGATACTTTGTCGATGCGATGAGCTCAATGGCAGTAGGCCTTTTCTCCACGCTTCTCATTGGCACGATTTTTTCCACGCTGGCAAAATACGTGCATTGGGAGCTTCTCTCGGAGATTAGCTCGTACGTAACCGCAGGCTCGTTTGCAACAGGCGCAGTTCTGGCGGTGGCAATTGCCTCGTGCCTGAAGGCGCCGCCTCTCGTTTTGTGCTCGGCAGGCGTTGTCGGCGCAATGTCAAACGCCCTGGGCGCAACCTTTACAATCGGCGGAGCGGAGAAAACGCTGACCGCAGGACCCGCAGGAGTATTCTTCTGTGCGCTGGTAGCGGTTGAGCTCGGTAAAATCGTGTCGAAGGAAACCAAGGTTGATATACTCGTAACACCCTGCGTCACGATACTGTCGGGTGCACTGCTTGCAAAGCTTTTATGCCCGATAATCGCATACGTTATGTATTGGCTCGGTTATTTTATAAATACGGCAACGGAATATCAGCCGATAATTATGGGAATAGTTATCTCAGTGGTTGTCGGAATAATCCTCACTCTGCCGATCAGCTCGGCGGCGATATGCGCAATAATCGGTATTTCGGGACTCGCAGGCGGCGCCGCAGTTGCGGGCTGCTGTGCGCAGATGGTTGGCTTTGCAGTCATCAGCTTCCGTGAGAACCGTTGGGGCGGCATTGTCGCACAGGGACTCGGAACCTCGATGCTCCAGATGGGTAATATAGTGAAAAAGCCGATTATATGGATACCCGCCACTCTCGCATCCGCAATAACAGGCCCTCTCGCTACGGCGGTGTTCGGACTCAGATGCAACGGCGTCAGCGCAGGTATGGGAACGTGCGGTCTTGTCGGACCTCTCGGCGTTATAGAGGCGACGGATATGAATGCGCTCACCGTCACGGGAATAATTCTCATCTGCCTCGTTCTCCCCGCAATTCTCTCACTCGCCTTCAGCGAATTTATGAGATATAAGGGCTGGATAAAATTCGGGGATTTACAGCTCGACGAGTTTTCCGACCTTCATCTTCCGAAGAAGAACGAAGAAGAAGCAAAAGCATAAAATTGTTAATACTGAACACCAAGTGTTCCAAATTATAAAGGAGATAAAATTATGACAAAAAACCAGACAGTTCTTTCATGGATTGAGGAAATCAAAAACCTCGTTAATCCCTCTGAGGTAGTCTTTATTGACGGTAGCGAGGAGCAGGCAGAATGGCTCAGAGCGAAGGCAGTTAAGACCGGAGAAATGCACAAGCTCAACGAGGAGAAGCTCCCCGGCTGCTACCTCCACAGAACCAAGCCCAACGACGTTGCACGTGTTGAGGACAGAACCTTCATCTGTGCAAGAAAAGAGGAGGATGCAGGCCCGACCAACCATTGGTGCGACCCTCAGGATATGTATAAGAAGCTCTATGATATTGCAAGGGGCTCTTATGCAGGCAGAACTATGTATATCATCCCCTTCTCAATGGGACCTATCGGCTCTCCTCTCGCAAAGATTGGCGTTGAGATTACCGACTCGATATACGTTGTTCTCAATATGCTCATAATGACCCGTGTAGGCGATAAGGTATGGGACGTTCTCGGCGATTCCAACGACTGGGTACGCGGATTCCACGCATCCTGCGACGTTGACCCTGAGAAGAGATACATCTGTCAGTTCCCCGAGGACAACACGATAATCACCGTTAACTCCGCATACGGCGGAAACGTTCTGCTCGGAAAGAAGTGCTTTGCTCTCCGTATCGCATCCTATCAGGGTAGAAAAGAGGGCTGGATGGCTGAGCATATGCTCATTCTCGGCCTTGAAAATCCCAAGGGCGATATTCACTACATTGCAGCGGCATTCCCCTCTGCTTGCGGTAAGACTAACCTCGCAATGCTCATTCCCCCCAAGTATCTTGCTGACAAGGGCTACAAGATTTGGACTGTCGGCGACGATATCGCTTGGATGAGAGTCGGAGCAGACGGACGCCTTTATGCAATCAACCCCGAGAACGGCTTCTTCGGCGTTGCTCCCGGTACCAATGCAAAGTCCAACTTCAATGCTCTTAAGAGCGCAGAGAAGAACACTATATTCACAAACGTTGCTCTTAACCTCGACGACAACACCGTATGGTGGGAGGGACTCAACAAGGATATTCCCGTTAACGCACTTAACTGGAAGGGCGAGCCCTGGACTGCGTCTATGTTCGTAAAGAGCGATAAGACCACCTATGCCGCACATCCCAACAGCCGTTTCACTGCTCCCGCAGTTAACTGCCCCTGCATCTCCGAGGACTTTGACAAGGGCGCAGGCGTTCCTATCTCCGCTATCGTATTCGGCGGACGCCGTGCTAAGTGCACACCCCTCGTATACCAGTCCAAGAGCTGGGATAACGGTGTGTTCATCGGCTCTGCTATGGCATCTGAAACCACCGCTGCCGCAGCAGGCGCTGTCGGCGTAGTACGCCGTGACCCTATGGCAATGCTTCCCTTCTGCGGATACAATATGGGCGATTACTTCCAGCACTGGCTCGATATGGGCAAGCGTCTTGGCGACAAGGCACCCAAGATATTCAACGTAAACTGGTTCAGAACCGACGACGAGGGCAACTTTGTATGGCCCGGCTTTGGCGACAATATGCGTGTTCTCAACTGGATAATTGCTCGCTGCGAGGGCAAGGCTGATGCAGTTGAAACTCCTATCGGCTACGTTCCCCGTCCCGAGGATATTGACCTCACCGACCTCGATATGGATATGGATGTTCTTAAGGACATTCTTACTGTTGATAAAGAGGTATGGAAGAAGGAGGCAGCTGAGATTGAGGAGCATTACAAGAAGTTTGGCGACAAGCTTCCTGCTGAGCTTCGCAACCAGCTCGAGGCACTCAAAACCAATCTCGACGCATAATAATTAAATAGGAAAAGGACAGCTTATCCGTTTCGGTACGGCTGTCCTTTTTTATAATGGCTTGCAAAGCCCTGCTTTGAATATATAATAGGGCAGCGTATCCTTTCGGTATGGCTGTCCTTTTTCTTATAATGGCTTGCAAAGCCCTGCTTTGAATATATAATAGGACAACTTATCCGTTTCGGTACGGCTGTCCTTTTTCTTATAATGGCTTGACAAATCTTTGCTTTAAATATATAATAGGGTTAAAGAAAAATAAGGAGAAAAATATGAAAAAACTGCTTTCACTTTTTATGGCGATAGTTATGATGCTGGCGCTTGTTGCCTGCACAGTCGAGGATGTTGACGGCGGCGCCACCACTACAACCACGACAAGTCAGAATCCCCCCGCACCTGTTAACTATGATATAACCGTTTCCTATGACGACAGATATACCTTCCAAAAGGAGGTTGCGTCCTTTTCCGATGCAAAAATCACATCAAAGGTTGCAGGAACAGAAACCCCCGACAGCGCAATAGTCACTCTCGTTGGGGATAGCAAAACGAGTGCCGTTATTACAGGTGTCGGTACAGTTAAGGTAAACTATACCGACGGCACGTCGCATCTGCTCAAATCCGAGCCTGCGAAAATCAGCGTTCTGCTCATTGCAGGACAGAGTAACGCAGAGGGTGCGGACGGAAGCGCTTATAAGAGCATAAAGAATCCTGCGGGCACAGTTTATTCAACCTATGCTCCCGCATATCACTACCACAGCGGAGTTTGCACCGACAGCCTTCACAATTACGGCAATGACGAGCTGTTTTCCGAATATCTTAATAAGGATAACGGCACACAGTACGTAGCAAAATCACTGACCTCGACGCTTAACGTGAACGGAGAGGAGCTTGAATATAAGCCCAACGCTCTCACCGCCGACGGAACGGGCAAGGGCGGAATGGATGCCGCTATCGCAGACCAGTGGCACAGACAAATGGGTGATAAGGTATGGGTAGTCAACTGCGCCCATTCAGGCTCGGTAATCGACACGTGGCAGAAGGATTATGACGACAGCTCCCTCGACCCCGTGGCAGAGGCGGAAAAGAGAGCGAATGACCGCCGCAATCAGTATACCGAAATGAACGGCGTTATGACGGCTGTTATCTCCACTATGGAGAGCGAAATAGATGCAGGACATTATACCCTTGCACACTACGGACTTTTCTGGTGTCAGGGCGAGAGCGATGCAAGTATGAGCGCCGCTCAGTATGCAGAGAAATTTGTCAGTATGTATAAGTCGATGAAACAGGATTGGAAAATAGACGGCAAGAGCCTTGAATTTGCCTCGATAGTAGCAACCAGAACCTTCTCCCGTCCTGCGCCCTATAACACGGGCGATGGTGCGTACTCTTACGCAGATACAATGCTAAACGGCGTGCGTGTGGCGCAGCTCTATCTCGGACTTAATACGACGGGCGATTATGCAGACATTTTTATGGGCTCGAATGCGGGCGACCGTTGGGTAGGCGAAAACTTCTACACCGAGCAGTATTTCAACACCGTTTATGCCGATGAGGACGAATTTATAGAGCTTCACGGTTATCTGCGCCCGACAACGATGGCAGAGGTGCACTATGCAGGTGCACACTATACACAGCTCGGCTATAATGAGCTTGGCAGAGATGCCGTCAGAAATACGCTGGCTATGAAGGGCTGGACTACCGACGTACCCCCCGAGGTATTCAACTTCGGTGATATGACCGTGCCTGATGTATATACCCTCTATAAGGAAGGCACGTACGCAAGCACCGCTATCGCTGACTTTGAAACGCAGATTAGAGAAGCTTATTACACATGGACTCCTAACTGATAGCAAACATTAAGGGTGAGGCACAAAAGTGCCTCACCTTTTAATTTCCCCTTTATAAAAGTTTTTGCCAAGCTTTTTTCAAAAAGCGACTGTTTTTTCCTCTGTTTCTTCTTTTTTGTATGCCTGTTTCAATTTTGGGTAAAACTACCTAAAAAAGGATAGAACTATGTGTACGGCAATCAGTTACGTAAGAAACGGCAATTATTTTATAAGGACTCTCGACCTCGAATGCTCGCTCGGGGAGAAAATCGTGCTCACGGGGCAGAAATTTCCGCTTTCGTTTCTTTTTCAGGAGAAAACGGATAATCACCCCGCAATTTTAGGTATGGCGCTCGTAAGGGATAATTTTCCCCTCTATTACGATGCGGTGAACGATAAGGGGCTTTCAATGGCAGGACTAAATTTCCCCGAATACGCATCATATAAGCCATATCGGGAGGGAATGTTCAACGTAGCCTCATTTGAGCTTATCCCTTGGATTCTATCGAATTGCGGCACCGTCGCCGATGCCTGTGCATTGCTCGCCTCGGCAAATATAGTCGATACGCCGTTTTGCCCCGACCTGCCGCCAACTCCTATGCATTGGATAATATCCGATAAAAGCCGCTCGATTACAGTCGAGCCCCTCGCCGACGGGCTGAAAATTCAGGAAAATCCCGTAGGGGTGCTCACTAATTCTCCGTCCTTCGATTATCATTTAACACGCCTCTCGGACTATATGTCGCTCACCTCGCATAACCCCGAAAACAGGCTCTGCCCAAAAACCAAGCTTGTAAATTATTCACGGGGGCTCGGTGCTGTCGGGCTTCCGGGGGACTTTTCCTCGTCCTCCCGCTTTATCCGTGCGGTGTTTGTAAAGGAGCATACGAGGAGTGGGGGAGTAGAGCGTATGCTCCATATAGGGGAATCGGTATCCGTGCCGATGGGCTGTATAAAAACCGATAAGGGCGAGGACGTGTCAACCGTCTACACCTCGGTAATTGATAGGGATAGGCTCGTCTATTACGCCACAACCGAGCAAAACCGCAGGGTGCGTGCCGTAGCGCTTGCAAGCGCCGAATACGGCTCGGATAAGCTCTTGAGCTTTCCGCTTGGCAACCGTCCCTCAATAGAATTTCTGAACTAAAAAAGAGCCTTTTAAAAAACGTTCTGCCCTCTGTTTTTGATTTAAATAAAAAAACTATTGAAAAATGCAAAAATAGGTGCTATAATATAGTTGTCACATCATCTTAATAGTCAAACCATACACCAAGGGCGTATTGCGCTCAAAAATCAAGGCGTTTCTATGCCTAAAACTTTTATAGCCACATATACTAATTCGGTAGGATTACCTATCGCCGTGGCTATATGAGGTTTTTGTATGGTTATGATGGTGTGACAACTATGCGAGAGGTGTTCTGCGGTGTCATCTCGCAAGGGGTGGCACCTTATTTTTTATGGAAAAGATTTGCTCATTTTTCGGACATATGGACGTTGAAATTACCGATGCGCTGTATGATGCGACTAAGGCAGAGATACAAAAAGCCTTAGACCTCGGGTGCCGAACGTTTTATTTTGGCGGATACGGCGATTTTGACGATTTGTGCTATAAAATCGTAACCGATATTAAGGAAAAATCGCCCGAGCTTGGAATACAGCGCATTTATTGCGTTGCGCACGAGAGGTATCTTCGCAAGGGGGCGCCGTATTTCAGAGCTGAAAATTATGATGCCGTCATATATCTTGAACCCGATTTTACAGGCTGGTCAAAAAGTATTTACTACCGCAACTGTGCAATGATAGATAAAAGCGATTTGGTGATTTTTTATGCCGAGGAGCGGGAAAACAGCGGGGCATATAAGGCGTATAAGTATGCAAAAAGAAAAAAGGGCAAGCTTCTCGTTAACCTCTGGCAGATGTGACTTCATAACGCTTGGCAAAGCCAAGCTCATAACAATTGCGTAGCAATTTCATAGCTTTCGTGCAAGCGAAATCATAACTCTAAACTAAAAAAAGAGCCGAATGGCTCTTTTTTGTTATACCTCGATGGCAAATTCTACGCCGTCGATTTTTCTCAGCATATTCTTTGCCTCAGCGAGCGAACAGCCCTTGCTGATGCTGATTGCGAGATTTATTCCAATCCTTCCTGTGTTCGTGCTCTTGGGTGAGGTGACGTCAATCTTATGCACCTCGCCGCAATTCAGAGACCTTGCCGTGTCGTAGAAGGAATTTACCTTCGCCGAGTCAACGAGCTCTATATAGATAACGTGGTATCGGTCATTCTGGCTGAGGAGCTTTTCAATTTTCGGGAAGAGCAGAGACGTCACTATTGCGATAGCAAAGCACAAAATTGCTCCCTCATAGAAGCCTATACCGCACGCAAGACCGATTATTGCGGTATTCCAAAGACCTGCCGCCGTTGTAAGACCGACAATTCTCGACTTGTTCTGAACGAGGATTATCCCCGTACCGAGGAAGCCTATGCCCGAAATAACCTGTGCGCCAAGACGCAGGGGGTCTGTTGCGTAGCCAATGCTTATGCAGTATGCGCTGAGCAGAGTGCAGAGCGCCGCACCGATACAAACGAGAATATGCGTTCTCATTCCTGCCGAGCGTCCGAGTCTGGCTCTTTCGAGTCCGACTATACCGCCGAGCAGCATAGCAAGTGCGAGGCGAATCACAACCGAATACCAGGCGAAATTTTCAAAATCATTAAATATAAAGCTCATAAGCACCTCCAAATTATTATATGAAGGCTGAGCCGAAAACGCTACTTTTAAAGTGAATTAAATGCGACTCACTTACCGCCCTCTTTTTCCTTTTTGTGAACCATAGATGCAACGGGGTTTTCACTTTCCCCGTCCTTTTTGCGTATAACCACCGCATCGAAGAACGTGTCGGTGCGCTTAACCGTCAGAAGCGCTATAACGCACATAATTCCTGCGCCGATAAAGTCAACGACAAAATCCTTCATAGTGTCGAGCAGAGCCGCCTGCCCTATATATTCCGTTCCGTCAGGACCTCTGAACTTCTGCATATTGAAGCCGAAGAAGGAGTCCATTATAAATTCAAAAATTTCCCACGCCGCATCAACCGTAATGGCGAAGAAGAATGAGAATATAATTATCCAGACGGGGCTGAATTTCAGCTTAACGCTCTCTGCCTTATTGAGCAGACCGATGATTGAGAAGCCGAGCAGGACCAGCATAGCGCTGTATGATAGATGAAGCATAACGTCCCATACACGGAAGCCGAGTATCTGAAATCTGTAATAAAATGAAAAAATTTCCCCAAGATATACCGAGCAGAACAGTAAAATTACGTACGTGGTAATAAGGATTGAGGGAATTACCAGCTTGAATTTCCTTTCAAGCAGGTCGGGCAAAAACAGCCCCGCAATGCCGAGACAGCATTGCCAGAACATAAGCCACGGCGGGCTGCCCCCCTCCTTCGAGAACGGGGTTGTCGCTATTCTGTATATGATATAGGCGAGAGTGACGAGCATTATGACAAGAACTGCGGTCTTGATAATCCAATGAGCGCTCTTGCTCTTTAAGTACTTTATCATTTTTCCGTCTCCGATTTTTTTCATTTTAATAAAAGAAATTGAAAAATTCAGAAAGTCTGTTATAGAAAGCGAAAATTGTCAGGGCTGCCCCGTGATGTAACAGGGCAGCCCTTTGAAGGAATTAGTCAACCTTCTTGATTTCTTCGCCACGATAGGTGCCGCAGTTACTGCAAACACGGTGGTAGAGATTGAACTCTCCGCACTTAGGACATTTAGCGATAGTGGGAGCCGTCAGCTTGCTGTTCTGCGAGCGTCTTTTATCTCTGCGAGCCTTGGAAACCTTTTTCTTTGGTACTGCCATTTTAATACCTCCAACATAGCGTTATTAGCGCAATTTTATATTTTATTTTTATTCTTTACTGTTTTTCATTTCATCAAGAAGCTTTTGGAGAGGAAGAAGCCGTGGGTCAATTTCACGCATCTCGCAATTGCAATCCCCCTGATTTTTGTCCATCCCACATTTAGGACACAAGCCCTTGCAGTCCTCCTTGCAGAGGATTTTAGTCGGAAATTCAAGCTCAAACAGCTCGAGCAGCTGCTCGTCAATGTCGAGGAAGCCGTCCTCAACGATGACGTACTCGTCACGCTTATCCTCGTCAAGGGTGCTCAGCACCGAGGAAAGAGCAACGGTTTTTTCGAGGCTGTATTCAAACCTGCCCTCAACGTCACAAAGGCACCTGGCACACTGTGCCACGTAGTCAATGGAGAGTGAGAGGGTAAGGCGCATATAGCCTGCATTGTTCGTTACAAGTCCCGAAACAGTCATCTTGGTAGGGAAGCGTACGTTGTACAGACTGCTCCGAGGGTCGCTCGTGTCGAGCTCAGGTGAGAGCTCGTAGCTGATTGGGAGCTCGGAAATATCCGAGGCGATAAGGGCTCTTAAATCAAGTTTCATGCCTTACATCCTGAGAAATTCGGCAATTGGGCGCAGAAAAGCACCACGCCAAAAAGCCGTACAAGTTATTATACACATTTTCCCTCTGCTTGTCAAGCAGAAAAGAGAATATTTTATAAATTTTTGTAAAAAGCGCATATCTTATAAAAAAACTTTGACATAATGAGCAATTTAGTATATAATTGAATTGTGAAAAGAGGTCAGATATGGACAAGTTAAGTAAAATAATAAAAATAACCCTGATTTTGTCGGTCTCGGTGTTTCTCGTCTTTTTGATTGGCAGAATAATCTTCTCGGATTATTATCCCAAATCAATGTCGAGAATATACTACACCGACGAGCTTGCGAGCTATTACCGTGAGAGAGGCACAATTTCGCCGAAAACGCAGAATATCCGTGAGCCGTACGACGACGAGCACGCAGGTAACTTTATCGCATCAAATCTCATATTTGAGCCTGATGCTAAAAATTTGCAGGTCTGCATAAAGTATAACGACAGCGCACTCGAAAATATAGCCAAGTTTTATTCACTCGACAGCGTTGAGGGCAGGGCGGATTTGTTTACCTATAAGCTCTCGGTTTATAAGGGTGACGACCAGCCCCCCGTTGCAACCTACAATACCTCGTACACCGCCTACGACAGCGTGTGGTTTTATAATTATGACAAGCTGGTTTTTGACGGCGTGGATATGACGGGCGCAACAAAAATTGAGGTTGAAATATACCTCACAGGCGATGATACGGCATTCGGCAGCATCGTTGTTTTTGAGAACAACGAATTGCACAGCGCCGTTTCCGATTACAGATTGAGCAGCTCGGAGAGGTTAAAGTGATGGATTTTACCGAAATGCCGAAACGGCAGAACAAGGTAGCGGCAGTGTCGCTTGCCGTGTATCTTTCACTGTCCTCGCTGTGCCTTCTCTCCCGTGCGTTCAGAATAACCGAGTCCGTCGCAATAGACGCACTCTTCCTCGTTTTCTCGGTTGCGGCTATATTCGTTATGACGAACAGCTTTCTTACCGATTACGAATACCGTCTGTTTTCTGCACAGGGTAAGCACTTTTTTGCCGTCAGCAAAATTCAGGGCAGGCGCAAAACGATGCTCGTGGCAATAGAGCTTACCGACGTGATAAAAATCATAGAGGAAAAGGACTCAAGGACTGAGAATCGCCCGACAGTGCAGAAAAAGCTGAATTACTGCAAAACGCTGATGCCCAACCGATACCAGATTATTTACTTCAACAACGGCTCTGACAATATCAGCGTGCGTGTAGAGCTGACACCCCCCTCGTTTTACGCCCTCTCCGAGAGGGTGATGCGTGCAAAGGCCGAAAAGCTTCGTGACCTCGACGGTGAGGAAGCAGACGGCGATAATGTCAACGGCGATGAAAAATGAAACGGCTGAAATTACCGTGCGATGAGGTCCTGCTTTGCAGGCTTGCATAGAAAAAAGTGAGGCTTTGAGCCTCACTTTTTGTTTGCAAATTTTAATCAGGGAGCAATGGACTGAGTGCTCCTCGTCCAATAGTAGGAGCGATAATTCTGACGCAAATATGAGGCAACCGTTTCAGGCGACTCAAACGTCTTGGGGAGAATAGGTGTTCCTGTTCCTGCAATTGCGCCCGAGCTCTCCGCTATCGTCCAGCCGTTGGGGTCCTCAAACATAACCATAGAGAGGCTCGTGCAGTCACGGAATGCGTAGCTCTCAATGCTCGTGATAGATGCGGGAATGGTTATGTCAGTCAAAGACGAGCAGTAATGAAATGTGAGATTTCCTATCGTAGAGAGCGAGTTGGGGAGTGTTATTTTCAATAGCGAGGTGCAGCGTGCAAATGCGCTGTCGCCAATGTTCGTAACAGAGTCGGGAATATCAACGGTTGTGAGAGAGGATGCGCCCGAGAAGGCAAATGCGCCTATCGTTTTGAGCGAGCTCGGCATAACGACCTTCGTGGAATTTCTGAGCCCGTAGAATGCGTATTTCTCTATAATCTCAACTCCCTCGGGAATTGTGAGCGTTTCTGCGGCGGTCTCGCCAACGTAGAGGTTATGTCCGTGCTTTAACGGATTTGCGCCCTCGTTTTCAAATTTGATAGCGCACCATTTTGCAACGTCGTCGGTATATACCTTATCGAGCTTATGGCAGGAGGTAAATGCGCCAAAGCCTATCTTTGCAACCGATACGGGTATCTTAACACTTTCGAGAGCGGTGCAGAAATAGAATGCGTAGGAGCCGATTTCGGTTACCGATTCGGGAATAGTAATGCTCTTGAGCCCCGTGCAGTTAGCAAACGCCCTGTCCGCAATCCTCGTTACGGGCAGACCCTGATAGGTTTCGGGAATTACTATGCTGTCCTTTGCGGTAGCGCCGCCAACCGACACCTCGTAGGTGTCATTTGAGAGCTTGTTAAACGAGAGCTGTCCGTTTCCCTGATTTCCCGTGTTGTCGGCGTTGTCCGTGCAGGCAACGAGGGAGAAGAGAAAGGATATTGTTATCAAGAGGGAAAGGATTTTTATAGCCTTAATTTTCATTGTTTCCTCCAAGGCGCATCTGCGCCAAAATTTCATACGTATATATTATAACACTTACGCATTAAATTGTCAAGTGCAATTAGCAGAAGAAAAAGGACTGAGCCTTCTGGCGTGTTATCCGTTAGAGATAAGACACACGCTTGGCACAGTCCTTGAACGTTATTTCAAAATTATCTTTTTGTAATTTTTCTTTCCACGTCTGAGTACAAGACCCTCGGTGAGCTTTTCGGTGGAATATACCGCCTTGATATTCACAACCTTTTCACCGTCAACCGAAACGCCGCCCTGCTCAACGGCTCTGCGTGCCTCGGAGCGAGAGGGTACGAGCCCTGCCAGAACGAGCAGGGAGAGAATGTCTGCCTCGCCGTTTTGCAAATCGGCATTGCCAATCTCAACGGTAGGCATATCAGCCTCAGCGCCGCCGCCAAAGAGCGCACGGGAGCTTGCCCTTGCCTTATCAGCCTCCTCTGTGCCGTGAACGAGAGTTGTCAGCTCGTATGCGAGAATATCCTTTGCCTCGTTGAGCTGACTGCCCTCCCACGCATCCATCTTCTCGATTTCCTCGAGGGGCAGGAAGGTTAGCATTCTGATACATTTGAGAACGTCGCTGTCGCCGACGTTTCTCCAATACTGGTAAAACTCGAAGGGGGTAGTCTTATTCGGGTCGAGCCATACTGCGCCGTTTGCGGTCTTGCCCATCTTCTTGCCCTCGGAATTGAGCAGAAGATTTATAGTCATAGCATAGGCATCCTTGCCGAGCTTACGACGGATAAGCTCTGTTCCGCCCAGCATATTGGACCACTGGTCGTCACCGCCGAACTGCATATTGCAGCCATATTCCTTAAAGAGGTGGTAGAAGTCGTAGGACTGCATTATCATATAGTTAAATTCGAGGAAGGACAGACCCTTTTCCAGTCTCTGCTTGTAGCATTCTGCGGTCAGCATCCTGTTGACCGAGAAGCAAGCGCCAACCTCACGCAAAACGTCAATGTAGTTGAGCTTTAAGAGCCAGTCGGCGTTATTAACCATAATAGCCTTGCCCTCACCGAACTCGATAAAGCGCTCCATCTGCTTTTTGAAGCAGTCGCAGTTATGCTGTATCGTTTCGGGGGTGAGCATAGAGCGCATATCGGTTCTGCCCGAGGGGTCACCGATATATCCCGTGCCGCCGCCTATGAGAGCAACGGGCTTATTGCCCGCCATTTGGAGCCTTTTCATGAGGCAGAGCGCCATAAAATGTCCGACGTGGAGCGAATCCGCCGTGGGGTCGAAGCCTATATAAAATGTCGCCTTGCCGTTATTTATCAGCTCCTTGATTTCGTTTTCGTCGGTTACCTGAGCGATAAGTCCTCTGGCAACCAGCTCGTCATAAAGTGTCATTTTCAAATACTCCTTGCTTTTCAAAAATAAAAAAACGCCCAATCCCCTATGGGATTAAGGACGAAAAAACCGTGTTACCACCTTAATTCGCAGAGCGCCTCGCAACGCCTGCCTTATTGACACAAAATGTCACGCAAATTGAGGGGGTGTAAGCATCTCTTGATGCCAACCTCCAAGACACGCTGTGTCACGCACAGTAACGGGTGCAACCGTCGCAGCCTACCGCCATCGGCTATCGGTGCGAGGCTCGGGAGTGTATTTCGCCGTTTCACCCTGCGTCTCTCATCAACCGACTGCTTTCTGTTGGGTGGGGGTGCGGTTACTTCTCTCCGTCATAGCCGTGATACACATATTATAAGGTATAAATTCATTTTTGTCAATACGCTTTTTTCTTTATTTTTTCGCAGAATGAAAAAGCTCTATTGACCTTTTTTGATTTTTATGTTAGTCTAAATAAAAAGGCGTGAAAATAAAAAGGAAACGGCGCGAATACTCACATTGGCACACATCCCCAAGGGGCAGGTCTACCGTTTCCGTAATTATTGTACCACAAAAAATAAAAAAGTCAATGCTTTACAAGGAAAACTTGAGGAAAGGAGGGGCGACTGTGCAGAATAAGAGAATAAGAAAAGTGGCGGACGTGTCGCTGTCCGTTGCCATTTTGTGCGTGTTCTCGTGGATAGCGATACCCACCGCCCCGCCGATAACGATGCAAACGCTGGCGGTCTTTCTCATCGCCCTGCTTTTGCCTATGTGGGAGGGGCTTTTAGCCCTGTGCGTATATATTGCCCTCGGTTGCTTTGTCCCCGTATTTTCGGGCTTTACAACAATCGGTGCGCTCCTCGCATCAGCGGGTGCGGGCTACGTTTTGGGCTTCTTTTTCATAATTTTACTCTGTGCACTTGCAAGGAAAATATCCGACAGCCTATGGGTTCACCTCGTATTCTGCGTTATCGGACTGCTCCTTTGCTATGCGCTCGGTGCGCTGTGGTATTCGATTGCATATCTATCCGTATCAGAAGGCGCTCTGACCGTGCTGTCGGTCTGCGTTTTCCCGTTTTTGCTCCCCGATGCAATAAAATTGGCGATAGCCGTCCTCGTATACGGCAGGGTGAAAAAATATCTGGCGGCAAGATGTGTTCAATAAATGCAAACTAAAAGTGTAAAAAACGCTATTCAATATTCCTTTTCGGTGTGATATAATCATCTTATAATACAAATAGATGGAGGAACTTTATGAAAACCTTAAAGAAGGATAATCTGATTGCGTACGTTTATGAAACGAGAGCGGAAATGGGAGCCGCAGCGGCAAAATGCGCCGCTGATGCTATAAATGCCGTTCTGAGAGAGAAGGAGTATGCAAACGTCGTGTTTGCCGCCGCACCCTCGCAGAACGAAACGCTGGCTTCGCTTCTTTTAGAGGATGTGGACTTTTCGAGGATAAACGCATTCCATATGGACGAATACGTCGGTCTTTCGATAGGGGACAGTCAGTCCTTTGCTACATATCTTTATGAGCATATATTCGGTAAGGCGGATTTTCATTCGGTAAACATAATACCTGCAAAGCTGCCGATAGACGAGGCGTGCGCCGAGTATGAGAGGCTGCTTTCGGAAAACCCTGTTGACGTTGTTCTGCTCGGTATCGGTGAAAACGGACATATAGCGTTCAACGACCCGCCCGTTGCGGATTTTAATGACACAAAGGTTATAAAGCGTGTTGAGCTTGACGAAAAATGCCGTATGCAGCAGGTTCACGACGGCTGCTTCCCCGATTTTGACAGCGTTCCGAAATATGCGCTCACGCTGACCATACCCACAATGCTCAGCGCTCGCTATATGATATGCACCGTTCCTGCGATAACGAAGGCAGATGCGGTATACGGTATGCTCAATGCAGAAATCTCGGAGGCTTGCCCTGCAACCGCACTCCGAAATCACACGGGGGCTGCGCTGTTCCTTGACGCTGACAGCGCATCAAAGATATGAGAAGAATTATTAAGGGAGCGAGGGTGATTTTGTCCGACAGGATAGAGGACAACACCGACGTTCTCATAAAGGACGGAAAAATTGAGGCGCTTATGCCTCACGGAGAGAATGCCTTGCCCGACTGCGAGGTAATAGATGCAAAGGGGCTTTTCCTCTCCCCGGGCTTTGTCGATATACACCTTCACGGCGGCGGCGGAGCCGACTTTATGGATTGCGAGCAGGACACCTATTTTTCTGCGAGCGAGGCACACCTTGCTCACGGCACGACCTCTCTTATGCCGACCCTTATGTCGGCGAGCAGGGAGTCGCTCCGCCGTGCGGTTGTGGCATATAACGACGCCCTCGGGGACAGGAGAATACGAGCAAATATGCTCGGCATACACATAGAGGGGCCCTACCTTTCCCCTGCTCAGTGCGGCGCTATGTCGCCCGAGGCTATACGTGTGTTTGACGAGAGGGAGTATAAATCCCTGTGGGAGCTTTCGATGGGCAACATACGCCGCTGGGGCGCAGCCCCTGAGCTTGCGGGTGCGAGTGAGTTTGCACAATTTGCAAACGACCACGCCATAGCCCTGAGCATCGCTCATTCAAACGCAGATTTTGATACCGTTCTGAATGCCTATGATATGGGCTTTCGCCATGTGACGCACCTGTATTCCGCAACCTCTACGGTTACGAGAAAATCCGGCTTTCGCATTGCGGGCGTTTTAGAGGCGGCATACTATATTGACGGTATGAATATAGAGCTGATTGCCGACGGCTGTCATCTTCCGACAAGCCTTATAAAATTTGCAACCAAGTTCAAATCACACGACAGAATTTCCCTTATAACCGATGCAATGAGCATAGCGGGCACCGATGCAACCGAGGGCTATATCGGAGCTAAGGATTCACCAACCCCCGTAATCGTTGAGGACGGAGTAGCGAAGCTTACCGACCGCACGGCATTCGGCGGCAGCATAGCGACGGCAGACAGGCTGATTCGCACGGCTCTGGATGCGGACATTCCGCTGTATACAGCCGTAAAAATGCTGACCGAGAACCCCCTGCGTTCTATGGGACTTATCGTAAAGAAGGGCAGAATTGAGGCAGGCTATGATGCCGACCTCGTTCTCTTTGACAGCGATATATCGGTAAAAAGCGTTATCGTAGGCGGAAAGACCGTCATCTGATAATAGCTATTTCGAGCTTTTAATTTTGTTTGGTCGAAAAAACCGTCATCTGATAAGGGCGGTATGGAGCTTTTATTTTGTTTGGGCGGAAAACCCGTCCTTTTATAAGGGCTTTTTGAGCTTGTAATTTCCCAGCAGTCGTTTTTCCGACTGCTGATTTCGGGGGGAGTTATGAAAAACATAAACATAGTTCTTGAATATGAAAATGCGGAAAATACGGCACATACCTGGGCAAACGAGGAGCGATTTATCAATTTTCGCACCGAGCCCGAGCGTGCGGCTAGATGCACTGCTTCCTTTGCCGCTACCGAGCTTCTCTCATACCTTGGGCGCACACTGACCGATTGCTCGGTTTGTGTGTCATCGCAGATAAGAGGTGGGGATATAAATATTCTTTTGACGGTTGAGAGTGCCTCTGAAAAGGGCTCGTCCTATGCCTTAATTCCCACCGACAACGGGCTTCAAATCAAGGGACGCGGTCGTGCGGGCGTTTTGTATGGCGCATACGAGCTTTTGAAAATGCAGGGCTGGCGCTGGATTGAGCCTATGGACGTGGGCGAGGTCGAGCCGCCCAAGAAAGAGAATATCGCTTTGCCGACAGAGCCTATGCTTTTTGAAACCACAATGCCAAACGGCAGGGGCTTTGAATTTGAGGGAGGCTCAAAGGAGTCGCATGCGCTCCTTCTGTGGATGGCACGCAACCGATTAAACCTTGCAGGCTACCGTCCTGCGACAGCACCTCTGGCAAATAAGCTGTGTATGAGCCAAAAAAGCGGCGGGCATATCTTCGAGGCGATGCTAAGCCCCGAGCGTAAAATGCCGTCGGGCAAAACTCTCTTTGACGAGCATCCCGAATGGTACGGAACACCGAAAAACGGTGAGAAAACGAGAGGGGATGCGCTCAAAACGCAGTTTTGCGTAACACAGCCTGCCCTCGTTGAATTCTTAGGCGAGGAGCTTCTTTCACGTATTATGGGTGAATGGTACGGCGCAGACCGTATAGACGTATGGGGCTTTGACACCTGGGGCGGAGTATGCTCTTGCGATGAGTGTGAAAAGCTCGGTAATACCACCGACAGAACACTCTATTTTATAGGACAGCTCCGTGAATTTCTCAACCGTGCGAGAGGCGAGGGACGCCTCGACCACGACGTGTCGCTGATTACCACGGTTTACGAGGGCACGTCAACCATGACACCGCCTACAAGAAAAATTCCCGCCGCTCTTTCGGGCAGCGGTGATATGATACTTTTTTCGCCTATTCTTCGTTGCTATCAGCATAGCTTTTTTGAGCCCGACTGTTCATACAACAAGGGCTACGCCGATGCGCTCCGAGGCTGGGCAAAAACGGCTGACGAGCTGCCTATAATCTTTCTTGAATACTACAACGTATCGAAATTTGAGGATTTGCCGTTGCTCTTTTCCTCGGTTATGAGCCGTGATATTCCCGATTACGTCAATGCGGGTGTGCGTGCTTTAAGCTATATGCACCTGCCTATGCTTGCGTGGGGAGTACGTGCGCTCACGCAGAATCTGTACGCAGAGCTTGCGTGGAACAAAAATGCCGATACAGAGGCGATTATCGCCGATTATTTTGATAAGCGCTACGGTAGGTACGCCGACGAAATGAAAAAGGCTTATTCGCTGATAGAGGTTGCCTTCTCGCTTATCAGCTCGTACCGTTCGTGGAGCGGCAGGGACGTTTTGACACACCTCTTCCTTTGGGACGTTGATGAAAATCCCACTCCGATTGAGGTTGACGACCATATAAAAAATACCGAAAATCTTGATAGGTGCCTGTCCGATACGGTAAAGGGGCTTTCGGATGCGCTGAAAATTATAAACAGCGTAATGATGGATATGAAGGCGGATAGCGCAGAGAAAACTCTGCCGCCGCAAAAGGGCATAGTAAATCCTGCCCAGCTCGCAGGGGTAAAGAACGTGGCGAAGGACGAGGATATGCTGGCAGACGATAAAAAGATGCTGATTTACGGCATAAATTCAATGTCGCTGATGCTCGCCCTTACGAGGTACCGCAGAGCGCTCGTCGCAGGCGACAGCGAGACAACGGAGCGTGAGTGGGAGAAAATAGAGACGCTCGAGGCAAAAATGGAGGAAAGATACCTGCCACTCGGCTTTTTCTTCCCGAACACCGGAATGATATGCCGTGACGAGCTGACACGCACTCAGCTAAAGGATACAATCCGCAGAATAAGAAAATCAAGGAAATAAGAGGGACTTGTTTCTTTTGATTAACCGTAAGGGGATGCCTCATTTCGGCATAACCGTAAACAAAAAAGGTGAGGTACAAAAGTGCCTCACCTTTTCTTTACAAAGGTTTTTGTCTAGCTTTTTACAAAAAGCGTTGTGTCTTATATAATGCTTTCTATTTTAACCTGACTGTTATCTCACCGCTTGACAGCGTGACCTCGTCCCCATCCGATACAACCGTGAGCGAGCCGTCGGAATTAATTTTCCGAGCCACACCCGTGCGTGTAACGCCGTTTTGCGTGTAGGTGATTTCTCTATTTAAAACGAGCGAGAGAGATTTATATTCCTCAACGTATGAGGCGTCGGCTATATTCTCGGTAAGAGAAATTATTTCCTCGGAAATTTTTGTTATCAGCAAGTCACGTGAGCACTGCTTTTGCAGGGTGGTCGCAATGCCTTGGAGCGAATCGGGAATTTCAACACCGAAAAGGTTTACACCGATGCCTATTATTACCGAGCAAATGCTGCCGTTTTCGTCACCGACAGCCTCGGTTAAAATCCCCGCAACCTTTCTTTCGCCCAGCCATATATCGTTAACCCACTTGATTTTAACGTCCTCGCCTGTCAGCGAGCGTATTGCACGGGCGAGCGCAACACACGCCCTCGTGGTTATCGTAACGGCGTTTTTTTCGGGGGCGGGGATAGTAATGCTCATATAGAGCCCGCCCTTTGGCGAGAGAAATGATTTTCCCTGCCTGCCTCTGCCCTGGCTCTGCGAGTCGGCAACGACCAAAAACGGAGCGCATCTGCCGTCCCTTAACAAACGCCGAGCCTCACTGCTCGTCGAATCGAGCGTTTCGTGGGCGAAAACGGGAAATCCGAGAGCTTTCTCTATATATCCCTTGTCGAATTTTGTCATATTGCTTCTCTTACCATTCCGTTTTCGGTCAGCTTAACGATATGCGTAAAGCCGATTTTTTTGAGCATTTCAACGCATTCCTCAAAGTAGAAGCATACCGTTTCCTTTGCGTGCGAGTCTGCTGAGAGCATAATCTCACCGCCGTTTTTAAGTATAAATTCGAGCAAAAACGGGTGCGGATAGGGAATATCCTTCACACGCCTTGATATAGCTCCCGTGTTCATTTCGATAACGGGGCATATCTTTAAAACCTCGGCAAGAGCCGATTTTGCAATTCCCCTGTATTCGGGATTATCCTCGTCAATCAGCCCGAATTTAGATATAACGTCAAAGTGTCCTACCACGTCGGGCTTGGTGTCCCTTACGTTTTTGATTACCAGCTCGTAATAATCTCTTGCGAATTTGAGAATGTCGCCGCCGCACTCGGTTGCGATATAGGTCTCTTGCTGAATTTTCGAGTGGTCTATCGGGTGACAGACGCCGTTTGCGTAAATGTAATGCACCGATGCGATGACGTAGTCGAATTTGTCACGCTCTATTTCTGAATAATAGTCCTTCTCAATTCCGAGAAAAACGGTGATTTTATCCTTGTATTTTTCTTTAAGACGGTTGATTTCCGCATAGTAGTCGCTGTACCTTTCGAGCTTCATACAGTAGCTCTGGTCTATCTCGGTGAAGCTGTGGTCGGAAAAGCCAATCGACTCCATGTTTTTCTCTATCGCGGATAAAACAACCTCCTCGGGTGTGTTTTTTCCGTCAGAAAAGGTTGAATGCTGATGAAAATTTGAAAAGCGCATAATTTCCTCACAAAATAATCTGAAAATATATTATTAGAATATCACAATCCCTAAAAAAAGTCAACAAAAAAGCACGGATTTCAAAAATCCGTGCTTTGATTTTCGGCTTGCGCCAAGGTAAGCGCCAAAGGAAATTATTCGGTAATTCTTTCGATATAAATAATTTCGCCGTTGGGTATTGCCTCGGGGATGTATATCTTGCTCGTCTTTGAGCTCTTGTTTACCGATGCAACGGGAATTACGTAGTTGCCCTGACGTACAGTCAGCTTGTCGGTTCCGAGCCAGTCGTTGGTTACACGGACTCTTATCGACAGGGGGTGGTTGAAGCGGCGGTCAAGAGATGTTGAGAGCTTTATAGCGATTGTGTTGTCGTTTGCCCACAAAACCTCATATGTTGCGGTTTTTGCCTCACGGACGTATTTGAGAACGTCGTTGTAGGAGCCGAGCCAAGCGCCGCCCAGAGTCTGGAGCTGTTGGCAGTACGCCTCGAGATTTTCTCTTGAAATATCAACGTATCCCTCGATGCCCTCGTCATTGGCGGGAGCTGTGTGTCCCTCTGTCTTGTTGCTGTCGGTTTTCGGGAAAAGACCGTGCTGAAGCGGTATAAACCAGCCGTTATTCTGCTGTGCAAAAGTAATCGAACCACCGTTTGCCGTATGGTTGGCGAACAGGATGTTGCCGTTTCTTACGAGATTTCCCGATCCGAGAGAGTAGAAGTCCTCCTCGTCAAAATCACTCGCATAGGGGGTATTCGCAGCCTTGCCGTCCAAATTAGCGCCCACACGGTCACCTGCAAAAATCGGGAACTTCATCTGGATTTTGCGGTTCATATACTTAACGCCCGCACCGGGAGTGCAGTAGGAAACTACAGATTCATAGGGGCTGATAGCCGAGAGAATGCTGTACGAGTCGAGCATCTTCTTCATTTTATCTATTCCCGCCGCCTCGAGCTCAGCATCAACGGTTGCGCTCTGAGTGTCGGATCTGTTCTGGAAATCTGTGTAGTCGTGGCTTCCTATGTCTACGCAGTCGCCAAAGTCACGAATGAGCTTTTCCCAGCGAGACCAGTTCTCGTTAGTCATATTGCTGTTGGATTGGATGTAAAAGGATGCGCTGACGCCGTATTTTCTCAGAATCTCTGCGCATATCTCGGCAGATGCTACGTCACCGTCATCAAAGGTGAGGGATACTGCGTAGGACGTGCCGTGATAGTACTTATCAATCTCGACATTGACAGCATTGAAGAATTCGTCGTCACTTAAATACTTATCCTCGTCGGACTTTGGGGTATAGTAGTTGTATTCTACCACGGAGTCGGTTGTTGCGTTTGGCGTATTCTTTGCATTCTGCACAGCCTCACGCATAACTGCAACGCCCACCTTGTATTTGAAAATTTCCGAATCTCTTGCAACTGTTGCGGGGTTTTTGCCTGCGAGGCAGGACGCTATCGCCATTGATGCGGTATATCTCGACATAGCAACGGTTACGTCCTCGTAAATGGGCATACCCTCATAGAAATTCTGCACAGCGGTAGCAACGGGAATTATTCCGTCAATTGCCGCATCCTTCGTAGTTCTTGTGAGGTTGCCGATAACTGCGTTATACCAGTCCTCGTGATTTGACGCTATATCCGCATAGCAGGTCTGGAAATATATTTTCGCATTCGGGCATTTTGTCTTAATCGAATTTACAACACTTTTGAATTTGGCATTGTTGTCAAGGTAGGTTGCCGACTGAGTGTTATAGGACGCCAGAGCTGCCTCGTAGTAGGTCTCGGTGAGAATAACCGAGTCCCACTGCTCGTTTTCGAGCGCTGCCATTATAGTCGTCTCGTAGTTAACGACATCCCATTCACCCTCGTCCTCTACGGTCGAAGTACGCTTTCTGTACATAAAGCGCTCGTCAACTCTTGAGGGCAGGGTAGTGCTCATATTGTAGTAGTTGATTGTTGATTTGTAGAACGAATAAACACAGCCGACGGTCACGTTTTCGTAACCCATCTGCATTGCGATTTCGTTGAGATAATCAACCGAGCCTGCCGCATGCGCATCACCGATTATAAGAACCTTCAGGTCGCCTGAAACTGTAACGCCGTCATCGACAACGGCATCGGAAATGCCGAGGTCGGGGTCGTAAACGGGGTCAGCAGGTGGAGGTGTGGGCGGGTCCTCGGGTCCTGCGGGTGGATCTTCTGGCCCTGCGGGCGGATTCTGACTCGTCGTAGTAGTCGTGGTTGTCGTGGTGGTTGTGTCATCGCCTGTATCGTCAGCCTCACAGGCGGTGAGGAGTACCGATGTAATCATTAGCATAGCCATAATTAAACAAAGAACCTTTTTCATTTTCTTCTCCTTAAATATCGTGTTTTACACATATAAAATTTTATCACACACGCAAGTTAAAGTCAATGGAAACCCACTTTTTCGTCAATCAGCACAAACGAAAAGCTCAAATATTGTTCAATCTGACAAAATAAAGGATTAAAAGCCTTATAAAATATTGACACACAGGGATTTTGTGGTATAATTTAATCATCAAAGACAGAAAAGGAGATTATTATGCAATACCCAAAGGAGCATTACAGGGAGCTCGGCTACGAGGGCGTGGGATACGTTTGTCCGCCACTCTCGACGACGGACGAGTATCCCGACTACATAGAGCGTGAGGTCGAGGAGAAATCCTATGAAATATTCAAAAATCAGGGCTATAATACGGTTTCGTTTGGCTTTATGGCTGACATTCACCTCGCAGATAACGAAAACCACCGCCTGCGCTGGAAAAGGACGGTAAATGCGTTCAGAGAAATATCCAAGCGCACGGGCGTTGACCGCCTCATTTTAGGAGGGGATCTGACTAACGAGGGCAAAAAGGAGTATAAGGCACGTTGCTACAATCTTTTGCGCCAAGAGCTTGAGGGGTTAAATTATCTGCCCGCAAACGGAAACCACGACGACGGAACGATATGGGACAGATACTATATCGAAAAGGAGAGCGATTGGTGCAATCACTTAACGCAGAAGGAGCGCTACAATCTCCTTTATAATCAATTGAAGAGTATGGGCGCAAAATTTGCGTCCGACGGCGGTCTTTACTACTACATGGACGACAGTGTGGCGAAGGTACGCTTTGTCATACTCGACCCCTGTGATGTACCCCTTGACGTTACCGATGAGAACGGTAAGCTCCTGTTTGAGGGACAGCACGATTATGCGTATTCGCAAAAGCAGTTTGATTTCGTTATAAACGAGGCGCTCAGATTTGACGAGGAGGGCTGGGGAATAGTATTTGTTACCCACGTAATGCCCTTCGAGCGTGAGTGGGACACCACACGCCGCCGTCTTAATCCTATGCACGGACTGATCGTAGCATACAAAAACGGCGAAAAGTTCGAGTATAAGAGCGATGAGAAGCACCTCGAGCTCGATATATCCGCCGACTTTTCGGACGTAACGAGAGGGGAAATAATAGCAACTCTCCTCGGCCACGACCATTCCGACTGGGTAATTAAGGAGGACGGGCTGACCTATATTGAAACCGCCAACTGCGTTATGTACAGAAAGGACCCCCTGCGAGTTGACGGCACTCCCTCAGAGCTTTTGTTCGATATTTACACGGTAGACCGTGAAAAGCGCAAAATCTATATAACCCGTATCGGCAGAGGCGAGAGCCGAGAGGTTGAGTATTAAGAAAAATAAGCGCTTTTTGAAAAAAGCTTAGCAAAAACTTTTGCAAAGGGAAAATTAAAAGTGAGATACCTTGTTGTACCTCACTTTTTTGTTTACGGTTGTACCAAAATGCGATTATATTTGCAAAAATCAGGCGAGAGCTCAGTTTTGTGAATAAAGCTCGTAGAGCTGGGAGTAAAGACCGCCCTTGGCGAGCAGCTCTCTGTGCGTTCCCATTTCCTCGATTCCGTTGTCGGTGAGAACTAAAATCCTGTCGGAATTTACGATAGTCGTCAGCCTGTGAGCGATGGTTACGGTCGTTCTGCCGTGCGAGAGCTTTTCGAGTGATTTCTGCACCAGCCTCTCGCTCTCGTTATCGAGTGCGCTCGTCGCCTCGTCGAGAATGAGTATCGGCGGATTTTTGAGAAATACACGTGCTATCGCTATGCGCTGCTTTTGTCCGCCCGAGAGCTTGACGCCTCTCTCGCCAACATACGTGTCGTAGCCGTTGGCGAGGCTCTCGATGAACTCGTCAGCACCTGCAAGTCGGGCAGCCTCTCTTATTTCCTCATCGGTTGCATCGGGCTTTCCGTACAAAATATTTTCCCTCACAGTGCCCGAAAAGAGGTAGACGTCCTGCGCCACCACACCCACGTTTGCACGCAGGGAGCTAAGCGTTGCGTTTTTTATATCCATACCGTCAATAGTGATTTTTCCCTCGCTCGCATCGTAGAAACGGGGAATGAGAGAGCAGAGCGTGGTTTTTCCGCCGCCCGACGGACCGACGAGAGCGAGCCTCTCGCCCGCCTTTATGTCAAGATTTAACCCCTCTATAACCTTGGGCAGACTTGGCGAATATGAGAAGCTGACGTTTTCAAATTTAATATTGCCGACAGCCTTTTCCATCTCGACGGCGTTGGGAGAATTCTGTATTTCGGGCAGGGTGTCGATAACCTCAAAAAAGCGCTCAATACCCGTCATTCCACGTTGGAATTGCTCGTTGAATTCAACGAGCCTGCGAACTGAGGCTATCAGCATACTCACGAACATCAGGTACGCAACGTAGTCGGCAGGGGTGATTTTGCCCTTCATTAAAAATCCTGCGCCCGCCACGACGACGACAACGTACATAGCGCCGTCGAAAAATCTCGTGCAGGAATGAAAACCGCCCAAAACCTTGTAGAGGGTGTTGTTTATAGAGAGAAAACGGCGGTTGCCCTTCTCAAACTTTTCATTTTCAATGCTCTCGCCCGAGAACGCCTGAACGACACGTATGCCGAGCAGACTGTCCTCAACCGAGGCGTTTATCGTTGCAATCTGCGCCTTCGAGCTCTTGAGCGTTTGCTTCATTTTTCTGCGGAAAACTGTCAGAACAACCAGCATAACGGGTACGGTTGCGAATACTATGAGCGTTAAGGGAATGCTCATAGTGCATAGCAGGGTGAAGGACACCGTGAGCTTTATTCCCGCAATGAAAAATTCCTCGGGGCAGTGATGCGAAAATTCGGTGACGTCAAACAAATCGGTGGTTATGCGTGACATGAGAGCGCCGACCTTCGCCTCGTCATAAAATGAAAAGGAGAGGCGCTGGTAATGCGCAAACAAATCACGGCGCATATCGGTTTCTATCTTCGTTCCCATAATGTGACCGATAGAGCTCATGTAGTAGTATGCGGCGGTGTCCACCAATTTAAGGGCAAAATAGAGCGCCCCGAGCCTTAATACCAGCGTGAGCGTGAGCGAGGCTATGTCGGTTGTGGCGACGCTCGTGATTTCCCTCACTATCATAGGCAGAGCCAGCTCGCAGGCGGTTGTCAGCGCCGCACAGAATAAATCGAATATCATAGTGGGCAGATATTTTTTGTAATAGGGCAGAAAGCGACGGAGCTTCCCCTTTTTGTGTTTTTCTTTAATCATATATTCTCCTTGGCACAGCGCCAAACAAAATCAGTTATAACCGAGAAAAAATCCTCTCGGCAACAGAATAATTATAGCACACGAAAGAAGCCATTTCAATAGAAAACCCCGATTTAAATACAAAATGCACCATACCAAAACAGCCGTTTCAATGGAAAATCCGATTTAAATACAAAAATGCGCCTCACCAAAACAGCTGTTTCAATGGAAAATGCCAACTTAAATATAGATTACGTAAAAATATACGCATATTTCGGAAAATCTATTGACAAACCCCAAATTGCATTGTATACTTGTATACAGGTATACAACTACGAAAGGATAAATGACAATGATAGAAATATCCAAGAAAACAAACTTATTGGAGCAGAAGAGCTATAAATATCAGCTCCAGGACGTTTCCGAGCCTAATCTCTACCGAGAGGTTTACCCCTACGATGAGGTGCCGAAGGTTGCGTTCAACCATAGGCGTGTGCCTATCGGAATGCCCGAGGAAATATTCATAACCGACACGACGATGCGTGACGGACAGCAATCGGTTGAGCCGTACACGGTTGAGGAGATAGTCGAGCTTTACAAGCTGATGTCACGCCTTGGAGGACCGAAGGGGATTATACGCCAGACCGAGTTTTTCATATACAGCAAAAAGGACAGAGATGCTGTTGAGAAATGCCGTGAGCTGGGACTGAAATTTCCCGAAATCACCACCTGGATACGTGCGAGCAAGGAGGACTTCAAGCTCGTCCGTGATATGGATATAAAGGAAACGGGAATTTTGGTCAGCTCCTCCGACTACCATATATTCAAGAAGCTGAAAATGACGAGAAGCGAGGCAATGAAGCTCTACCTCTCCGCCGTTCACGATGCATTTGAGGCAGGAATACGCCCCCGTTGCCATCTTGAGGATATAACGAGAGCGGATTTCTACGGCTTTGTTGTTCCGTTTGTCAACGAGCTTCAGAAGATGTCGAAGGATGCGGGCATACCTGTAAAAATCCGTGCCTGTGACACTATGGGCTACGGCGTTCCATACACCGAGGTTGCCCTGCCGAGGAGCGTTCCCGGTATAGTTTACGGACTTCAGCATTATTCCGACGTTCCGTCCGAGATGCTCGAATGGCACGGACACAATGACTTCTACAAGGCGGTTACGAACGCCTCGTCGGCTTGGCTGTACGGAGCGAGCGCAGTCAACTGCTCGCTGCTCGGAATTGGCGAGAGAACGGGAAATATTCCTCTTGAGGCAATGGTATTTGAGTATGCCTCGCTCAAGGGCACGCTCGACGGAATGGACACAACGGCAATAACCGATATTGCCGAGTTCTTCAAGCGCAAAATCGGCTACGAGATACCGCCGATGACTCCGTTTGTAGGTAAGAATTTTAACGTCACCCGTGCGGGAATACACGCAGACGGACTTCTGAAGGACGAGGAAATCTACAACATATTCAACACCAAGAAGATACTTAACAGAGGTGCGGGCGTTATGATTACCAAAACCTCGGGACTTGCAGGTATAGCGTACTGGTTAAACGAGCATTTTATGTTCGGAAAGGATAATCAGATTGATAAGCGTGACCCTCTCGTCCTCGCAATCAAGAGCTGGGTTGATGAGGAATACGAGAACGGACGTCAGAATTCAATCTCGGATGCGGAGATGGAGGAGAAGATTAAGGAATTTGCCCATCTCTCAAATCACGGTGGAATAAATGGATAAGTCGGTATCAATTGCAGACGTGGTTTTCGACAGGATAGAGGAGGATATACTCAACGGCACCTTTGCCAGAGGTGATATTATATCCGAGCTCAAGCTGTCGGCTATGCTCGGCGTCAGCCGAACTCCGATAAGAGAGGCGCTCACACGCCTGCGGCAGGAGGGGCTGGTTGAGGAGAGCGGAAAGGGCTCTAAGGTTATCGGCATAACCAAAAAGGATATATCCGACATTTATGACGTGAGAATACGCCTCGAGGGGCTTGCCAGCGCAATATGCGCCAAAACGGTTACCGGCGAGCAGCTATCACGGCTCGCAGAAACCCTTGATTTGCAGGAATACTATACCGAGAAGGGCGCATCCGACCGCATAAAAAACCTCGACAGCGAATTTCATCATCTGATATACTCCTACGCCGACAGCAGAATAATAGAAAATCTTTTGACGGATTTGCACCGAAAGGTACAAAGGTTCCGCCGTGTGTCGGTTGAGAGCGCAGACAGAGCGAGGGCTGCGGTTGCGGAGCACAGAGAAATTCTCGGTGCGCTCCGTGCGCACGATGCCGATCTCGCAGAGCGCCTGACGGTAAAGCACGTTGAAAATGCGAAGAAGAGCATTCTCATTTCACAAGCAGTTAAAAATTTATAAAGAGGAAGATATATGGGACTTACAATTGCACAAAAAATTATTAAGGAGCACCTCGTCGAGGGCGAAATGGTTGCGGGCAAGGAGATTGCCCTTCGAATAGACCAGACACTCACGCAGGATGCAACGGGTACAATGGCGTACCTCGAATTTGAGGCTATCGGTATTCCGAGAGTCAGAACAAAGCTCTCGGTTGCCTACATTGACCACAACACACTTCAATCGGGCTTTGAGAACGCAGACGACCACAGGTATATACAGTCGGTTGCGAAAAAATACGGCATCCGCTTCTCACGCCCCGGTAACGGAATCTGCCACCAGGTTCACCTTGAACGCTTCGGCGTTCCCGGTATGACGCTCATCGGCTCGGACAGCCACACCCCTACGGGCGGCGGTATCGGTATGTTGGCAATGGGCGCAGGCGGACTCGACGTTGCGGTTGCAATGGGCGGCGGTGCGTACTATATCACCATGCCTAAAATGATAAAGGTTAACCTCACAGGCGCTCTGCGCCCCTGGGTGAGCGCAAAGGACGTCAGCCTTGAGCTCTTGAAGATACTCTCTGTAAAGGGCGGTGTCGGCTACATAGTAGAGTGGGGCGGCGAGGGAATAAAGACCCTGAGCGTTCCCGAAAGAGCGACCATTACCAATATGGGTACAGAGCTTGGCGCAACCACCTCTATATTCCCCTCCGACGAAATAACCGAGAAATTCCTCATAGCGCAGGGCAGAGGCGATGCTTACCGTCCTTTGTCGAGCGATTCCGATGCGGTATACGACAGAGTAATTGATATTAACCTCTCCGAGGTTGAGCCTCTGCTCGCTTGCCCCCACAGCCCCGACAATATCAAGAGCGCAAGGGAGCTGTCCGATGTTAAGGTAAATCAGGTATGTATCGGCTCCTGCACCAACTCGTCGCTGCGTGATATGCTCCGTGTTGCGGCTATACTTAAAGGAAAGAAAATTGACGATTCCGTCAGCCTCTCGGTATCTCCCGGATCCCGTCAGGTTCTGACGATGCTCTCCGAGTGCGGTGCGCTCTCGGATATGATAGAGGCAGGCGCAAGAATACTTGAATGTGCGTGCGGTCCCTGTATCGGAATGGGATTTTCGCCCAACTCGGCAGGAGTTTCCCTGCGTACCTTCAACCGTAACTTCGAGGGCAGAAGCGGTACCCGTGACGCACAGGTTTATCTCGTATCCCCCGAGGTTGCGGCGGCGAGTGCCCTCACAGGCTATATAACCGACCCGAGAACCCTCGGCGACTATCCCGAAATCGAGATGCCCGAGAAATTCAAGGTCAATGACAGCGCAGTTCTTCTGCCCGCAGAGGAAAACGAGGCGAAGAGCCTTGAGGTTCTGCGTGGACCGAATATCAAGCCGTTCCCCGACGCTAACCCCGTCACCGACGAAATAGCGGCGAAGCTGACGCTCAAGGTTGGCGATAACATCACAACCGACCATATAATGCCCGCAGGAGCGAAGATACTCCCCTACCGTTCAAATATCCCATACCTCTCAAAATTCTGCTTTGCAGTATGCGATGAGCAGTTCTCCGAGAGGGCAAAGGAGGCAGGCTCGACTATAATTGTCGGCGGCTCTAACTACGGTCAGGGCTCGTCCAGAGAGCACGCAGCGCTCGTTCCCCTTTACCTCGGAGTACGTGCCGTGGTGGCGAAGAGCTTTGCGAGAATTCATGCGGCTAACCTCATAAATGCGGGAATTCTGCCCTTAACCTTTGAAAACGCAGAGGATTACGACAGGCTCGCACAGGACGATGCCCTCACTCTTATCGGCGTGTTCGAGGGAATGAGGAGTGGAAAAATGTCGCTCAAAAACGAGAGAACGGGTGAAATAATCCCCGTCACCTGCTCATTTACCGACAGGCAGATAGCAATACTTACGGCAGGCGGTCTGTTGCCCTACACGAGAAATTCCAAGTGAGGTAATTATAATGGAAAAGATTAGAATGACAACCCCCCTCGTCGAAATGGACGGGGATGAAATGACCAGAATTTTGTGGCAGATGATAAAGGACGAGCTTCTTTTGCCCTTTATAGATTTGAAAACCGAGTATTACGACCTCGGACTTGTCGAGAGGGAAAAGACTAAGGATAAGGTAACCTTTGACTCCGCAGAGGCAACGAAGAAATACGGCGTTGCGGTAAAGTGCGCAACCATCACCCCCAACCGTCAGCGTGTTGAGGAATATAACCTCTCCGAGATGTGGAAGAGCCCTAACGGAACTATCCGTGCGGTGCTTGACGGAACTGTATTCCGTGCGCCTATCCTTATCGACAGCATCAAGCCCGCAGTCCGCAATTGGAAAAAGCCTATAACCATTGCCCGTCACGCATACGGCGATATTTATAAGGCAACCGAGTACCGTGTTCCCGCAGAGGGTAAGGCAGAGCTGGTATTTACCGACAAGGACGGCAACGAGAGCTTCCGTGAAACGGTATACGATTTTGAGTGTGCAGGTGTTTTGCAGGGCTCGTACAATAAGGACAGCTCTATCCGCTCCTTTGCTCACTCCTGCTTCCAGTATGCACTCAATACCAAGCAGGACCTCTGGTTCTCGACCAAGGATACAATATCCAAGCAGTATGACCAGACCTTCAAGCTCATATTCCAGGAGATTTACGAGAGCGACTACGCCGACAAATTCAAGGAGGCTGGTATCGAGTATTTCTATACCCTCATAGACGATGCGGTAGCTCGTGTTATACGCAGTGAGGGCGGATTTATATGGGCGTGCAAGAACTATGACGGCGACGTAATGAGCGATATGGTTTCCACCGCATTCGGCTCTCTCGCTATGATGACCTCGGTGCTCGTTTCCCCCGACGGAAAGTTCGAGTATGAGGCGGCTCACGGCACGGTTACAAGGCACTACTACCGTTATCTCAAGGGCGAGGAAACCTCAACCAACCCGATGGCTACGATATACGCCTGGTCGGGCGCATTGCGTAAGAGGGGCGAGCTTGACGGTCTTTGTGACCTCGTCGATTTTGCGGATAAGCTTGAGACGGCGTGCATACAGACGTTAAATGACGGCGTAATGACAAAGGACCTTGTCGGACTTGTAGAAGATAAATCCTCGGTAAGAGCCGTTAATTCGAGAGATTTCATTGTTGCTATCCGTGAAAGGCTTGAAAGGGCTCTTGCGTAAAGGCGCAGATTAAGGAAAAATCTCTTTTATAAAATTCACGCATAAAAACCGACAAAAACAAGTTATAAGGATTTTTTGCCCGAAAAGGGACAAAAAACCACCCCAGCGAGCGAAAGGCGGAAAACACACCCGCCCTTCGCTCTCTTTTTAATTTGCAGGGTGTCGCATTTTCCCCCGTTTTCTATATACTGCTACAAAGGACTCAAAATTAAAGGAGCTATAAAGGAGAGTATATGGAAATCGTTTTACTGACGGCGCTCGGCGTTGGCGGAGCGACAATATTCGGCTCGCTTATCGGGTTCGTTTTCAAGGGGGTGTCCGACAAATTCGGCGATATAGTCCTCGCCTTTGCGGCGGGCGTGATGCTGGCGGCATCTGCAATCGGACTGATTTTGCCCTCGCTCGAATACGGCGGAGATTATGGAATAGTTACTACCGTCCTCGGTATGTTTTCGGGGGCGTTTCTGCTCGTTTTAATCGACAAATTCATTCCTCACCCGAAAACGCCTGTTGAGGCGAGCGATGGGGGCTGTAAGGCGAGCAGGGCAGAGGGGGTTATGCTTTTCGTCCTTGCGATAGGCATACATAATCTGCCCGAGGGCATTGCGGCAGGCGTCGGCTTCGGTACGGGGGATAACGTGCGTGCGCTGATAATAGCGGGCGGAATAGCCCTGCAAAATATCCCCGAGGGAATGATTATTATAGCGCCGATGCTTTCGGTGGGAATAAAGCCACTTAGAACCTTTTTCTATGCGGCACTCACAGGGGCTGTCGAGATTTTAGGCACGCTCATCGGTTATTTTGCAGTCAGCGTGTCGGTTGCAGTTTTGCCCTTTGCGCTTGCATTCGCAGGGGGTACTATGCTTTACGTTATCAGCGAGGAGATGATACCCTCGGCGTGCTCGCAAAACGGTAAGGCGGGGGCATTTGCCCTGCTTTTCGGCTTTTGCGCTATGCTGGTATTTGATGCACTGCTGGGTTAGCGAGGAGGGACTGTTTCCTTTCGGCATAACCGTAAACAAAAAAGGTGAGGCACAAAAACGCCTCGCCTTTATCTTTGCAAAAAGCCGACGTTCTACCAAGTAAACGGTAAGAAAATCTGCGATTTTCATTTTATTTTGTTTTTTGTTTACTACCGTCGTTTTCGCTCTCTGTCGTACCGAGTACGCCGACGTGGGCAAAAACGATGGTTTCTGCTCAAAATTAAGCAGCCCCGAGGGGTTTTTTGCTTGCAAAATTTCAAAAAACTATATACAAATTAAAAACTTTATGTTATACTTAATCTGTATATTATTATTTTTGAGGACTGTAATGCAGAATTATAAGGGCGCAAAGCAAAAAAGAGAGCCGAGAGCTCAGCAAAAAACATTTGGCGCAGACTATGAGAACAGAACCGATAACGAGGGACTCGTCAGCGGCAGAAATGCCGTGCGTGAGCTTTTGGCATCGGGCAGAGATATAGACAAAATATTCGTTTTGCGTGGAGAGCGTGACGGCTCGGCAATCGTTTTGGTTGCAGAGGCTAAGGGCAGAAAAATACCCGTTATAGAGGTTGACAAGGTACGCCTTGACACCGTGGCAGGGCACAACCGCCACCAGGGAATAGTCGCTATGGCGGCAGAGCGCAACTACTGCGAGCTTTCGGATATTCTCGAATATGCCGAGAGCCTCGGGGAGAAGCCCTTTATTATCATCTGCGACGGAATAGAGGACCCTCATAACCTCGGCGCCATAATAAGGAGTGCCGAATGCTCGGGAGCGCACGGAATTGTGATACCGAAGCGTAGGGCGAGCGGTCTTACCTCTGCGGTTACGAAATCCTCTGCGGGCGCTATCGAGTATATGAGAATAGCGAAGGTTGCGAATATCGCCGACACGGTGGACAGGCTCAAGGAGAGAAACGTGTGGGTATACGCCGCAGACATGGACGGCGCCGATTATTCAGAAACCGATTTTGACGGCGGCTGCGCATTGGTGCTCGGCAGCGAGGGCTTCGGCATTTCGAGGCTCGTGAAGGAAAAATGCGATTTCGTCGTTTCAATACCCCTCTACGGCAGGGTAAATTCGCTCAACGTATCGAATGCGGCTGCGGTGCTGATGACGGAAATCGCACGGCAAAGGCACAAAAAAGGATAAGTAAAAAGAGAAAATCCGAAAACGGAGGTGAGCTCATGGCTGACAATCTTGACGATATACTCAGACGTCTGAAGGAAAATTTAAATGCCTATGACAGCGCAAACGGCGAGCCCGAGGCAGAGGTCGAAACGGCGGAGGCAGACGGTCAGTATGACGATATAATAGATGCGCTTAATTCGGTGCTCGGCGACAGCCGTGCTGATTTTTCTGCGCCCGATGACTCGGAGGAAAATGATGAAGAGCCCGAAAATGAGCCTGAAAACGAGTTTGAAAATGAGCTTGAAATCGAGCCTGAAAACGAGCCCGAAACGGAGCTTGACGATGAGAAAGACATCGAGCCCGAAACAGAGCCCGACGAGGATTTTGATGCGGATATTTCCGAGGAAATAGAAGAATACGAGCCTGAGGAAATAGAGAAACCCGAAGAAAGAGAAGAGCCCGAAGAAATAGAAGAATCTCAAGAAATCGACGGACCCGAAGAAACAGAAAAGCCCGAAGCAGTTGATGAGGATACTGCCCCAGAGGGCGAGTACGAGCAATTCTCCTTTGACATTTTCGGAAGCTTTAACGAAGATAAAGAAGAAATTCCCGAGGAAGAAGAAATTCCCGAGGAAGAAGAAATTCCCGAGGAAGAAGAAATTCCCGAGGAAGAAGAAATTCCCGAGGAAGAAGAAATTCCCGAGGAAGAAGCCTTTGAAGAAGAGCCCATTGAGGAAGAACCCGAAAAAACGGAAGAGCCAGAAGAAATAGAGGAGCCCGTTGAACAGCAAACGGTTGAAAGTCAGACAGAGGAAGAAAAGGAAGAGCCAAAGGCAGAGCCTGCGCCTATCCGTCCGATAGGACTTGCGTATTCGCAACGCCCGATTGAGGATAGCGGCAGTCCCAAAAAGCCCGAAACGGCACAACAGTCCTATTCTTTCGGATATGCAAGGAAAAGCTCTGACGATATAGATATAGAGGAGCTTCTCGCACGCAGAGCACGTGCGCAGAGGGGCATATCCGCAACGGCGAGGACGAATATTCCCACGCCCAACGAGGAGCGTACGGTTGCAATTTCCTCGGTTGGCAATTCTTATGAAAAGCCGACGACTGAGGAAAGAGGGCAGATAGCCGAGCAAAAAGAAAGCAATACTCAAAGGCACGATTACATAACTCCTATGTTTGAAACCGCACCTCAGCCTATGCCGATGAGAAAAACTGTTTCGGTAGTGGACAGACAGGTGAAATCGGGTGGCTCGTTTGATAAAAAGGACCCCCTATTTGACAAGATTCTGCGTGAAAATCTTGACGACGGCTCGCTCGGTGATTTCGCCCGCTACGTACCCACAGCTGACAAGGGCGAAAAAGAGCCCGAGCCCGAAATTTCCGATAACGAAAATTCGGAATACGGAGAAAGCCAATCAGCGAGGGCAGAGCACGGTGCAAATGAGGCCGATGCAGAAGAATACAGTGACATTCCGTTCTCGGATAGCGCAGAGCTCAGCCCGACGGTTGCAGTCGAGGCTCAGCGCACCGAGATAGAATTCGGTCTTGATATACCCGTGCGTGAGGTACGCCCCGACGAGATAATAATTTCCGATACCCCCGACTCGGAGCCCGAGAGTGAGCAGGAGCGTGAGGTTGACGGAGAATACACCTCAAATTCGCAGAACAATGAAATAATGGAGAATTACACGTCGAAGCGCGCGTCGGTTATGCTAAGGCTCGGCACGGTTTCAATATTCGCTCTTATTTTGCTGTTCATTGAAAACATCGCATTTTTCGGCGTGGATATAGTGTCTATGTTCGGAGCGAGAGCAACTCCCGCAACCCTTGCGCTTGCAGATGCGTTTCTCGTTTCGCTTTGTGCGCTTCTCTCCATCCGTGAGATAATAAGTAGCTTTAAGGGAATAGGCAGGTGTAGACTCACCCCGTCCTTCTTTGCAACTCTTACGGTTATAATTTCAGCGATTTGCTCGCTTATGATTTCGATATTTACCGAGGCAGTCGCACCTATGTACGGCCTATCTGCCGCTCTTGGCGTTGTAATGCTTTTGCTCCTTGAATACTTTAACATCAGTGCGCAAATGGAGGCGTTTTCCGTGGTATCCTCCTCGGGAGATAAGCTCGTTTGCGAAATATCCCCCACAACCGACCGTGAATTCGAGGTTATGGGACGTGAGCAAACTGTGAGAATAAAGAAAACGGGCTTTGTCCTCGATTTCTTTAAAAATGCAAGGAGCGCCCTGCCCCCCACGAGAACTAATTTCGTTCTTGCGTGCGTGTCGGTTGCCACAGCGCTTGCGCTGTCAATCATTGCGCCCCTCGCCTTCGGCGGCGGATTTGTCGGAGCGCTATCGGTATTCGCTCTCACGTCTGCGGCGGCGCTTCCCACCTTTGTAATCTGCACACGCATCTACTCGGTATACTGCATTTCACGCAGAGCGAGGGAGGCAGGCAGTGCTATCATCGGTGACAGGGCGGTTGAGAATTACTCGGGTGTTGACAGTATGCTCTTTGAGGACGTTGAGGCATTCCCGTCCTCGCTCACCAAGGTAGTGAAAATCAAGCTGGTTTCCGACTGTGCGCTCCCCGAGGCACTCTACTATGTGGCGAGCCTGTTCGGACACGTCGGCGGACCGCTCGAAACTGTTTTCGGCGTGGCATCGGTTGAGCTTGAGGCGTCCGACAGAGTAACTCTCACGGGTGCGCTCGACGACGGACTTTCCGCTACCGTTGATGACGTTGAGGTATGCGTCGGCAGTCAGAGATATATGGAATCGCTCGGCGTTGACGTAGCATACGACAGTGAGGATCTGCGCCGTATTCAGGCAGGACCTATCAGCATTATGTACCTCTCGCTTAACGGCAAATACTGCGGAAAATTCTACATTCAGTACGCCTTTGACCGCAACTTTGCCCGCAGGGTAGTCGAGCTTCGCCGTGCAGGAATAACCACCTGCATCCGCACCTTCGACCCCAATATAAACGACGAGATAATAAAGAAAACGACAAAGCTTTCCGCCTTTGGAATAAAGGTTGTAAATAAGGTTGACGGCGAGGTTATGGACTTTGGCGAAAGAGCTATGCCCAGCACGCTTATAACAAAGTACACCTCGGCACAGCTCATAAAGACAATTTTGCTCTGCAAGAGAACGGGCATTGTGTCGCACTTTGCCTCGGTTGGCAAGATTCTGACGCTCTCGCTCGGTGCGCTCGCTGTATTTGCCAGCGCTTGCTTTGGCGTTGTCGGCAGTATATATTCGATATACCCTGTGCTGTATCACGCCTTTTTCGCCCTGCTTTATTCGCTGGTGGCGAAGCTCTATCTTAAATAAAATGCAACCGCACAGCATCAGTTGTGCGGTCTTGCAATAAAAAAGGAATTACTATGACACATAAGCAAATATCCACCGTGCTCAAATCGGTATCAAAGCCGGGACGGTATATAGGAAACGAATTTAAGCAGATTATAAAGAATAAGGACGAGGTTGACGTCCGCTTTGCCTTCTGCTTTCCCGACACCTACGAGATAGGTATGTCAAATCTCGGCTTGCGTATACTCTACAACACCTTAAACAGCGACAGCTATATCTGGTGTGAGCGTGTTTATGCCCCCTGGATAGATATGGACGCGAAAATGCGTGAGCACAATATCCCCTTAACCGCTATGGAGAGCGGTGATGAGCTGACAAAATTTGATTTTGTTGCCTTTACTTTGCAGTACGAGCTCTGCTACACGACAGCGCTCCATATGATAAAAATCAGCGGTATCCCCCTGCTTTCCGCCGATAGAAATGACAGCGACCCGATAATTTTAGGCGGAGGCCCCTGTGCGTACAACGCAGAGCCGCTTGCTGACTTTTTCGATGCGTTCAGCATAGGCGAGGGTGAGGAGGCGCTTAACGAGGCTTGCGCGCTTATGCGTGATATGAAGCGTGACGGCAGCTACAACCGCCGTGATTTTCTCCACCGCCTTGCAAAAATCGAGGGCTTTTACGTGCCCTCGCTCTACACGATAGAGTACAACGAGGATAACACAATAAGGGCGTATACCCCCGTCCATGACGATATTCCCACGAAAATAAAGAAGCGCATAATAGCCGATATGGACAGCGCAAAATTCCCCGACAGCTTCGTTATGCCGTATATCGAAACGGTACACGACAGAATTATGCTCGAGGTCTACCGAGGCTGCATCCGAGGCTGCCGCTTCTGCCAGGCGGGAATGGTTTACCGCCCGATAAGGGAGAAATCCCCCGAAACCCTCTGCCGACAGGCAAAATGCCTGTACGAGAACACAGGCTATGACGAAATATCACTCGTTTCCCTCAGCATCAGTGACTATTCGCGCCTTGACGAGCTGACTGAGAGCTTGCTCGAATGGACTGATGATGAAAAGGTGAATTTGTCCCTGCCGTCGCTGCGTATCGACAGCTTTTCAAAGGAGCTTATGGATAGGGTGTCAAGCGTGCGTACAGGCGGACTCACCTTTGCCCCCGAGGCAGGCACTCAGCGACTCCGTGACGTTATAAACAAAAATGTCACCGAGGAGGACCTTATGCGTGCGGTGAATATCGCATTTGAGTCGGGAAAAACGAACGTAAAGCTCTATTTTATGGAGGGACTTCCCACAGAAACGCTCGATGACGTTGCAGGGATAGCCGACCTCGCCAAAAAGGTTGTAAACGCCTTCTATAAAAACCCGAAAAGGAATAAATCACGTGGCGTCAGCGTCACGGTCAGCGTAGCCTGCTTCGTGCCGAAGCCCTTTACGCCGTTCCAGTGGGAGGCGCAGGACTCAATGGAAATGCTGGTTGAAAAGCAAAAGCACCTGCGTGACTGTATAACCGATAGAAAAATTACCTACAATTGGCACGATGCGAGGGTTTCCTTCCTCGAAACCGTGTTCGCCCGAGGCGACCGCCGTCTCGGCAAGGCGCTTTTGCTCGCCGCAGATATGGACGTTATGTTCGATGCGTGGGACGAGTGCTTTGACTTTGACAGATGGATGGAAATTTTCGAGAGTGCGGATATAGACCCGAAATTCTACACGAGGGCGTTTGCACTTGACGAAGTTCTGCCGTGGGATATAATCGACTGCGGAGTTACGAAGCAATATCTTCTCCGTGAGCGTGAGCGTGCCTACGCCGAAAAAACTACCCCGTCGTGTAAGGAAAACTGCAACGGATGCGGAGCAAATAAGCTGGGAGGTAAGAACAGATGGTGCAAATAATTACCTCTGACGAAATTTTGGAGCAGCCCAAAACCCTGAGAATTAAATTCTTCAAAAAGGGCAGCCTTCAATTCATATCCCACCTTGACCTCGTTCGCACGATGACGAGAGTGCTTTTGCGTGCGAGATTGCCCCTTTGGTACAGCGAGGGCTTCAACCCAAGACCGAGGCTGATTTTCGCAACTCCGATGTCGGTTGGAGCAGAGAGCGAGTGCGAGCTTCTCGACATCCGTATTAACAAAGAGGTTAACCCCTCGGCGGTCATGGATGCCCTCAACAGAAACCTTCCGCCTGAGATGCAGGCAACCGAGGTCTACTACCCCGAAACAAAACTGTCGGAGCTTTCCTTTTCTTCCTATATAATAAATATAAATACCGAGGGCGCAGATGCGAGTATGGCAGAGAGGTGTCACACGCTTCTCAATACAGCCCCCATAACGGTAGTCAAGAGAAGCAAGAGCGGAGATAAGCCCGTCGATATATCCCCTATGGTTGATTGTGCATCGGCAACCCTTGACGGAGGCACAATCAGGATAAATTGCGTCCTCAATTCTGCGAGCGACAATTTCCTCAACCCCGAATACCTTATAACATATCTTAAAGAAAAGATGGGGGTCCTTTCGGGTAACCCTATGGAGGAGAGCTACGAAATTATAAGGACGGGTGTTTATTTCTCAAACAAAAGGGAATTCAGATAATATTTTCCAAATTTACAGTGGCAAGACCGCACAGGTTTTCAAGTGCGGCTGCCATTTTTTCTTTGCACACCTCGTACTGACCGAGATCCCCCACCCTGCACGCTCCCATAATTGCGGCGACGTATCCGTCAATCGCCTCAACCGTGCCGTGATTTACCGATAGAGAAATCAGCGTCTTGCTTTTATCCCACTCCTTTTCTACCGCCTCAAAATAATCGTTTTGCTCATTCAAATCGCTCCCCGTCACCTCGGGTGCGTTTTCAACGCTGTTTTGCAGCCGCTCGCACGTGCGGTGAGTGATTACGCTGTTGATAGCAACCGCTCCAACCGTCAGGCACAGGGAAATAATTGCTAAAATAAACGGCTTCATTTTTTTCCATCCTTCTTTGAAATATAGATTTTTTCACTATCGTCAATGCTCATAAGGAATATTTCCTCCGTCCGCAGATTGCATTTTCGTAGTACCCCATAAAGCCACTCCTCGCTCTTTTGCCTTTTTTTCAGCCCGCTTTCGTTCACCTGTCCGTCAACTATGAGGGTATGCGATATTCCCGACTCAGTAACCTCTATTCCCATGTCGTCAGGCGTCAGCGGTTGCCTCTGATTTTTCGGAATTACCGATATATTTCCGTTGTGCTCAATTATCGCATAGTATACCTCATCAATTCGGGGTATTCCCTTTAACCGTAGCTCACCCAGCAGCTCCTCAACCGATATTCTCGTCTTTTCGAGGGCCTTCGGTACGATTTTGCCCTTTTCAATCAGTATACAGCACTTGCTTTCAAAGGCTTTTTTGAGAAAGGATGATTTGTTCTTTATAAAAGTGAGTATAATCTCAATGCAGACAATAACAGAAATAGGGGTGATTGCGTATAATAGCGGTATGTCGGGGTCGTCAATTGGCAGACAGGCGATTTCCGAGAGCAGTATTGTGGTCACGAAATCGGTTATGTCCAGCTGTCCTACCTGCCTTTTTCCCGAAACTCTTATCATCAGTGTCAGTACAATATATATAATTGTTGCCCGTATAACTATGGTTGGCATGCTTTTTCCTTCAATATTTTTATATTATTTTTGCGCATACGCCCGCCTTTTATAACATTTTAAAATTTTTTTCAAAAAGTATTGACAATGAATTTTTTTTGAGTTATACTATAAGTCCCACCGCAAATTTCCAAGCCCTTTAAAAAAGTTAAAAAAACTTTGAAAAAAGGCTTGACATATGAAAAGTGCTGTGGTATAATAGACGAGCTGTGAAAAAATCGGCAGCGAAAATTGATCATTGAAAATTGAACAACAGAAATTTTTGAAACACTGAAAAAGTGTGAAGAATCTCGTTAATTATTAACACATTGAGAAACTCAAAAAAGTAAGAAAGCTTAGAATTAAGCTCTGAAAAAAGATTTAAATGCCTTAGGGCTTTAGATACAATTTTTTAGAGAGTTTGATCCTGG
>JAFVRG010000018.1 GCA_017504405.1 Clostridia bacterium | reverse complement strand
TGGTGCTTTAAGTGTACTATAAGAATGGAAAATCTGCAAATGTGCAAAAAAGAAAAATACGAGAAACACCGAAATGTTCTCGTATTTTTCTTAGCCTTCGCAATGCTCGTATTTCTTAATTCTTGAAAACTGTCCTTAAGAGCCCGAAGCATTTGACCTTGGCTTTTTGCATAGAGTTATATATCAATTTTTGAGCTTGTAGCTGAGGATTTTATAGCTGCAACTGCGGTTTTCAGTGCCCAAAGTCCGTCCTCGCCCGAAATCTCGGGCACACCCTTTTCAACGCTCTCTGCGAGCACGTCGCAAAGCACACGTGCCTTGTCGGTTATTTCTACCTCTGTAACCTTTCCGTCACGGTGATAGAGCGTGAGCTTTGCTCCGTCGGTAACAGCCGTTCCGCTTTCAAAATGAATAACCGTCTGCGAGCCGCCACGTCCGTAGCATACCCAGCTGGCATGGAGCGAGCCGGTGATGCCGCTTTCGCTTTCAAGGATTGCGTATCCGTTGTCCTCAATCTGTATGGGATCACCGTCGGGTCCCTTTTTGTCAAGGGTACGCACAGCTGCATACACGCTCCTGAAACGCTCGCCGAGCAGATAGCTCATAAGGTCTGCCTTGTGAACTCCGAGGTCGCCGACAGCGCCCATTCCTGCGGAATCCTTATTAAAGAACCAAGTGGCAGGAGTTTTGTTTGCGCTCCAGCCCTCAGGGCCTGCGGTGACAAACGAGGTCTCAAAGCTGAGCACTCTGCCGAGCGTTTTTTCGTCTATCACCCTTTTGAGCGCAACGTGTGCGGGGTCAAGGCGCTGATTGAAGGCGGTTAAGAGCAGCTTGCCCGTTTTCCTGCTTGCCTCAATCATCTTTTCCGCTTCCTCTGCCGTAACGGCGAGGGGCTTTTCGCACAAAACGTGCTTTCCGCTTTCGAGAGCACGCACGGTCATATCCATATGCGTTGCATTGTTTGTTGTAACTATGATTGCATCAACGCCCTTGTCGGCGAGCACCTCATCATAGCTTTCGTATGCCCTTCCGCCGAATTTTTCTGCGAATTTCTTTGCGGTTTCATAGGTTCTGTTCCAAAAGCCGACGAGATTTACCTTATCGGAATCTCTGCACTCGGGGCCGTGACGCCAGTCTGTTATAGAACCGCAACCAAGTATAACTACGTTAATCATCGTACGAAATAACTCCTTTTATAAAATTCTTCGGCTTGTTCTCAAGAGTTGAAAATGCCTCGTTGAGCTGGTCCACGCTGAAACGGTGGGAAATGATATCCTCATTGTGGAAGGTGCCGTTGTTTATCATAGCAACAGCACGGTGAATATCGTCGGGCTGTGACATGTTCGGGTGAGCAACGATTATAGTCAGCGCTCTCTCAATGGCGGGGCGGAAATCAAAATCCTTGCACGACTCCTCGTGAGAGCTCATAAGTACCAGCCGTCCCGCATTGCGAAGATACAGCATTCCCTCGTTGAGCAGCTTCGGTATTCCCGTGCCCTCAATGACGAAATCGCACATTTTCTCGCCTGTTATTCTCTTGATAGCTTCAACGGTGTTTTCCTTTGCGGGGTTTATCGTGTGGGTTGCTCCGTATTTTTTTGCCAGAGCGAGCTTGTCATCGCTGACGTCAACGGCAATCAGGCTTCCGAGAGTCTTTCCCGCCAGAGCCTGTATGCACCAAAGGCCCATAGGTCCGCATCCGAGAACCAAGCCGTTGTCGCCCGCCTCGGGCGCTGCGGCTCTGAGAACGGTTGTGATGCACTTGAGAGGCTCGCCTAGTGCGTGGTCAAGGTCGATATCGTCGTTAATCTTATAGCATTTTTTCTCGTCAACTGCGACATACTCGCCGTATCCGCCAAAGTCCCAAACGGTAACCTTGTCCCCTGCCTTGAAGCCCGTGACTGCCTCGCCGACCTCAACGACAGTTCCTGCAAATTCGTGTCCTAACATTACCGGGTAGAACTGTCTGTAATATTCGCCTGTGCCCTTCCAGAAATTCAGCTCCCAGTTGCAAAGACCGCACACCTTAACCTTAACCAGCACCTGATTCGGGTCGGTTATGCGTATGTCCTCTTCCTTTACTTCAAATAAACCCTCTTTTACGAGGTATGCTCTTTTTGCTAACATAAAAACCTCCATTTTGTTTAGTTTAATTTTATGATAACAGCCGCTTATAAAGATGTAAATGAAAAAAACACGAAAAAAGATGGACAAAACGGGAATTTCGTGTTAAAATAGCATTGAGGTGAGGTTATGAAGCTAATATTTTGCAGTCAATCGCAAAACGTTGTGACGGCGGTTAAGCCGCACAGTCATCCCTGTTATGAAATAATAATCACCACAGGAGGGAGCGGAACGCTCCGTGCTAACGGTGAGGATATAGCCATAAATCACGGCACGGTGGTTGTTATTCCGCCAAATACCGAGCACGAGAATTTTTCCGAGCGGGGCTTTTGCGATTTGTATATACAAACGGACTATTTCGGCTCCTTTAATGCCGTTTCGAGCTTCATGGACGAAACGGGCGATATAGAATCGCTCGCACTGCTGCTTTATACCGTCTGGATGCGAAGGGCGGAGAATTACGAGGCGATTGCCTCATCACTTCTCTCTGCGATATACGAATATTCAGTATCCTTTGCCAAGGGTAGCGGCAAATACGAGTTTGTCCGCAGGCTGATGGCACTCATGGCAAAGCACGTTGGAGATACGGCATTCAGCATACCCACCGAAACGGCAAGGCTCGGCGTCAGCTACGATTATATGCGCCGTTGCTTTTTGTCCGAAACGGGATACACCCCCCTCGAATATTTCACCCGAATGCGGATTGAACATGCGAAAACCTCGCTCGTGCATAACCGAAACCTCACGGTGCAGGCAATAGCCGCCGAGTGCGGATTTTGCGACCAGTACTATTTTTCAAGGTGCTTCAAAAAGCTGACGGGAATCTCCCCCAAGGCATACCGAAATCAAAAATAAAAACGCAGGGTTAAATGTTGAAAAGCTTAAAAAAACGGTGCACGCTCCGAGGAGTGTGCGCCGCCTTTTGTTATATGACTATTAAATTTTTTATTATTTTTATTCAGTTGTTTGTTTCTTGCTTTTTGCAATGGAGGAAAAAATCCTCCATGTTTTTATAGCTTATCTTATGCTCACGCATCAGCTTTGCGCTGAGCTCTCTGTTTCCGCAAAGGGACATATGGTATTCCCATTTCGGCGGCAGATTTTCAGGACAGTAGGTAAATAACCGGAAGAAATTGCTGTTAAACTAAAAGGAATGAGCCCATTTTAATATCGAGCTCATTCGCAAACAATTTAATATTTAATTTATGTTTAAGCCTTGGGTTCTCATTCGCCCAAGGCTTTGTGTAGCTTTATCAAAATAGCTTTTCGGGATATTTGCCCTCGGCAATCAGAGATGCCAGAGCGTTTTTGACCATTTCCTTATCCTCACGGTAGGTTACGCCGTACCACTTATCGGTAGAGCGCAGCACCTTTACGCTATCCCTGCCCGCCTTGATTTCCTCGTCTACGACGATAGGCAGATATACCTCGTCCTTGAGGGGGTTCTTGAGATTTTTCAAAAACGCCTCGAGCTTGCCGTCAAGAATGTCAAGGAAGGAGTGGTTAAATCCCCACATATTCATTGATACGATAGAGTCAAGAGGTATGCCGCTGTTTCTATCTATACCCATTGTTTCTACGACGCCCGTGAGGTAGGAGTTTTCGTCGAGGGTGCAAACGCCTCTGTTTACAGTTCCGTTTTCCGAAATCGTGTTTTCGAGGGTGAAGCCCACCATACAGGTCTTGTTCTCCTTAGCAAGGTAGTCGTAGAGCACCTTGTATCCCGACTGACCATAAAAATCATCGGAGTTTATAACTGCAAAGCGACCGGGTATATGGTCCTTTGCGCATAGAATTGCGTGAGCCGTACCCCAGGGGCGTGTTCTGTCCTTCGGAATTTCAAACCAGTCGGGAACCTTATTAACCTCCTGGAAAGCGTAGTCTACGTCTATCATTTTTTCAAGACGCTTACCAACCAGCTCTCTGAATTCCTTTTCAATCTCATGCTTTATTATTACAACGGCACGGTCAAAGCCCGCACGCTTTGCATCGAAAACCGAGTAATCGATAATAGCCTCGCCGTTGGGACCCATCGGCTCAATCTGCTTAAGGCCGCCGAAACGGCTGCCCATACCTGCCGCTAAAATTACAAGACTTGTTTTTTCCATAATTTACACCTCAAATCAGTATTTGCTACTTTATTATACCACACGTATATAAAATTGTCAACCCGAGGTTGCAATCAGCTGTTCTCGACGCAGTCGAGCAGAGCACGGAATGCGCCGCCCTCTTTTTTTGCGAGCTCGTCGTATTTTCCCTCCTCTACTATCTCGCCACGCTCGAAAACGAGTATTCTGTCAACGTTTTTGATAGTAGACAGCCTGTGAGCCACGATTATAACCGTGTGAGTTTTCATCAGCTCCTCCATAGACTGCTGAATATGCTTTTCGGATATATTATCGAGTGCGCTCGTCGCCTCGTCAAATATGAGTATATCCGGATTTTTGAGAACTGCACGGGCAATAGCTATCCTTTGCTTCTGACCGCCCGAGAGTGACAGCTCACCGTCACCTATTCTTGTGCACCAGCCTAAGGGAAGCTCGTTCACAAATTCGTGGACGTGGGCTATTTCCATTGCCTGTATTATCTCATAATTGCTTGCCTCAGGGCACGCAATCCTTATGTTGTCCCAAATTGTTCCCTGGAATATAAAGGGGCTCTGCGGCACAATTCCTATCGAATAGCGCAAATCGTGGAGATGGTATTTTTTTATGTCCTCGCCGTTTACACGGATAGAGCCGCCGTCTGTTTCATACAGACGCATGAGCAGCTTTGTAAAAGTGCTTTTTCCGCTACCCGAGCCGCCGACCAGAGCAACGCTCTCATTGAATTTAACTGCGCAGGATAGGGAGCCAAATATCTGCTTTTTGTCGTATGCAAAGCGAACGTTATCAAATTCGATGCACGGCTTTCCGCTCTCCATAGCGGATATTCTGCTTTCTTTTACGTCACACAGCTCCTCATCGGGAAGCTCGGGCGTGCTGGTTGTTTCTTCTATAAGCTCTAAGATTTTTGCCATACCGACGTCGGCGGCGCTCTTCTGAAGCGAGAGACTGAGCCAGGAGGTGAGGGTTGAGAGTATAGAGCCCATACTCGATAAGAATGCGTACAGAATACCTACGGTCAATCCTCTGTGTATGCAGAAAACGGCGCCGACAAGATATACCACTGCTGTTCCGAGGTAGGTTGCAAATTCCGGCTTCAGGTTCTCTTTATGTACTGAGTATATGTGGCGTATTCCGCTGTTGCGCATCTCGGTAAGGTAGCGTGAGAATTTCTGCTCTGCATCATTCTCGATAGAATACATTTTAATAGAATCCATACCGTGAAAAATATCGGTGAGATATTTACTTGTCTCGGACTCCTTTGCTATGTAGTCACGTGATGCCTTACGTATTACCTTTTTTGAGAGGAAATTGAGAATCGCCATTGATGCGGCGGTCACCAGCATAATTGCCGTGAGCACCCAGTCGTAAGAGGCGAGAGCTACGAGAGATATTACGAAGGACACGAGCTGATACGGAACCGAAATCAGTATAGATTGCAGATACCCACGCATATTCGTCATAGGCGAGCCCATTATGCAGTTGTAGAGCTCACCTGCGGATTTTTTATCGTAAAAGCGCATACAAAGATGTCCCACGTGCGAAAAAACCTTACACCGCAAATTGAACAGCGTACCCTCAAGCGCAGTCAGCACGTGCTTCAATGCACTGTTGAAAAACAGCATACGCATGCTTGCTATGGCAAGATATATAAGGCAAGCGATTGATACGTAGGAAACACTCCGTCTGACGGTAATTCCCTCATCGACTATGTACTTGATAACTAACGGCTGAAACGCAACGGCAACACCGGTAAGAGCGGAAAAAAGGATTGCTATGATGGCATTTTTACGGTACTCTTGTAAATACGTAAAAATGTTGCGCCAAAAAGCAACCCTTTTCTTATCCTCCGCATTTTTTTGCGGACGTTTTTTTTCTAACTTCTTTTCGGTTTCCTTAACAACGGTTTTGGTATCCATAATCCAACCTCCGAGTAAATCCCGTGTTTTCAAGCAAAGTATAACCCTTTTAATCGCTGATGTCAATAGATTTTGAAAAAATATCTTAATATTTTTTCGCACCGAAAGCACTGCACCGAAAAAGAAAGGTGAGGCTCTTTTGTACCTCACCTTTTTGTTTGCGGTTATGCCGAAATAAAGCAGCCCCGTGCTTATCAGTCTACAGTGTATCCCTTGGGAAGAACGGGGTATAGCTGACAGGTGTTTCCGCCGTCAACCACGAGCTCTGCGCCCGTCGTATTCCTCGCCATAGCGGCAAAGTACCATACTGCATCAGCAATATCCTCGCCAACGGCAACATCACCGAGGGGGGTGTACCTTGAGGGAACCTTTGCATAAAATTCGGGATTTTTCTCCCAGCGGTCGGTTTTTATCATACCCGGGAGAACCGCGTTAACACGAATGTTGTATTTTCCAAGGTCGAGCGCAAGGCCTCGCATCATTCCGAGCTGACCGCCCTTTGATGCGGTATACGCTATTCTGTCGGGAATAGAACGGTATGCGGTATTGGAGTTTACAAATATGATGCTTCCGCCGCCGTTTTCCTTCATCCTCTTAGCCGCATGCTCGGACAGACAGTAGTTCCATACCACGTTTGTGTTTATCACACGCATAAAATCGGTGAGAGGATTTTCAAAAACCTTCATATTAAGACCCTGGTCAGCCGCATTGCAAACGAGTGTTTCTATAAAAATTCCCTTTTCATCGAGGAAGCTGAACAAAGCATCTACAGCCGCCTCGTCTACGGTTCTTTCATCCAAAAGCGAGTTTATTGCATATCCGATTATATTTGTATTGGGAAATTTCGCTTTATATCTTTGCTCCGCCTCTGCGACGCCGTCCTGACTTCTTCCCGTAAATACTACGTCGTAGCCCTCGGATGCGAATTTTTCCACTATTGCGACGCCCGTGTTGATACAGGCGCCTGTTATAAGCGCAGTTTTCTTCATATTCTCAACTCCTTAGAAATAGAACTCGGATTTTGCGGGACGTATATCGGTCAGAGCGCCTGTGTAGTGACGCAGAGTGTGAGGCTGATAGGGATGCTTTAAGCACTCCTCCTCATTTATCTCAATGCCGAGACCGGGCTTTTTGGGGATGGTAATATATCCGTCCTTATATTCGAGAGATTCGTTGGTAACGTCCTTGCGCCATTCAACGTCGCTGTACATTATTTCGAGTATGCAGAAATTGGGACAGGATGCAGCCAGCTGGAGAGTTGCCGCATTGGCTACGGGGCCTGAGGGATTGTGAGGTGCGAACGGTATGTATCTGCACTCAGCCTCAGCCGCAATCTTCTTCAATTCCATAATACCGCCTGCGTGCGATATGTCGGGCTGAATGTAATCTGCCGCCATCATATCAAACAGCTTGCGATAGTCCCAACGGGTGTATAGACGCTCGCCTGCGGAGATTGCCACTGGGGACTTGTCCTTAACCGCCTTCAGCGCTTCAAGGCTGTCGGGAGGAGTAGGCTCCTCGAAGAACATGGGCTTGAACTGCTCAAGCTCCTTCGCTATCTTGATTCCCGTAGGAATGTTGAAGCGTCCGTGACCCTCTATGAGCAGGTCAACGTCGTTTCCGACTGCCTCACGGACAGCCGCAACGCAGCGCAGCGCCTTGTCTAACTCCTTGTTCGAGATGTCGAGATAATTCTTGCCAAACGGGTCCCACTTCATTGCGGTAACGCCACGCTCAACGGCGATTTTTGCCTTAGCTCCGAATTCCTCAGGCTCCTTTGCACCTGCGAACCAGCCGTTTACGTATATTCTTACCTTGTCGTTTACCTTTCCGCCCATAAGCTGATATACGGGAACGCCCAGGGATTTACCGAGGATATCCCAAAGAGCCATCTCAACTGCGGAGAGAGCGCTCATGAGAACTGCGCCGCCCCTCCAATAAGCATCTCTGTATATCGAGTGCCAGTGATTTTCAATGTCGAGAGGGTTTTTTCCTACGAGGTACTCCTTTATGTGCTCAACCGCACCGAGGAGAGCCTTTTCCTTGTATTCGAGCGTTGCCTCACCTACACCGTCGATTCCCTCGTCGGTGTAAACCTTGATAAACACCCAGTTCGTCCTGAAGCAGTCAACGACAAAGGGCTTTACGTCAATAACCTTCATATCTTCATTCCTTTCCGATTAATCAATAACGATTTCTTTGTATATTTCGGGAATTATTCTGTTCTCAAACTCAAACGCCTCGGGCGAGAGAGTGTCAAAAAGACCGAAATGAACGGGAACAGCCTTCTTCGCACCTACGTCGTAGGCAAAATCCGTTGCGTCCTCTGCATTCATGTTGTTTCCGACTCCGTTGATGGGCAAAAACACAACGTCAACGCCCTCACAGAAAAGGGAATTTACCTCCTCGATAACGTCATAGTTATAGAGAGTGTCGCCTGTGAAATAATAGGTTTTTTTGCTGTCGTCGATTACAAATCCGACGGCGGTGAGGTCGGAATGCTCCGCCTTTACCGCATAAACGGTTATATCGCCGAAGCTCCACGCCGAGCCACGGTTGAGCATAACGTAGTTGTTTTTTGCTCCTCCGAGCTTGCGTACCTCTTTCCAGGTGTCATAGGGGGCGAGAACGGTTATTTCGCTGTCCCTGTTTATGTAGTGTGACAGAGTTGACGTGTCGAGGTGGTCGAGGTGAGAATGAGTAAGCATTATCACGTCGGGCTTAACCTCAAAAAAGCTCTCATCTACGGGTACACGCCGCCAATTGAGCGGGTTGATTTTCGCAACCTCGTCGGAGAGGTATGGGTCTATGAGAATAGTGTGATTTTCATTTTCAAGCAGAAAGCCTGCCTGACCTAACCATGTAATTTTCATTTTTTTACTCCGGGCTATTTACTTTTTTAAAATGTGTGGTAAAATAATGATAGCATAAATATTACTTATTTTCAAGGAATATTTTAAGCATTTTTTTAGATATCTTACTTTTTGGAGGTAGAAATGGTATTGCCGGAGATATATGATGTCGGACTCTTTGACAGCGCAATGAAATTCAAAATGGGCAAGGAGAGCCCCGAGAGGATTTGCAGTATGTATGAAATAGAGTTCCATAATGCAGACAGTGGCACGTCCTTTATAAACGGTAAAGCATACAAAATAACCGCCGGTGCAGTCGTGTGTGCAAAGCCCGGTTATAGGCGTCACAGCATTTTGCCTCTGCGCTCGCACTTTATACATATAAAGGCAACCTCCCCCGAGGTGAATGAGTATCTTGATATGCTGCCCGACTTTTTCATCAGTCAAAACATAAATGAGTACGTAGAGCTGGTGCGCAGAATAACTCTGTCGCACAAATTCGGCGAAGAGAGAGATGCTATGCATACCTACTCCTTGCTGCTCGAGCTTTTGCACCGACTGTCAGGCGAAACGGAGCGTGGAGTCAGCACGAGCAAGAATTATAAAAATTCAGAGGTAATAAAGCAGGCGATAAACTACATGGACGAGCACTACACCTCAAAATGCTCACTCGAGGAGATTGCGGCGAGCGTTAATTTCTCTCCGATATATTTTCATAGCGTATTCAAGAAGGCAATGGGTATAACGCCGTATCAGTATATAACAAACCGCCGTATGCGCCTTGCACGAGAATATCTTACTATGAGTGATAAAACCGTTGCTGAGATAGCGGACAGCTGCGGCTTTGAGTCCCAGTCGTATTTTAACTATTCCTTTAAAAAAGAGGTTGGAATTACGCCAGGGCAATATAGACGCCGCACTATGGACAGTATTTACTATTAGTAACTAAAATCCCAAAAATGCAAAAATATTTTATTATATATTAGAATGGAATTTTATCCGAAAAATGCATTTTGTTGTTATAAATAGAAAACCGCCGATTTTTCGGCGGTTTTGCTTTGAAATTCAATTACATTTATATCTCTCTACAGCCTCGGTTATTTCCTTATACATATAGAGGGAGCCAAGGCACACGGTTGCCCTGTTTTCCTGCTTCGCAGAATTTATAGCACTGATAACTGCGTCACCGACGCTTCCGTGTGCGCTGGCGTTGCAGCCGAGACTGTTAAATACCCGTGCAAGCTCCTCTGCGGGCAGAGCTCTCGGATTTTCGGGAGTGAGGCAGAAAACTTTGTGAGCAACACCCGATATTCTTCTTGCGATATAAGCGTAGTCCTTATCAGCCATAACGCCGCAGACTATGTTGACTCTTTCTTCTCCGAAATATTTTAATACGCTGTCAACGGCCGCATCAACTCCCTCGGGGTTGTGACCGCCGTCCGCTATTATCAGCGGCTCCCTTGATATTATCTCAAATCTTGCGTGCCATACCGCACGGAGCAACCCGTCCCTGACGGCTTTTTCGGATATATCATATCCGTTTTTACGCATAATATCAACGGCACACAAAGCATTTGATGCGTTTATCGGCTGATATGTGCCGAGCAGGGAAATCTTAATGCCTTTATGCTCTCCAAAATCAAATGCCGTGCCAGAGAGGTCGGCATTTTTTACCGAAAGAGTGCTTCTGTCGGGTATAAAAACAGGCGCAGAATGCTTGCGCGCTACTGTGCGTATAATCTCCTGTGCACCCTTGTGCTCGCCGCACCATAGGCACGGCACACCGTCTTTTATTATACCTGCCTTTTCCTGTGCTATTTTTTCGACGGTATCTCCTAAAATTGAGGTGTGGTCGAGAGCAATGCCCGTAATCACCGATAAAATCGGTGTTTTTATTATATTTGTGGAATCCAGCCTGCCGCCGAGCCCGCATTCGAGCACTACTATATCGCATTTGTTACGTGCGAAATACTCAAACGCAATGGCGGTGATTAACTCAAATTCCGTCGGCTTGTCCGTCATGCTGTCCGCTATCGGCTTTACGTATTCGCAAATATCGCACAGCTCCGAGTTGCTTATAGGCTCGCCGTTTATTGCCATTCTCTCGTTGAAAAATTTTACGTAAGGGGAGGTAAAGGTTCCGACACGGTAGCCCGCCTCCTTCAATACCGATGAGAGCATAGAGCAAAATGAGCCCTTGCCGTTAGTGCCTGCAACGTGAATGAATTTCAGAGTGTTTTGAGGATTGTTCAGCCCCTCGCACAGCTCGCTTATTCTTTCAAGCCCCGGCTTGCAGAATGTCCAGTTGACCGAATGTATATATTGAATTGCCTCTTCGTAGTTCATTTTATCACCTTTTTTTCAGCTTTTCAATCTGCGAGGTTACCGATTTACTCTTGGATAGGTAGTATAGGATAAGAAATTCGGGGATCGCTATTATCAGGTAGTTGAGCGCTCTCCATACCATGAGCAGCATAAAGGGCATTGAATAGAATTTTGCCAGCCCGAAGGTTTTTATTATAACCGAGCCTGCAAGGTGTGCGGATACAACTGTTATTGCAACCGACAGCGACAGCGGCAGCTTTTTTGTCAGAATGCGACCGAGTCCGCCGATAAGTCCTATTGATACAGCGCCCAGTGTAACTATCGGATTTATAACGTAGCCTACCATTATACAGCCGACTAGGTCAGCGACTGCACCCACCACTGCACCAACGATAGGCCCGAACATTATTCCTGCGAACAGAATAGGTGTGTTTTCAAAGCTGAAGCGCAGAATGTTTCCGACAGGAATAGCAAGATATTTTCCGCATATAATGCTGAGTGCGCACAAAAATGCTGAAACCGTCATAATTTGCAGACTGCCGAAAAGGACGTCCTTGTGTTTTTTTTGCATAAAAAATACCTCCTCTCCGCACTGATGGCGTAAAGAAGGAAATACCTCTATGCCAAGAAGCGGGATGCAAAACACAGACCGCGGCAAAAAAGCCTTCGTCTGACGGACAACTCCCCGTTCCGTCAGCACTTCACGCCTGCATCTTTACTCTTCACAATTTACTGATTATATTATACAACCGAAAAAGGATTTGTCAATAGCTTTTGACAAATCCCTTTTATCAGTTTTCTTTTCTTTTTCTGAAAACGATGAGCTTGCTGAAGATATAGTTGAGAATTATAACTATAACGCTCGTTGATACCTTCGCTAAAAAGCCCTCTATTCCGAACAGAGCAAACGTGAGTCCGATTTTGTAGAGAAGCAGAGGCAGAAAAATCTCCACAGCACCCGAAAGAAGCCTGCCGAGGAAGAATGCGCCTAATTCTTTTGTAAGGTGCAAAAATCCCAGGTGCTTGCTCTCAAAAACAATCAGCTTGTTGACGGCAAAGGCAAAAATTACGGCAACGAGCCAGGAGAGCGCATTTGCTACCGTCATACCAACCGACAAAGCCTCAACCAAAACCGTATATACAGTCCAGTTTACAAGAGTTGTGGCAACACCGAAGATAAGATATAAAATCAGCTCACGGTTTTTTATTATCAACGTCTTTATTTTTTCAATCATAAAATTTTCTCCGCAAAATATCTTTTATATTCTATCATACTTTTTTTCGTTTGTAAAGAGAAAAAAGGGCGCATTTTGCGCCCTCAGCTTTTTATATCTATGCGTTGATTTTCTCGCTTGCGGACTCGGCACCGGTTTCCGTGTCTTTACTTTTGGCTTTTCTCTCGATAGAGCTGTAAAGAACTCCGAACAGTATCAGTATTCCTCCGATTGCTGTGGTTAAGGTTATTGAGTCACCAAAGAAAATAAGAGCGAACAGTGTTGCGAATATAGGCTCAAGCGAGCAGAGAATTGCAACCTTTGACGCCTCCAGCTTCGCCGTTGCCTTTGCAAGGAGCAAAAATGCCGCCGCACTTGCAAAAACACCGCAGTAGACCGTTCCGATAACCGCTCCGACGGAGGAAAAGTCCATAACCTTATTCGGAATGAACATCCATATTGCCCACATTCCGATGCAAGCACCGCCCATATGCAGGAAATTGACCAGCTCCTCCTCGTATTTTGCCGAGAGGAAATTGAAGACTATCATGTAGATCGCTGTGAATATAGCACACAAAAGGGTGAGAAAATCACCCAAATTAAACGCTGTGAGGTTGAAGGCGAACGGGAAAACGGTTACCATTCCCGATATGAATATAAATCCCGCAACGATTGCCGCCAGTCCTATCAGAATATGCCTTGCGGGCTTTTTTCTGAAAAACAGGAACATAAAAAGAGGAACGAATATTACATTTGTCGAGGTTATAAAGCCGGAATTTGCGGCGCTCGTGTATTTGAGACCCTCCACCTGCAAATAAGAGTGAAGAGCAAGGATAAGACCTACACCGACAGAGGGGAGCAGCATCTTTTTCGTAATCCTTTTCAGTTTAGGCCCGAGAGCTATTGCCAATACTGCGGTAGCTAACAGAAAACGAACGGCGAGAAAGGACACCGAGTCGATGCTCTCTCCCACGAATTTCATAACGGGGAATGCAAGACCCCAGAATGCGGCACAGCCGATCAGCATTATTTCATATTTGAATTTTTTAATCATTTTTTCTCATCGATTGTGATGCCCTTTGCGCAAGACAGTGTAGGTACACCGTTTTTAATAATACGTGAGCATGTGACTGTTCCGTTACCGTTGCCGCCAAAAACAGAAGATATTCCCTCGGCGCAGTGTATACCGTCAAACTCTATATCAGATACCTTTGTTGTGTTGAAATATACGCAGGACAAACCGTCTGAGCGAGTTTTGTTCCAGTCGATATATATGTGCTCGTCATCCTTATGAGGACGGGCGTTTTTGTCATATGAAATGTTTGAGAAGCGGAGCCTCTCCATTTCGCCTTCGCCAAAATAGGCAGCCATATATCCGTTTCCGAACAGGCGTATGTTTTCAAAGCTGGAGTCAAGCACGGTGTTATTAAGAAAAATAGCGTACCTTGCGTGTGTCATTACGTTTGATACTGATATTCCGTACATATCTCCGCTCTGAGCCTTGAAATTTTTATACCAGTAGGATTCGCCGATTATAATAGCCGACTCACAGCGATATCCCTCCTCGCCGACGGTTAAGTGACGCCTGATTATATTGCCCTCGCTGTCGGTTGTGATGTTGAGGTCGGGATTAGGTGCTACGTTTGAGTCTTTTTCCGACCACGGTGAGGTTTCTATCAGATTGTCTATGCGTATGTTATATATTTTGTATCCGTCGTGGCAGAGCAGACGCACAATTGAGCATCCGCCAACACTGTGAGCCATAATGTTTCTTACTGTAATGTTGTAAATGTCACCTTCTCTTACGTTGTTTACAACATCACCGTATATATCGTCTGCCGTTGCGAGCAAGGCAACCATGTTGTCACCCGTGTAACCCGTGATATTTTCAATTATGCAGTCGTGACAGCCCTTGAGCAGGTCGATACCGTCCTGGTTTGGTACGTTTGAGGAGCTGATAAAATGTATGTTGGATATACGGCTGTATGTGGTTGTAAACAGAGCAATTGCCCAATATCTGTGGTCCTTTACGGTTATGTTGTCAATTTTGAGGTTTTCAACCTTCTGGAAATAGCACATGCAGTTTTCATACGCCTTGTGCTCTGAGGGCTTCACTACCTTTCTCGATATTCCGTTGTCCTCGTATATTCCGTTGTGAATACCGCCGTCGAGCAACGCCTTACCTATTCCCTGTATGGTAATGTTTCTCTGCGTACCCTCCTCGGTGAGAGCTATAGGTTTTTTGGCATTGGAATTTGAGAACATATGGCAAACGGCACCGTCAGCCAAACGCAGATGGCAGTTTTGCAATAAAATGACGCTCTCGCTGTGAAGATAGAGCGTTTCGGCTATATTCCATATATCTCTGCCCGTTCTCTCGTTATATTTAGGAATGAGAACGGATTTTCCCGAGAGGCTTGCCTCATCTATCGCCGCCTGTATCATTTTGCTATCGTTCTCAAGGTGCTTATAGCTGTTTGCGTTTATGTACATATTAACTCCTTGTCAAAAAAAATACACTTTAATTATACAATAGAATGAAAAAAAAGTCAAGCCGCATTTGTGTTTTATTTCACCAAAGTCTGTAACCATATAATGCCTGCTGAATAGAATATAACTGTAGGGATTTATGCATAGAATTATGAAGATACATAAACTGTTTATCGAGTGCCTCGCCATAGATTATTCACACTCCGGCGAGGGTGTAGATTTTGCGTTAAAAATCGATAGGGATAGCCTCTATATTTATTTTCAGGATTCCGAGGGGTTAGAGGATTGGAGGGTAAACATCAATTTTCCTGCCAAGGCATACAAACGGGAGGGAAGAGGAGAGTTTTATGCTCACCGAGGCTTCCTTAACAGCTGGGAGAGCGTTAAGGAAAAGCTCGAAAAACACATTCTCGATAATAAAATTGGGAAAATAACAGTAGTAGGATATTCACACGGTGCGGCAATAGCTGCCCTGTGCCACGAGCACGTGTGGTACGTCCGCCCCGATTTGCGTGACACGTTGGAGGGGTACGGCTTTGGAGCACCACGTGTTATATGGGGTGCGGTGAGTGAAAAAATAAAAAGTAGGTGGGCAAATTTCACGGTTATCCGCAACATAGACGATGCGGTAACCCACCTGCCACCTGCGTTTTTCGGCTATTTTCACGTAGGGAAAATGATTGAAATAGGCAAAAAGGGCAAGTACGGAAAAATAGAGGCGCACCTGCCCCAAAACATTGAAAAGGAGCTTCTCATATACGAGCGAGAGCTTGAAAACGGTAAAAACGTTCTTTAAAAAAATGAGGCATCAGCGCATTATCCTCAACCGAGGGCGCCGATGCCTTTTTGTTTAGTGTTTCTTCTTTTCTGCTTTGGCTTGCTTTTTGGCGAGCTTTCTTGCCATTTTCTCACGGTATTTTCTTGCCTTGCGCTTTTCCTTTTGATTGCCAATTACAATTTTGAGAATTATAATTAACAGAAGAACGCCTGCGGCGATAATGCCTACGATTTTCGCATCTATTCCAAAAATACCGCCGATTGCCTTTTCTGCATATATTGCACTGCAAAAGTCGCATACGTAGTTTTCGTTTCCGTCATAGTGGTCTGCCGCATCTCTTACGGCGAGGCAAACGTTACAGTCTGAGTCGCACGGAGCTCCGTATACGTGGTCGGAGAGGGATCCGTATTCCTGCTTACATACCTCGCACAAAGCCTTAGCCGTACAGTTTGCCTTGCCACCGCTGCATTCGGCGTTATCAACCGTGTGCGTACACCCCTCAACCGTGCATTTGTGAAAATGCTGTGTACCGTTGCTTGTCCAATTCTTTTTGTCAATTTTGTGGTCGCCGTACTCCGTGCCCTCAAAGACCTCGGAGGATACAGCATCGCACAAGGCGCAGTCCAGATAATACTGCTTTTTGTTATGGCAGTCCCCTGAGCTGTTTACATAGTGAGCAGCGTCCTCTATCCTTTCGGTAAACGTGTGTGCACCAACGGTTTGTCCGATATAATAATCGGTGTCGCTGACATCGCCGCACGTAGCGCAGGCGTACCAATACTCATTTTGGTGCTGACAGTCGACCTCCTTTTTCAAATACTTTTCACTTTCGGTTTTTTGCGTAAAGCTGTGAGTCCCGAGCTCGCCATAGCCTACCTTGCACATTTCGCATATTGCGACGCTCTGACAGGTTGCTTCCCCGCCATAGCAGGCGTGTGAGAGATCCGAGAAGAGAAGCGTGCATTCCCCGTCACGGCACGCAATTGAGTGGGTGCCATCCCGTTTGCTCTCGGCTGTTAGATGGTTTTCCTTTATTATTTCAACGTAGTTCGTTTCGGATATGACACTGCTGTCGTCCGTCAGCTCTGCGCCACTTCCGTTTCTGTATAAATACGTATCGGCATTTACAACCGTTAGCGTACCGCCCGTAATGCGTATTGCATCGTTTGCGCCGTATCCGCAAAGCAGGGCGTGTCCGTTGATAACAAGATTAACGTTTCCCGAGCATTCTATCGCATACGGTGAGATGGCATTTGCGGTTATAACTGCCCCATCCGATACGGTTATGGTGTTTGTTGTGGGATTGTAGCTGACTCCGTTTGGCAGTGTGTTTTCCGTGGGGTTACCGTACATAACCGCAGTAACGCCGCCAATGCTCAGAGCACTCGGAATATTGACGGGGGATATCGTATAAGCCGTATCTGACAGAGTGGGCTGATTTGTAAACTCAAATCCGTTGGATACCGCTACGTTTGTCACTGTGTGAGAGCTTGAAAATTTGCTGCCGCCGACAACCGTATTGCTTCCAATCAGGAGATAATCCTCGCTCTCCGCACCCGAAACTACGTCGTTTGTGTAGACGAAACCTTCTTTAACCTTCATATCGTTCCAGGTTACGTCAACGGCATACCACTGCCCGTTTTCGAGCTGTACGTAGTTCCACATATGCGCTTCCTTTTGAGAGACCTTGCCTGCGTCACCGTTAACGATAATGCATGGAATCCGAGCCCTGTCGCACAGCACCTTGAATGCCCTTGCGTACGCCTCGCACACGGGCGCCTCGGGGTCATTTCCTGCCTTGCCCAGAAGAGCACTTGTTGCCTCACGACAATCGTGGTCGATTTGCTCGAGATTTTCCGAATTGTTGTAGCAATTGTTTTTCGTCAGCCAGTCGTTAAAATAACGCACCTTTGTTACCCTGTCGGCACTTGCGGCGACTCCCGACAGAATTTTGTCAACTGCGCATTCCCCCTCGGAGCTTATGAACACCTCGCAAATCAGAGAGCGCACAGTATCGGGATTTTGATAGTCCTCTGCCCTTATGTCAAAATCAGAGCTTTTTAACAGAAAGTATACGCTTTGCTCAAAGGATGCACGACCGTCAGCACCGTAGCTCAGGTAGCTGCCTGTAAGGACCTGCAATGAACCGTTGAGCCAGAATATTTCGGGACGGTCACGGTCAAAGGCATTGTATATTGCTGTGACGTAGCCGCCGACAGTATTGAAATTTTCGTTTACCTGGGAGCTTACTGCCGCTTCTGCACGTGCCGCATTTCCGCTGTCATCGCCGTCTACGTAAGAAAAAGTTCCCTCACCTGTGAAGCTCGCTACCTCATAAACGTATATCGAGCCGTCGAGACATTCTCCGAGCGTCGGGTCGAGCAGGGCGCTGGAGCCCCCGTTTGCTATCGCCTCCATGTCGGAATTTTCATCGAGCCAGTTTTTGAAATCAATAGCGTACTGCACACCGTCAAGCTCTATTCTGTCCACCCACTCCTCGTGATTTCCGTCGCTCTGCGTCACAGATGCAAACGCATTAACAGAGCCAAGTGACAATAGAACGGTCAGAAGCAGCAACAGCGTTGCCAGCCTCGTAAATTTCGTTTTCATATAAACCTCTTTAATAAAAGTCTTTAAATAATTATACCACCGATAAGAAAATTTTTCAAGAGGTAATAAAAAAGCTGACGGAGTAGTGCCGTGTCGCATTGCTCCGTCAGCTGATTTTGTTATATCAATTTTCAAGCAAATCGTAGTTCAACCATAAAACAGTGTATCTGTTTTTGAGATCCTTTGCGTATAAAATCGCATCGTTTATCTTTTTGTGCCCGTACAGGTCGTAAAATTTGTGAATGTCGAGCCCGATAGCCGATAGGATTTCTTCTATTTCTTCTGCGCTGGGCATATCGGCAAGAACGGAGCGTATTTTATCCCAGCTTTCTCTGTAAGCTGTAAGTCTGTCGGAGTCATAAAGCCCGGACTTGCTTTGCAGAGCGATGCAACCCTCTCCAACCTCTTTACCGTAAATGCTTTTCATTTTCTCTGTGTAGACGTCCCGGTCGGGGCGATGCAACATCTGAGGCTTATCCGATTTGAGCAAAGCCTCTCTTATTTTTGAGGTTACGTAAGTAGAATACGCAACGTCTGTTCCGTGAGAAAGATATGGCTCATTCTTTGCCAATCCTACAATTTCGAAAAAGTGCGATAGGTGATGCTCGCTTCCCGATGCGGGGCGGGACGAGGTGGCAAAGCTCATCATAATTCCAACGCATATCAAGGACTCCATCAGAATCTGCACGCTGTCCGTGTCACGCTCGAGCAGTCTGCTTGCCACACCCTTTACTCTCTCTATCATTTCATAGGTGGTGTCGTATATATAATCGCAGAAATATTCACCGGTAACAATGTGGGCGAGGCGCCAATCGTTTAGCGCAGAATATTTACCTATTATGTCACCGTATCCTGCCTGTATCATATCCATCGGCGCATTTACGAGTATATCGGTATCACCCACTATTGCTTTCGGCAGAGTGGCGGGCACGGTCTCCTTCATTCCCTTTAAAATCATTGCCGCACCGTCAGAGGCGTATCCGTCCATTGAGGGGGCTGTTGCGACTACTATGTACGGAATTTTTTGAAAATGCGATACGTATTTGCATAAGTCCTGAATAACACCGGAGCCTATTGCTAAAATGAGGCTCACTCCGTTAATGTGCTCGCAGACCTCGTGAATTGCCTTCTCGTTGGGGACAAGGGTGTCACCGTGAAAGGTAACGAGGGACAACTGCTTGCCAGGCAGAGCCTTAACAACGGATGCCCCTGCCGCCGCATAGGTGTTTTTGTCGGCGACTAACAGTATTTTATCATATTCAGCGCAAAGGTCGGAAAGATGTGACACGGCTCCCTTTCCTATGAAGACGTTTTCAATTGGACAGGCGTGGTGCTTTCCGCACCTGCAATTCACACCGTTTAAAAGCTCGTTTAAATTCATATAGCCCCCTTTTTGAAATAATCCCTTGACATCAGCTAATAAAGACATTATAATATTTTTGTCAGAAAAAATCAACAATCAACCAAAAAACAACTGTTTTTTGCAGATTTAACTTGATATATTGAGCAATCAGTCAAAATCAGTCAATTCGGAGGAGCAATATGCTGAAAAATGAGCGAGAGAGGGAAATTCTCAATCTTTTGAAGGAGCGTGACGGCTTTGTTTCGGTACACGAGCTGTGCGAAACTCTTTTTGCCAGCGAGTCGAGCATACGCAGGGACCTTGCCGTGCTTGAGAAGCGAGGAATAGTAAAGAGAAACTACGGCGGAGCAGAGCTGATTACCAGCTATTCAAACGTAGTGGATTTCAGCCACAGAACGCACTACAGAGTTGCGGAAAAAAGAGCAATAGCTAAGAAAGCGGCGTCACTTATAAAGGACGGCAGCATAGTATTCCTTGACCAGACCTCGACAACCTTCTATCTTGCCGAGGAGATAAAAAACAACCACACACTCACGGTTGTTACGAACAGCATAGAAATTTTGGGAATTATGTCGGGAACGGGTGTAAAAACCGTATCGTCGGGCGGAATACTTTGCGCCGATAACCGAGTCTGTCTTGTCGGTGCCGATGCCCACGCAACCTTTGAAAAAATTTATGCGGATATGGCGTTTTTCTCTGCGAAATCGCTGTCGGGCGACGGAGTTATTTCCGACTGCTCTCTTGAGGAGGTGCAGGTAAGGCGTGCGATGATGGGAAATGCGAGAAAGAGGATTTTTCTTTGCGACAGTGAAAAATTCAACACACAGTCGGGCTATAAGCTCTGCACGCTCTCTGACATTGATTATCTCGTCAGTGAGAACGATAAGGGAGTTGAATTTTCCGGAGCTAATCCATCACTAATTATTCTATAATAGAAAACCGACCTGCTCAGGTCGGTTTTTTATCTGATAATTTTCCATTCCTCTATCAGCCTGTCAAGACTCCACGAGGCGTTTGCGGGGGAGGTGGACGGTAGGCATACAGCCTCTCTGTTTATTTTATCTTTAATATATTTATTATAATACTTTTCCGCGGTTTTTCCGTTTACAAAAATTTTTTCGATTTCTGCTTTTTTCAATATTATTCCAATATCGTTCGGGCGAACATTCTTTATTGAGCTGTCAGAGCTTCCAACTATATCACAGGAGGCTATAGTGTCCCAAAGAGCAATGCTGTGAGTTAGCAGAAATTTCCGCTTTTCTTCAATGTCTTTAGGCTCCTTTGCCTCAAATACTGATGAAAGCACTCTCCAGAATCTGTTTTTCGGATGCCCGTAGAAAAACATCTGCTCCCTTGACTTTACTGATGGGAAGCTGCCTAGTATAAGTATTTTTGACCCATCGTCATATAACGGCGCTATTGGATGTTCTGTCACTTTTAACTCCTTGTAAAATAAAGCTTTTAAGAACTCGCATCAGAACCATCTGATTTTAGTAGCTATTATTATACCGTCAACTGATATGAAGCTTCTCTGATTTGATAGCCCCACCGATATTATATGACCCTTTACTATGGCGTTCAATGAATGATCGGTTTCGATAAAGCCTGTGGTATCGTCGTAAACGTAGTTGTTGATCACAAGCTCGTTTGTTTTCTTCACTCTGCGGTAGCATATAATCATTCCGTAAGAATCTGCCTGAAGAAAGATTCTGCTCTTAACACCGAAATCGGCAACTCTTAACGGCTGGGTGTCATGTAATGAATAGTCGTTTTCTATTGATGAGGGGTCCTCATACTGATTGCTCTGCTGCAAGGTCTCTTCGTTTATTTCAGCCTCTAATGCTCTACGCTGAAAATGGGCTTTAATGCCAACGGACAATGATAATATGACTAATGCGTGGAATATGATGTCAAATATGTAGTCAAACTGAAAGCCGCCTAAAATAAACATGAGCAGCGTGTCGACTGAAAAGATAACAAGGGAGAAAATCAACCATCCCACTCTGTTTTTGCCCGATAAAAGCCAAGCAAGCACGTATACGAGCGCCATTACAACAGCTATTACAATTGCTATGTAATAAAGCGTGTCATCGAAAAATACCATATCTGAAAGCTCATCGGTATAGAATTCCACAGGATACTTACCGCACAGAAGATATGCGATATCCACGATGAAATACGGCAGAAACGCAGAGAACAAAAAGTACACGTTGCTTTCGGTAACGAAAAGGAGAATGTTTATTATTGTAAATAAGAACACCAATAATAAATTACCTCGTGCGGAATTATATTTGAAATTCAACGATTGAAGCTGAATGTTTTTTGAAAATACGTTGTTGCTACTGTGTTTCATATAGCCTCCATAAAAGAATACTGTAATATAATTATATCACACGGGAGGTTCATTGTCAAATGGTAGTAGAGGGTGCGGTTTATCTATCAAAAAACTCACGCAAGGTAAACTTGTCCTTGAACACAAAGAAACGGTGGAATATTGAGCTGAATTTTCCGATTATAGTGCCGTTTATAAGTGCGCATATTACAGTTCCGAAGCCAACCCCCTTGAAAACTCCGAACCCAAAGAATATAAACGAGAGTAAAACCGCAAGCGCACAGCTTGCGCAGTCGTATAACGTTTTTACTGTGCTGATTTTAGCGCCCGTCCTTTCAGCCGTTTCCTTGACGAAAACCTCGTATGCCTCAGGGGGTATATAGGTTTCAAACAGGAGCGCAACCGAAAAGGAGCAGAGCACAAGTCCAAGCACAAAGAATACAATGCGCAGGGCAATTGCATCAAAGCTGATGAGCGATAAAAGTGCGATAAATCCGTCAAGGGTAAGGCCGTATATAACTGCGGTTATGAGTGAGAATATATACGCCCGCTTGAATTTGCGTCCGATAATTATAAGAGAGATGAGCAGCACCGCCTGAAAGCAATATTCCGCCATTCCAAATGAGAAGAAGCTGAGGTACTGCGATATTTTCAGATGAAAAAGGTATGCAGGCGCAACAACCATGGAAAGCCCGAAATCCGCCTTAACCATCATTGCGGCGCTGAATGCGAGGGCTATAATTCCGATAAGGTATGCAAGCTCTGTGTAAAATGTTTTCTTCATAAAGCTCCAGGGATACCGTTTGATGCAGAAACGGAAAAAGATAAAATAATGCAAAAAGCACAACGAATAAATTATATAATGAAAGCACCGTTTTGTCAACAGTGCTTTCAACTTTTATTGTCCGTTTGCGTTTTGCTCACGCTTTTCACGTCTGTGACGCACAAGCTTTATACGGCGGCGATGCTTGACGTGGTCGGGCATCTGCTGAATATCACCGGAGCGTGTGAGTGCCCATTTTGTCATCAGCGGGCCGCATATTTCGTATATGAGTATAGCGAAGAGGGTTATGTTCCTTATGAGATTTCCTTCAGCTCCGAGCTGCATAGCCATTGTGCACATTCCCAGCGCAACACCCGCCTGAGGGAAGAGCGTGATGCCGAGATATTTGCATATTTGCGGCTCACAGCTGACAGCCTTTGCGCTTGCGTATGCACCGAAATATTTACCGAGGCAACGGGATATTATGTATACAAGTCCGATTCCCACGATAGCAATATCGAGGAATACGTCCAGCTCCAGCTCCGCACCGCTGACGACGAAGAACAGGGCAAATAAGGGTGACGTCCATTTATCGGATGCAGCCATAAGGTCGTCGGCAAGAGGGCATATATTGCAGAAAATAGTGCCAAGTGTCATGCAGACGAGCAGAGAGGAAAAGCCGATATGAACAGGGCCTATCTCAAATTTGAGAGAGGAGAGCGCCGCCGCAAGCGTTACGAGTGCTATCGTCATATTCAGACGGTTGGTGTTTGAATTGAATATTCGCTCTGCCTGTGTGAGAATCCAACCCATGATAGCGCCGAGTAACAGCGAGGCAGCTATTTCAATCAAGGGGTTTACAATTATAGAAACAATATCGACAGTTCCGCTTACCAGCGTTTTGGATATTCCAAAGCATACGGCAAAAACGATAAGACCTACCGCATCGTCAAGAGCAACTATTGGCAAAAGGAGCTTTGTCAGCGCACCCTTCGCCTTGAACTGACGGACAACCATCAGCGTTGCGGCAGGGGCTGTCGCCGTGGCGATAGCGCCGAGCGTCAAAAGCTGTGCCACCGACAGCTTGTCGGGCATACACAAATGCACAACAAGGAGTGCGAGGTCAACGAACAGCGTTGCAACGAGCGCCTGAAAAATTCCTATGACGAACGCCTGCTTGCCTATTTTCTTCAAATCATCAAGCTTGAATTCACTGCCGATTGAAAAGGCAATAAAGCCGAGCGCTATTTCCGATACTATACCGAGTGCGGCGACAGCCTCTGCTGAGTTGAAGCCAAGACCGTTAATACCGATAGCCCCTATGCAATACGGGCCTATCAGCACGCCTGCAATCAGATAAGCGGTAACCGCAGGCAGCTTTATCGGCTTGAATATTCTTGTCATGAGCAGTCCTGCAAGCAGGGCGATGGATACGGATAAAAGTGTGTTCATAAAAGTCAAAACCTCTTTAACGTAACGAAAACGGGACACCTCCCGTTTTTTTAATAAAATTTACAACCTGCTATATTCTACTCCCAAAAGATTATTTTGTCAATATAAAAGGGAAAAATATTTTAAAACACACAAAAAGCGACCTTTGCGGTCGCTTTTTGTAATTATAGCTGTGAGTATAGCGATGAGAATCCTGTAGTAGAAACAGTAAATAGATATGAGGATTTTGTGTATTCTGAGTATTCTATGTAAAACTTGATTTCTCCGGATTCGTTCAGGAGACTTAGAAGATCTTCCCTGTGTAAATTATCAATATATATTCTCGTTCCATATGAGGGCATTTGACCGGAATAGTAATGTTTGATTTCATTTTGGTCCAAAACGGTGATAGAGAAATTCTTAGGACCATAGGAAGTCCCCGTAACAAGAATATTTCCGTATTCCCAAAGCATAATAGCAAATGAATCCTTTGTCACTTGCAATTCTATCTTTAAATTAGATTCGGCTGTAGAACTGTTAGTGAATTTTCCGTAAGAAACAATGAAAATGTATTTTTCACCTGTTGGACGCTCAAACTCGTCTATAAACTCTCCGCTTCTCCAAAAAATACTACTATTTTCCTCCGTAGTTGTGGGAGTGGTCATATCACACGATACAAACGCAAACAAGGTGGATAGCAAAAGCAAAAGAGATAGAATTTTTTTCATAACGAGTGCCTTTCTAAGATGAGTATTGTTTAGCAGTAGAAATGCTATGGAAACATAATAACCTATTTCAGGTTAAAAGTCAATACCCTGAAACAGGTTATTTATAATTAAATTAAGAACATAACCAGGGAGGTTGAAATGAAATATCAGCGAATCCGTGATTTGAGAGAGGACAGGGATATGAATCAGACAGAGATAGCGAAGGTGTTAGGTATGTCCCAGACGGGTTATTCAAAATACGAAACGGGAGAAAACGACATTCCGACGGCTGTTTTGATTAAGCTCGCAAAATTTTATGGCACGAGCATAGACTATATTCTCGGAGAAACCGACAACCCCCAAAGATATTCATGAGGGTCTTTCCAATGAATGAAGATACAAACATATTAAAAAAATCCTGCACGAGAGTGCAGGATTTTTAGTATAGACGATACGTTGATATATCATTTAAACATTGCTTCTATATCGGCAACCGTATAATCTTTTACGATTGTTGCGATAACAAAGCCCATGTAACCGTCCATTTTGCGTAGGTAATATACCTGTGTCATATTTACACCGCTTGCAGTTGTAGAGCAAACAACACGTGTAAATTCGGTTTCTCCAAGCTTTACCGTGTCGTATGTATCGGGGAAGGTAACCGTCATTTCCGTTACTGATTCTAACTGCTTCTTAACCGCAGCTATGTACTGCTCTACGGTAATGTTAGTGGACATGGTCTTTGAAAGGTTTTCGTATCCTACGTTGATGCTGCTTCTCGAAATCGTATCAACAACCATCATATCGTATATAGAGGGATTGTTTTCCAATGCTTCTTTGAAGTTTTCTCCCAAAAGCTTCTCAACACCGATATTCATAGTCTGCGCAATTTCCTCATCGGTGGAATATACCCAGGAGTCCGGTCTTGTAAATTCAAATCCCAGATAGTCGTTTTTGTATACGGTATCTACAACTGTTCCTCGGATAGGCTCAGGTGCTGGGATGACCGGCTCTTCGTCCTGACAAGCGACCAGCAAAAACAACATAACTACTAAAAGCATTAAAGATAAAAGTTTTTTCATTTTGAAATCTCCCTGTGTATTTTTTATGAGCTGTGTAAGTCAATTATACTATTATATGTATATGCTGTCAATAATTTCTTATAGGCTCATAAATATATTATACTCAATGTTTGAGTAATTGTCAATACTCAATTTTTGAGTATGTTAAACTTTTTACATAACACGGTAAGGAGTTTTATATGAATTACAGAACGATAATGAGAAATTTGAGAGAGGATAGAGATTTAACACAAAGAGAGGTAGGGTTGGTGATAAACAAATCCCAGCAGGGATACAGTCACATAGAGGACGGCAGGGCAGAGCTTAAAATAGAGGACTTGATAAAGCTGTGCCGTTTCTACGGTGTAAGCGCTGACTATTTTATCGGTATCAGTGACAATCCTGGAATGCAAAAATAAGGGGCTGCTTCATTTCGGCATAACCGTAAACAAAAAAGGTGAGGTACAAAAGTGCCTCGCCTTTACTTTTGCAAAAAGCCTACGTTCTACCAAGTAAACGGTAAGAAAATCTGCGATTTTCATTTTGTTTTATTTTTTTGTTTACTACCGTCGTTTTCGCCCTCTCGACGTACCCTCGTACGCCTTCGGAGCGAAAACGGCGATTTCTGCTCAAAATTAAGCAAGCCCCTTTTTGTATGGATTTTCATAGGGCTTGCTATCCGTTTTTTATCGGCACTTTACCTTCTTTGGTTGCTCACAGAGCGGTTTGGATTGAAAGAGAGCGCCCACAAAACGAAAAGCACCCCATTTGGGGTGCTTTTTGACTGAAGCTTGCAGAAAAATATTAAAACGATTAGTTATTTTTCAATAAGATTTTCCAAAGCCGACCCTTCTTTTATAAATCGGGTCGTACTATCACCCTGTGTGGTTGAGAAAAATTCCTCGGAAAAATAGATTGGGGAACTAATAAAGGGGATGGAATGTCCTTGTGTGTGTTCCTCGTTGTAATGTGTAGCGGTACGGAATAAGTAGACGGCTCCGTCTGAAGCCTCTCGCCATACAAATTCAACACGTCCGGATCGAGTAAAACTGCTTGTGGGGAAACGGGTGTCCACGTATTCATATCTGTGCTCAAGGTAACCGGTTTGATTTTCTTCAAACACGTAGTAGCTACTTTGATAAATGTATTTTTTTCCAAAATCTATGGGGTTGGTGAACGGTTTTTCCGAATCTTCCGTTTCAAAAGAAGAGCAAGACGCCATGGTCATAAGCGTTGCTAAAAGAAGAATTAAAGCAATAGAAAATGCAAAAAATCTTTTCATACTAAATTACCTCGCAATAGAATCTGGATTTTTTAATTTTATTTTACCACAAATAAGCCCATAAGTCAAGCTTTGTTCTGCGGGGCAACAATTTTAGAGGCGCTTTGCCCGCCCCAGTCGCATAGTCGCCGTGCGTCACAATCGTAGATTGTTCCTTCGGCTCCTTGCTTTGTGGGGTATCGCTGGGCAAACGGCATCTTGCACATAGCTTGAGCGAACAAAGTCCCTCCCCAGTCGCATAGTCGCCGTGCGTCACAATCGTAGATTGTTCCTTCGGCTCCTTGCTTTGTGGGGTATCGCTGCGCAAAAACAATACTTAATTGTTTTTGCTTGCTCACCCATATTTGAACTGTTCTGCTTCGCTATGGCTCGCAGAGCAGTTCAAACTGAAAGGGGGTGACTCCAACGCAAAGAGGACACCCGAAGGTGTCCTTTTACGTTGGCGCGTGTTGACAAAAAAGATGCCAACTTATTTTGTGTACTCTATTTGATATTCCACTAATTTCATTGTATTACTCTCGGCGTTGTATAGAACGTTGATAAACACATACGTTCCGCTTGAACTCGGCAATTTGTTGAATTCTCCCGTGTCCTTGTTGTAGATAATATAGTAGTCGCTGGTTTGAATATCGCAGAAATACGAGGTGATACCAACCATATCATTGGGAATATCGGATATCCACTTTGCGTCATTTGAAATATTTTTCTCAAATTGCTCCACAGCGGTATCGTCAAAGTAAATATCGCTCGTTGAATAAATATATCCGCGAGGAACAGACTGTGTTCCTTTCGTCCAATCTTGTGTGTTGATACGGGAATGCTCCGGGATATCAATTTTCAACATTTGCTCTGCATTGATTATCGGCTCGTCGCTGTGAGAATAGATGTCAGAAAAAATGAAGGTAAACGATCCGTAAATGCAGAGCAGTGCTGACATGATAATGCCCACGATCACGTTCTTTTTATACTTGTATCCTTTTTTCTTCAAGTAAAAACCGAACACAATAGAGGCAATCGGAACAGGTAGGAACAAAAAGAATACCCACATATTCTCCGTCATTGCTTGATTGATTCCGGATAATATAGCAACACCGATCAATGCACCCAATATCGTGCAAATGGAAAGAACGAAAAGAAGAATGGAAATGATTTTTAATTTGTCCTTGGGCTTTTTCGCTTCAACCTTGTTTGGTGTATTATTGCAAAAGGTAATAAAAGCCGATTCAGAAATCAAAGCATCTTTTTTAATAATATAGCTTTGCCCCGCAATCTGCAAGACAAGATAATTCCCAAAAGATTGGATTTTTTCAATGTCCTCAAAGTAGATTTTAAACGTCTTTGTAATTTCCTCGTTTTTGGAAATGTTCAGTATAAAATAGCCTTCAAATATTTCATAAGAATAGGTGCTCTCCAAAATTCTGCTTTCACTGGTTTTCCACGCTTTGCTATAAGCGAAATAACCTTTGATATGAGAAATCACACCGAC
>JAFVRG010000017.1 GCA_017504405.1 Clostridia bacterium | reverse complement strand
TGCCTGCAAAACGTCTGCAAACCAGCTCTTATCGGTAAAGTCGAAATAGTTGGTAACATCTGTTCTGTTACAGTTTGCGAGTATACCCATCATCATTACACGTGCAACGCCAGCGGTCATATTCGCAATACAATCGGCAAAGCCGTCGTTGGCATCGTATTTGGTTTTGATAGCTCCTGCGAGTTCACCTGTATTTTCATTTAAGTAGGTGTACTCGACGTTGAGCCCCAGCTTGCCCTTAACGTACTCGTTTCTGTTGTACGCCGCCATAAGTATAGGGTCGTTTTCATTTTTCTGATCATTGTCCTCAATACCGTTCATGTACTTTGCGGTAGAAACGCCGTTACGCTCCGGATCCTGATTTCTGGACATGCAAATCTTAATGGTCTTTCCGTCGAAATTAACGCCGTTGAAGCGCTCCTCACCCGTACCGGTTACTGCCTGCGGAGGAGCGTCGTCGCCGTCGTCCTCATCCGAACAAGCAACCAGACCGCTAGTGAGGAAAATCAAAGCGAGCATAAGACACAAAAGTCTTACAATCTTGTTTTTCATGCAAATTATCTCCTTTTTGATATTTCGTGACTGTTTTCACCGTCAACTGTTAAAGTGACCTGCCAAAATTCAAACTGTTCACACATTTATTATAGCTTATATTAATTGAAAATCAACAACATATTCTACTCAACAGTTGACATATTCTACTATTGAAGTCCGTAATAAGTAAAATTGCACAAAAGTTTTTTCTCGCTTTTGTGCAAACATTACAAAACATTTTGTTGCAATCACCTATCAATTCCACTCGCCGAGCAGCTCCTCGGCGGTTGACAGGATACCAAAATCTGCGTAATCGAATATTGGTGCACCCCTGTCGGGATTTACCGCTATTACAGTTTTTGCCCTCTGCATTCCTGCAATGTGATGAACAGCACCGTGCACACCTACTGCTACGTAAACGGGTGGTGCTACCGTCCTGCCCGTGAGCCCTACCTGAGTGTGGTACGGCATATATCCGTTATCGACGAGCTTTCGTGTTGACAAAACCTCTGCGCTCATGCTCTCTGCCATTTTTGACAGACCGTCAAGCGAGTCCCTTGCTCCGTATCCGACAGCGATTATCACGTCACGGCTCTCTGTAACTGTGCGTACCGTTGCCATAGCAGGGATTGTTCTGCTCTCAATTTTTGCTATTATACTGCCCGAAAGAGCGGGGCGGTACATTATTAAACGTCCGTTTTCTACGGACAGCTCGGTACAGTCGGCGCAGAGCCCGAGTCCCAGCATTGCGCTGACCCGCGCTGAAAGCTCCTTTGAACGGGAATCACTGCCCCATAAAACTGCATCGGGGGATTTTTCCCTTATCTTCAATGCAATATCATCGGCATCCGTCATATCAATTACGGTTATTTTATCGCATACTGTCCTCGCAAATTCGAGGGGGGTCTCCCCAACGGAAATGACGTGCGGCAGTTTTTCCTCCGAGCGCTTAACCGTATCGGGGACCTCTCTGCCTTTTTCTATCGCATTTGCAACCGTGCTTTTTAATTCGCTCGGCTGTATAAACACACATTTACGGCGCCCCCCCTCGTTTTCAAAGGTACGGATGACACGTGTGGGTGAGCCGTGGAGTCCGCATCTGTCGGCATCAGCGCCGACGTCCTCTGCGTTCCAGACCTCTATCTTTCCAACCCTCGACATTATGCTCGGCAGGCGTAGGGTGTTTATTCTCTCAACTGTCAGAAGGGCGGGAAGCGATACGCTCCTTACCCCCATATCTCTCGTCGTGCAGGTGATTTTTTCCTCTATTCTTTCAATACTCATGACATTGGTTATAAGAGATGCGTTTGCATAAACCGAGAGCATAGGCCCTGTCTGCGCAGTATCGCCGACAAGCGTCTGGCGTCCGCAGAATATGAGGTCGGGGGACAGTTTCTTAATTGCCAGTGAGAGCGTATAAGCGGTAGCGAGGGTATCCGCACCTGCAAATGCCCTGTCGGACAAAAGCACCGCTCTCCTCGCTCCAAGGCGTGTCAGGCGCAAGAGAAAATCCCGCGCGCTCTCGGGCGCCATACTGAGCAGGGTTATTTCCGCCCCTTTTATGCGGAGTGCCTCCTCATAGGCGCATGCGTCAAAGGGATTTATTTCTCCGTCAAGTCCCTGACGGATACACACAACAATCTTCATTTGCTGCTTTATCTCTCCTTAGAGTAAATCGGTGCGAGGGCATCGTGAATTTCCTTATAAATCTCAAACACCCTCTCGTATTTAGCGGTATTTTCGGGATTAGGGTAAACTATATCTCTCGCTCTCACGCATTTAGACACCGCATCATTTTCATCCTTGAATATGCCGGCGGCGATACCTGCGAGCATTGCAGAGCCGAGCGAGGAATCACTGCTGTACGTTGTTCTCAAAACTATGCCGAGCGCATCTGCTATCATCTGACGCCAGAGCCGTCCTTTGGTTCCGCCTCCGATAGCGGTTGCAACCGCATTATGTTTAATGTTTAGCGAGTCAAGATATTTCTTACTGTCAAGAAGCGAATAAGTAACCCCCTCTAAAACAGCACGGGTAAAGTGCGCTTTCGTATGTGTTGCTCTTACACCCGTAAAGCTTCCGCACAGCATAGGGTCGGCATACGGCGTCAGCTCGCCGTTGAGATAGGGGTGGAAGATGAGTCCGTCACAGCCTATATCTATCTTTGATGCCAATTCGTCAAGCTCGGCGTAGTCCCCGCCGAAGGTATCCCTGTACCACCTGTAAGATGCTGCACAGGATTTCGTTGCCGTGCCGGGATACCACAGTCCGTCCACAACGTGTGAGTAGTTGACAAGATGCCTGTCAGGATATGGCTTATCGGTTATAACGCATATTCTTCCCGCAGTTGCGAGCTTTACGGTTATATCACCCTTGCTTACAGCGCCTGAGGCAAAGACCTCCATTGCCGTATCGGTTGTTCCGCATATAACAGGTGTGCCGACGCTAAGCCCTGTTGCCTGTGCTGCGAAATCGGTTACTCTGCCAACCGTGTCGGTTGGCGAGACGATAGGGGGAAGCATCTTTGGGCTTATACCGCAAAGAGCGCACAGATCTCCGTCCCATTCCATTTTGTTGCAGTCGAAGAGCATACTGCCCTCCGCCTCTATATAATCGGTGCAAAAAACGCCCGTCAGATAGTAGCGTATATAATCCTTTTCAAAAAAGATATAGCGAATTTTTGAGAAGGTGTAAGGCTCATTTTCCTTGAGCCAAAGAAGCTGAGGCAACGTCCATATAGTATCGGGACGGTGATAGGTTTTATCCAGGATTTCTTTTCCTGCCATATCGAACAGACGCTCCGCCTGCTCACGGCTCCTCGTATCCGTCCAATGCATAGCGTTGCGGAGCGGCGCAAATTTACCGTCGCAGACCAGAGAGGTATGCGTGGCGGAATCAATCGCAACGGCGGCTATGCTGTCGGCGCATACTCCGCTCTTCATCAAAATAGCCTTGCAATTCTCACACAGAGCAAAAATCCAATCAGACGGATTCTGCTCGCACGCTCCCTTCTCGGGATAAAGCGTCTGATATTCGACTGTATTTTCGGCAACAATGCTGCCGCTTTCGCTTATCAGCGTTGCCTTCGACGCTCCGCCTCCGAAATCTATACCTAAAAGATACCTCATACCTCACTCCTGATATGATAATTTATAATTTTTGCCACCTAACCCGGGCATTGCGCCACGTGCTATGAGAGCCGCATTTTCGTTATGAGCAATCAGCCACTTGTTTTTGCGGAAAAGGAGCTTATCCTCAACCTCACTGTCAAGCGGAAGATTAGTGCCCTCAGGAAGCGCAACAACACAGCCAAAGCCCTCGCTCTGCACCTCACAGGGGCAGAAATGCAGGGTGGTTGCATATACCTCTATCACGGTGCCCTTGGGAACGAAAAACGCCTTCATTACCGAGGAATCAAGACGCCCGTCTGACAGGTCGCTCCGTTTGCCGAGTATGAGCACGAGGGGGGTTACCGCAACGTTCACCTCGCTCGAGGTGTGCCATTCAACCGCATTGAGGTAATTGCTGTGTCCCCAACAGTAGCCGAGCTCTATCGGCAACGTTCCAAATATTTTATCGGCTATTTCTTCTGCAATGGGCAAACGCTCAAGGCGCTCCTCGCTCGCAACGTACATAGAGCCACCGCCCTCGGGATTTTCTATCCCCTCCGCCACGGATATAAGCTCCGATACATCAATATCAGCGACAACTCTGCCGTAATCGGAAAATTCCGCATCGTTTACCGAATATATCTTCAAGTCGGGGTTTTTTGTTCTTAATAATTCAAGCATAAATCAACCTAAAAACTCTATCGAGTGCTCCTTTTTCCAGAGCCCTCCCTTTTCTATTTTGATTATTCCTTCCTTGGTTGCAAAATTCTTGTCCGCATCAAAGCGGTCGGGATATCCGCACCAGGGTTCAAGGCATATATAGGGAGCACCCGGCTTTGTCCACAAAAGAATGAGGGACGTGTCGGGGAATTTCACCCTGACCGCCCTGTCGGAATACCTGTGCTTAATCAACGCCTCTCTCGCCCTCATGTTTTCAAAAATGAGCGCATCGTATTCGAAATACTCATTTTTCAAGGGAAGGGTATCGCTGTCGGTCATAACTGTTTTTTTGTCATAACCAAAGCCATTTTCGTCAATGAGCGTTGTTTCCAGCGTTTCCGCCGACGGGAAAATAACGTCGTATTCCTCTATACCCTCGGGGCATAAATACGCCTCGTGTGAGCCTATCGAAAAATACATATCACCGTCGGTCAGGTTTTTAACCTCATATCCGACAAAAATTTTATTTGCGTCAAGGCGATAGCTGACACGCAGCTCGTAATCAAACGGATAGATTTCCCTGCTCTTTTCATTTGAGCGGAGCAAAAAGGTTGCCGAGCTGTCCGATGTACTCTCGAGCTCGAACACAGAGGTCTTTGCATACCCGTGTTTAGGCATAGAGTAACGCTTTCCCTCATAAAAATACTCATCGTCACGCAGTCCGCTGCATATGGGGAACAGTATCGGAGCCGAGCCCTTCCAAATTTTATCGTCGCCCTCGAATATCCTCGGCTTGCCGTCACATACAAGGCTCTTTATCTCTGCGCCGAGCTCGCTTATTTTTACGGTAATATGCCTGTTTCTTAATTCAACCATTTCTTTTTCCCACTATTTTATTTATTTTCAATCCAAGCGTGTTCAGGGTCATTTCTTCTGTTAAATCCCTGATAATCGCCCGCCATCATCCACAAAAAATAGCTCTGATATCCGGGAGTTGCGACGGTTGTATGGTATCCGTAGGGAAATTCCACCAGCTCGTCGTTTTTCACCCTGTACGCCTCATCAACAGAGCCGTCGTCGGTGTAAAGGCACTGAACGGCAAAGCCCTGCTCGGGATTGAACAAAAAGTAGTATATCTCCTCTGCAATGCACTCGCTCGGCATATCGTCCGTATCGTGCTTGTGAGGGGGGAAGCCTGCCCAGTTGCCCTCGGTGCAATAAGCCTCTCCGACAGTGAGAATTTTTGCATTCGTCGTGCCGTCGATAATAAAGCTCGTTTCCCTCTGAAACGGCGGTACACCCAAAAGCTTTGTGGGTACTCTGTCCGAGCGCAGAAGCTGAGGCTCGGTTTTCTCTTTTATGGGGGTCGCAACAACCGCAATTTTCACACTGTCGAGCGCCTTTATACAGAGGGTCTGCTCCCTTGGCATATAAAAGCTCTCTGCCCTGCGGTTTTCAAAAACGTTTGCCCTGTTGCCGACATTCTCCCAAACATCGCCGTTAACCGAAACGTTAACGTGGCCTCTTAGCATTATAAATGCCGTTTCCTTATCGTTTGTATCAAATTCCAGTGTCTGTCCCTCGGTCAGCTCGATTATTCCGAATTCGAGCCTTTTCAGCGAGCATTCACCTATTTTGCATATAGGGGTATAGCCGTTTTTAGGGATGTAAGTTTTCTTAAAGCTCATAGCCTCTCTCCTTTATAAAATTGAGCGTAGTCTCAAAATCGGGTGTGCTCTCACGCGCGCCGATGCCTGTGCATTTCAGCGCAGATACTGCGCTGGCAAAGCGGGCACAACGCAAATAGTCAAAGCCCTTTACCACCGCCGCAGCAAACGCCCCGTGAAATACATCGCCCGAGCCGTTTGAATCGGTAACCTTGACGGGATATACGGGATATGCGGTTGTATCCTTTCCGTCATATATAATTCCGCCCTTTTCACCTTGAGTTATTACAATAATTCTCGGTGAGTACTGCTCCCACAGGCGTTTTGCCGCAGCAAAAGCATCCGCACAGCCTGTGTGACCGAGGGCAAACTCCTCGGACGGAATCATTATATCCGTCAGGGCAAGCAGACGTTCAACTCCCTCGTAGAGTCCGCCGCAATCGTAAAGGACTGGGATGTTGTTTTCACGGGCAATCCTTGCCGCCTCTACCGCCGCATCCATATCGTTACCGTCAACCATCAGAAGCTCTGCGTTGGCAATCGCCGTCCTCTGTTCGCCGTTTAAGGCAAGAGGGGGCAAGTCACCCTTATCGAAAACGCAGGTACGTGTACCCGTATCAGCTGACAGCCACAAAACCGACGTAAAGGAGCGTTTCCCCTCAACAACCGTTACGTTTGAGGTATCAACGCCGTATTTTTCAAAATCCTTTATGAGAAATGCGCCGCCGCTGTCGTCAGACAGATTTCCGATATAGGCCGCACTCTCACCGAGCTTCGCCGCCGCAACAAGTCCTGTCGCTACAGGACCACCCCCTGCGAGTTTGCTACCCAGAGCACGCATTTTTCTATCCTCACAGGGATAGCTTGGAATATTGTAGAGCGTGTCCATAACACACGCACCTATTCCCACTATTTTAGCCATAATTATGCCTTTCCGTATGCACCGACAAGCCTTATCTTATCAAGCGCAACCGCTTTTACCGATTCAACAGCCTTCTTCATAAATATATCAACAGCCAGGCTTCTCTTCGAGTCGTCAAGCGCCTCCTTTGTGCCCTCTGCAAACGCACAGCAGACGTCAGTGCCTATGTTCATTTTGCGTACGCCTGCGGCAATTGCCGCCTTCACCTGTTCATCGGGAATACCTGAGCCGCCGTGAAGCACGAGGGGAATACCGCCCGTCGCCTCCCTTATAGCCTTAACCCTGTCAATATCAAGGCAGGGAGGCTTTTTATAATGACCGTGAGCATTACCGATAAGAACCGCAAGGCAGCATACTCCCGTTTCCTTAACAAACCTTGCCGCCTCGTCGGGATTGGTAAACTCGTCCATAGAATCGTCGTTTACACTGCCAACGTGACCGAGCTCACCCTCAACACCCACGCCTATTGCGTTGCACATTTCTACAATGTGCCTTGTGTTTTTGATGTTTTCCTCAATCGGGTGAACCGAGCCGTCATACATTATGCCCGAAAAACCCCAACGGAGCGCTCTCTGTGCCTCGATTTCGGACGGGCCGTGGTCGAGGTGCAGGCAGATGGGAACACTGGACCTGTGCGCCGCCGCAACGATTGCGGGAGCGAGATAGAAGCCCACCTGCTCATTGACAAGTCTGGGGTAAATCTGAATTATAACGGGGGCGTTTGCCTCCTCTGCCGCCGACACAACACCCATAACCGTTTCAATGTTGTATACGTTGAAGGCGGGAATACAGTATCCGCCCTTTTCTGCCATAGATATTATTTCTTTAAGTGATACTAACATTATACCGCCTCTTTATCCTAAAATCAAGTCCTCAATTGAGATAATCTCAACGTCGGTTGCAACCGCTCTGAGCGCCGCATACTCGGAAACGGATGCCGTAACTATAGTATCGGCACCCACGCTCTTTGCGTTGAAAATTCTTCTCTCTGATACCTTTTTGATGATTTCTGGCATATACTGAGCCGTCAGTATATTACCTGCCCATACCGTTTCCTTGCGGTTGAGAAGCATCTCGCCAAGCACCGCATAGGACATAACTATCTCACGAGCGTCCTCGCTCTCGTCAAGGTCACGGGAAAGCTGACAGGGGTCCTGAAGCGTAACGCCCTTGTCACTGTGCTTTGCCTCCAGCTTTCCGTCTTTTAAAAGCTTTGCTACAAATGAGGTGTAGGTGAGAGCCTCTGCCGAATACTCGACACCGTATGCTTTATAGGTCTGCTTTATTGCTTTGGCATCCTGTGGGTCGTATATAACAACGGCTTTGTATTCCGACATAACCTTAGCGCAGGCGAGCATCTGCTCCTTTGTTTCATTTGCCGCTCCGATGAGGAAGTCGAGCTGTGCTCCCGTTGCAGGCTCATCTGCGAGAACGGTAAACTTAACGCCCGCCTTTTCGAGCACACGTATTGCCTTTACTGCCTGATTTGGCACCATATATCTTGCATCTGCACCGAGCAGAAGAAGCGTATCGGTTTTTTCGCTGTGCGCCTTTACAGCATCGCAAAGCTCTGAATCAATTTCGGTTTTGCCGTAAGCATTTCCCGTATTGAGACAGTTCTCAACAAGCTTTGATATGTAATCGGGAAGCTTGCCGTCCAGAGCGGCAAGAAGTCTGGTTTCCTTTGTAAACATAACAGGGTCCCAGCCCGTAACGCAGTCGTGCACGCATGCTCCGCATCCGACACATTCATAGATATTGTCCATTATTTCCTCAAGCTCGATGGCACCCCTGTTTACCAGAGATATTCCGAGCGCTCTCGCACGGGGAGTGCTCCTCTCGTGTCCGCTCGCATTTCCTATCGGGCAGATATGGTGGCACATCCAGCAGAATCTGCACGCATCTGCGTGCTGTTTGGATTTTTCTGACATCAACATTTCTATACCCTCCTTATATTCCGAGCTTGAACGGATTCATTATACCGTTGGGGTCAAGCTGCTTTTTGAGTCCCTCGAATACCTGCATTGCAGGGCCGTACTGCTCCTTCATAAGACGTCCGAGCTTTATTCCTACGCCGTGATGGTCGTTTACAACGCCGCCGTGTGCGAGCGCCGCCCTGACACCGCAGGACCATACTGCCTGATGCAGACGGAGTGCCTCAACGGGATCCTTCGGCACATCCTTTCCCTCTATAATGAAACGGTCGTACAGCATTGCGCCCCACTCGTACCAATGCGAGAAGTGAGCGATAAATTTCGCCTGAGGGAAATTGGTTTCAATAGCCTTCTTCATCGCCCAGTAGATTTCCTCAATCTTATCATAGGGGGCGATAGTATCCATTGTTCCGAACATCTGCGGAATATCCATCATATGACCGGGGTAGAAGAATGTTATCTTCTCCTTCCACCACTTCTCGCCATACTCGGAGCCGAGGTCCTCTGCTCCGTACTTTGCAAAGGTTTCAAGGAGCAGCTTCTCCTCAACCTCCACGAGCTCCTTACAGCCCTCGATAGCCACGTTCATAAATGCGCCCTTGCGCTCGACGCCAACTATCTTTTTGATAAGAGATGCGGTTTCCGCCTCGTCGTAAAGACGCATAACAGACGGCTTGAACTTCTGGAGAAGCTCACGGCTTGCCTTAAACGCACCCGTCATATTCTGGAACAAGAATCCGCGGAAGCGACGCTCCTCAGGCTGATCGAATATTCTTATCTGCGCCTTCGTGATAATGCCGAGCGTTCCCTCAGAGCCGATGAATATCTGGTTAAGGTCAGGACCTGCAGCATGCTTGGGCGCTGAGGAGGTGTTTATGATATCGCCGTTGGGAAGAACAACCTCCATCTGCAGAACCATATCGTCGATTTTGCCGTATTTGGTTGAGCAAACGCCGATACCTCTGTGCGCCAAAAATCCGCCGACGGTTGAGCAGGTGAGGGAGGAGGGGTAATGCATCGTTGCCTTGCCAACCTCATTTGCCGCCCACTCGATATGCTTATAAATAGCGCCTGTTCCGCACTCTATGTACATACCCTCGGTGTTTACCTCGTATATCTTGTTCATTCTCTTGGTATCGAGAATAATACCGCCGCACACGGGAATAGCTCCGCCCTGCGTTCCGCCACCTGCGCCCCACGTGGTAACGGGGAGCTTGTAGTAATTGGCAATTTTGAGAACCTTTGATACCTCGGTTGCGTTCTCGGGGCATACGATTATGTCAGCCTCGGGCATACGGCAACCGCGGTCAGCCCACATACGGGATAGCCAATAGTAGTCAACGCTGTGTGTAACCTTGTCGATTGCTCTGGTCGAGCAATTTTCCTTTCCAACCGCATCCTCAAGCTCGGTCAGAATCATAGCAAACAAAAATTCATTCATCTGATACTGCATTTTATTATCTCCTTATATTCAAACGGATTTATCAACTTTAAGATTCGAGAAATACTTGCAAAATTCCGCAATCTCCTTGCGGTAATCGCCCTCTATTTCAACGAAATGGTGTATGTACGGGCCATCTATTATTCTGTCCTCTACGTTCTGTAAATCGTCAAATTCAGCCCAGAGGTATGTGCCGCTGGTAGCAGGACCGTCGGTTGTTTTGCACAAAAGAGGCAGAACAGAATATTCGCCGCCGTCCTGGTCTATACGGGCAACGGTGTAGACTCCGTCCTTTGCTCTGAACCATTCACGCTGATTTATTATGCGGGGGGCACTGTCCTTGCCGTCCTCTGCCTTCTGCGACAGAGGGAACAGTCCGCAGTGCCATAGCAGCTCGGCGTTTTTGTTCTCGGGGTGACGGACTGTGAACTCGCCAAACAGGGGTCTACCCTCACCGAGGGTTGCACATTTGAGCAGTGCCATCGTCATAGCGCAGTGTATATCGCTCTCGCAGGCGACGATATATCCCATATCGTTAAGCATACCGTATACTGCGCAGGGGGCAAGGCCGTCAAACATAACGGGGGTTGCCGTCCAGCATTCTGCCGAGAGAATGTCAAGGTTGTATTCCTCGAACAGATGCTTATAAACCGCCGCCAGCGTAGCCATAGGACGGACGTATTTCGGCGTCTGCTCGTCAAGGGTGAATTTTGAGAGAAAATATTTCTCATACTCGGATATTTCCTCGGTGTACAGCTCGGGAGCTGTTTTCATTCTCTGCTCGATGAGTGCAAAGTTAATCGGTATTATCTTTATGCCGAATTTCTCCATCAGCTCGCCCTCGTTCCATATAACCGAGAAGAACGGCATGGGACGTCCGCCTATCTGTCCTATTCTCATGCCCTTGAAATTCTTTACCATGCAGGCGACACGGACAAAGCGGTTAAATCCCTCGGAAAACTCGGGGCTATCCACTCTGCACGAGGGAAGGTGTGAAAACGGAATGTGAAATCTCTGGAACTGACGTGAAACGCCGAACAGACCGCACTGTGAATCGGTGGTACGCACTCCGTCAGGACCGTACTCCTCGTCAAGAGGCGCCCAAAGCAGCACGGGCTTGCCAAGCTCCCTCGCAAGGTCTGCCGCAATCTCCTCGTTACCGAAGTTGCAGTTTATAATCATAACCGCATCGACGTCTTCGCTCTTGAAACGTTCGAGAAATTCTCTCATTGAGGCATCGTCAAACATCAAATCGTTACAGCCAAGCCCCTTAGAATTTACAAATTCAACGTTTTCGGACGCAAAGTTTTTTTCTATGTAGCCGACAAATTCCTCTGCTCGTTTCTCTGCGGCATCCCACGCAAACGGCATACCGCTCGGGCGTTTGCTCAGATTTCGGCGCATCGGCGCAAGCGCTATTTTTACCTTATATTCAAACACAACAAAAACCTCCTGTGCTTTTTATTTTATTTTAACACGGGGCACGCGAAAATAAAATGCAAAAAACAATAAAAAATTTGTAAAAAACGATACACTTTTGCAAAAAAGTATGTTATACTGTAATAAAGCACGTATGAGGAGGTATAAAAATGAAAATAATTCCGTTTGAAGCTCTGTACAGCACAGAATTTCAAATAAACGAGCCTATGTCGAAAACTCAGGACTGGTACTCCCGCCGCAACTGCTACAACGCCTTGGGCAGACCGAAGGTTTCACACACGCTTCTATGGACTAAAAATTGCTCCGCAACAGTAAGGGATAAAAGCGGTGCTGTGCTCGAGGTAGCAAAAAATCAGCTCATTTACACGCCGAAGGGCTCGGAATACAGAGTAGATTTCAAGGACACAGGAGAAACCGAGACCGATACCGTGGTTATTCACTTTCAGCTTACTGATGCAGGCGGAGAGGAAATAGTACCGTCACTTTTGCCCGTGCTGTGTCTTAAAAACGTTGAATCCTCTATGGCTATGGATATGGACAATCTCGCCGAGGAAATGAAAAAGAATATTGTTTGTATGCCAAAGGTTAAGGCAATTATATACAGAATAATAGCCGCCATTTGTCAAAAACAAAAAAACCGTGTCACAAGAAACAGGTACGCCTGCATACGCACGGGAATAGAGCTCTTGGAGAAGGATTCCAACCTCAGCATATCGGAAATAGCCGAAAAAAGCGGTGTGAGCGAATGCTATTTCCGCCGTCTGTTTTCCGAATACAGCGGAGAGAGTCCGATGACGTTCCGCCAAAGGCACAGAATAGAGAGAGCAAAGCAGCTACTACTGTCCGACGAGCATTTTTCTGTAGGGGAAATAGCTGATCAGCTCGGATTTTCCGATATATATCATTTCAGCAAAACATTCCGTAAATTTACGGGGATGTCACCGACAGAATTCTTGAGAAAATCCGCAACCCGTTGATTTGACAAAATATAAAAACGGCGTCCCCCCTATGGGAAACGCCGTTTTTCTTTTCTTAATATTATTTATTGAGCATTTTTTCAAGCGTTGCAAGTTTAATAACGCAGACGAGAATTTCCGATGCCAACGCCAGCTCCTCGCAGGATGGGTATGACGGTGCGAGACGAAGATTCTTATCCTCCGGGTCCTTGCCGTACGGGAAGGTTGCTCCAACGGTGGTGAGGGTTACACCTGCCTCCTTTGCGAGCGTGTATGCACGCTTTGCACAGCCGGGTAGCGTATCAAGGCTGACAAAGTAACCGCCCTTCGGCTCGTTCCACTCCGCAATACCCAGACCGCCAAGGCCGCTTTTAAGAGCATTAAGGAGAATATCAAAGCGCTTACCGAGGAGCTCTGCATGGAGCTTCATATGACTGAGCACGCCCTCCTTATCCTTAAGGAACTCTACGTGACGGAGCTGATTGAGCTTGTCGGGGCCTATTGTCTGTATTGAAATAAGAGGCTTTATCTGGTCAAGGTTGTTTTTGCTCGCTCCCATCATAGCAACGCCTGCACCGGGGAACGTGATTTTCGACGTAGAGGTGAAATAGAATATTCTGTCCTCATTGCCGTATTTCTCTGCCTCTTTAAAAATATCGAGCAATTGGTCACTCTCACCCGTGAGGTCGTGAATGATATAGGCGTTATCCCACATAATGCGGAAATCTGGCGCTCCCGTTTCCATTTTTGCAAGGCGGCGCACCACCTCGTCAGAATAGGTTATTCCCGTAGGGTTGCTGTACTTAGGCACACACCAGATGCCCTTAACCTCAGGGTCCTTGACAAGCGCCTCAACCTCATCCATATCGGGACCGTCAGCGTTCATTTTCACTGGGATAAGCTCAAAGCCGAGCGTTTCCGTTACAGCAAAATGCCTGTCGTATCCGGGTGCGGGGCAGAGGAATTTTATTCTCTCCTCACGGCACCAGGGACGGGGTGAACCGTACACACCGAAAATCATAGCACGCGCGAGCGAATCGTACATCATATTGAGGCTGGAATTTCCTCCGACTATGATGTTATCCGCAGGGATACCTGTGATGTCGGAGAAAATCGCCTTCATTTCAGGCATACCGAAGGCTATACCGTAGTTACGGCAGTCAAAGCCGTCAGCACTCTTGCAATCAGCGACGGTTCTCTGCTTCGAGAGCAGACCGAGGCTGGCGTCAAGCTGCTCCTCCGATGGCTTACCTCTCGATATATCGAGCTTAAGGCCCTTCGCTTTATAGCTATTATACTCTGCACTAACCCTTTCGTACTCTGCAAAAAGCTGCTGCGCAGACAATTCCTTGTAATTCATAAAAAAGCTCCTATGGTCATTTAATCCTCTTGATTATATAACATTTTGAATAATTTTTCAATAGATTTTTCAAAAAAATATTATTTTCTAATAAGAATCATAGAAAATTTGAATTATTCGTCTCTCTTTTGTGCAAAAAGCCGATTTCCACTAATAGGTGAAAGCGGAAAATGTTTCTATTCTCTTGACTTTTTTTGTTCGATGTTATATAATGTGTTTATTATTGTTACTATTATTTTATTATCAGGAGCTAAAAATGGCACAGAACAAAAAAATGGTTGAGGCAATAACCTCGATGGACGAGGATTTTGCCAAGTGGTATACCGACATCTGTAAAAAGGCAGACCTCATTGACTACTCAAGCGTAAAGGGTTGTATGGTTATAAGGCCGTACGGATACGCTATCTGGGAAAATATTCAGAAAATACTCGACGACAGATTCAAGGCTCTCGGTCACGAGAACGTATACATGCCTATGTTCATACCCGAATCTTTGTTGCAGAAGGAGAAGGACCACGTAGAGGGCTTTGCACCCGAGGTTGCATGGGTAACTCACGGCGGCAGCGAGCCTCTCACCGAGCGTCTCTGCGTACGCCCGACCTCCGAAACGCTTTTCTGTGAGCATTATGCTAACATAATCAAGTCCTACCGTGACCTGCCGAAGCTCTACAATCAGTGGTGCTCGGTTGTCAGATGGGAGAAAACCACACGTCCGTTCTTGCGTTCGAGAGAATTTCTCTGGCAGGAGGGACACACGATGCACGCAACCGCCGATGAGGCACGTGCAGAAACCGTGCAGATGCTGAACGTATATGCAGATTTCCATGAAAAGGATCTCGCAATTCCCGTAGTCAAGGGATGTAAGACACCCTCGGATAAATTTGCGGGAGCTGAAGACACCTACGCTATCGAGGCGCTTATGCACGACGGAAAGTGCTTGCAGGCGGCGACGTCGCACTATTTTGGAGACGGATTTGCAAAGGCGTTTGATATAACCTATACAACAAAGGAAAACACTGTTGCATATCCGCACCAGACCTCGTGGGGCTGTACCACGAGAATGATAGGCGGAATTATAATGACTCACGGCGATGACAACGGACTGGTTCTGCCTCCCGCTGTCGCACCTATACAGGTAATTATAGTTCCTATCGCTCAGCATAAGGAGGGTGTTCTCGAAAAGGCATCAGAGCTGTGCGATGCGATTAAGGCTGTGGGTATACGTGTAAAGATGGATGACTCCGACCAGTCTCCCGGATGGAAATTCGCAGAATATGAGATGAAGGGTGTTCCCCTCCGTCTCGAAATCGGTCCCCGTGATATTGAGGCAAATCAGTGCGTTCTCGTATCAAGATACAATATGGAAAAGAGCGTTGTTTCTCTTGACTCTATTGCAGACACTGTTAAGGAAAAGCTTACAGAGTGCCGTGACGGTATGTTTGCGAAGGCAGCTGAGAACAGAGCGCGCAGAACCTATGACTGCAAGAGCATTGACGAAATAAACGAGGCTCTTTCCAAGGGCGACGGCTTTATCCGTGCAATGTGGTGCGGCGACGAGGCGTGCGAGGATGAGGTAAAGGCGCAGACGGGCGTTGGCTCTCGCTGTGTTCCTCTCGAGCAGGAAAGCATATCCGACAAATGCGTATGCTGCGGCAAGCCCGCAAAGTCCCTTGTAATCTGGGGCAAGGCATACTAATACCGTTAGCGTGGTGTAATTAATCATTTAATAAGAAAATAAGGGAAGCCGCTTGGCTTCCTTTTTTCTTGACATGAAATCAAAACAGGTGTATAATAATGTCATAATATGCCGAAAGGCAAGATAAAGGAGAATAATATGTCAAAAAGAAATAAGCTAAAAGAAGCCCACGAAAAAATCAAGAAAAACAACCACTCATTCTGGTCTGATTTCAAAAAATTCATAACCAAAGGCAATGTGCTCGATATGGCTGTTGCAGTGGTTATTGCTACCGCTTTTAACGCAATTGTCAACGGTCTTGTAAAGAATATTATAACCCCGTTTGTGACATACTTCACCAGCGGAGTAAGTATTGATGAGTGGGAGTACGTGTTAAGGGAAGCTGCGGACGCAACAGAAACAACAGCGGCTGTTACCAAAATCTCCATTCAGTACGGACTGTGGTTGCAGTCGATTGTTGATTTTCTGATTATTGCATTCTCAGTATTTGTTGCCGTACGCATCATAAAGGGCATGGAAAAGCGTTTGAATTACCGCGAGGAAAAGGCAAAGGCTGAGGCAGAGGCAAAGGCGGCTGAGGAAGCAAGAATAGCGGAAGAAAAAGCGAAGGCAGAGGCAGAGGCCAAGGCGGCTGTTATTGCAGCAGAGGCAGAGGCAAAGGCAAAAACCGAGGCTGACTTCTACAAAAACATCAAGGAACAGTCAAAGTTGCTTCGTGATATTAAAAAGCTTCTGAGTGAAAAATAAAACACTTGAAAATCAAAGTTTATAGGATTAAAAAAGCTCCGATTTCTCGGAGCTTTTTTGTTTAGTTTTTTGCCAGTGAATAATTTGGAAACAGACTTAGGGAATTTTGAGCAGATTTTTTCGTTCTTTCACCCGAAGGCGTAGTCTACCTACGTCGAGTTAGGTGAAAAACGGAAGAAGATGCCAAAATTCACAAGTCTCAAAGGTCCCAGTTCAGGGGGAGTTCCCAAATACCTACGGTATTATCATTGTTACCCTGGCTGTTAATAGAGAGGGTTATAAATTCCTCTGCCTTAATCTTTACGATTTCGACTGTGGGTTTTACGTAATTTTTCATTCATTTACCCTCCTTTATTATTCTTCGTCGCCGTTTCCAACGACTGCCTTAATGCATACATTGTCAGCAAACTCGCCGTTGTTGTATGCTGCATAGTACTCGGAAACCTCAGCAAGAGATACGCTGGTGTTGTTGTAATTTGCACTTGCTCCGTCTGCGTAGTGGATGTAGGTTACACCCTTATACTCAACTACTGCAAATGCACGGAAGAACAGCTCAGTATCCTTGAGAGTCTCAATCATGCTGGTGCCTGTGATATTGCCTTCCTCATCGATTGAGCCGTTAATGTAGTTCATCGTGTATGCGAACATTGTGTAGTCGTCAAGGTTTTCGGATGTGCGCAGGATATATGCCTTCTCAGCATTTCCTATCGTCTTGAAATCGGTATCGGTGCTCTTCGTAGCAAGGAAGTTGCTCGAAACGCTGACCTCACCGTTTTCTGCATTGTAGTCAATAACAAGGTCATCGAAATCTACACCTGCAACTGCCGCACTTACGATTGCGCCGTATGCCTTAACAGTGTAGCCCTCAAGAGCAGCATTGTCAAGATAGAATACAGATCTTACACCAACATTCTTCGATACACGTGCCTGGTAACCAACGAAGTTAACAAGCTCACCTGCCTTGTCTGCGAGCTCGTCAATCTTGCCCTCAACGAGAGCCTTTGAATCAGCATCGCTGAGCTGAATGTCGGTTGCCCACGCCCAGAGCGTCATCTTATCGTTTTCGGAGAGTGCGTCGTACTTTGCAGTATCAATCTTATTGAAATACATAAGGTCTGCAAAGTGGTTCTGCATCATCTGAAGATCGGTAAGCTCTACGTCGTAAACTCTGAGGTAGTAATAGTAGTTGTTGTTTGCAAGGCATGCCATAACGGTGCTCATATGAGCGTATGCTCCGTAGAAGGGATACTCGTCGTGGCCTGCAACAGCTGCCTTAGCATAGTTCGCCTGCTTAGACACTACCTTATGTCCGTCAGTCGGGTTGTCAAGGAGTACCTTATAGCTCGTCATGAAGGAGTATGCGTTCTCATAATTAACTATGGAAGCAAGGTGGAAGGAGCCGCCAATATTTGACTTGCCCGAGAATCCGCCGTATCTGCCCGCAAATCCGACTACAAAGTTATCAATGCCAGTCCTATCCGAATTGGACTGTGCATTTACGAAGGTTCCGTACGACTCAGTCTGCTTAGCCGGAGTGTTGGCTGTTGTTCCGAACAAGTTAGTGGCATCAGGAGACTGTGCCGCAGAGGTTGCCGCAAGGAATACCGAGTAGGGATATTGCTTTGCGTTAGCGCCGATATATACCGATGCGTCAACAGTATAAGCGTTACCGCCGTTTACAGCAGGCATCATGTAAGAATCGCCTACTATGTCGGTCGTATTATTTGAGAGATCAAAGCTCTGCATTCCGACGATTTCGCTCGGTGTAAAGGTCTTTCCAACGAGGACACCGGTTCTCTCGCCTGCGGTATAGCCGTTTGAGGTGTCACCGAAGTCGGTAAATCCGCCGTCAACAGTCGGGAACTTGTGAGTAGACGTATCCTTGCTGGTAATCATATACCAGTTGCCTGCGTTAGCACCGCCGATAATCTTTACAAACGGACGTCCGTAGGTGCGGTTAAATACGTTAAACAGAGAGTAACCGTTAACAAGACGGTAGTCACCGCTGTAAAGGTTAAGTACGTTTCTATGTCCAATAACCTCGTTCCACGAGTACTGCTTTTCGTGACGCTCCGCACGCTCTTCCTCGGTTATATTCATAAGGTCAACGAAGGACATGAGGTGTCCGTCATCGTACCAGAGATAAGCATAGTCGTCATAGCCCTTCTCTGCTGCAAGCTCTGCAAATTTCTCCTCGATTTCTGCCTTGGTAACGCTGTCGGGGGTAGCTGCACCGTAGAGGTTGCGAACTGACTCCTTATCGAAGTCGGAAAGTGCATTATATACGGTCATATCTACGCCGAGAATGTAAACAAGGTCGGCAAAGTTATTCTGTGCAATCTGCTCCTGAGTGAGGTCTACGTCGTATGCACGGAAGTTGCTCATCAGCTTATCCTGCATTTGAACAATAGCGTTTACTCTGGTATCTGCAGAGCCGGCAGAAGGCGAACGGTGAGGAAGTCTCATAAAGGGATAGAAGAATTTATCACCGTTGGTGTCAGCAACCTGCATATTAGCAGTCTTGTCATTAGCACGGTTGTCGATAAGAATCTTACCGTTCAAATCAAAGAAGGTCGTTGCCGCAATCTTATTTACGGGGTCAATGTATTTTGCCGAAACGGTTATAGCCATAAAGTCGCCAACGTCTCCTGCGTGAGCGTTGCCACCGAGCTTAAGACCGCCGTCTACGTTGTATCCCGTGTTAAGAGATGTGTAGGTTCTGACATATCCGCCATTACCGTCACTTCTCGCACTAAGGTGAATGAGAGCGCCTGAGCAGTTGTAGGTATTGCTGCCGTCTGCAGCACCCTGACCTAAGAGCATATAGCCGAGGTTGGTTGCGTAAACGTTCCAGCTGGTGGTAGCGCCGTTTGCATTAACCGCACCTGCAAATGAGGAATAGTGTGCGTTTGACCAGTAATCGAGATCAAGGCGGGTTGCGAACTGAATTGTGTAGCCACCATAGAATCCGTCTGCATTTGCGGTCATCGAAATGCCGTTATCCTGATAGTAGTTATAATCGGTAAGATTGTTGTTTGCCCACGCATTGTGTGCATGATGAGTCAGCTTCTCTGAGAGCTGTCTGTACGAATAGAGATAAGTGAGGAAAATTCCGGAAAATCTTCCGAAACCGCCGTAGTTGGTTACGTTCCAACGGTTGTTACCGTTGTCGTTCATAATACGCAAATATCCTTCATCATCTATACTAGCGGAAAGGGTAACGTCATTTGCGTTAGTTCCTACGGTGAAATATCTACCGATTTCGTATCCGCCTACAACCTTAACGTGAGGACGGAATACAGTGTTGTTCAATGCACTCGAGTTGCCGATTATTGCAGGCTTGACAAAGCGTGCAAAGTGCGAGGGAGTAGCTGCTACCTGAGTGGTCGAGCCCTCGGATTCGAGAACCGAGTTAGCCGTTACGGTATACTCATTGGTAAATCCCGAGGTATCAACGAAGTAAACGAGATGTCCGTCGTCGTACCAGAGGTCCTCATAGTAACCGTAGTTACCTGTGCCGGGTGCAAAGTAGTAGTTAAGGATAACCTCGAATTTCTCTGCATCATCTGCAACTGCAACGTCTGTGAAGTTGAGATAGAAATCAGCAACCTTATTTGTGCCGTAGTTTGTCTGCTTGATTATCTGCTCAATTCCCGAGGATATGTAAACCCATGGACCGTCGTTGTTGTGGCCGATACCGTTACCGAAGTTTCCTGTACCTACACCGTTATTCGTTCCCGCATTCGTAATTGAAGAACGGAACTCTACTGCATCACAAAGAGGAGTAAAGACATTATCACCGTGCTGGCGATTAAGGGAGGTGATGCTGTTGTCAGCAATTATCTTATTAATAGCCGCCGCAACGTAAGCGGTCTGTGCCGCTTCAGCATTCTCTGCCTCGGGAGTCCAAACGCCTGCTGCATAGATAGCTGCTGCCCAAGCGGGTGCAAGGTTTTCATCTACTGTTGTGTTGTTCGTACCCTGTACCGCATTCCACGCCAACAGGTTAGCCGTCATACGGGAGGAATAGAGGCGGAAGCCGCTTTCAACGGTAGCACCGTCAACGTACACGAGCTTCTTCGCTATAGCCTTCGCCGTATTCATCTGGTCAGTGGTGAGCGAAAGGGGTTTTGCAGTCAGATACTCAGTTATAATCTGAACATTCTCTGCATGAGCATCATCATCGAGAGCAAACATACGAATTGTATTTGCTATGATTTCTGCCTGCTCTGCCACTGACAATTCCTTGTTTTTAGCAAGGTATCCGTTGAGCTTTGCGTTTATGAGCGCCGCTGCGGGAACTGCAACGTCGTCCTTATACGCCTCAACGAGGGACAGGAAGTGCGCCTTATTCGTGTCGTCGGGCAGGATGCTGTAATCCTCTTCTGCCGCAAACGAAACCATCGAGATTGCGGGCACAAGGCACAAAACCATTACGACTGCAAGAATAAGACTTAAAACTCTTTTCTTCATAGGTAAAATCTCCTTTATAAAATTTGGGTATATATATTATACAATTTCTGTTCAAGTTTTTCAATTCGCATATACTACAAAAATGCCAAAAGCTTTTTGTATACAATTTACAACATTTTTGCATTTTTTTGCACTATTTTATTATTAGTTGACATATTCTACTTTGTTTGATTTAATTTTTTTACACATTTAACACTCCGATAGCTTCAATTTACTTGCAATAAAGATTCTGTTTTCAAAAGTTCAGTGAGAAAATATTGACTTTTTTATAGGAGAGTGGTATAATCGTAGATGCTACACATCACGAATATTTCTGTCAAAAGGGGAAACACTATGTCAAAAGTGTATTCTCTCTTTTTACCTATTCCCTTTTTGACGGATGGTTAGATGTGTAGCAGCATTTGAGGAATACATTTTGGGTGCGTTCCTTGATGGAGCGCACTTTTTTATTTTTCGAGAGGATAGCATAGCGTGAACAACACACAAGAGGCTATAAATTTCTGCAAAAACGTCAAAGCAATTCGTAACCGCAATGCCCTTGACATCGAAACCATGGCTAATTACATAGGAGTCAGCCCAAGAGAGCTGATGGATATAGAAAAAGGAGAGATACCTTTTTACCTCTCCGTGAGCGTTTTGTTCAACATATATTTCAATTTTGGCGTGTCCCCTCAGATTATATTCCGCTCACCCGATGACACTCCAATTTATTAAACAGACGGCGTGTATTCACCTACGGTGAGTGATATGCCACTAACGATGCGTGATATGTTGCTTACGCAACGTGATATGCCGACACAGCCGGCGTGATATGTCGCCTGCGGTGACGTGAAATTAAAAATGAAATCTGCCAGGGCAGATGAAATCCACTGCCGTGGATGAAATAATCGCTATTCGATTAAATCCTGCCTCTCAGGATGAAAAAAGCTCCGATTACTCGGAGCTTTTTTCATTCAATTTAATACCTGTCACGGTAACGCTTGACAGCGTACGCATACACTGCCCAGCCGATAAGCAAGAGAACAATTGCCGCTGCGGTGATGTACACCCACAAAGCGCCCGAGCTCTCAATCTTCAAGGTTTCCCATAACTCATTGGTGTAGGAGAGAAGATATCCGTTTTCCTCGGTATTTTCTATGGCGTGGTAGTAGGACACGTATACTGTGCCCTCCTCATCATCGTCGGATTTTTCGCTGATATCCTTTGTCTTGCAGTAAAGGATATCGTATCCGCTCTCAAACATTTCACCATCATAGCAATCGTTTATATACTCGATATACTCCTCATTCTCATAAACGAGCCTGTTCGGGGTAGCATAGCAGGTATACTCCGCATTAGCTATTGCGGTTTCCTCGGAGAGCATAAAGTTGATATACTCAATCGCCGCATCCTTGTTCTCGGAATTTTTCGGGATACACATAGCGTCAATGTAAATATTCGTGCCCTCCTCGGGATAATAGAAATCCAGAGAGTCGTTATCGTCATACATTGTGAAATAGTCGCCTGCGTAGTAGGCGGATATCCACGCCGAGGACGTGCCCATTTTGTTGAATATCTCGTCCATTACGTAGCTCTGAACGAGGGGCTTCTGCTTTGCAAGCTCAGAAAGTGCCTCATCCCACTCAGCCTTATTCGTTGTGTTTACGTCATAGCCGAGGCGATAGAGCGAGGTGCCGAATGCGTCACGGGAATTGTTGAACTGCAAGATTTTGCCCTTATACTGCTCATTCCACATAAGGTCCCATGTGCCGAAGCCCTCAGCCTCGGTATCCACTCTGTCGGCGTTATATATGACACCGACAACGCCGTATGCGTAGGGAACGGAATAAAGATTTTCCTTATCGTAAAACAGCCCCTTGAACTCCTCGTCGATATACTGATAGTTTTCAACGGTTTCTGCAGGGTTGAATGCGTACAGCAAATCCTCACGCACGAGGCGGTCTATCATATAGTCACTCGGAATTATTATGTCGTATTTGGCGCTTCCGCTGACTATTTTGTTGTACATATCCTCGTTTGAGGCATAGGTCGAGTAGCTGACACGGATTTCATAGCCGTACTCGTCGGCGAGGTTTTCGTTCCAATACGCCTCGAACTCGGCGTTCGTATCATAGCTGTCCTCGCTGCCGTCGCTGATATACTGTCCCCAGTTGTAGACGTAGAGGGTTTTTACCTCTTTTGAATCAGAGCAGGATGTCAGCAGCATCATAGGAGCGAGAGCTATTATCAGGACAAGAAGAAGTGATATTACTCTTTTCATTTTACACCCTTGCCCCCTTTCAGCTTTCGGTCACCCCTTGCAGAAATGACGTTGGATATGATAAGAAGGACGAAAATCGTCAGTATAAGAAGGGTGAACAGCGCATAAATATCAGGCTTCACGGGCTTCTTGGTTATGTTATAAATAAGAACGGGCAGAGTCTGGAATTCAGCGCCGCTGACAAAGTACGTGATGACAAAATCGTCGAGCGAGAGTGTGAATGCCATAATAAATCCGCTGATTACGCCCGAAATGATATTGGGCAGCTCTACCTTTATAAACGACTGAACGGGGGTACAGCCGAGGTCGAGCGCCGCCTCCGACAGGTGCTTATCAAGCTGACGGAGCTTGGGCGTTACGTTGAGTATTACGTACGGCAGATTAAAGGTTATATGGGCAATAAGCACCGTGCCAAAGCCCAGTGTCATAGTATCGCCGAACATTGCGAACACGGCAACGAACAAAAGCATCATTGATATACCCACAACTATTTCGGGGTTCATCATAGGAATGTTATTTATCGTATCCACCGTATTTTTCATAGCACGGGAGCGCATTTTGCCGAGTCCCACAGCCGCCGCTGTGCCGAGAACGGTAGATATAACGGCAGAGAGGGTTGCGATAATCAGCGAATTTTTCAGAGCGTCGAAGACGTCGCTGCGAGAGAAAAGCTCTGCGTACCAACGGAACGAAAAGCCGTCAACAGATGCGGTTGAAGCAGAGCCGTTGAAGGAAATGAGCATAAGTACGATTATAGGCGTATAGAGGATAATATATATGAGCGCCATATAGCATCTTGAAAAGATTTTCACGGCATCATACCTCCCTTCGCCTCATCGGTATCATCCCCTGCAAACTTGTTCATAATAAAGAGGGAGAGAAGGATAAGCACCATCATTACGAGCGATATTGCCGCTCCTATATTGTAGGTCGTGGGGTTGGAGAACTGACGCTCTATCGTATCACCTATGAGATCAAACGTACCGCCGCCAAGCTTCTGCGAAATGTAGAAGGTGCTGATTGAGGGAACGAAAACCATAGTTACGCCGGATATAATTCCCGACTTCGTCAGGGGCAGAATTACACGGAACAGAGTCTGTATTTTACTGCAACCGAGGTCGGAGGATGCCTCAATCAGGCTCTTGTCAAGCTTGCTCATTACAGTATAAATAGGAAGCACCATATAGGGGAAGAAATCGTAAACTATACCGAATATAACAGCACCCTTCGTGCCTACTATACGGACAGTTCCCATATGCAACGCCGTGAGTATGCTGTTGAGAAAGCCCTCGTCGTCGAGAATTGCCATCATAGAATAAGTACGGATAAGCAGGTTTATCCACATAGGGATAAGAACGAGGAACAAAAGAATTTTACCCTTTTGGGGACCCGCCTTCGATATGAAATAAGCCATAGGGTATGCCACTAAAACGCATATAACCGTAGCTATTACCGACATACTGACGGACAAAAGAAACGTCTGCGCATAATCGCTAAGGCCGATAATGTTGGCAAAGGTGAAATTGCCGTCAAAATCGGTGAACGCATAATACAAAACGAACACAAGCGGTAAAACTATAAAGATTATACCCCAAACAAGGTTCGGTATTACGGGCAAGGAACGCATAAGAGATTTTTTATTCATCCGCATCCTCCTCGCCGTCCTCGTCGGGAACTACGTCGAGCTCGTCGAACTCCTCGCTGAACGAGGAATAGTCGCCGAACTGTCCCGAATACTCGGACTTTTTCATTATATGAATAGCGTCAGGCTCTATATAAAGACCGATTTTCGCATCTATATCAACGTAATCGGTGGACTGAATCATCCACTTGAAGCCGCCGATGTCTACAATTATTTCATAATGAACGCCCTTGAAGGTTATTGCGGTAACAACGCCCTTGAGCATTCCCTTATCCTCGGAAACAACATCCACGTCCTCGGGACGCACAACAACGTCAACAGGCTCGTTCTTGCCAAAGCCGCCGTCAAGGCAGTCAAAGGTGTGGCCCGAGAAGCGCACACGCTTGTCCTCAAGCATAACGCCGTCTACTATATTACTCTCGCCTATAAAATCGGCAACGAATGCGTTTACAGGCTCGTTATAAATATCAGTAGGCGTTCCTATCTGCTGAATTTTTCCGTCAGCCATAACCACGACGATATCAGACATGGAGAGAGCCTCCTCCTGGTCGTGTGTTACGTATATAAAGGTAATGCCTGTCTGCTTCTGTATGTTTTTCAGCTCGTTCTGCATATCCTTGCGGAGCTTGAGGTCAAGTGCGCCGAGAGGCTCGTCCAGTAAAAGCACACGGGGCTCGTTAATGAGCGCACGTGCAATAGCAACTCTCTGCTGCTGACCGCCCGAAAGGAGCGTTACGTTCTTACGCTCAAAGCCCGAAAGAGCAACGGTTTTGAGCATATTCATAACACGCTCGTTAATCTCCTTCTCGGGGAGCTTTTTCAGCCTCAGACCAAACGCAACGTTTTCAAACACGTTTAGGTGGGGGAACAGTGCGTATTTCTGGAATACGGTATTTACCTGCCTTTTGTAGGGGGGCAGGTCGTTTATCCTCTCACCGTCAAAAATCACGTCGCCCTCGTCAGGCGTGACAAAGCCGCCGATTATTCGAAGTGTCGTGGTCTTACCGCAGCCCGAGGGTCCAAGAAGGGTAACAAATTCCTTATCCATAATATCAAGGTTGATATTGTCGAGGACAAGCTCTCCGTCAAATTCCTTTGAAATGTTTTTGAGTTCAACGAGTTTTTTCATTTTTAAGCCGTATCTCCTTAAAGGTAAAAATAGAAAAAATTTAGCAAAGTAAAATACGTGTAGAATTATAGCAGATACTTTCGTAAAATGCAATAGTTTTTTCAATATTTTTTTCTTTTTATTTCATTTTTTTCACGGATAAAAACGATTTAACCCGAAAATTTCCAAAAAAATTTCAGTTAAACTTTTAAATGCTCCGTTTTTCTCGCTTTACCTCTCTTTTGCTCATTTTTGGCAGATTTTTCCTTGCAGGCTCAAAAAGATGTCCGAAAAAGCACAAAAACGAAAGAAAAACAAGGTATGCGCCCTCTCCCGTGCGAAAAACAATGTAAAGAGATGAAATAACAAGGGAAAATGACGTGAGCGCCGATACGGTCCCGGCAACCGAAACCGCAGTTGTCAGGGGCAGAAAAACAGACAAAACCGTTTCAAGTGCTCGCCCTCCGTCGAGCATTCGCACGGGAAGCAAATTGAATACGCCAAGGAGCATACTCTGTGCAAACAGGTTTTTTTCTCCTAAGAAATAAAATACAACCGCAAGAGAAAGATTGGCGACAGGCCCTGCGAGCAGAATACATAACTCGGCGGGATATGAGAGCGCTCTGCTCTGCGAAAGGCACACCCCTCCCGTAACAGAAAAAAATCCGCCACCGCCGCCCAGCACCCGAAGAGTGAGCCAATGAGCCACCTCGTGCGCAAAAACGAGCAGGAGTGAAGATACCGCCAACCGTCCGTCACCAAGGCAAAGGACGGTTATCAGAAACAAAATCAGAGGAAATACACGCAAGGCTCTCGCAAAAAATTTCAAAAGCACACCCCCTTGACAACTCAAATGATTTAAAATATACTAAGAGTGAGGTTAAAAATATGGATTTTAAAAGACTGACAATTGAAGATTTAGATAAAATATCACCGTTTTTAGAGAACAACCCTCGCCGTATATGCGATTTCACACCCGGCACGGCTGTAATGTGGAGAGAATTTTTCTCAACCGAATACTGTATATTCAAAGACACTCTGGTTTTCCGTGTTGATCATTTCGGACGCCCTGCATACAGCATCCCTCTCGGAGAAGGTTCTGTCGCAGTCATATCACAGCTGATTTGCGATGAGGGAGAAATTTTGCTGATAAACGCAAGCGAGGCGGATATTTCATTATTGAGCGGTCACTTCTGCTTATCGGAGATTTCCTCCGACAGAGCCTGGCAGGACTACCTATATACCGCCGACAGCTTCAAGACCTATTCGGGCAAGAAGCTGTCAGGGCAAAGAAACCACGTCAATAAATTTAAAAGACTCTATCCGGATGCTCACGTTGAAATAATATGCGATAATAATATAAAAAATGTTCTCGCCCTTCACAGGCGTTTGTCCGAAAACGCAAAGGGCGGTGATACCGCCGAGGCTGAGCAAAAAATAGTTTGTGAGGTTTTAGAGCGTTACTCTGATTACCGACAGCTCGGAATTTGTCTGTTTGTCGGTGACGCTCCCGTCGCATTTGAGATTGGCGAGACAGTCGGCGATACTCTCTATGCCCATATTGAAAAGGCGGATATTGCCTACTCGGGCGCATATCAGGTAATTGCCAGCGAATTTGCCCGTCATTTTGCCCACGAAGGAATACTGTATCTCAACCGTGAGGAGGACACGGGTGACGAGGGTCTGCGCAAATCGAAGCTCTCATATCAGCCATTCTCACTTGTAGAAAAATTTTCCGCAAAGCTCAAAAAAAGGGATTGACAAATTTCATATTTTTAATGTATAATGAAATTAAAGTAATACTTAAAGGAGATAATTATGAAACAGTTGATTAAATCGGTTGAAAACCTTCCGCTCATTATCAAGCTTATTCTGGCAATCCCCGGTCTGGACATTTTCTGGAACGTATTCAGAGTTGTCCGCAGCCTTGCAAAGGAAAACATCCTCGGTGCAGTCCTTGCAGTAGCGCTTATCATAATCGGTATTCCGTTTATGTGGCTCATCGACCTCATTTGTCTCTTTGCGAGCGGCAAAATCTGGTGGATAGACTAACAGAGTAGCAAGAAAAAGACCCGTGAGGGTCTTTTTTATTTTGTTTTGATTTGATTTTTGATATATGTTTACTTCTTTTTTTGGTTTTTTGTTATATTTTGACTTTTATCACAAAAAAACTTGATTTTGCATTGCTTTTCTTGTTAAATATAACCAAGGGAATCTTCACCCTTGAAATTTTCACAAAGGAGTATAACCACTATGAAGAAACTGTTAAGTCTATTGCTCGCTGTGATGATGATAGCCGTACTGTCATTTATCCTGGTATCCTGTGACGAGGATTCAGACGGATCAACAACCACCACGACGACAACAACCACCAGCACAACTACCAGCACAACGTCTGCCCAGAAGCAGCGTTATCAGGTCAGAATTATTGACCAGATGACAGGAAACGTTCTTGAAACGAGGAATGTAACATCGGGTAACAGCGTTGTACCTCTCAACGATTACAAGGATCTGCATTACGGATATAAAATAAACCTGACCAAATATCAGGAGGCTCTCGCCCAGAAGATCACCAAAGAGACCGATGTGTATATTGAATATCTCCCCAAAGAGGTTTACACAGTTCGTCTTCAAAATGCAAACGGATCTGTCTATGAGGGCTACACCTATGAGTTCAAGGAAAGACTGACCCCCGAACAAATACTTGCGGGCAAGGACACCCTCATTTTTGCAAACAGCCCTCAAAACGCAAACAAAGCAAACGATTACAGCACTGTAACTCTCGAAAATGAAATAAAGGTTTACGAAGGCGATTCTATTCTGAGCATACCCACTGCCCCTATCTCAGCTCTCGGTGAGTTTGAAAATTGGCTTGTTGTTACAGGCTATAACTCCACCTCGTTTGCAGGCGGAGCTGAAAGCGCAACCGTATTCACCGGTTCTGCAGTTGATAAGAGCTACGTTGTAAGAGCAAGCTACAAATCCGAGGGAGCTGTTATATACATAAACGAATTCTCCGTTGGTGAAAATCCTCTTCTCAACCTCAACGTTGCCGATAGATGGAATGCCGACACGAGCGATTATACCAAGTACAATGATGCAGACTTAGGAAACGAGTTCGTAACCTACGGCTCAGATCCGAGCAGAATAGATTGGGAAAACGGAACCTTCAAGCTTGCACACACGTTCAACAACAGACTCGTATGGCACGCTGACGGCACCACTCATACACCTGCTACTACCAACAAATTCACCGGTAATTCCGACCTCGGAACCTGGGATATTCAGCTTGACGAGCACACCTTCGTCACCTATGACGGCTCGAAGCTCTATATGTACATAGTAATTCGTGACGACACACCCTTCTACCCCTCCGACAGAGACCATGAGCTCATAGAGAGCGACCCCGCCAACCGTCCCGGCAACTTCTTTGCTGCAGGAGACGGAATCGAGTTCCGTTTCCTCTTCGGCTCAAAGGTTGACCTCCCCATGTCTAACGCAGCTAACGGAACGGTTGACGTTCAGAATACGACCTCCGAGACCTGCCTCAGAACTCTCGTAATCGACAGAAAGGGCAGAATTAACTTGAGAAATGCTGAGCCCGCAACAGCTCCTCAGCTTCAGTATCTCTCGGTTGCAGACCTTGACAGTGAAAGCGCATCCTTCTCCAAGGAGCTCTACGATGCTAATGAAAAGAACGTAGGATACGTAATCGGTCTTGTATTCGACATCAACAGCTACGTAACCGACAACTTTGTGGGAACAGACGACGGCAAATATGCTACCGTAGGCGACTATTGGGCTGCTAACAACGATTTGTTCAAGCTCACCTTCGGTATCCAAATAAACGACCGCTTCACCGGTCTTCTTACCACCGAGGGCGACCCTGCTCCCTACTTCATTGATCTGGAAGAATCTACAAAGCGTGTTGCTAACCTCTATGGCAAGGGCAACAAGGGATGTACAACCGCAGGCTGTCAGACCCATTACGATTCCTTCAGCGTTATAACGGTAGTTAATTACGAAGAAGAACCCGTAATCGAATAAACTCATAAATGAAGGAGCAATTTTTTGTTCCTTCATTTTTTCTTATACTTGTTCTAAATTTATCAGCTGCGGAATAGGATTTAGCGAAGTCAATCACAGGAGATTTAATATGTTTATTTATTCGATGAGGGCGAGCACGCTTAAATTCTTTTCCGTAATTGCGGTGTCGGTTGCCGTTTTGTTGGCTCTTATGTTTTTCATCGAGCCCGCAGGTACGGTCAGCGCCTCGGCGGAGAGCGTTGAAACGGTTAATTATTCAAAAATAAAGACTGAGGAGGACAGAAAGAACTTTCTTGCTTCCTTTGGCTGGGAGGTTTCAGGGGACGCCGTTGAAATCGGACAGTTTACTATCCCCTCCGAGCTTGACAGAGTTTTGCTCGGATACAATGAGATACAGAAATCCCAGGGCCTTGACATAGGCAGATACACAAAAAAGAAGGTTACCCGTTATACGTACGAGGTAACCAACTATCAGGGCTATGAGGGCAAGGTTTACGCTAACCTCATCATTTATAAAAACAAGGTCATTGCCGCAGACATCTGCTCCGCCGACCCGTTTGGATTTGTTCACGGATTAACCAAGTAAAAAAGGGCTGTCAAAGCCCTTTTTTACATATAGTTCTTTTTTAAAAGCCTTTGAATCGGATAGTAAAGGTGCAGGGAAAACGAAGCAAGCAAAGCACGGACCTTCATCATTCCTGACAAAAGCGAAAGGCTCCTTCGGTTCAAATGCTTGCGTATGTTTTTCTTTGCAAATTTTGCAAACTCTTTTCTACCCTCTTTATTGTAGCTCATCCTTGAGACGTACCGTACGTTGCAAACCACAGTTACCGCATCTATACAGGGGAAAAGCTCGGTGCGTCCGCACGCCTTTGCCATTTCCATCATTCTCTCGCAGGCACGGTGTGCGCTCGCCTGCTTTTTGTTCATAGGTGTATGGCAAGCACTGTCTTCACGCATATAGTAATTGTAACAGGGGGTGGGGTCATAAACGACACGCTCGGCATTCATCATAACAGAGAAAACGAACAGCATATCCTCGTACACCTGTATATCCTCTGCCATTCTGATATCACCTATCAGCGTTCTGGAAAAGAGCTTATCCCATAGATGTCCCTCAAAATGCTTTCCGATGAGCATAGATGACAGCGCATTCTTGCCGTAAAGTACAACACTCTCACCACCCGCGCTTTCTTCTTTTCTGTCGGGGTATACAAAATTAAATCCGCAGACCGAAATATCCGCCCCTTCACGCATGAGGTTGTCAAGCATCAGCTCGTAGGTGCTTGGCTCTACCGTATCGTCACTGTCGCAAAAGCCAACATAAACACCGTTAGCTATATCCAACGCCGCATTACGAGCAGAGGAAACGCCGCCGTTTGGCTTATGAATAACACGTACACGGCTATCCATTTGTGCGTATTCATCGCAAATTGCAGGTGAGCTGTCGGACGAGCCGTCGTCAACCAAAATAATCTCAATATATTCGTAGCTCTGACACAAAAGGCTGTCAACCGTCGCTTTAAGATATTTTTCCGCATTATAGACGGGAACTATTATTGAAATCAGCGGTTTTTTATCCACGGTAAATCTCCTTTGCATTTTATAGGGATATTTTATCACAAAAAGCACATTAAATCAATAGAAAAAGTTAAAGTTGGGGGTATACCTTGACAAGGCAACAATATTTTTTAATTTTTTTTGCAAAAAGGGTTGATTTTTAAAAAAATATGTGTTATACTATCAACGCTCGACAAAAAAGGCCCGTTGGTCAAGCGGCTAAGACACGGCCCTCTCAAGGCTGAAACGGGAGTTCGATTCTCCCACGGGTCACCATAAATAAAACCCACCCAATCGGGTGGGTTTTATTTATGCTAATCTGTGCTGAATCACTCCGCATGTTCACGTATGTGAATATGCGGAGTTCGCATTTGCGAGTAAGCCGTTGAAAGCTCGCTTTCATAAGGCACGAGCAAAAATCCTGATGCCCGCATCAGCTTCTCCCATCTTGGAGTACTTCGGTACTCCTGTTTTTTTGCCCCCCGTGTTGGAGAATCGCTCGTATGTTCGCTCCGCGAATATACGGAGTTCGCATTTTTGCCACAGAGCGGCGTTAGCTTGCTGACCGACGGCGTGGCAAAAAAATTCTGATGCTTGCATCAGCTTCTCCCGTTTTTTGCCCCCCGTGTTGGGGAATCGCTCGTATGTTTGCCCTGCGAATATACGGAGTTCGCATTTTTGCCACAGAGCGGCGGTAGCTTGCTGACCGACGGCGTGGCAAAAAATTCTGATGCCCGCATCAGCTTCTCCCGCCTTGGAGTACTTCGGTACTCCTGTTTTTTTGACCCCGTGTTGGAGAATCGCTCGTTGCTCACAAGAGTGGGCAAAGCAAGTGTTGACAACTTCCCACCTTCGTTATATAATTATTTATAGGGTTAGGAGGGATTTTATGGAAAAGTCTGTTGAAAGAAGCTCACCGCAGGGCAGGACACCGTCCATTGACCTGTTTAAGATTGTGTCAATGCTCATGGTGGTTGTTTTGCACTCAAATAATTTTGGCGGTATTTTATATAACGCCGCTCCAAATTCCGCACTCCGAGTAATATCCACACTCCTGGAAGTCATTTGCATTGTTGCGGTAAACTGCTTCGCGCTGACATCGGGATTTTTAAACGGGGACAGAAAAGTAAGAATTAAAAATATAATCAATCTCTATCTTCAGGTTCTCTTCTTTTCCCTGCTCTTTTTCTTTGTATTTTGCCTTTGTGGCAAGGAGGAATTTAGCCTCAACGGACTTTTTCTCTACTCAACACCTGTAACAAGCAGCATTTATTGGTACTTCACCTCTTACTTCATTCTCTTCTTGTTTATGCCCCTGCTCAATACCGTAATTGAAAGAGCCGAAAAGAAAACTGTTTGCATCACTCTCTCCGTGTTAGCCGTCATTTTTGGAATTGTTTCCTACGTTGCATCCTTCCACGCGGGAGACGTTTTCAACCTAAAAAACGGATACAGCGCACTGTGGCTCATATACCTTTATCTCGTAGGGGGTGCGATAAAGAAATACAGATTCTCTTTTAGCATTAAAGGCAGAAAAATCCCTGCCTATATATATCTTTTGCTATTTTTCCTCTCTTGCCTATTAAACGTTCTCTTTGGGCTACTGATAAGGATTGATTCCTCATATCCCCCCATGATTTTTGAATACAACTTCATTCTTAATTTCATAAGCTCTCTTGCGCTTTTGCTTTTCTTTGCAAATCTTAAGGTGAAGGAATTTAAAATAATAACCTTCTTTGCCAGAACATCGTTTGGAGTGTATCTCATACACGAGCACCCCTACGTCAGAAAGCATATAATACAAAATTCTCTTTTCCCGCTTTTAAAGATAAATCCGCTGCTTGCCCTTCTCGGAATAATAGGCTTTGTACTGGCGGTTTATCTGATATGCACAGCTATCGAATATATAAGGCAGGTTCTATTCTCGCTTGCGAAGGTTAATAAGTTAACTGTCTTTATTGACAAAAAGCTTTCGGGTATCACATCCAAAAATGAAAAACACCTTGAATAAAACATTATTTTGTCGAGCCCCAAAACGCCGATGAGGAATCCAATAGAACCTCTTCGGCGTTTTTTATTCAAACTTTAAGATGTTGATTATCTCATGGACAAAGATATTTTAATCGGTTGGGGCGTAAGGGGGAGGACGCCCAAAACAATATTGTCCCGATATGCCGCTTATGATATAATTGAGGTGTATTTATGAATCCGGCATCCTCACAAAAGATCTCTTTCGGGTATAATCGCCACGAAAACACTTGATTTATCTACTGCTTTTGTGGTACAATAGGATAAATAAGTAAAAAGGTGATTACGATGAAACTGACAGAGCTTTTTAGAAAAGACAAGCTATCGCTCTCCTTCGAGGTATTCCCTCCCAAAACCGATACCGCATTTAAGACTGTAAAGACGGCTACCGAGGAGATAGCAAAGCTGCATCCCTCTTTTATGAGCGTAACCTACGGAGCAGGCGGAGGCACGAGCCGTTATACCCTGGACATTGCAAAGAATATAAAGGAGCGCTACGGCGTGCCGACCCTTGCGCACCTGACCTGCGTTTCATCGACAAGAGAAACTGTCCGAGAGAAAATAGCGCAGATGAGGGAGGCTGGAATTGATAACGTAATGGCTCTCAGGGGAGACATTCCCTCCTCACTCGTTGCCAGTGACCGTGCGGGCTGGGATTTTCATTATGCGGTTGACCTTATCAACGAGCTGAAGGAAAGCGGCGCTGATTTTTGTATCGGCGGAGCGTGCTATCCCGAGATACATCCCGAGAGCGAAAATCAGAGGCAGGATATCCTTTATCTCAAGGAGAAGGTTGATGCAGGCTGCTCCTTCCTAACGTCACAGATGTTTTTCGACAACAATCTGTTCTATAACTTCATGTACAAGATACGCGAGGCGGGTATAACCGTGCCCATTATTCCCGGAATTATGCCTATCACAAACGGAAATCAGGTTGAGCGTGCGATAAAGCTCTCAGGCTCATTTGTGCCTCAGCGTTTCAAATCGCTGGTAGACAAGTTCGGTACTACCCCTGCGGCAATGAAGCAGGCGGGAATCGCATATGCCACCGACCAAATAATAGATCTGTTCGCAAACGGAATTACTAACGTACACGTTTATTCGATGAACAAGCCCGACGTTGCGGCGGCAATACAGAGCAATCTGTCGGATATACTCGGATGATGGGCACTGTTTTCACAAAATTTTACGACGCACCCCCTATTGATTTAAGCGAAATTCTGCGCTATGCAGGTGTGAGGGGAGAGGCGCCCGAGCTTTTGCCTATGCTGAATGAATGTATAGACGAAATAATGGATAGGCTCGTCTACAAGGTATGCTACTGCGAGCTGCCCGTATCGGTATGCGGCGAGGCGCTTGACTTAGGATTTGCGAGGATTTTATCAAAGGATTTGAAAAAGAACCTTTCGGGCTGTGACAGCATAGTTCTTTTCGCTGCTACGGTGGGTATTGAGCCCGATCGCCTCATTACGAGATATAAAGCCGTATCAGCGACAAGGGCTCTCTTTTTCCAGGCGATAGGAGCGGAGCGCATTGAGGCGCTATGTGATGCATTTAGCCGAGAAATTGCCGAGCAGAAAACGAAGAAAGGCAGGGTTCTCTGCCCTCGCTTCAGTCCCGGATACGGAGATTTGCCACTCGAATTGCAGGGCGACATTTTTAAGGTGCTTGACTGCCCGAGAAAAATAGGGCTGACCCTTATTGACAGTTTTCTTATGTCGCCGTCAAAATCGGTTACGGCAATAATGGGAGTTAGGCAAGAGTAATTGCAATGGAGAGATATATGAAGCTTTGTGAATATTTGAAGGAGAGTACCGTTTATCTTGACGGTGGCATGGGAACTCTGCTTCAGGCAGAGGGGCTTGCCCCGGGGGAATTCCCGGAGCGCTGGAATGTCACGCATCCCGACACGGTAACAAAAATACATCGCGATTATTATGATGCGGGCAGCAATATTGTTTGCACCAACACCTTCGGTGCGAATATTCTGAAATTTTCAAAGGATGAGCTGGATAAGATAATCGGCGCAGCCGTTGCAAATGCGCGCCGTGCGGCAGAACAGAGTCATAGTGCCCAGGAAAAGTGGGTCGCGCTCGACATCGGGCCTACCGGCAAGCTACTGAAGCCCTACGGAGACCTCGATTTTGAGGATGCCGTGGCGGTGTATGCCGAGACGGTAAGGCTCGGTGTCAAGCATGGCGTTGACCTTATATTTATAGAAACCATGAACGACAGCTACGAGACCAAGGCTGCGCTCCTCGCCGTCAAGGAGAGCTGCGAGCTTCCCGTTTTTGTGTCCAACGCCTACGGTGAGGATGGCAAGCTGATGACGGGGGCCTCCCCCTCTGCTATGGTCGCTATGCTTGAGGGCATGGGCGCAGATGCTATAGGCATCAACTGCTCCCTCGGACCGAGGGCGCTCGCATCGGTAGCAAAGGAGTATCTGAAATACGCGTCCGTTCCCGTCATATTGAAGCCAAACGCAGGACTTCCAAGGGCGGTTGGCAATAAAACGGTATACGACGTCCTGCCCGATGAATTTGCAGAGGATGTTTCGGAGCTTATCGCCAAGGGTGTGCGTATCGCAGGCGGTTGCTGCGGAACGACTCCCGACTATATCTCGGCGCTCGTCAGCGCATCAAAAAACATCACCCCCGTACCTGTAAAAAAGAAAGACATTACCCTCGTATCCTCATACACCCATGCAGTCGTTTTTGACCTTGCCCCCGTGCTCATCGGCGAGCGCATAAATCCTACGGGCAAAAAGCGCTTCAAGGATGCTCTGCGAGCAGGAGATATAGACTATATTCTCAGAGAGGGTATTGCTCAGCAGGAGAAGGGTGTACATATTCTCGACGTCAACGTGGGATTGCCCGAAATAGACGAGACGAGGATGTTGACGGAGGTGGTTTGTGAGCTTCAGGCGATACTCGACCTTCCTTTGCAGATAGACACCTCCGACCCCGTAGCTATGGAAAGCGCACTCCGCCGCTACAATGGAAAGGCGATGATAAACTCGGTAAACGGCAAGAAGGAGAGCATGGAAGCGGTATTTCCTCTCGCAAAGAAATATGGCGGGCTTATCGTCGCTCTGACGCTTGACGAGGACGGAATACCCGAGACCGCTGAGGGTAGAGTCGCTATCGCAAAAAGGATACTGGCTGAGGCTAAAAAATACGGAATCGACAAAAAAGACATAATTTTTGATACACTTGCTATGACGGTGAGCGCGGACACAAACGCCGCAAAAGAAACGCTTCGTGCGCTTGGAACTATACGCCGAGAGCTTGGTGCCAACACCTCGCTTGGTGTATCAAACGTGTCATTCGGACTGCCGTCAAGGGATACGATAAACGGCACCTTCTTCGCACTGGCCCTAAACGAGGGCCTGTCAGCCGCTATTATGAATCCCTATTCGCACGAGATGATGAAAACCTATTACGCCTATCGCGCACTCGCAGGGCTTGACGTCAACTGCTCTGATTTCATTTCCTTTGCGGAAAAAGAGCCTGCTACCGCTACGGTAGCGGTACCTGTTGTTGAAAAGCCTATCCGTGAAGATAAGTCGGAGTACGGCTCTGAGCTTCAGCGCGCGGTCGTTAAGGGACTCAAGGACATTGCCGCTCAGCTCACCGCAGAGATGATAAGGAGAGTGCCCCCTCTCACCGTCGTGCAGGAGCATATAATCCCCGCACTCAACACGGTTGGAATTGGGTTTGAAAACAAGACAGTCTATCTTCCTCAGCTCCTTATGAGCGCGGAGGCGGCAAAGAGTGCGTTTGAAGTAATAAAGTCCGAGATGTCGGGCACGCACTCTGCCGACAAATGCGCGATTGTAATAGCAACTGTCAAGGGAGATATCCATGACATCGGAAAAAACATTGTGAAGCTGTTGCTTGAAAACTATGGCTTTGCCGTTACCGATCTTGGCCGTGACGTAGAGCCTGAAAGAATTGTCAAGGAGGTTGTAAGGCTGCACGCTCCTATCGTTGGCTTAAGTGCATTGATGACTACAACCGTTCCCTATATGCAGGAGACGATATCTCTGCTCCGACGTGATGCTCCGTGGTGCAAAATAATCGTCGGCGGCGCTGTGCTGACCAAAGAATATTCTTCGGCAATCGGAGCTGACGCATACGGGAAAGATGCCATGGAGGCTGTACGCTTAGCCATGGATATAAACAGTGCTTTATCGAAGGAATGAATTTATAATGATTTTATGGGATTTGAGGGTACGAATCGGCGGATTCACCAGAATTGGTCGAAAAACTGCACCGCTGTCCCGACCCTGATGATGGCGGCAAGGCTGACGGCCTTGCCGCTTTTTTCTATTTCTATATTTTTGAAAACACTATTGAAAACGCGCGAATTGTTGGTAAAATGTAGATACACAAAAGAATAACACAGTTCATCAGGTGAGTTTTCTCGCCGGCGTTTTTTTTATTGCTCTCAATTTTTTTGGGGAGCGATAAATGAAAAAGCAAGCCCTTTGTATCACAAATCTCGAATACATTGAGCTCATTTTTTACCACATCTTTGACCATAAACAGAACCGGAGTACACGGAGACAAGATGTCAGGAGAGTATGAAAAAGCCGTTTTTGCGTAGCAGAAAGGGCTAGAAAAAGCAAAAACGGCTAGAAAAAGATATATTAATCAGTTGGGGTGGTAGGGTGAGCAAGTAAAAACCTTCTAAATGACGGTTTTTACGCCGCGAAGTCAACAAAGCAAGGAGAAAACGGCAAAAATCTGCGATTATTTGCCATTTTCGACTATGCGACTTGACAGGGTAGCGCAAGTTATGTCGCTCTGCGACCTCGCTCTCCGAGAGAGAAGTCTTGGACGCTCGCAAGCTCGCTATTCCGTCGCTCCGCTCCTTACACTCAGACCAAAACGAGGGTTCATAACGAACCCTCGTTTTTCTTTTATTTTCTCGCAAATCCTCGCTAAATCTCGTGTTTTCGTGATATAAAGAATGGGCTTGTTCTTCCCTGCTTCGAGGGTTGAACAAGCCCATTTTTCGCCTTTGACCACATGTTTGACCACTTACGGAGATTTTTAATATATTGAGGTTTCTTTTTGTATTGATTTCTACAGACAAATTCTTATTTGTCTATTATTTTTCCATACCGCAAGAGTAGCATTGCTTAGATAACAATTCTTCGTTTTTAATACTGCTATATAATCTAAAGCCACCTGCAAAGTTATACGA
>JAFVRG010000016.1 GCA_017504405.1 Clostridia bacterium | reverse complement strand
CGACAGTACACAGGATGCACGGTCAATTTCAAAACTACTCTCGTCAGCTATAAAGTACACAAGACGGTTCACAACCCCGAGGAAGAATGGCAGATCATTCCCAATACGCAAGAAGCTATTATTGACGAAGATACCTTCAATCGCGTTCAAGAATTACGAGAGAACCGTAGAAGGAATACCGCCACGGGCAGAGAAAGTCTGTTTTCGGGACTGCTTTACTGTGCTGATTGCAAATCCAAGCTTTATTTCTGCGCGGCAAAGAGTGTCGATGAAAACCAAGAATTTCACCGATGCTCCGCTTACAAAGAAAATCGTGGTACTTGCTCTATCCACTTCATTCGTGAGGTGGTTTTGAGAGAAACGATGCTTGAGCTTGTAAGGCGTGTGGCTTTGTTCATTCAACAGTACGAAGCGGTGTTTCTCTATATGTATTCCAAAAAGCACAGCTTAGCCAAGGCAGCCAATATGAGAACGTTAAAAGCAAATATCGAGAAAAGTCAACGAAGGATCGTGGAGCTTGACAAACTCATCGAGCGCATTTATGAGGATAATGTGCTTGGCAAAATCCCCGACGAACGCTTTTCCAAGATGATGGCAAACTACGAAGCCGAGCAAAAGGAATTGATTGAGATCACGGCAAAGGCAGAGCAAACCTTAAAGGATGCAGAACAAGACAAGGTCGATCTTCGTGTATTCCTTGAAACTATCCGAAAGTGCACCGATATTAACGAGCTTACTCCCGAGATCGTCAACCGACTTATAAGGCGGATAGAGGTTCACAAGAGCGCAAAGGTGGACGGAAGAAAACGCGTACAGCTTGACGTTTACTTTACCGCAGTTGGTTTGATTAACATTCCCGATGAGAAGCAGCTACTTGAAATGATAGAAGAAATCCGTAGAAGCGCATAGGGACTAAAAAAGCAAGAATACGGCATATCTCTTGCGAAATATACCGTATTCTTGCAAAACTGTCCTTCCGAACGACGAGCATCGGCTTGTCGTTTTTTGTATCCATTGCGAAAGCGATGGCATATCATCAGCCCTGAGGGCTGGATATCATCACCGTAGGTGTATATCATCAACCGTAGGTTGTATCCGGCTTTCGTAATGATGATATACAACAGCAAGCTGTTGGTGATATACGATGCCTTGCATCAATGATATGCACGGCTACGCCGTGATGAAGGACGCTCGGGTATGGACTTGAACAGAATTGCGTTGCAATTCAGGTTCCCCGACGGCTCGGAAAGCATAGTCAAAATCATCTCTCGGCAAGCCTCGCTCGATTTTTCCTTGTTTCCTTCGGGCGCTTCACGAAAAACAATACTCAATTGTTTTTCCCTCGCTTACCTGCTACCCGCACCAAAAACGACAGGTTTTGCCTGTCGTTTTTTGTATCCATTGCGAAAGTGAAGGCATATCATCAGCCCTGTGGGTTGGATATCATCACCGTAGGCGTATATCATCAACCGTAGGTTGTATCCGGCTTTCGCAATGATGATATACAACAGCAAGCTGTTGGTGATATACGATGCCTTGCATCGATGATATACACGGATGCGCCGTGATTGTCAGAGCGTTAGGTTACTTGAAAAATACCATAAGAAGCGTACCGATCACCATCAGGCAAAGACCGAAAAACGCCTTCCTCGACAGCTTCTCCTTGAACACGACGTAGGAGAAGGCAACGGTGACGATAATACTGAGCTTATCAATAGGAACGACAACGCTGACCTCGCCGTTTTGAATTGCATAATAATAGAAAAGCCAAGAGGCGCCTGTCGCAATGCCCGAAAGTCCGATGAACAAAAGCTCCTTTTTGTCTATGACTCTGAGCTGTCTTTGCTTTCCTCTGGTAAAGACAATAATCCAAGCCATAATGAGAACTACTCCTGTGCGAATGGCAGTTCCGAGATTGGACTCCACTCCCGAAATTCCCATTTTAGCGAGAATAGACGTCAATGCTGCAAAAACGGCGGCAAGCACGGCATAGATAAGCCACGTTTTGCTCTCCTGCTTTTCCTCCCTCTGCTTTTTCTCAACCATAAGGAAAATACCGACGGCAAGAATTAAGGTTGCAATCAGCTTCATTGCAAGATTGCTCGTCTCTCCAAAGCAGATGATGGCAAGGAGAACGGCAAGAACGGTGCTGGACTTATCTATGGGAACAACCTTATTGATGTCACCAACCGAAAGTGCCTTGAAGTAACAGATCCATGATGCGCCCGTTGCGAGTCCTGAAAGAATGAGAAGAACAAAGGATCTCGGCTCAATTTGAGTAATCGAACTCAAGGAGCCTACAACGAGCACCATTATCCAGGAAAATATCAGAACGACGACGGTTCTGAGCGCTGTTGCAAGGTCGGAATCGGTCTTCCTGATACCGCACTTGGCAAGTATAGACGTCAGTCCCGCAAAGAAAGCGGAGAGAATGGCTGCTATAATCCAAATCATAATTATAAAACCTCTGGAGTTAAATTATAGTTCAAAGCCCCGAAAACTGTTTGGAAACAGGTCGGCTCAGTTGCCGTCGTCGAGCTTCAAGACTGCCATAAATGCCTCGGGCGTTACCTCTACGCTACCGAGCTTACGCATCTTTTTCTTGCCCTCCTTCTGCTTTTCGAGCAGCTTCTTCTTTCTCGTTATATCTCCGCCGTAGCACTTGGCAAGCACGTCCTTACGCATTGCCTTAACCGTTTCTCTGGCGATGATTTTCGAGCCTATTGCCGCCTGTATCGGCACCTCAAAGAGCTGACGGGGGATATTCTCCTTCAGCTTCTCGGTTATTTTGCGTGCACGGGTGTATGCTCTGTCCTCAAACACTATAAACGACAGCGCATCAACCTGTTCTCCGTTGAGCAGAAAATCGAGCTTCACGAGCTTGCTCTGCTTATACTCCGCAAAGTCGTAATCGAGAGATGCGTAGCCCTTGCTACGGCTCTTGAGCGCATCGAAAAAGTCGTAAATTATCTCGTTGAGCGGCAGAATATAGTGCAGCTCCACACGCTCGGTGTCGATATATTTCATATCGACAAAGATACCGCGTCTGTCCTGGCACAAATCCATAAGGTTACCGACGTACTCGGTAGGCGTGATAACACTCGCCCTCATCATAGGCTCATACGCCACGTCTATTTCGTCGGGGGGTGGGAAATTCGAGGGGTTGTCGATATAAATTTCCTCGCCCGATTTCTTCACTATCTTATAAATAACGCTGGGGGCTGTGGTTATGAGGTCTATATTGAACTCTCTCTCAAGCCTCTCCTCGATAATCTCCATATGAAGAAGTCCCAAAAATCCGCAACGGAAGCCAAAGCCGAGAGCAACCGAGGTTTCGGGCTCGAAAACGAGCGAGGCGTCGTTTAGCTGCAATTTTTCGAGCGACTCACGAAGGTCGGTGTAGCGGGAGCCGTCGGCAGGGTAAATACCTGCATAAACCATAGGGTGTACGTCGTGGAAGCCCGGCAGGGGCTCGTCGGCCCCGTCATCTACCGTCGTGACGGTATCTCCGACACGGGTATCACGCACGTTTTTGATGCTCGCCGTGATATATCCAACCTCGCCCGCAGAGAGGGCGTCTGTCTTTTTAAGTCCGAACGCCTGCATGGTGCCGACGTCGATTACCTCAAATTCAGCGCCCGTATTCATCATTTTGATACGGTCGCCCGATTTAACCGTGCCGTCCATCACACGTATGTAGACGACAACTCCGAGATAGCTGTCATACTGCGAATCGAAAATCAGCGCACGCAGGGGCGCATCGGGGTCGCCCTTGGGCGGTGGAACGTGCTTTACAATTCCCTCGAGAACGTCCTCTATATTTATGCCTGCCTTTGCCGATACGGCAGGGCTGTCGTCGGCAGGTATGCCTATTATATCCTCAATCTCCGCACGGGTTTTCTCTATATCCGCTGACGGCAGGTCGATTTTATTGATTACAGGCAGAATTTCAAGATTGCTGTCTATTGCAAGATAGGCGTTGGCAAGCGTTTGTGCCTCAACCCCCTGCGTTGCATCGACAACGAGCAATGCGCCCTCGCAGGCGTTGAGCGAGCGTGAGACCTCATAGCCGAAGTCAACGTGACCGGGGGTGTCGATGAGGTTGAAGTTATACTCCTCCCCGTCCTTTGCACGGTAGGAAAGGTTCACCGCCCTCGCCTTTATCGTTATACCTCTCTCACGCTCAAGCTCCATATCATCGAGGAGCTGAGCCTCCAGCTCTCGCTTCTCAACCGCATTCGTCTTTTCAAGTATTCTGTCGGCGAGCGTTGATTTGCCGTGGTCTATATGTGCTATTATCGAGAAATTTCTCGTGTGTCTTTGCCTGTCAGTCACCGATAGCCTCTCCTTTTACTGTTTTTCCTTCTTAAATCTTACACTGCTCTTTTTGCCCGAAAACAGCGAATACGCTATTTCGAGGTTTGAGCATACCTTGTCCATTCTATTGACGATTTTCGCCTCCGCACTCTCAGGCCTCGGCTGTGCTATGGGCCACATATGAGATGCGATTATCTCCCTCTCGAGCGGTGTCAACTCAAATGCGCTCTCTGCGTTTTTGAGCGCTATTGAGGGGTGCAGGCGATTATGCCTTTTCGGCCTTTTATCCCTTTGTGTCCAGTCGTAATAATACAAATCGTGCAAGAGAGCGCCACGAGCCGTTTCTATATACGAAAGCCCCCTCTCCCTCGCTAACATATAGCTGAGATAGGAAACACTCAGAACGTGCTGGTAGCGCCCAACCCGCATATGGTGCTTTAACACCTTTAATCTTTCAATTTCCCTTGACGAAAGCGTTGCCTTCATATCAATGAGGAACTCACGTCCGCTCTCATACCGTTCAAGATTCAAAGAGCGTCTGTATTCCCGAAAATAATTCACCTTATTAAATCCCTTGGTTTTTTCGCCCTGTGCGAGCCGTTTTCCCCTTACACCTCGGCAAATTTTGCAGTGTCCTGACGGTAAAGCTCTGCCTTACGCAAAAGCTCATCCTTGCTCTTTGCGTGGGAAAGGAAATACATTTTTACCTTCGGCTCTGTGCCCGAGGGACGCACTATAATCTTATCCCCGTTTGCGAGGGTGTAGTATAAAACGTCGCTGAGCACCGTGCCTGTCGGCACGCTCTCGTCTGTGCGAAGGTCGGTAATTCTGCCCTTACTGTAATCGCCGATAGAAATGACCTTGGAGCCACCTATCTTCTCAGGGGGTACGTCACGCAGATTCTGCATAACCACACGTCTTTTCTCTATACCGTCAAGTCCTTTCATATAGAAGTCGGACACGGCGTCACCGTAGTAGCCGTACTCCTTGTAAAGCGCCTCCAGAGCATCGGAAAGCGTCATACCCTTTAATTTATAGTATGCGGTCATCTCGCATATCATCATGGTTGCACCAACCGCATCCTTATCCCTCGCATAATCTCCGAACAGGTAGCCGTAGCTCTCCTCGAAGCCGAAGATAAATTCGCCGTCAAGGCAATTTGTTTCGTATTTCTTTATAACCTCGCCTATGAATTTAAAGCCCGTGAGGACGTCATAGAGCCTAACTCCGTTGACCTCGGCAATGCGGGCAGCAAGCTCGGTTGATACTATTGATTTTGCACAGTAGGAATTCTTATCGAGTGTGCCCTTCTCCCTGCGAGCCTTTATCACGTAATCGAGCAGGAGCGCACCCATCTGGTTGCCCGTTATAGTGGCAAAGCTGCCGTCAGAGGTACGGCTCATAACTCCGACACGGTCGGAGTCGGGGTCGGTTGCGATAACGAGGTCGGAGCCTACACGCTCGGCAATTTCGATACCGAGTGAGAAAACCTCCGCATATTCGGGGTTAGGCTTCTTAACCGTCGGGAAATTGCCGTCGAGTGTCATCTGCTCATCAACGGTATAAAGATGCTTCATTCCCACACGCTCCATTATCATAGGCACCATACGGTAGCCTGCTCCGTGAAGGGGGGTGTATACAATTTTGAGCTCATCAGCGACAGCGGGGATAACCTCGGTGTTAATCTGCGTTGACATAACGGCGGCAAGATACTTCTCGTCAAAGTCCTCGCCCAAAAGCTCGATAGCGCCTGCGGATACGGCAGACTCGTAGTCTATGAGGTTAAAGCCGCCGAGCACATCAATGCCCGAAATGTAGGAGCTGACGATAGCCGCCTGCTCGGGCGAAATCTGCGCTCCGTCCTCCCAATACGCCTTATATCCGTTATATTCCTTCGGATTATGCGAGGCGGTTATGTTAATTCCCGCAAGGCAGGAAAGCTCACGCACGGCAAAGGAAAGCTCGGGCGTGGGACGCACGCCGTCGAAAAGATATGTCTTTATGTTATTCGCCGCCATAACGGTTGCCGCAGTTTCTGCAAAGTAGCGAGAATTGTTTCTGCTGTCGTGGGCTATAACTACGCCCCTCTCTGCTCCGCCCTCGGATATTACGAGGTTGGCAATTCCCTGCGTTGCCTGTGCAACGGTGTAGAAATTCATACCGCCGGGGCCGAGCTCCATCTCGGAGCGCAGTCCTGCCGTACCGAAGCTCATCGGTGCGGAAAAATACATTTTCTGCTTATTGTCGTCGTTTTCCATAGCGACGAGCATTTCGCGCTCCTTCGCCGTCAGGTCGCCATAGGCGAGCCATCTTTCAAATTCTTCTCTGTAATTCATAATTTTCTCCTGTCAGTTTTCGCCGTTTTCCGCCATTTTTTCGAGCGCTCTTGCGAGCTGGTCAGGGCAGGACGTGGGGCGGAATCCGCATTTTATGCCCTTAAGGCGCTTTATAGCCTCGTCAATTTTCATTCCCTCGACAAGGCGTGCCACACCCTGTGTGTTTCCAGCGCACCCCTGCGTGAATTTGACGTGCTTTATAACGTCGCCCTCGCACTCAATATCTATTTGTCTCGAGCATACTCCGCTCGGCTTATAGCTGATAGTTTTCATTTTAAATCTCCCGAAATACACCCAGAGCGTTAAAGCCGTAGGTGAAAAGATACATAAAGGTTATAATTTTTACTGCCTGACCCGAGGTAGCGGTTGCGCTGACAAAAAATCTCTCATCCTCTGAGGTCACAGTGCCTACACTCGCACCGAGGCGGGACATTGCTGTCAGCACAGCTCCTATATCGCACGCAGGCGATGGACAAAACGAGAAGGAAATTCCAACCGTATCCCCGTCCGAATATGAGAACGGACAAGACTCCGACACGAGCGATATTTCGAGCATCGTGCCGTCGGTCTGCTCACATTCGTATTTTGCGAATATATGCAAAAGATGCTCGTCAAGGGTTTCGTAAACCGACGGTATCCTGACGCCCCCCTGTGCCGTGGGAATGAGCGCATAATCAGCCCGTCCCTCTGCGAGTGAGGCTATCACGCCGTCAGTATCGGGAAAATATCCGACAGTCGGATTTTCAAGCATCGGGCAAAGACGCTCGTATGCTATATCGTTATACCTGTTTTTTACGTATGCCACACGCTCACGCACGCCTGCTCGCCCAAAAAAGTCGGAGAGAGATATTTTTCTCCCTGTCATCTCGGACAGTCGGAAAACAAATCTGTCGGCAAAGCTCGCCATAGAAAAGGCATCGAGCGGTTCAAAAAGCTCGCCCACCGTTTCCGACAGCTCGGCAAGCGTTGCCGTGAGATTTGAATTATCAAGCCCATCGAGCATTTCATAGGCAAGCTCTGAATAGAGCGCCGCAATTTTTTCCTCGGATGCTCTGCGCTCGTCCATCTTCATCGAGAGATTTTTCTTTATAATTTCAATTCCGTCCACAAAAACCTCCCATAAATTCAACATATTTTGGCTATTATATTATACTATATATTTTTTAGTTTATCAATCATTTTTCAAAATATTTTTAAATAGACAAAAAAGGTATTGCTTTTTTCGTTTTTATGTGTTAAAATGTTAATGCTGTGAAAAATGCCGGTGTGATGGAATTGGCAGACGTGCTGGACTCAAAATCCAGTGGTAGCGATACCGTATCGGTTCGACCCCGATCACCGGCACCAACAAAAAAGAACTTTTGTCTACCAAAAGTTCTTTTTTGTTTATCCAAGCCGCAGTAGAGGTTCCCCGAAGCGAGCTTGCCGAGCTTTGGGGGTTCCCGCAGGCTTGGTATATCATCCGTTTTTGCAAATATATCTCGCAAAAACGAGTATCTCATCAGCCCCTTTGGGGCTGTATCTCATCACGCACCGGCGTGTATTTCCCTGCGGCTTGATGCTATACAACACTCCGTGTTGATGATATACAATTCCTTCGGAATTTATGATATACAAGGCTACGCCTTGATTTATTTATCAAAGTGTCATAAAGAGATATATCATTGAAATAGAAAAGGCAAACGCAAATGCGTTTGCCCTTCTTTACTTTTATTATGAAATGAAGCAATCCATCATCTTTTCTTGTCAAAAGAGGGATTGTAGGCGTAGAAGTTTTTGCTGTCAAGGTTATCCTGCGCTATGCGCAGAGCGTCACCGAAGCGCTGGTAATGCACAAGCTCACGCTGGCGCAGATACTTTATGGGGTCACGCACGTCGGGGTCATCGGTCAGGCGCAGAATGTTATCGTAGGTTACCCTCGCCTTCTGCTCCGCCGCCAAGTCCTCGTTTAAGTCTGCGATAACGTCACCCTTTACGCCGACGTATTTCATATCGAACGGAACACCGCTCGCCGCTACGGGGTATGCGCCCGTGGTATGGTCAACGAAATAGGTTGCGAAGGGGGAATCGGCTATCTCCTTATCCGAGAGGTTTCTCGTCAGCTGATGAATTATCGCCGCCACCATTTCGAGGTGCGCCAGCTCCTCGGTGCCGACGTCGGTCAGTATTCCGCGCACAGAATCGTAGGGCATCGAGTATCTCTGATGCAGATACCTCATTGATGCGGCGAGCTCGCCGTCAGGGCCGCCGAGCTGGCTGATTATCACCTGCGCCAGCTTGGGGTTAGGGTTCTTTATTTTTACAGGGTATTGCAGTTTTTTGTCATAGGTCCACATATCTTTATTCCTCCTTAATTAGCTTCCGCTTCCCAGGGCCAGGGGCCGTTTATCCAGTCCCACGAGGTTGCGCTGACGTTTCCGTACATAGTCAAGGGACCGCAGCTCGCCTCATACGCCGCAACCGCCATCTCACGCTCTGCCTTCATTTTCTGATAATAGGCAAGCGCCCTGCGGTTATTCGGGTAGGCGTCAAGATACAAAACCGTTTCCTGAAGGGCGAAATCTATCTCCCTTATTTTTTTCAGAAGTGCCTTGCAATCGTTTCCGTTCATCTTCCACGTCCTCCCATTTCTACCTCAAAGGGCTTTATAAGTCCCGAAAATAAACTGCCGTTTGCGAGTGCCTCGGCGGGCTCAAGCACGCCCTCCCAGCACTGCACGGGTGAATATACCATTGCCAGCGATGGCGCCCAGCTCTGTACGGGACAGGTGGAGCAGCCTTGCTGCTGATTTTGACCGTTTTCGCATCCGCAGGAGCCGTTGGCTCTGCCGCAGATGCGGCATCCTTCATTATCTCTGTTCATTTTTTATTCCTTTCCGCCGTTATAGCAATACGGCTATTTTCATTTTATGCGTGCGAAAACGTGTGGGTGACTTATTATAAACAGATGCTCTTTTCCTTGAAAAACAGTCGCTTTTTGAAAAAAGCTTAGCAAAAACTTTTGTAAAAGAAAAAACAAAGGCAAGGCACTTTTTGTACCTCACCTTCTGCTTGCGATTGTTTCAATATAAAGGATTCGCATCTTACTTGATATTTTTATCATCTGTCGCCGGATTATCTATCAACTCACCCTCTTCCGTAAAGCGTGAGCCGTGACAGGGGCAGTCCCACGAATGCTCTGCCCTGTTGTATTTGAGCGCACATCCCAGGTGCGGACACCGAGGGGCGGTAGGTGTCAGCAGTCCCAGAGCGGATTCGAGCACATTTACTGCGAGCTGAGGGCGCAGAATACTGCGTGACGGGGAAAACACGTCGGCTAAGGGGTGATTTTCCCCGCAAACAAGACGGGATAAAATATCCGCCGCCGCCATTGCGTTAGTCATTCCCCATTTGTTAAAGCCTGTTGCTACAAAGACGTCGGGCGTGGATTTTGAATACTGTCCGATATAAGGCACTCCGTCAAGCGTCATACAGTCCTGCGTTGCCCATTTTGCCACTACCCTTGCATTTTTATAATATTTCCCTGCAAAGTCCTCAAGCTCCTGCCAGCAGCCGCCCTTTTTACCCGTGCGGTGTCCGCCGCCGCCGAGGAGCAAAAGGTCGCCGTAGCTCCGAAAGGAAAGCCCCTTATCGCATTCGTCTACGTACATTCCCATAACGTTCTGTGCGCTCCTGAGGGCAAGGACGTATGAGCGATGCTGATAGAGCTTTAAAAAATAGCTGCCGTGCTTATTCAGCATCGGAAAATGTGTTGCCACAATCAGCTTTTTGTAGCCTATATCCCCTCTGTCCGTCCTTGCTTTATTTGGCATCAGCTCCAAAACCTTTGTGTTTTCATAAATTGGGAGCCCCTGCGCTATCTCATAAAGAAATTTCAGGGGGTGAAATTGCGCCTGATTTTTCACACGCACAGCTCCCGCCACCTCAAAGGGAAGCTCGGGGGCATCTGACATTTCTGCCGTGACACCGAGGGAATTCAGCGCCAAAATCTCCCTCTCGATTTTTTCTTTTTTGTCAAGTGAATAAACGTAAGAATCCCTTACTTCGTAACAGCAGTCGCACTCACGGCAGAGTCGGGCGTACTGCTCGCCCGCACGCATTTGTGCCTCTAAATAATGCCCTGCCTTTTCCTTTCCAAAGCGTTTTATCAGCTTATCATATATAAGTCCGTGACCGAGCGTGATTTTCGCCGTTGTATTCTTGGTTATACCGCTAAGTATTCTGCCCGACTCCGCCAAAATACAGTCCACCCCTGCATTTTTGAGCTTATAGGCGCACAAAACGCCTGCAATTCCGCCACCGATTATCAAAACGTCGGTGCTCCTGTCGCCGCCAAGCGCCTCAAAGCGCACGCTCGGCGCACCCTTATGCCAAATTGATTTCATAAACACCCTCCGTATCAAGGTGTCAATAGTGTTTGCGTTTTCTTATCGGATATACGCATAAGGGACAGCAAAAAGCCGACTGAATTTTCAGTCGGCCTTTTTAATGGAATCTGCCGTTTGCAGATTAAGGGATATCGTTTGGATCAAAGGGAACGTTTACGGTAGTTGTGCCAAAGTTTGAGAAGGTATATCCGTTATAGGTATATCCTCCGCTTGGCTCTGCTATCGTCATCTGAAGGGAAGCTATCCTTCCGTTTGAAATCTTCATCTTTACTACCGATTCATCACCAAGAGTTACCTCATATTCATCCTCTGCCTGGTCATAAGTGGTAACATAGTATATCATATCGTTCTTGTAGGTAGAAAACAGCTCCGAAATCAATGAGTTGAACGTAGGCATACCGCTGGGTGCCCCAGACGATCTTTCGGTAACCGTCTGTCCGCCGTATTCCTGCGCGGTCTTGTAGTGCGAATACCAAACACCGTTTATATTGTAGTAGTCAAAGGATTCCATAATACCAACCATTTCAGGCATCATCATTGACACTCTTTCAATACCGTTATCATAATAAATGGTCTGGCTCTGAGAATACGGCTCTCCTCCTGCGTTGCCGGAAAACGCCATGTCAATTTTGACGTTCTGATACTTGCTTTCATCAAAGAGTGCCTTCCATTCGTCAACGGTAATGGGCAGACTGCTTATCGGGGTTGCGTCGGTCGTTCCGTAATCGGAGAACTCGTAGAGCACAGTGCTTGTTTCAATAGTGGTTCCTATTATATTAAAGTCTCCGTCATACTGCGGAACCTTCTCCTTAACAGTTGAAGCAATTGAGGTCAAAACACCGTTTTCAACAGTCAGAACTGCGTTTTCATACACGTATGAGCCGTCGCCTGCGGGGTCAAAGGATGCAACCTTATACTTGCCGCCCTCATATACAAGGCTCGAATAGCATGAGGAGAAGTTGAGCATCATACGGATAATTGTAACCATCTCGTCGTAAGGAACGGTTATTCCCTCCGCAGTCATAAGGCACTTGTTGCCGTCCAGCCGAGATACTGTCACAAGAGTTTTGTCTGCGCCATCAAGCTCATACTCAGTGACGGTTACGTTATCAAGGGTGAAGAGCGCATCCCACTGCGCCTTGGTAAGGGGGATTGCCTCCTCGGGCTTCTTATATCCGCAGACCGAGCAGGTGTCGGATACGAAGGTGTGCGCCGCCTTATCGGATACCTCCTTACAGTCGGTGCCCGTGCAGGCGTGCCAATGGTTTTCGTTATCGTGCGTCCACTCGGTCTTATAGGAATGAGTGTGCGCAGGGGGTTCGGTTTCCGTATCACAGGAAACAAGGGAAAGTGCAAAGGTAAAGCACATAGCAACGGTTAAAATCAGGGATAAAATTCTTTTCATGTCAATGCTCCTTTATTGATTTTATGATTTAACTTTAAAAAGTGAAATCGCCTTGCGTTAAAATTTTGCTTGCAGATTAAAGCCTGCGACACAGAATTTAGAAAAGCACCTTTATGCCGGAGAGGTCGTAGCCGGGAAGTAACTTTGCCAATTCATCCATAAAGCGGCCTGCGCTATGGTTGTTTCCGTGGCGGTCACGTGCGTTTTTGAGCGTTACGGTTATATTGCCTGCCGAGCCAGAAACTCTGACGACCTCGACGTAGCACGCCTGCGCTGCGCCGATTGCCGCATTCTGAACGTCGTGTACGTGAGGTGTTTTCGAGCCTGTTTTCTTGGTTGCAGAGCTTTTCGGCTTGCTCTTTAGCATATCACGGATAAATTCGCCTGTAAATATGTACTTGATGCCATAGAAAATCGTGAAGAATACCGTGCAGGTAACCTTATACATCAAGGTCATCAGTATAACGATACCGATAACTGCACCTACGGTGATGAGCGCTGCCTTCCAATGATAGAACATAAGGAACTGAAGAGCGAAGCTGACAACAGGCAGAACCAGATACATAATCATAGAATAGGTTTCGTTGACGTTGCCGAGCGCCATTTCGAGCAGATGGAACGCCGCACAGATGATAACTGCGAGCGCCACGAACATCATACTCGCAACGTAGAACATATATACGCCGTCGGCATAGAGCCTGTCAACGTCAAAGCCGAGGCAGACGAAGAGAACGAATGCGTTAACAGCGACGGTAACGAGCGTGGTTATGAATGCGGCGAGGTTGAGCTCATCCCTTCTCATAACCGAGAATGCGCTGCACAAAAGCAGGTTGATGAGCAAGAGCACAAGAATTGCGACGTTTACAACCATTCCTATGAGTCCCACAACGAGCACGCAGATGGGGAAGAAAATCATAAATCCGTAATCCTTGAAGAATTCAGCGGGAAAATCGTAGTCCGAGGGGACGAACTCATCCATATACTTAAAGAGCTGCTCAAAGCCTACAGCGAACAGAAATGCCCATACCACGTCAGCGGTGAAGCCACCCTCAAAGAATGAAAGCACGGCGAATACAACAGCTGCCACAGCGCCGATAATTCCGACAACGAGCATCAGCATCCATACGAAGCTGTTGCCTACAAGGTCCTCCTTCATCAGCGACCTCGTCTTAATAAAGCTGAGGAAGAAAAGCGATGCGAGAAAGAACAAAAGCGACGTGAAATTAAATTCCACAAAGTCATTGAGAAACAGCATTACAACTGCGGTGATAAGCAGCACTCCGTTGAAAATGCCGTTGGCGATCAGAGCCGCCTTGGTATCACGGTATTTTGCCATAGTTATTCTCCTAAAATGTTATTTAATTAAATAAAGGGTATTTTTCGCAGAGTTTATCAACTTCGGCTCTTACGAAATCGGCGTTAGCCTCGAAATCCTTTGCCACAAGAGCCATAAGGTGTGCGAGGTTAACCATATCCTCCTCCTTGAAGCCTCTGGTCGTTACGGCGGGAGTTCCTACACGGATACCGCTGGTAATCGTGGGCTTCTGAGGGTCGCCGGGGATTGCGTTCTTGTTTACTGTAATTCCTACCTCGTCAAGACGGGTTTCCATCTCCTTACCCGTTACGTTCATGGGGCGCAGGTCGATGAGGGAAAGGTGGTTATCCGTACCGCCCGACACGAGGTCGAAGCCCTCGTCCATCAGAGCCTTCGCAAACGCCTTGGAGTTCTTAACTATCTGGCGCTGATACTCCTTGTATTCGTCGGTGAGCGCCTCGCCAAAGCATACAGCCTTCGCCGCTATGATATGAAGCAGAGGGCCGCCCTGGATACCGGGGAATATTGCCTTATCAATCTTCTGCGCCAGCTCCTCCTTGCAGAGAATAAGACCGCCGCGGGGTCCTCTGAGCGTCTTATGCGTGGTCGAGGTTACAACGTCCGCATAGGGAACAGGGCTCTCGTGCTCGCCTGCGGCAACGAGTCCTGCGATATGAGCCATATCTACCATGAAGTATGCGCCGACTGATTTTGCAATCTCGGAAATTCTCTTGAAATCAATAGCACGGGGGTATGCGGATGCGCCCGTAACGATGAGCTTGGGCTGATTTTCCTTAGCGAGCCTTTCGAGCTCGTCGTAGTCGATATAGCCTGTTTTGTCGTCTACACCGTAGGGAATGAAATTGTAGTACTTGCCCGACATATTTACCTTTGCGCCGTGAGTTAAGTGTCCGCCGCACGCAAGGCTCAGACCGAGCACGTTGTCACCGGGGTTGAGGAGTGCAAAATACACAGCCGCATTAGCCTGCGAGCCACTGTGAGGCTGCACGTTTGCGTGCTCTGCGCCAAAGAGCTTCTTCGCTCTTTCTATCGCTATATTTTCAACCACGTCAACGCATTTACAGCCGCCGTAGTATCTGCGTGCGGGGTAGCCCTCTGCATATTTGTTCGTAAGCACCGTGCCTGCGGCTAACAGCACCGCCTCGGATACAACGTTTTCGGATGCAATAAGCTCGATACCGCCACGCTGACGGTCATACTCCTTCATTACTGCTTCGCCGATTTCGGGGTCGAAGCCCGAAAGTCTTTCAATGTTTTCCTTTATCATAATAGTCCTCCTGACATTTATTTATCTTGCAAAAACTCGCTCGTCAAGCGAGAGTGTACCGTGAATTTCCTTCACACCGTAACGTGTAAGGCACGCCATTTCGTATAGCTTATCCCCATCAACCCCCACGCAGTTGTCGAGGGTATCGAGCAGAGCGAGAGCTCTGTTGTGGAAGGTTGAGGTGGTCGCAAATATTCCACGGCTCCCCTCCTTTGCGCAGAGTGCGCCGTAAAATTCCCGAATTTCCTTCTCGGTTACCTGTATTGAGCGGCGGCATTTCATTTGCGCCATTACAGTTTCACGGAAGCCAAGTGAGTCAACGGTTTCGACAATTCCGTCAATTCCGCCGTCGTTTGAGCCGCCGCTGACGGTTGCGAGTGTCACAGCTTTGCCCTGAGCCGTGAAATAGCGGGATAAAAGGTTTACGAAAAAGCGCTCGAAGAATTCACCGCCCATACCGTAAAGTCGGGTGAGAAGCTGTGATTTCAAATCGCCCCCCTTGGGAGCTATTTGATATTTTGTACCGACAAGGACAACCTCGCCCCTCTCACGCATACGGTCAAGTAAAAGCGATGCGGTCTTTTTTAGGATACGGTCATCGGTTACGGTTTTTGTTTTATGTACGTTAAAGTAGCTTGAAAGAGCTTTGATTACCCCGTCAAGCGTGACAGCTTCCTTTTCGAGCATTTTTGTGATTATGTCCTCGCAAATCATCTCGTCAATGATGATAGGCTTTTCACGGGCGATACGCAGAACACCCTCGTATATCTCGACTATGCTCTTTTCTGCGAGCAGGGTGGAAATCGCCGTTCCGTACATACTGCGAATGACGCTCAGACGGCTGTTTACACCGCTGTCCGAGAGCTGGTCAGCAGAAAGCTTGTATTGCTCCAAAACCTGCTTTTTCAGTCCCTCGTAGCTAACGTCACCCTTTTCAAGAATGGAAAGGATTATTCTTGTAATTTTCAGCATAGATGCCCTGTTTTTCATAAAGCCCCTCCAATCTTTACAAAACTTCACCACTATATATTTTATCATAATAATAAAAAAAGTCAATAACGCACAGCAATTTCTAAGGGTAAAATTATATTTTTTAGCGCAAAGGCTTGTAAAAAGGAAAAATTGAGAAAAACTATTGACAAGGCGTGAAAAATCATATATAATAATAAGGCTGAAAGGCAAAAATCAGCGCAATTTAACATTATTATTCGGAGAAGTACTCAAGAGGCCGAAGAGGCGCCCCTGCTAAGGGTGTAGGTCGGGTATACCGGCGCGAGAGTTCAAATCTCTCCTTCTCCGCCAAACAAAATGCTCCCATTAGGGGGCATTTTTGTTTGGCGAAGGGAGATTTGCCCACTATTGCACCGCAACACGCAAAGCGTGCGGCGGCGCAGATAACCGAGCAAAGCCGAGTCGGCAAGCTCGTTTGCCAGCGAGGCGGCGAAGGTTGCTCCGTGAGCGTTGCGGTAACGCAACACAGCACGCAGTGCCAAGCGCAAAATGCGCTTGTGGCTCACATGGAGCATAGTTCAAATCTCCCCATCTCTCTTTTGTGACTTCTACATACCCAACTAAGACTAAAACAAAGTAACCTCTTTTCTATCCTTTGATAGCAAAGAGGTTTTTATTTATCGTTTTTTACGTTCTTTATACCCTGCCTCTATAAGAAATTGCGTGGCAAATCGCACTCCCTCTGAAAAGGCTAACGACTCCCTTTTTTCAACATAATCATTACAACGGTCTACATACCTATTAAATTTCTGGCATACCGACGGGGTGCATCCCCCCCTTACGTCATCCTCTAACCGGTACATTTCTTCAAGGATTTCACATTCTTCCTCATCACCCTCTACTATCATATACTTATTAAAATTTTCCCACAGTTGTTCAAGCTTACTTTTCATTTTTGCGCTCCAATCGTTTCTTAAAATGATAATTATTCAAAGCAAAAGCCTGTAATATTTGCCAATCATTGCGCATAAAACTGCGAAAAGCTTTTCCTTTTAAGCAATTATATCACATTTTGAGATAAAAATCAATATCTCAAAGCGAGATGTGGTATCATTTTTATATAAGCAAAGAGGAGGGTATCGGTGTGCGCATTAAAGATTTGCGAGAAGACAGCAATTTGACACAAGCAGAAGTTGCAAAACATCTGCATGTAAAGCAAAACACGTACTCTCAATATGAAAATGAGCAAAGGCAGTTGCCCGTTTCCTGTTTAATTGCGTTGGCAAGATTTTATAAGACCTCAACCGATTATATTTTAGGCTTGACCGATAAAAGAGAGCCGTACATTTGATTTTACCATTCCATATAAAAAGAGCAAGCTCTGCTTGCTCTTTTTTTGTTATTTTCATTATAGCTATTGACTTTGTCGAATTTTGTAGTATAATATAGTTGCCAAACAAACTAAATATCTACCTATGGGTGTATTTTCTTTTTTCGGGGATACTTATACCCTTTTGGGTTAATATTATCATCATAATGAATTTGATAAAATGCAAGTTCCGTGCATGATGATAGTATTACGATAGTATACCCATCTGTATTTAGTTTGTTTGGCGACGACTGGAATTTGCGTTTTTGTGCGACGGCTTCGGTCGTCGCACTTTTTATTTTTATATTTATCTTTTGGAGGAAAAAATGAAAAACCACGCAATGAAAAAAAGTCCTATCCTTTACACAGTTATGCTTTTTGTATGGACTGTATTAGCCGTATTCCTATGGCGAAGCTTTGTAAAAAGCCTCATCGACACCCCGTTTAACGTACCGATAGAAAGCTTAAATACGGCGGTTGTGATTTTTGCCCGCATTATACTGCTTTTTAACGCTGTATTTATATCCTATTTCTGGCTCAACGGAGTAAAGGATTTTATTTACGTTATATGGTACTACTGCAACAAGGGAGTTATGATTAAAAGATACGAGGAGATTATAAATACCGACGTATCCGATGCCAACGACAGAATCCTCTTGATATACTGCACCTGCAATGATTTTGATGCGTACAGCCTTGAAAAAAGCATTCAGCAGAGGTATCATAATTTCAAAACGGTAATTCTCGATGACTCGACATGCGATGAATATAAAACGAAAATTGACAGCTTTGCCCGAAAGCACGGAATCGAGGTCGTGCGAAGGGAGAACCGCATTGGCTTCAAGGCAGGAAATATAAATAATTATCTGCTGAGCGAAGGCGTGAAGGGGAGCTACGACTATGCAGTTATCCTCGATTCCGATGAAATTCTGCCCCAAAATTTTATTACAGAATGTCTCAAATACTTCTACTGTCATCACAATATAGGCATAGTTCAGGCTAATCACATATCAACCCGAAACAGAAATTTCTTTATGAAGCTATTTCATGTGGGCGTAAATTCCCATTGGCCTACGTATCAGACGATGAAGCATTTTTACGGATTCTCCACTATGCTCGGTCACGGCGCTATGATAAAGAGAAGCTGTTACGAGAGTGTCGGCGGTTTCCCCCACTTGGTCGCAGAGGATTTGTGTTTGAGTATAGAGCTGAGGGAAAAGGGATATTTTGTCGCATTTGCCCCTAACATAATCTGTGAGGAGGAGTATCCCATTGACTATGTTGCGTTCAAAAAACGGCATTCAAAATGGACACAGGGCAATCTCGAATTTATAAAGAAATACACAGGTAAAATATCAAAATCCAAAATGCGCTGGTATGAAAAAATGGACATAGTTTTGTTCACCTATAATCTTCCGCTGACTGCTGTTTTTGCATTTTTTATCTTTACCAACCTGATAATTGCTCCCCTGCTCCACATTGATCTCGGCAGCGTTTACGCTATGTGGATGCTGATACCCACGGTAATATTTTTCTTCTCACCCATGCTCAACGATTTTATAATTTGGTCGTTCAAGCTCAATCCGTTCAGAAATCTTTTGTACTTTTTCAACGTGATAATCCTCTACGGCTCGATGCTGACAACCTCGCTTGTAAGTGCGCTTTTGGGAATGATGGGTAAAAAGGCTAAATTTATCGTAACCCCAAAAACCTCGAAAAAAACAGGTATACTGTTTGCAATCAGGTTCCAGATTAAGGAGTTTATTTTCTCCTCGGTGCTTATTGCATGCGCCCTTGTATTTTCAAATTCCGTATTTCCTGTTGTTCTGATAGTTGTTACAGGATATCTTTCCATCCTGCTCTTGTTCTTTTCAAACAAAAAGTACAGCAATAAAGAGGTTATTGAAATAGATAGAAAAACCTCGGAAATTTCTCTGAAAATAAACAAGGAATTTCAATACAGCAAAAATCTTGATAACATAACAGCTTATACTGATTGTGTTTTGGAAAAAACAAAATAAATCCATATAGCCCCAAAAAATCGGAAAAGCCTTAACCCCTTTTGAGAGTTAAGACTTTTTATTTTTGAGAAATTAACATTTTTTAATCAGGCGCAGGTACATTTCCACAGTCTTCTTGACCGTTTCAAGAGGTACACGCTCGTTGTTTCCGTGAATGGTTGAGCGCTCCTCGCTTGAGAGAGCCATTGCCGAAAAACGGTACACCCTATCGCTTATCCTGCCCCAGTGACGTGAATCGCTGCACGCAACCATGAGGTAGGGCGATACGATAGCATCCTGCCACGTGCCCTGAACCGCATCGCATACACGCTCCCACGCCTCGCAGTCGGTGCGTGAGATAACCGAGGGGTTCATGCCGTTGATTTTCGTGAGTTTTATATCCTCATTGTCAATCACACGGCGTATATATTCCATTGCGCTGTCGGTCGTTTCACCGCCGATAAGACGCAGATTAGCAACCATTTTTGCAGAGGGGGGTATGACGTTCATACCCTTTGAGCCCTCCATCTGCGTAAACGCACAGGTGGTACGCATAAGGGCATTGAGCTCTCCGCCGCTCTTCTTGCATATCATATTGAGTATGCCGCCGAAAAGCCAGAGGTTAGCAAAAATCATTCTGTACGCAAACGAGGAATGGCGGGCGAGAGTGTTAAACATAGCCTTGGCAGGCTTTGTCACCGTGAATTTGAACGGATGATTTTCAACAGCAACGCACGCCGAGCTGAGTATTCCCACAGGGGTATGGGGCTTCGGCGAGGAGGCGTGACCGCCGTTTCCGCTGTACGAAAACTCAAGATTGAGCATACCCTTCTCCGCTATACCGATAAGGGCGCAGGGCGCTTTCACGCCGGGGAACACGTTTTGCACAACGGCACCGCCCTCGTCAAAGACGAGCCCGGGGGTGATACCTCTATCTTCAAAAAGGTCCACTATCATTGGCGCACCGTGGCCGTTGATTTCCTCATCGCCCGCAAAGGCGAGGTATATATCGTTTTTCGGCACAAAGCCCTCAGAAATCAGCTTTTCGAGCGCCTGCATCGCTCCGTTGAGCGTGCCCTTGGTGTCCAGAGTGCCTCTGCCCCACATTACGCCGTCCTCGATTATGGCGTCAAATGCGGGCTTATCCCACTTATCCTGTTCAACCGACACAACGTCAAAATGCGCCATTAAAACGGTGGGGGCATCCGAGCTTTCGCCCTTATAACGGTACAAAAGACCTCTGTCGCCTACTGCCTCAAATTCACATTTTTCGTGGATATTCGGAAAAAGCTTGGGAAGCAGCGCCTTGAATTTATCAAATTCAGCCTCGTCCTCAAGGCTCTTATCATTTGAGGAAACGGTTTTGCATTTTATCATTTCGGCAAGGTCGTTTACCGCCTTGTCGCCGTCAAATTCGAGCGTTTCATACTGCTTTTTCTCGCAGGGGGTGGGCTTGAACATCAAAGTTCTTACTACCACGACGCCCACAAGAGCGAGCAAAACCGCACCTACCGCAATCGCTATTACTATACCTATCATATCAAACCTTACCCCTCTTATAGAGATAGCGTGCATAGATAAGAGTTATCACCATGCTGACGGGAATCATAACGCCAACAGTGCCGGAATCCAACAGGGGTACGAAGATAAAGAGCAAAAGCATCACACAGATGGGGAGAATTGCTATCTTGAAGTACCTTGAAATATAAACTACGCCAAGACCGCCGAAGAGCGCAGGCAGAACGTTATCGAATGCGGGAGCGAGAATATCACTTTCGAGCACGGGCATCAGAACCGATATGAGCGCAACGCCGACTGCAATTATGATTATCGTAACTATCGACGAGGTTGCTATTGATATGGTCGAGATAACCTCACCCTCCTCGCTGTCAGCCTTCACCTCCGCCTTCTCCATACTGTCAAGAGCGCAGGGGACCTTTAGCGATGAGAGATTACCCGTAACAAATCCGAGGTATGTACCGCCCACGCCAAGCATAGGGGTATAGGTGATAACCTCGATAATACCGACAGTCCAGAAGGTAATTGCTATCGGGTAGAGGGCATTTAAGAAGGTGAGAAAATCGGGCCAAGCGCCAAAAATTATTGCCAAAACAAACGGGAAGGCGAGGATTACGCCACAGGTAATGAGCGCCCATATTCTGCCGTATTTATGCATTTTATCCATATACGTCATATTCTTTCGCCTCCTTTAAGTAATAATCATCGTTACGGGAATGGACAGCGCCATACTGCCTATCATCGACAGGGGGAGCGCGTAGTCGTTGAGCCATTTCCAGTTAAGCTTTTTAATAAGTATTCCGCACACAGCCATTATCGCCGCCGATATCGCCATAACGAACACGGGTATCCAATACTCTAACTGATAGTGGAACTCAACGCCCGCCTCGCCGTTTACAAATCCGAGGTCGCATACGATAAAGCCGAGGAACGCCGACAGCATACCGACAAACATCGAGGTCATGAGGACGTCCATCCACTTTTTGTCCTTGTCCTTGACCTTGAGCATGCCGCCCGTAATTTTCTTGCAGGTGATAGGCGCCATAATGAGGCTCGCCGCAATACCAAAGGTCATAACGAACACAATGGTTACAAACTGCTGAGCCGTGAGGTCGGTGTAGGAAACGCTGGAAATGCCCATACTCTCTGCCGCCTGGAGTGCCGCAGGAAGCTCGTAGGTGACAGCGCCGATAACCGACAGGCGAAGCCACGGGAGAGCAACTCCCAAGAGATTGACAAGGGATACAAGTCCCATAAAAATTGCAACCGCAGGAGCGATTGTAAAGAGTGCCGAGCGTTTTATCGTCGCATTTAGCGTTGAACGTGCAATTCCAAGCTCAAGACCTCGCTTGTACGCCTTGACAAGGAAGAACACGGACTGCGCCACGACAATGCCGATAATAACGCCGACTATAATGAAAATTATAGGGTGATTAGCCGAAAAAGTCATTTTAGCCTCCATTTTTTTGCGCCTGTGCGCATATTAAATATATTTTACCACACACGAAAGAAAAAAGCAATAGAAAACAAAGGGGCTTCGCTTTTTTCAAAAAGTAATAGAAGACAAGAAACCTTCGCTTTTTTGAAAAAAAGCTCGGCAAAAAACTTCAAAAAAAGATATAAGCAGCTTACCGCCAATAGGGATTTTCGAAAAACGCTCGGCAAAAAACTTCAATAAAAAGGCATCAGCAGCTTACCTGCCAATAGGAATTTTTGAAAAAAGCTCGGCAAAAAACTTCAATCAAGGAATACGTCGCAGGATTTTTCTCGGTTAAATTTTCACTGCGCCGTCAAGCACATTTTCCAAGGCGCAATTTTTGCTTGGTTCGTTTCGCTCGGTTAAGGCAAACGCCCGATTTACCTTATTTTACAGGGGAATCGGGCGTTTTTTGATGCAAAAATTTTGGTTGCCAAACAAAGTAGATTTTATTGTATAATTTACAAAAAGAAAATAAAAGGAGCTAAAAAATGAGGTACAGCTTTGACGGAGATATTGCGAGCGTTGTGGGAGTAAACGCCGCTCTGCTCTTCGAGTGCATTTGCTTTTGGTTAAATATAAATGCAAAAAACAATAGGAACCTTGTTGATAAAAAGCATTGGGTATATATGTCGGTTGAGAATTTCACCAAAAAGCTGCCGTTTTTGAGCAAAAGTCAAGTGAGGACGGCTCTTGACAAGCTATTAAAGATAGGTATTTTAGTTCGGGATAATTACAACAGGCTTTCCTACGACAAAACGAGCTGGTATACAGTCAGCGATGAGCTGTGGAATAAAATCACCTCTCCGAAAGGGAGTGGGCGGAGCCCCATAAGACGGAATTAATTTTTATTTATAATTTCTCTTTTCTATCTATTCTTATCTATCTTAACTATTATAACTGGTATTGGTTTGCGAAAAATCGCAAATGGATTTGTCAAAAATCGCAAATCGATGTATAAGAAATCGCAAATGGATT
>JAFVRG010000015.1 GCA_017504405.1 Clostridia bacterium | reverse complement strand
GCTGATTGCGACTTGTTATGCGACTTCGCCAATAATGGGAAGTCAATTACAATACCATGTTGGAAAAGATGGTCAAATGTCCTTTTCATTTGACGAAGAACCTGCTATCGGGGAAAATATAAAACGTCCATATAAGGCTATTGATACAACGGTATACGACAAAACAGGCGATGGCGGAGTGGATTTGTTTGATGTGGCAGAGTTATTTAAATCAGGTGAAAATCAACTCACAGAGCTTGAAGGCGACGGAGATTACAGTTCTCCAGAATGCTTAGAGTTGCTAAAGGAATCTGATATTGTTGTAACTAATCCTCCGTTTAGCAAATTCAAAGAATATGTAGCAACACTCATACAATTCGAAAAGAAATTTATTATCATTGGTAATCTAAATGCAGTTACCTACAAAGAGATATTCCCCCTGCTAAAAGATAACAAGGCATGGATAGGTCCAAGCATTCGCTCAGGTGATAGAAAATTCTATGTTCCCGATGATTATCCGCTCAATGCAGCTGGCTGTGGCATTGACGCAGATGGTCGGCGTTATATTCGAGTTAAAGGTGTTAGATGGTATACGAATTTGGATATAAAGCAGAGACACGAAACGTTGATTTTAGCAAAGAGATTCAACCCGGAATTGTATCCTGTATACGAAACATTCGATGCCATTGATGTTGCATCGGTATCAGATATTCCATGTGATTATGATGGAATAATGGGTGTGCCTAAAAACTTTATTGATGTTTATAACCCGGATCAGTTTGAAATCCTCGGATATGAGCGTGAGGATGAAAATATAAAAGTTGGTATTGCCACTATGCCGGAGGAGTTTTTAGCCACCTATAGAAAGCAAGGCGGTACCGGGCACTATACAAAGGGCATGAAAATGTTATGTTTCTATGATAGTGAAGGAAAAGCTAAAATTCCGTTTTCAAGAATTTTGGTTAGAAATAAATGTCCAGAAAAGAGAGGCGGTTAAACAAATGAAAATAACAGAAAGAAAAGTAACGATTGGCGAAGTAGCTGAAGGTTATATTAACGATGCTGAAGAAGGCGTTACCGGTTACGATGACCAATTAGATATTAGACCTAAATATCAACGCGAGTTTGTCTACAAAGATAAACAGAGAGATGAAGTTATCCGTACTGTTATGAAAGGTCTTCCCCTTAACGTAATTTATTGGGTTGACCGAGGCGAAGAATTTGATGGAGATCCAGATGTTCCACGTTACGAAGTTTTAGATGGACAGCAACGTACAATATCGGTATGTGAATATGTTGACGGTTCATTTTCGGTAGATGATAAGTATTTTTATAACTTGCCGTCAGATCAAAAGAAGAAAATCCTTGACTATGAGATGTTCGTTTACATTTGCGAAGGTACCGATAGCGAAAAATTGGATTGGTTTAAAATTATCAACATTGCCGGAGAGCAACTTACTGAACAGGAGTTGAGAAACGCCGTATACGCTGGTTCTTGGACTTCAGATGCAAAACGATATTTTTCTAAGACGGGATGTGCAGCAGATACTCTTGCAGGAGATTACTTAAAGGGTTCGAGCATTCGTCAAGAATACCTCGAAACTGCAGTACTTTGGGCAGCTTCAGCAGAAGGCAAAAGTATTGAGGGATATATGTCAGAGCATCAGCACGATCCAAGCTCCATAACACTTTGGAATTACTTCCGTTCTGTTATTGATTGGGTGCAGGCTATTTTTCCGAAGAAACGTAAAGAGATGAAAGGTTTGGCTTGGGGGTTATATTATAACGAACACGGCAAACGCACCGATCTTGACCCTAAAAAGCTTGAGCTTGAAATTCAGCGTCTTATGGGAGATGAAGACGTTACCAAAAAGTCTGGTATTTACGAGTATTTGTTGACGGGAGAAGAAAAGAAACTTTCTATTCGTGCTTTTGATCGTCGCGATGCTCTTGCAGCTTACGAAAAGCAAAATCATAAGTGTGCAATCTGCGGCGAAGAATTTGAGTTTGAGGAAATGCACGCCGACCACATTAAGGCTTGGTCTAAGGGCGGTCATACAACACCCGAAAATTGCCAAATGTTGTGCCGTGATTGCAATCTCAAAAAGGGCAATCAATAAATAGTTACTATATGGTTAAAACGAGGTGACAACACATGACAATTGACTCTTTTGATATAGTATTCTATACTGCCGTCTTTGTTCTGCCGGGATTTATAATAAATAGCATAATTGATGCAATGAACCCTCCAAAAAAACATAATGACGGGATATATTTATTGAAGTGTATCGGGTTAAGTTTGGTTAGTTGCGGAGTGTGGTGTTGGTTATATAAAACCATACTGGAATGTGATAAATTATCAACATTGTGGCATTGGATTTTGTTAGCGCTGACATCTGTTATTGGATCGGCTCTTCTTGGTTTTGTAATAGCAATAATTATACAATCTCAATGTATCAGTTGGATATTCTCAAAACTAAAAATTAATATCATGCATACAACACCAACGGCGTGGGATTACCTATTTTTCAACCAAGGCGCAGCGTTTATTATTGTCACTTTAGTTGATGATACTAAATTATATGGTTGGTATTCGCCGAATTCGTTTGCATCTTCCGATCAAAACGAAAGAGATATTTTTATAGAAATCGGATATAAAGTGTCTGAGGACGGGAAATGGGAAGAAGACGCTCAAAGCGGAGGGTTTTATGTTCCCAAGGACCAAATAAAATACATAGAATTTAAAAAAGGAGAAGAAACACATGAGTGAAGGAAAAAAGCCTTTAAATGAAGGATATCAACCGAGAGTTAATGAAGAGCAAAGAGGATATCAACCCAAGCCAAATGGAAATTTTGGCTATCAACCGCCACGGGCTACCTCAAAGCCGCCTGCGCCTCCAACCTCCGGCAGCAACGCGGTAAAACCTAAAAGCGGTAATTAAATTCATTACTGAAATTCTATGAAAGGAGATGTGTACGATGGAAATAACTTATTTTGAAAGAGTTGCTTATAGGGAGCCTGCGGTGTTTTGGGTATTCAAAGAGCGAATTGACACTATATTGGCAAGCCTTGATAATATACGTTCAATAGACGATATTATGGAAGTCTACAATGTAGCTGAATACATCGAAAACGTTGATGCCATTGACGGTATGCTCGAACAAGACAAGCCACAATACCGTGCCCATCTTCCTTCGTTGAAGCGTAAAATTGGTGAGTATTTTAATAACATTACCGCGAACAATTTTGACGAGCAGATTAAAAATATGGATACCCACTATGCTCGTGATTTTTGGTGTATCATGTGTTCGTTTAAGAAGATTGACAAAATAACCCGAGATAAATTCAAAAGATATTTAGATGAAAATCCGCATCATGTTGACGATATACTTGCTCAGAAAGACTTATCAAAGCGATTCTCGGATGTGATATATCAACATTTGTTAGAACAACCATACGCCATACGATTCCTAATATCAACTCTGTTTGAAAGACAACGTCAGCCACAGCCAATAGTGTATGTAAGGCAAACTTTTTCTTCGGAACTGTTAAAGGCGTTATATATTGCGTATATCGAATCAGAACACCCGCACATCAATATGTTAAAATTACTCCGAGTTTCTCAAAACGATATGCAGGTAGGATTGGATGATGAAGTGCGCCTTATGGCAAAACGAAAAGAGCAAGTTTTGATTGATGAATTGAGCAAATCGGCTTCTGCCATTCATACAGATGGCAAAATTGGCGTGTCTTTTAGGGATGCTGATAAAATATCCGAGCTTATAACCGAGAATGGGGACAAAATAGTTGTTTATGATAGAAGATGGATATACGAAAACACGGATTATCCCACATTGCTGAACAATTTCATTTATATGTTCGGTTATACCGATTTGCATTTTCGTTCTTCGTTTCCTATAAATAGACATCAAATATCTGCTTTGGAAGATGTGTTTACTGTTAAAGGAATAAAAACTTACCGGGATTCTACTACGTTTTCCGTAATGACAGATTTTTGTTCTCTACAAATGAGGGCATATCTCATCGAATTGCAACGCATAAAAACGGATATAGAGTCTATTTTTAAATGGTTTTTCGAAGATTATTTGCCAAGCGAATTTTCTGTTACTGGATTCTCGTATAATATCCCTTCCGCTGGAACATCTTACTTGGAAAAATGCAAAAACATTGCAAGTGAGATGGAGCGAGTGCTAAAGCAATACAGACTATATAGTAAATACGGTTCTATTGATGCGGAACTCTTTGAAATGTCTTCGGAGCATATCGTTTTTTCACAACTTTCAAGCTTACAAGAGAAAAAGTATGTTTATGCAAAAAGCGATAATGTAATACGATGCGCGAACGATTTGTTTAGCAATCAGATGCTGTGCTTTTCCGATGATGGCTTGCTAAACGGTTATGATAATTTTTCCGAAGCGTTATTGACATTAGGAAAAATTGACAAAACCTTGTTAGATCGTGATTTTCAGATAGAAGCATTACAACGGTTGATTGCGTTTGGTGCAATATCAGAGGTGGATGGATTTTATGTTATAAATAATCCAAATGCGATCATTTTGAAGCACCTATTTGATAAAGAAGTCCTATGCTATAGTTATTGTGAGTCTTTACAAGGCAGATTAGATTCTTTAATTTCAAGTGGTGATTTGAGTGAAGGAATAACATTATTTTCCGTGCCCGAACAACAATATCTTGACTTTATCCTAAACAAGGCAACATATAGCGATGGTCTCGATTTGCGAAACAAGTACAGCCATGGAACAACATCTACAAACGAAGCCGAGCACCTTGAAAATTATTTGGAATTCTTAAAGATTATGGTTCTAATAATAATAAAAATCAATGAAGAATTTTGCTTAAAATTTCCCAAGTAGCACCTGTTTGGAGTTTGTTAAATAGCAATGAGTGAAATAAAAAATAGCCGCTATCAGATCGTGATTACCACGCCTCGATAGCGGCTATTACGTTTTAATGTGTAGATCGCTTTTTCTTCTTGACGGGCTTTGCATCAATGACTCTAAGTAGTAGGTCGTTAATGTCCGCGGTGCTTTTACCTTCCGAGATAAGCTCGTTGCGTTTCTCGCTCAAAGCTTGCACGAGAACCCTTTGCTCAAAATAATCGACTTCGATTTCATATTTCTTGTTGTCCATAAAATATCCTCCCTTGATTTCTGCCATAATTATATCACAAACGAGGAATATTGACAAATCTGCGGGTACGAAAAAACGCCACCTTAGACTTTCATCTAAGATGGCGTTTTTCTGTTCGTATCAGAGCGAAACCTTTACGGCGAAGCCGCCGCTAAAGAAGTAAGTGTTCGTCCAATACACGTTTGGTGGACCCGACGGGAATCGAACCCGTGTCCGAAAACCTCTTGATATGACCTTCTCCGTGAAAAGTCCCTGTTTTTAATCTCCCGTAAATGCCGCCCAAGGACAGGCTGTATTTACGGCAGCCATTTTCTGCCTGACCGCTTCAATGGCGAAAGGGCGGTGCAGGGTTACTGCTGAAGTGACGCACGCCGTGAGCCGCAGTGCTCTCACGGGGTACGGGCGGTATAATACCGCAGCACTGCCGTTACGCTCCCTTATGGGAGAGTAACTTAGGCAGCCATTGCAACTTTATTGTTGTCGTTTATATTTAAAAATTGGCCATTATACGGGATTAGCCGGCCCGTCACGCTTATCATACCTCAAAATCCCCGTCGAAACCTTTACGGGCCCGTTTGAGAGGAGAAAAATCTCCTTTATTCCCGAGCGCCGCTCTTGAAAGCACGCTCGATTGTTCTTTTTGCATCCTTTTTTGCAATATCCTCACGCTTGTCGTACAGCTTTTTACCTCTGCAAAGCCCAAGCTCGACCTTTACCCTCGATTTTGAAAAATACAGGGATAGAGGAATGAGAGTGTATCCGTCCTGTGATTTCAGTCCAAACAGCTTATTTATTTCACGCTTGTGCATTAAGAGCTTTTTTTCACGCAGAGGGTCACGGTTGAATATGTTTCCCTTTTCGTACGGGCTGATATGAATTCCGCATGCAAACAATTCACCGTCACGGAAGGAGCAGAATGAATCCTTCAGATTTACAGTGCCCGCACGCAGAGATTTCACCTCTGTGCCGAAAAGCTCTATACCTGCCTCGTAGGTTTCCTCTACGAAATAATCGTGTCGAGCCTTACGGTTTACAGTTATAACCTTAGTACCTGCTTTATCTGACATATCCATCCCCCTTTCGTAAATTTGCCTCACCAAGCTCGGCGTTGCCGTAAATTCTGCATAAAGCAAAATAATTATACTACAATAATGGGGAAAATGCAATAGAATATTAAATCATTTTTTCGACAGAATCTGGATTATCTCATACACGTACACGTTGTGATAGTCGTTGTCTGCATAGTTTTTGAGAAGTCCTCTGTCGTTAAATCCGGATTCCTCTATTTTGCCAGTATACAGCTTTTTGACCACTATAACCTCTTTGGCTTCTTCAAAATAAACAGCGCCCGACGGGTGCGTGATTGGAGTGAGTTTGCAGTCAGCCACCTTGTCGGTATCACGACCGCTGTATCTGCCGCAGTAATTAAGAATACTCCTGTTCTCACCGTCAAAAAAGCATATTGCGGCAACCTCTCCCTCTCTTGCAAAGGCGTCAGTGTGTCGGGAATCACGAATGAAGCAGAAGCATACGTTTCTGTTCCATAAAACGCCGAGTCCGCCCCAGGAGGCAGTCATCGGGTTGTATGAGCCGTCGGGCTTCGATGCGTTTATGAGCATCCATTCCTTGCCTATTTTATCAAACGGATTAACATAGAAGTCGGAAATTTCGGTTTTTTCAAACATATAATTCTCCTTTACAGATTAAATGCGGAAATCAGAGCAATACGCTTGCTTGAATATTTATACGCCAGCTCGAAATTTTTAAGCTCCTTGTAACAGCCTTCAAGGTCAACGTATAAGCGGAAAAGCACGTATGCGGGTATTTTGTATTTGGTTTTGTTGTCGTCAAGCTCGGAGAGATGCTTTATTGCCTCGCTGAAATTTTGCGCCTTCATAGCCTCTCTTGCGGCGGCAATATGTATAAAGATTTCGTTCGTGTACCGATATTTATAGTCGTCGGAGAGGTAGTGAAACAGCTCGGAATAGTCCACACGCTCACGCAATTCAATATATTTTTCGGTATCGAGCTGTAAGCGTGGCGACTGAATGTTTGTCGCGATAGGCTGGAGCAGAGCAATTTTAGCCCTTACCGAGTCGGTGGAATATGCGGTTTTTTCTGCATATTCGAGCGACCTTGCGAATGCTTCTTTTGCCCGTGACGGGTAACCGTTATTAATGTTTGTTTCGCCTATGTGAAAGTAGCTCTCGGTTAAAATTAGGGCGGTTTCATCATCGATAAAGCCTATATTTTTCTCAAAATAGTAAATACAGCTCTCGTATTTTTTATCCTTGTAGAGCCGCTTCATTTCCTCAATATTTTCAAACTTTACATACCTCTCACGGCTGTTATTGCCGAGGAAATATGCGACATCTACGCCCAGCCTTTCCGATATGTGGTATATAGTTTCAAGCGACGGGCGAGCCTTTCCTGTTTCTATTTGGGAAAGCATATTTCGTGTTATTCTGCCGTCTGCCAGCTGTGCCTGCGTCATCCCTTGGGCGATGCGGGCCTCTTTTATTTTCTCTCCGAGTGACATTTTTTACTCCTTTTTAGCTTTGTAAAATTATTTTACCATAAAGCTTTTAAAAAGTAAATAGTATTTACTATTTTTTCGTAGCGCCGAAATCGTAAATATCGTCTATCTCGCTCTCGCTTATATCATCGGTTAAACGGTTGATTTTTGTATAAGCCTCGGGCACAGCGCCTACAATTACGGTTTCCGCAATGCATATACTGTTTTTTACTGAAAATTCCTCTCTGCCTGACGGCATTATGGCGCATAGATCTATCTCTATCGCAAACATTATTCTATGTCTTGTTTGGTTTATTCCTACCTCGGTAAACGAGCTCTCCATATGAGCGTTCATCGTTTGAAGAACCGATATTTTTACCGTCAGGTCGGGACCCATTCCCGAGTTTGCGTTGCTTCCGAATATAGAGCCGAGAGGAATCTTTTCGGAAAAGGTATCTATTTCCTTGAAATCCTTCAATAATTCCAGCATTATTGAGCTGCAAACGAAATTGAGGTTTGCGACGTTTGTTTCAAGTGCGCTGACACTGCCGTCGGAATTGTAGGATATACGAATGAAATCGCTGTATAGTGCAGGGTTGTTTATTATATGCCTGTTCACTGCGCTTGAGAGCATGCGGTGAGTGGTGCTTTGCGCCTTTGACCTTGCAACCGTTGTTATTGCAGGGTAGAGAATATAATTCAATGCAAGTATTATTGCAACCGTTATAACTGTTACAATCAGAAGAAAGGAAAAAAGACCGCCACTTCCACGCCGTTTTCCGCCTTTTTCGCTCCGATTACTTTTTTTTGACCTTTTAGGGCTTCCTGTCATGCGAAATGATGCGCTCTGCATAAAAAACCTCCGCCACCAGTATATGCACCGAGGCGGAGAATTGTTACATTTTTTTCTTTTTAATATCAATGTTTGAGAGCGGATTGTCGTTTATCGCTTTTGACATATTTTCATCGCTCAGATGAGTGTAAATCTGCGTTGTGTTGAGCTGGGCGTGCCCTAAAATATCCTTGAGAACACGCACGTCAACCTTTCCGCTCTGATACATCAGGGTTGCGGCGGTGTGTCTGAGCTTATGAACCGATAAATTTTTATATCCGAGTCCTGCGAGGTCAAGGTATTTGTAGACCATCCATTGAACAGTCTTGTTGCTTATCCGTCTGTCACGTGAGCTGAGAAAAAATGCGTTTGTTCCTATCTGCTCGGGCTTTTTATCCTGCCTTTGCACCAAATAATCGTACATAGCACGGCGGCAGGCGTTGTTAAGGTATATGAGCCTTTCTTTATTTCCCTTTCCCTTTACAACGAGGCTGGTGAAATCGGGGTCAATGCTGGAGAGGTCAATGCCGACGAGCTCTGACAGTCGCATTCCGCAATTAAGAAACAGGGTAACGATGCAGTAGTCACGTGCCACCGTTTTCGATTCGGTATCGCTCTTTATTGCTTCGAGCAATGCAACACTCTCGTCGAGTGTCAGATGCTTTGGCAGAGAGGAGTGCTTTTTGGTCGAGACGAGGTCCTCGGTGGGATTTACCTGTATAGACCGCCGCTGGAGCTTTAAGTATTTGAAAAAGGTTTTCAGGCTCGAAAGCTTTCGTGAGCGAGCCGCCCACTCATTTTCCCGCCCCTGCTTCGTATAGAGCAGAAATTCATTGATTGTCAAGGGGGTTATTTTGCTCAGATAGGCGTCATCTACCCCAGTAATGTCTATATCTTTAAATTCGGGGCTGTTATATTGAATGTTTAACCTCTTTGCCTCGGTAAAACGGAAAAAGGTGCGCAAATCAATGAGATATTCCGAAACGGTGCGCTCGGAAAGACCGTCAATCGCAATTTTTGTTGCGGCATACTCACGCAAAATTTCGGGCAGCTTTTCCATTTCCTCGGCAAAAGCATATTTGCAGACACTAAAATCCCCCCATTCCTTAACTCTATTATACAAAATCTAAAGAACAATTAGTGGATAAAGTGTAAACTTTTTTATTTTCTATTGAAAAAAACGTGCTTTTTTTATAGAATATTAGAAGAACAGGAAAGGGTATACCTATGAAATTCATAAAGGAACATTCATACGACATAACTAAACTTTTGATAAATCAGCTTGCGATGACAGTGTTCGGGCTTGTTCTATCCTTAGCCTTTAATGCTAACGACACGCTCTTGCTCCTCGTCAGCATATTCTCGGTATGCTTTCACGCCGTTATTGTCTACACTGTTTTGTGGGACCTCGGATCGAAGGACGGAGTGAAGGGCAGGGCTCGAGGCCTGGTTCCCGACTATCTTTGCGGACTTAAAATAGGGCTTCTTGCGAACGCAATTAATGCGCTTTTAGCTGTTTTAATGCTCATAGGAACGATTATCGCACTGTCAAGCGGGCAGCCGGGCGCACTCTATAACATAGCGCACACCACGGCATCTCTTTTGGAGGCTACCTTCCTTGGAATTGTGAAGGCAGTCAGCACAGGGATAGGCGGTCGCACCTACATTACTGAAACGGTTCTCTATTTCCTTGCAATTATCCCTACCACCGCCGCCGCAACGCTCGGTTATATAATGGGTTATCTTGATAAGAGAATTTTCTCCCGTTTTCAGTCCACCCCGAGGCAATAATTCTAAATACAACTAATCTCCCATATATTTTAAGGAATATGTGGGAGGTTTTTGTTTGTGAAACGTTATCTTTTTGTCGGATTTACCCTTTTGATTATGCTCCTTATCGTTTTGGGAGCGCTTTTGCACGCTCTGAGGGCTTCCTCTGTATCCGTTTTGCCTGATGGCGAGGAAAAAAGAACGGTAATCATTGATGCAGGACACGGCGGAGAGGACTGCGGCGCTGTCGGCGTAAACGGAAGCTTTGAGAAGGATATAAATTTTGCAGTCTCCAATATGCTGTCCGATATGCTGAAAATGGCAGGCTTTGACGTGATACTCACAAGGACAGAGGATAAGCTCCTTTACACCGAGGAGCAGAATATAAAGGGCAAAAGAAAGATATACGATTTAAAAAACCGCCTGGCAATAGCAGAAGAGAATCCCGATGCAATTTTCATAAGTATTCATATGAATAAATTTCCGATAGAGAAGTACAGCGGCTTGCAGGTTTATTATTCCGAGAATACCGATGACGGCAAGGCGCTGGCTGACGCTGTCCAACGTTCGGTGTCAAAGCGACTTCAGCCCGATAATAACAGGAAAATAAAAAAGGCAGGCTCAGGGATATATTTGCTCGACAAAGCGGTGAACACGGCAATTCTTATAGAGTGCGGATTTATGTCAAATGGGGCGGAATGTGAAAGACTTTCTGATAAAGATTATCAAAGAACATTGTCTTTTTGCATTTTTTGTGGTATTATAGAATTTGTAGAGAATAAAAATTCTTTCTGAAAGGAAGATTCGGACAGTGAAGGCACAAAAAAATGTTTTTGTATGCTCGGAATGCGGATATGTCAGCGCACGCTGGCTTGGAAAGTGTCCCGAGTGTGAATCCTGGAATACAATGGAGGAGCAGGCTCCGTCAACTCCTGCTGCCGAAAGAACAACGGCAGCAACGGTTTTGGCAGAGCAGATAAAGGATATAGACGTTCCCGATTATATGCGCTCTGACACGGGAATGGGCGAGCTTGACCGTGTTCTCGGAGGAGGGCTTGTCCGTGGCTCTGTCGTGCTTTTGAGTGGTGAGCCGGGAATAGGAAAATCAACCCTTTTGCTTCAGATATGCCATCACCTCGGCGAGGAGCAAAAGGTTCTGTACATATCGGGCGAGGAGTCGAAGGGGCAGATAAAGCTGAGAGCGAAAAGGCTCGGCGCAGAGAACGAGGGCGTCTATCTCGTATGTGATACGAATCTTGATGCGCTCTTAAATGAGTGTAAAAGACTTGCACCGGACGTTATAATCGTTGACTCTATTCAGACAATGTATGCGGACAGGTTGAATTCAGCGCCGGGTACTATATCACAGGTGCGTGACAGCGCAATGGCGTTTATCAGCTTTGCGAAATCTACGGGCGCAGCAGTATTTCTTGTCGGACACGTTAATAAAGAGGGTGGAATTTCGGGTCCTAAGATACTTGAACATATGGTTGACGCCGTTTTGTATTTTGAGGGTGAGCGCCGCCAGTCGTACAGGATAATAAGAGCTATTAAAAATAGGTATGGCTCTACTAATGAAATCGGCGTGTTTGAGATGGGGGATGCAGGACTTATCGAAGTGCCCAACCCCTCGCAGATGATAATGGACGGAAGACCGAAGAACACCAGCGGAAGCTGTGCGGGTTGTGTTATAGAGGGCTCACGCCCGATAATATGCGAGATTCAAACGCTCGTCGGGCTTACCTCGTTCCCCTCGCCGAAGAGGACGAGCGACGGCTTCGATTATAACAGAATGTGCCTGCTTATAGCAGTGCTTGAAAAGCGTCTTGGGCTCAGATTTTCACTAAATGACGTGTATTTGAATATAGCGGGCGGAATGCGCCTTGACGAGCCTGCGGGCGACCTTGCGGTTGCTATTGCTCTCATATCGGGAATAACCGACAGAATAGTGCCTGAGCGAATGATAGCCTTCGGTGAGGTGGGACTTGCAGGCGAGGTGCGCTCGGTATCTCATATTGATTACAGGGTAAAAGAGGCATCACGCCTCGGATTTACAAAGATTTTATTGCCAAAACGCAATATTACCTCGGCTCTCAAAGCTCCAAAGGGCGTTGAGCTTGTAGGTGTAGACGGTATCTGGGACGTTCTTCCTCATATGCTGAAAAAGGATGAGGATGACGACAAATGAAGCCTCTCACTCAGAGCCAAACAAATCCCTTTAAAAAAACAGATTCAAATAAACGCTACTATACGTATGACTACTATCTTCGTCAGCGCTTTGGCTGCAAGGTGGCGAAAATAACGCTCGATGCAGGCTTCACCTGCCCGAATATTGACGGTACAAGGGCGTACGGCGGGTGTATCTATTGCTCCTCACGGGGTAGCGGCGATTTTTCACAGAGCGCCGACCTTTCCTTGCGTGAGCAATACGATATACAGAGAGCAAAAATTACAGAGAAATGGCAAACAAATAAATTCATTCCGTATCTTCAAGCGCATACCAATACGTATGCGCCAATAGAGCGTCTGAGACAGGTGTATGGCGAGGTGCTCGCCCTGCCCGATGTAGTAGGCGTTAATATCGCTACACGTGCCGATTGCATTAATGATGAGTGCCTTGCACTTTTGGCGGAAATGTCGGAAAAAACCGAGCTCACCGTCGAGCTGGGACTACAGAGCGTCTGCGACGAAACGGCGAGGCTGATAAACAGAGCACATAGCTTTTCTGAATTTCGCGACGGCTACCGACGCTTGCGTGAGGCAAGCTCGAAAATTAAAATATGCGTCCACCTGATTAACGGTTTGCCGGGCGAGGACAAGCAAATGATGCTCGATAGCGCACGCACTGTGTCGGCTATGAAGCCCGACCAGATAAAGCTTCATTTGCTGCACGTTATATCGGGAACAGCGCTGGCGAACATGTACGAAAAGGGCTTGTATACTCCGCTGACTCTTGAAGAATATGCCGATATTGTAGCTTCGCAAATAGAGATAATTGATGATAGCATCGTCATAGGCAGGGTGACGGGTGACGGAGATAAGGAAAGCCTTCTTGCGCCACTGTGGAGCCTTAAAAAATTCACTGTTATGAATGAAATAGACAAGCTGCTCTATGAGAGAAATAGCTGGCAGGGAAAATATAGCCCTTGACATTTTTCGTCGAAAATGTTAAAATACTGTTTGGTTTTGTCTTGAAATAAGTGAAAGGATCGACCCGATGGAAGAAAAAATTTTGACAGCCGAGCCGATAGAGGACATTGATAATTGTGAGGAAAAAGCGGCTGATAAAACACTGACAAAAAAAGAAAAAAGGGCGGCAAAAAGGGCTCTAAAGGCGGCGGCTAAGCTCGAAAAGAAAAAGAATAAGAAATACCGTCGCAGATGGGGCGACCGCAAGGACGGACGCAGAGTGCGCTCGCTACCCCCAATGCAGAAAATGGTGCCTTATATTATGAAGGTGCGAGCAGATGCTCAAAACCACTTTGAGGACGAAATCGATATTACAAATATTGAAAAGTATCTTGACGAAAAGCACGCAGAGGGACACAAGAGCGTAGGACTTTTGCACATAATTATAACGAGCTACATACGTGCTATGTCGCAGCGTCCGGGTATTAACAGATTCTGCTCCGGGCAGAAGGTGTATGCGAGAAATAACGTTATCGGCGTTATGACGATTAAGAAGGAAATGTCCGTATCCTCGCCCGACACGACGATAAAGGTTGAGTTTGATAAGGCAGACACCGTCCTTGACGTATGTAACAAGTTTAATGCCACGGTAGAAAAGGCACTTTCGGCGGATTCGAGCTTTGATAACACAGCAAAAATTTTGTCCTTTATACCCGGTCTCTTTTTAAGAGGCACAGTTGCTTTTTTGAGATTTCTTGATTATTTCGGTTGGTTGCCCAAAAAGCTTTTGGACGTCAGCCCCTTTCACGGCTCGTTTATCATAACGAGCATGGGCTCGTTGGGTATAAATGCAATTTACCATCACCTGTACGATTTCGGAAACCTGCCTGTGTTTATGAGCTACGGTAAAAAATATTCTAAAAACGTACTTAAAGCGGACGGAACGGTAGAGAAGAGAAACTTCATAAGCTTCCGTGTCGTTACCGATGAGCGTATCTGCGACGGATATTACTACGCTTCTGCATTCAAGATGATTAGCAGGTATCTGCAGCACCCCGAGCAGCTGGACGTTCCGCCCAAGGAAATTGTAGAGGATATCGACTAATAGTTAATAAATTAACCCGAATTTCTGCTTTTTTCAGAAAAACGGGTTATTTTTTATAAAAAAATTTTGAAATCGAAAATTAGAAAAAGCGAGGAAAAACGAGAAAAGCGGAGAAAACGAGAGGTATGAAATATCTAACTTGATTTTTTCAAAAAAAGTTTCAAAAATCGCTTGACAACCTATAAACCGTGTGTTATAATATCAACGTTCGAAAAAAACAGGCTAACAGCCAAACATAATTTTGGAGGAAATCAAAATGTCTACTTTCATGGCAAAGAAAGAAACCATTTCCCGTAAATGGTATGTAATCGACGCCGCTGACAAGCCCCTTGGTAGAACGGCAGTTAAGGCTGCTGACATTCTCCGTGGCAAGCACAGACCTGAGTTCACACCTCACGTTGACTGCGGCGAGTTCGTAATCATCATCAACGCAGCTAAGGCAGTTCTTACGGGTAACAAGCTGCAGAATAAGTACTACCGTCATCATTCCGGCTACATCGGCGGCTTGAAGGAAGTACAGTATAGAAAGCTTATGGCTACCCGCCCCGAGCTCGCTATGCAGCACGCAGTTAAGGGAATGCTCCCCCACAACTCTATCGGAGCAAAGGCAATCACTCGCCTTAAGGTATATGCCGGAGCAGAGCACGCTCAGGCAGCACAGCAGCCCATTGCAATAGACTAATAGAAAGGAAGAATAGATAATGTATACAAGTGCAAAGCCGTATTTTTACGGAACAGGTAGAAGAAAAAAGTCTGTTGCCCGTGTTCGTCTTTATCCCGGCACAGGTAATATCACTGTAAATGGCAAGACTGTTGATGAATATTTCGGTCTTGAAACTCTCAAGCTCATTATCAATCAGCCTTTCGGAGTTACTGAAACTGCTGGCAAATTTGATATTGTAGCAAACGTTAACGGTGGCGGTCTTTCCGGTCAGGCAGGCGCTATCCGTCACGGACTTTCCCGTGCCCTCGTTAAGGCTGACGAGGAGTATAAGCCCGCACTGAAGAAGGCAGGCTTCCTCACTCGTGACCCTCGTATGAAGGAGAGAAAGAAGTACGGACTCAAGGCTGCACGTCGTGCACCTCAGTTCTCCAAGAGATAATTATTTTATCGAAAAAATGGCTTGTTTACAGGGTTTTCACCTTGTTGCAAGCCTTTTTTGATGTCCGTTTGATGTCCGAACGGTCAAAAAAACATAAAAAATCAGCGGTTAAGGTGTAAAAATCCTCAACCGCTTTTTTGTTGCTTATACATTGAAAATGTCAACATCTGTCAACATATATATTTTTGAATTTCAACATTTTTCAACATCTATATATTTTTGAATTTCAGGTTTTTTCAGGTTGTTTCCCCACTATATATGAAAATGTTAGGTTTTGTAAGGTTGTTATCCCTTTTTTATATCTGCCCAGTATTCTTTTTTATAGTGGGGAAAATCTCTTTTTTATAGTGGGGAAGTATTCAAAATTTCTCTTGCTTCGTTCTCGCTTCGTTTCCTTTTTTATGGACTCCAAAAACTCCAAATACTCACCGCTTCCGCACCGCTTCAAGCGGATTTTTCACGGCTTCCTCTTGGCTTCGTCTTGGGTAAATTTTGTTTTTCTCGGGCTTCGCTCGTGCTTCGTTCTCACAGTTCGCTCACAGTTAATTTTTGCATTTTCTCTTTGTTCGCTCTCTGTTCGTTCTTCTGTTCGGCTTCTGTTCGTTGAGAAAATCAAAGTCAAAAGAGAGGTCAATATCAAGGTCAATTTCAAAGTCATCAAAAGAAAAATCAAGGTCATCAAAATTGAAATTTATCGACAGTTCCTCGACAGTTAAATTGTCATTTTTCGCCTGTTCATCACCTGTTCGTTTCATTACTCACTCACCGTGATATAAAGCCCCTCGCTCTGTTCTACCAACTCATTATACATAGTATCAAATTGACTATTGCCTGCCGTTGCTCGTGAGTCCCTTTCCGCTATTCCGCTATTACCCCAAAATACAAGTCTTTCTAACGGCTCACGGTATGGAAATTCAGCAGTTTTCAAATTTCGTGCAAGTATCGCCATTTCCATATTATCTTTACCGCCTCTTTCCTCTGCATATTTACCGATAATACGGAGCATTGCAACATTACCCTCAAAGTCCTTTGCAAGTGCCTTTATTTCGTTATCAGAGAGAATACCGCTCTTTAACAGTTCAACTGTTGCAAGGTCTAATTTGTCCCCTGTGGCTCTGTTGTATCTTCCTAATACATCATCTGCTTCAGCAAGGATATTTTCAAAGTCTGTGTTTGCGGTAGTTCTTAAATCATCAAGGGCTTTTCTGATTTCGGCTTGTTCTGCTGTGTGTTTTGCCTTTGCTTCCTGTTGTAGATTGTAATTGCTCCAACCTCTTGCAATTTCCTTTTGCCATTGTTCAGCGTTTCGGGTGTATTGTTCGGTTAGTCTTTCATACTCGGCTCTATGTGCCTTGTATTTATCATTGATTTTGTCCAAAAATTCCTTTACATTTCTATACTGTGCCATAATTATTTTATCTTCCTTTCGATAGTAAAAATTTTGTTTTCCGCTTTGTCATATACTCGCAAACCTGACGGAATAATCTCTATTTTTATTGTGTCCGTGTCAACCGTTGTATAAGGCTCTGAAACGCCCTCTGAACGCTTTACACGCTTTGTTATGTAGTTGTATTCCTTATCTGCCAAAAGGTCATATACAGCCGTTTTGTTGCCCTCTCGGACGATTTCAACGCTATTGCTCTGATATAGCATTTTGGGCTCATTGTTGCACCCTGCAAATAACATCAAACACATAGACAAAAGCAACACAAAAGCAACTTTATTCTTCAACTGCGTTCACTCCCTTTTTAAGTTCTCGGATTTCAGCCTTTAACTTTTTAATCTCTTTACGCATTGCGACTTTATCATTGATTAAGTCTTTTATTTTCTCATTGAGTAAGTCAATAAGCATAGCGTTATAGTCCGTCAAAATATTCACCCCCTTTTATTTTTTCAAGTTCTTTTATAAGTTTCTTTATACGCCTGCAGTCCTTTTCTAAATTGTGCAGTTTTGCATATAACTTTTCTAACATTTCATCAATGTATTTTGTCAAAAAATCACTCCTGTTTTTGTATCTGTGCAAAATGTGCTTTTTTTATGTAAAGTATCTCTATTTGATATAATAGAGTAGTTCACATATTTTTTGCACAAATTGCACATTTACAGTTAATCATAATAATTTCGGTCAGATTTACGGCTTGAATATGAATAATAAGGCGGTCTTTCCTCGATTTCGTCCCGAATAAGAACATAATCTTTTATAACATTGCGGACGGTAACACCGTTGATTGTTCCGCTCGGTGCAAAGATGTTCTTTCCCCTTAATTCATCAAAGAAATTGCCTTTATTTTCTACACCAAAACCATTATTTGAACACCATTCTTTATATTTGATATAAACATCAAGGGCTTTTGTGTTAGTGTTTGCCTGCTGTTCCAAACATTCCGCTATAAAATTACCGATTTTGTCGCTGTTCGTCCTGTATTCATCGGTGGCGGTGGTAACTGCCTGCGGTGGCTTTGCTCCGTCTTTGTAGTAGAGTTTCAAGCCCTCAATACACCAATTAAGAATACCGCTCAAATTTTCCGCTTTTATCAACTTGTTTTTAAGGTTTTTATCCTGTTCGTGAGGCTCAAAATGTCGGTCGAATGTAATTACATTGATACGCCCACTTGTAAACAGGGTATCGTCTGTAATAAGCGGTAAAAAGTTAGTGTTTATAAATAACTTAAAGCGTGGTATAAACTCAAATTCTCGCTCGTGCAAGTGCCTTGCTGTGATACTATCACGCCCCAAAAGGTTTTTTAGTAAGCCTACATCAAATATCATTCTTTTAGGTGGCTCGGAAGCGTTCAGAAAACGGCAACCGTCAAGGCGTGCAATATCTCCGCTCGCTTGTCTGCTGTCCTTGTTTTGCTTTTGTGCAAGTGTTTGAGGTTGCATACTCATTCCGTAGCCTGCCGTATTGCCTAACATATAAAGCATTGTTTCAATGAGTGTAGATTTGCCGTTTCTCGTAGTTGCACCGTACAAAATAAAGCAAGTTTCAAGATTAGTGTCAGCGGTCAGCGAATACCCTAAAATCTTTTGCAGATATTCTGTTTTATCGGTATCGCCCTGCATAACCTCATTTATAAACTTTTCCCATTCTTCCGACTTTGCGAACGGCTCATATATAACATTGCTGATTTTTGAAAGTAAATCATCTGAATTATGAGGCGTAAAATCAAAAGTTTTCAGATTAAGAGTGCCATTTTGACAGTTAAATAAATCAAGGTTTTTGTCAAAGTCTGATTGCGTTACAAAGTGAATATCCCTGCTGTCTTTTACCATTGTTTCACGGAAGCGGAGTTGTCCCAACTTTGAAACATAATCAATGTAGTTTTGTTTCTGCTTTTCATCTTCAATGGTAGTAGCATAAATAAGCAAACCGTCAGCAAGTTCCTTTGCCTTGTTCAGAGTCCGCATACTGCCCTCGTCCCTCGTCCATACTTTGCCGTTATAAAAATACCATTCTTTAGCGGTGGCGTTGTATCTGCAAGTGTCTTTGAATACCTCTGCAAATAATGCTCCAAAACCTTTATCATCAAGGGAATATTTGCGGTAAGCGTCTAACTCTATGAGTTTTGATACTATGCCCTCATTAGCCTTTATTTTGGCTTTTATGGCGTATTCTCTCTTGCTTGGTCTTGTTATGCCTGACAACTCATAAAGGCGGTCTATTGCCCCTTTTAAGTCCGTCTTTTCAACTGCTATTATGTAGTCAATAACACTACCGCCAACATTACCACTCGCACCGAAACAGTTAAAAGTCTTTGTTTCGTGATAATAAACAAGGTCTTTTTTGTGTCCGCATATTTCGCACCGCTCAAACATTGCACATTTTGAGTTATTAAAAACCGTTTTGCCGTTCCGCTCCTGTAAGTATCTGAAAAAGTCAAAATCTTCTTTTAATCGGTCAAGTTCTTCATTGCCTGTTTTGACTTGTTTCTGTTGCTGTGGCTCTTGCAGTTTCAAAACATTTTCAATGTCGATTGTAGCGGATAAATCGCATATAACTACATCTTTATTTGTGCCGTAAAATATGCGGTCTGCGTTAGTACAGGAAGTATCACTCTGCGGAAAGAGTTTTACAAGTGTTTGTGCAATTACTGCCCTCAACGCTTGATTTGTTACAGTTTCATTCATTGCAAAACAAAGTCTGTATTTTTCCTTTTGCTCCGAATGTGAAAAACTATAATAATAAAATGCAGGCGGTAAATTGTATCTGTTGCAGATTTCAAGTGCATTGCTAACGGATAAAACAGGCTTGTCCGATTTGTCATTATCAATATCAACCATAAAAAGCCGTTGTTCTTTCCAATTTTCAGCCTTGCACCCTTTACCGTCCATTACTGCAGGGCTAATACTGTACCCTCTCTGAATGTATTTTATAAGCGTTTCAAGGTCTATGTTTTTGATTGTATTTGCACCCTGTAAGCGTGGCTTTATAATTGAAATATGTTCTTTTGGCTTTTCCGTGTAGCCCTTTGTGTCAATGTGTATTTTTAGCAATTATCACCACCACCATTTTTTAGATGTTCAATAGCAGGCTTCATTGCTCTTTGCATATCTTTGATACGCCCCTGCATACCTCGCACAAATTGCTCAACATCTCGGTCATCAGCAGGCAACCAAAAACCGCTTTGAGTATTACTACAAATAAGAGTTCCTTGTTTGCGTAGTGCATTTACTGTGATTGTTACATCTCGCTCATTCCAACCTAAATATTTAGCAAGTTGTTTTGCCGTGATTGCGTTTTCCTCTCCGACAGATAAATAATCTGTGAGTTTTAGCGGTTTATTTCTTTTCATTCTTTCACCGCCTTTTTGCTTTCCTCTGTGAGCATTTCAACTAAAAGAGGGTAGTTTATCAGGCATTTTGTACCGCACATAATATGCGGAATTTTGCCCTGTTTCTGCATTAGTCTTAAACTATGCTCCGACAGTATTCCTGTCTTTGCTGTTTCTCGGATTGTTAAAAATTGAGGCATTTCACACATTGCGTTCACCTCGCAAAAGTTTATCAATAGCAGATGAAACAAGCTCTTTTCTGTCCTTGTTCATTTCTTCCCTTAACCACCTACAAAGAGTGGCTTCAGATATGCCGATTTCTCGTGCAACTTCATAATGGCAAAGACGATTTTGTTTTATCTTCATTCTGATTTCTAAATTATACATTCTTTTTATTCCTTTCGTAGAATTAAAGGTTGTGCACTTCCTTTGTAACTTTATTATAAATGATGATGATAACTATTGACATTGTCAAAATGTTGTGATACAATATATGATGAAAGGAAACATTTTGAGAGGTGAATGTATTGAAACAGAAATTTACAGTATATTATTCTAAAAAAAGCTCGTCCGCTCAATTAGATTTGAGAGTAACTTTTGATAATTATGATGAAATGAGCGACAGCGTGAGAGCGGATTTTGCAGACGGTGAAGCCGAAAATGAAATAGAGAAAATCACACTATTTCACCTTAAACATTGTTATTTTGATTATTTGCATTTATACGGTGATTTGCTCGCTTGTGAAAATACCTTTGATTACTTCAAAAAATTGTTTGTTGCTACAAGCGAAACAAATAATAAATTTTTTGAATATCAACTTTATAATGCTGAAAAAGACTACAGGGAATATTTCCAACACAATAATTTTACAAAAGAATTTTTTGATATTTACGCAAACAGTAAACGAATAACTCTCAACCGCAAACTGTTTGAAGTTGAAAATCAGCATTATATACCACTGCGTATTGACAGTAAAACAGACGATATTTTTTACAGTTATGAAAGTACGGATATAAAAGATATTATTTTTTCATCAATTCACTTTGCATTAGAAAACGGATATAAATTTTCTCAATGTTCACATTGTGGGCGTTGGTTTTTCAAGGACGGAAGCAGAGCAGGAAGCAGAAAAAAATACTGTAACAGAAAAAGCACATTTAATGGCTATGAGCATTTACCTTGTGAGCAAGCCGTTAGGAATATCAATCAAGAATTACAAAGAGAAAAGAAAAGAATATATAACTCAATGGTAAGGGAGCATTTAAGTACAGAGCAATTTGTTTATGACTTTTTAGACGAATGTACAGAGTATATGACAAAAATCAAAAAATGTGCTTCGGTGCAAAACTTATCTGATTATTGGATTTTCTTAAAAAAGTATAAGGACGGTGTAAAAAATGGCAACAATAAATAAGCGTGGCAACACATTTCAAATTGTGGTTTCTCTCGGTCTTGATGTGAACGGAAAGAAAATCAGAAAAACAACTACATATAAACCGCCTGAAAATACTACACCGAAAAAGGCTGAAAAACTCGCTCAAGAATTTGCAGTTGAATTTGAGCGTAAATGTAGAGGGCTGTCCTCGTTAAATGAAAATATGCGGTTTTCTGAAATGGCTGAATGGTTTATTGATAACTACGCAAAAAACAAGTTAAAGCCGATAACCGCCTACAACTACGAAAAGCAAATAAAAAACAATTTGCTCCCTGAATTAGGAAACATCAAACTCAAAGATTTTACCCCTGCAAAGATTACAGCGTTTTTCAAGACTCGTACTTATCAGCCTGCGACTTGTCGCAAAGTATATGTCATTTTGCAAAGTGTTTTTGCTCGTGCTGTGGAGCAAGGTTTCATCAAAGAAACGCCCTGCACAAAGGCGGTTATATTGCCAAAAGCGGAAACAGCAAAAGAAAAAAAGCCTTTTCTTGACGAAAATCAAGCAAAGGACTTGTTAAAAATGGTTGAGGATAACACACAATTCAACCGCATTATAAAAGTATTGTTATTTACGGGTATGCGTTCAGGTGAGTGCTTGGCTCTCCGTTGGCAAGATATAGACTTTGAAAATAAGACAATACACATTGAAAACACTTTAACAGATGTGGGCGGTAAACATTGGCTTCAACCGCCTAAAACAGCAACAAGTAACAGATATATTGCTTTATCTGATATTTTGGCTGATATATTCAGAGAACAGAAAAAGTATAATGAGGAAAAGTTGAGCAAACTCGGAAAATTATATACTTATCCTGAAATGGTATTTACAACAGAGAGCGGAAATTTTGTTGATAGGTCAGGACTCAACACACAATTCAGACGATTTGTAAAAGGTACAGACTTTGACTTTATCACTTTGCATAGTTTACGCCATTGCAATGCAACGCTTTTGATAAACAGCGGTATTGACTTAAAAATTGTAAGTGAGTTGCTCGGTCATTCAGATGTATCAACAACAGCGAATGTATATGCAGATGTTTTGAAAAGCTCAAAGGCAAAAGTTGCTGATTTGATTTCCTTAAAACTGAATGGAAATTGATGTCCGTGATGTCCTTTTGATGTCCGAAAATACAAAAGGCTATTGCAATTTACAAAAAGTTATGATACAATAATCAAGGTAAATCCTTATTTTATCGGACTTTTCAAAACGCTATAAAACACTACAAAACAGCGTTCTTATTTCTCCAAGAGATAATTTCGACCTTTGGTCGAATTTCAAAAAGCACTTCGCACATGCGGAGTGCTTTTTGTTATCTCTTGGATGAACTGAGGTGCAACTATGATTGCCCTTCGGGCAAGTTTAGAGTTATGATTGGCTACGCCAAGCTATGAGCGACTACGTCGCGTTGAGGAGATGCGGGCAATCATATCATAACTTTTGCCGAAGGCAAAATCATAACAATTGCGAAGCAAGCTCATAACTGTAAACTCTTTTCGCCGTCCTATTTACTTTTGGTAAAAATTATGGTACAATACAACTGATAGATAAACTTGAGTTTATATGGAGGCGTAAAATGATTGCAAAATACGTTACAAACACATATGAAATAACAGATACGTATAAAAAAATATTTCTTAATGCGAAAGATGCGAACGTAAAGATAGAACCGTCAAGCGACGGTGGCACAAAATTATTTTTTTTCGAAAATAAAAAACATCCATACGAATTTTTCATTGAAGATGATACGCTTACAATTAAATTGGCAAAAACAAGATGGTACAATTTTTTAAGAATTGGTCTAGACCGTTCGGAAATTAGACTATGTATCCCTAAATCAATGCTCGAAACGATCTCGACAAAGTCCAATACAGGACACGTCGATATCTTTTCAATAAATTGTAAAGGAACTTTAGATATCCAGATAAACACTGGAAAAATTAATTTAGAAAATGTCTTCTGCCAAGCTTTTAATTCAAAAGGAAATACCGGATCTATTTCGTTGAACAAATTTACTGCGGAAGAAAGCATTTCAATCAAACGAGACACTGGAAAGGTTTTATTAAACAATTGCTCTTCCCGTGAGATTTTTGTAAAAACCAACACAGGAAGGGTTTGTGGCAGACTGCCGTCTAACATGGTGTTTATAGTCCGCACTAACACTGGCAAAATAGAAATACCAAAAACCCCTATTGGAGAAGCAATCGGTGGAAGATGTGAAATAAAAACAAACACGGGAAGCATTAAATTCGAATAAATAATGTCAAATCCCAATTTAACGGTTGGATTAAAATTGCGGTGATAGTTTTGATAATAAAAAGCCCTGCGGGAGCAGGGCTTTTTGTTTTATTTTGCGGTGTGGTTGTAATCAAAGTCACAGTGAGAGAGGAACTCTCTTGCTATAAGTGTTGCGCCGACCTGGTTGGGGTGAACTCTGTCCCAGGCGATATATGAGGAATGACGGTGCTTAAAATATTCGTTGAACATTGCTTGCAGGTCGATAAACTCTACGCCGTGCTTTTCAGCGAGCTTTTTGCATATAGCTCCGTATTCGTCCATCCTCGCACGCATCCAGTCATCTGCGTTTGGCTCCATATAGTAGGGAGTCATCAGGAATACGCCCTTGCTTATACTCTTTGCGGAAATCAGCATTTTTTCAAGGTTTGCCTCGTATTCCGAAGGTAAGCACCATTGCTCGGGAGTTGCGGGCATATCAAACTGACGCCAAACGTCGTTAATTCCTATGCAGATGCTCACCCAGTCGGGCTTTAAAGCAACAACGTCCTGCTCCCAACGGGCAAGAAGATGGCTTGAACGGTCACCGCTGCATCCAACGTTGCTGATACGCAGCTTTACCTCGGGATAGCACGCAGAGAGCAAATTTTCAACCATACGCACGTATCCGTGTCCAACGCTATCACCAAGTCCTTCGCCAACAGGTCTTGAACGGCCCATATCGGTTACGGAATCTCCTGCAAAAACTATTCTGTCCATATTGTTAAATATCATAAAACACACCTCGAGGTTATTTTTAAATGATTTTATCACCTTTTTGCTATAAAGTCAATAAGTAACGGCTTTTTTGCTTAGAACATATAATGATTTTGACAGCAGAAACGAAAGGGGCTACATAAATGCAAATGTTCAACAGCAAAAACACTCATTGGAGAGATGAGGGCGCAGAGCCCGTTGTAGAAAACATTGAACGGGTGGCTATGAATAACGAGAGCTTTCGCAAAACCTATTGGACGGGAGAGAATTTGCAGGTAACCGTTATGAGTATTCCCGTGGGCGGTGATATCGGAGCTGAGATGCACGGAGATATTGACCAGATATTGCAGATTGTAGACGGCTTTGCAACGGTTTTAGCGGGTGAGAGCGACAGGAATATGCAGCCTATCGGCAGAGCAGACAACAGAGGAATAATAATCATACCCGCAAAAACCTGGCATAACGTTATCAATATCGGGCGCCGCCCGTTGAAGCTATATTCCGTCTATGCACCGCCGCATCATGAGAAAAATTTAGACCAAATGAATAAAAACTGAAATCATAAAGGGGCAAGCGCCCCTTTTTTCACTGTATCTATTGAAAAAAAACTAAATTTGTGGTAAAATTAAGAAAAAGCCACATTGGAGTTAAAATGAGAAAATATTTTGCGCCTGACAGAATATATACAACCTTTGACCAAATAAGTCCCGAGGTTCTGGAAAACGACGGAATTTGCGCCGTTATTTTTGACATAGACAATACGCTTGCCCCATACGAGGAGGCAGAGCCATCGGATAAAGTCAGAGAATACTTTTCAGCATTGCACGAAAGAGGAATAAAAACCGTATTTGTGTCAAATAATCACGGACCAAGGGTTGAACTTTTCAGTAAAACCTTGGATACCCCCTTCTTTGCCGACAGCAAAAAGCCTCTTGGAAAGAATATGCGTGCCGCAATGAAGCTTATGGAGTCCGATAGCACCAATACTGCGATAATCGGCGACCAGGTATTTACAGATGTATGGGCGGGTAAAAGACAGAAAATACGTACCTATCTCGTACCGCCTATTAACGATAAGAAAAATTTGTTTTTCAAATGCAAGCGTATGCTTGAAAAGCCTATAATCAGGAAATATTACAAGGATAGAGGGGAGGATATAAGAAATGCGGATGAGGCCATTGTTCGGACCTGGTGGAAACAGTGAACGTTTTTATGCAGAGGGCGGAAAATCCACGAAGGATGCGCCCCTGTGGGTTAAAAATTTCGGACTCGATGCGTATGAATTTGAGGCAGGCAACGGAATAAGAGGCTCAGCCGAGCTGTTTTCCGCAATCGGACGAGCCGCCGCTGATGCAGGCATCAGTATGAGCTTCCATACCCCCTATTTTATATCGCTTTCGGGCGTTGAGGCAGAGAAGCGTCTTAAAAGCATTGATTACATTCGTGACAGCCTAAACGCCGCCGCTCTCATGGGTGCGAAAACTATTGTTGTTCACAGCGGCAGTGCGGCAAAAATATCCCGAGAGGAAGCAATGTATCTTGCATCTGATACGATAGCGAGAACGCTCGAGGCTATACCTGATAACGGGGTAAAAATCGGACTCGAAACTATGGGTAAAATCAATCAGCTCGGAACTCTTGACGAGGTTATTGAGCTCTGCAAAATTGATAAAACCCGTCTTGTGCCCGTTGTTGACTTCGGTCATCTTAATGCAAGAGATCTGGGCGGTGTTTTTTGTTCTGCCGATGATTATGTGCGTGTTTTTGATAAAATTGCGTGTGAACTCGATGAGGAAAAGGCAAAAAATCTTCATTGCCATTTCTCAAAAATCGAGTGGACGGGCTCGGGTGAGAAGCGTCATCTTACCTTTGAGGACCAGACCTACGGTCCACAGTTTGAGCCGTTGATGGAAGCCCTTTATACGCACAGTCTTACACCCACACTCATATCCGAATCGGCGGGCACTCAGGCTGACGATGCGCTAGCTATGAAGAAATATTTTCTGGGGCTTGAAAAGTGATGAAAACTATCGAAAAGTTAAGGAATTATATGAATGAAACCGGCATTGATGCGGTGCTCGTTCACAGTGAAATTAACCAGAGATATTTTGCAAAATTCAAATTCAGCGACGGAGTGCTCGTTATTCTTCCGAAAAACGCCTATCTCGTAACCGATTTCCGCTATTACGAGGAGGCGGAAAAAAATGCGTCCAAGGATTTTTCGGTTGTGATGCCGCAAAAGCGCTCGATGTTCATTAACGAGATTTTCTCCTCTCACGGTGTAAAAACCGTAGGATTTGAAAAGGATATATCATACGGGGAATATCTTTCACTCACGAATCTTTACCCTGACGTAACGCTTGTTTCTCTCGGTGATGAAATTGAAAAGCTCCGTTCTGTAAAAAGCGCAGATGAGCTCGAAAAAATAGCATCAGCTCAGAGAATAGCCGATGCCTCTTTTGCCCATTTGCTATCCGTTATTACTCCGAACATGACGGAAATTGACGTTGCGCTTGAGCTTGAATTTTATATGCGCTCTCACGGCGCTGAGGGAATCAGCTTTGAAACCATTGCCGTTTCAGGCGATGCAAGCGCCCTTCCGCACGGAAAATGCAGAAACGAGAAACTGAAAAAAGGATTTCTCACCCTTGATTTCGGAGCTGTGTACGACGGATACTGCTCGGATATGACGAGAACACTGTCGGTTGGCAGAGCAACCGATAAAATGAAGGATATGTATTATACAACCTTGACTGCCCAGCTCGCCGCACTCGATGCTATACGGGCAGGCGCAGACTGCGCTTATCTCGATTCGATTGCACGCAGCATTATTGACGGTGCAGGCTACGAGGGGTGCTTCGGTCATTCTCTCGGTCACGGTGTCGGTATGTTCATTCACGAGAGCCCTGCGCTTTCTATGCGCTATGCGGGTGAATTGCTTGTTCCTGGCAATGTTGTGACGGTAGAGCCGGGAATTTACATTCAGGGTGAGATGGGAGTTCGCATAGAGGATACGGTTGCAGTTGAAGAGAACGGATGCCGCAATTTTGCCTCTTCAACTAAGGAGCTCATAGAATTATTTACCTAAAAGTGCTTATTTTTAATATTTTTTTAAAATAACTATTGCAAAAACAAGTTTTTTGTAGTAAAATAAATACAATTGACGGCATTTTGCCAAACAGAGAGAGCCATGGAGTGGCGGCTGTATGGGACAAACTCTTTCAACTATATCAACAAACCGCCGAATATTAGGTGTAAAATGGTTACAGCAGGAGATTTCAGAAACGGAGTGACCTTCGAAATGGACGGTCAGGTAATGCAGATCATAGAGTTCCAGCACGTAAAACCCGGTAAGGGCGCTGCTTTCGTAAGAACTAAGATCAAGAACGTTATTACCGGCGCTGTTATTGAGAAGACCTTCAACCCTACCGAAAAGTTTGAGAACGCATACGTTGAGCGTAAGGAGATGCAGTATCTCTATTCCGACGGCGACCTCTACTACTTCATGGATATGGAAACATACGACCAGATACCTCTCAATGATGATAAACTGGGCGATAACTTTAAGTTTGTTAAGGAAAACACTCTTTGTAAGATAGTTTCCTACAAGGGTAACGTTTTCGCAGTAGAGCCTCCTATGTTCGTTGAGCTCGAGATTTCCGATACCGAGCCCGGTGTAAGAGGAGATACAGCTACTAACGTAACGAAGCTCGCAACTCTCGAAACAGGAGCAACCATCAGAGTTCCTGTATTCATCAACACGGGCGACGTTGTAAGAATTGATACAAGAACAGGTGAATATCTCGAGCGTGCATAACGCCCGACCTCAAATAATTTTAAGGGGGATAATACTATGACGATTACTGAAAATGCGGCATACTTGAAGGGACTTTCCGAGGGGCTCAATCTTGACACGGCAAAGCCTGAGGGAAAGCTTATTGGCGAGCTTATCAATATTGTTTCCGATATGGCAGATGCTATAAAGGCTCTTGAAGAGGAGAATCAGACCCTGAGAGATTATATCGAGGAGATTGACGAGGACCTCGGCGACGTAGAGGAATATCTCTGCGAGGAATGCGGATGCGAATGTGAGGACGATGAGTGCGAGTGCGACGGCAACTGCACCGATTGCGATCTCGATTGCGACTGCGACGATATATACGAGGTTGTTTGTCCCAGCTGCGGAGAAACCGTTTGCTTTGACGAGTCGATAGACGTAGACGATTTTGCTTGCCCCGCTTGCGGCGAGAAAATTTCCTGCGATTGCGACGATTAATATTAGTAAATAAAAAAACGGCTGATTTTCAGCCGTTTTTTGTTTTCGGTCAATTGCCGATAATCATTTTGCTTGCGTTTCCTACGGGTAAAATGCCGATATAGGCAGCGCCCCTTGAGGCGATTGCCGAGTTGCCGCTACTGTCCGTTACAACAAGATTTCCGTTTTGGTCACGTGACCACGATATGCTTGTATATCTGCCGCCTGAGGCGAAATATCCGTCACCGCCGCTTGCGGTGTCAAGCTTTACCGTCGTTCCCTGATGGGTTGACGTGGTGGTTGTATCGGCAAATAACACAAAAACATTGGAATAAGACAGATTCTGTCCGTCTGCATCCTTGTAAACCGTGCCATTTTCCGAGCGCACGTATTTTCCCGTTTGCGAATTGTAGGTAAACGATACGGTGAGAGAGTCATAGTAGGGTAGTGTTAAGTAATTTGCCGCCGCTCCGTTTGCCGTCGAGGAGCTATCCGAAAAAGAAAAAGGAGGGATAAAGGTGGCACTCTGCATAATTTGATAACCGCTGGATTTTGCGGCGGCAGACACATTCTTGCCAGACGCCATTAAGAGATTTTGTCCTGTTTCTGATTCCCGGAAGAAAACACTTGCCTCACCGCTTGTAGCATTGAAGGAGTTAAATGCCTCTACCGAGTCGGTGCCGTTGTAAATTTGTATAGCGTTAAATGCACTGACAAAGCCCGAAAGATAAGAGGGCATATGAGTTATTGTGCCAACACTATCAAATATATCATATTCAGTGCCCAAAATGCAGAATTTCGTTTTAAAATTGTCGCAGGGCGCTTCTATTACCATTTGAGCTGAGGATATACCTCGCACAGAGCCGCTTTGGTTTTCCACACAAAAGGAAACAGGGCGGAGCACGTAGCAACTCTCTGACGTCTCCAACCCTGTAAGATAATTATAATATTTAATTGTATTATCAACGGGTGTATTTACCGTTGGGGCTGACGGCGGCTCCTCTTGATTTTGAGCCAGCGACTGCCGTGCGCAGCCTGTTGTTAGTGAAAGTGACAAAATAGTAGAGATAAGTATGGCAAATAAGCCTGATAGCCTTCTTTTCAAAACTGCATACCTCCCGGGCAAAGCCCTGCAATTTATTTTTTACTCTCTGTTTGCTCTTTCAAGCCAGGGGCAACCGTACTCGAATGCCTCTGAAAGCGAGGATACAACCTTCTGCATTCCTGCAACAGGGCGTCCGTCCTGCGTGAGAACCTGTATCATCACCTTGTTTGGAATCTCTATTCCGAATTTTTCGCTCTTTACACTTCCCATTATCATCATAAAAAGGTAGTGCTTGTCTGATAAATCACCGTAGTAAATCTCGTTGTCCTGTCGGACGAGGGGAAGTCCCTTGTATGTAACGAACTTGCCCTTAATTCCGTTTGCGGTTATCATTTTATGACTCCTTCCTTGTATGGCAATCTAATAATAGCATATCAAATCCCCGAGGTCAAGGGCTTCGACAATCTTCGAATTATTAAACTGTCGCCTTTTTTCTTTATTTTTTTATATACGGACTCATGCGTAAAAGGTCATATCCTGTGCCTTTTTTTCTACATGAGAGAGAATATATCGAATCTGCACGGTTATTGAGGGTTGCCTGCGCTCTTGCGTTTTCCGGCAAGGCGGTATAATCCGCAGGCTTTGTGAGTATATTTATCCTCTTATTCTTGCGTATTTTTGATAAAAGCTCGGTGCCACGCTTATCTGCTGCCAGCAATGCGGTGTATTCAGGCATAGCCCTCATATCATCGTCACTAACCTTCAAAAGGGAAAAGAGAATGGCACGTCTGAACTTTGCATTAGTGTATTTCTTCGTAGTTAAAGCATCAAGCATTTCTGCAAGACTTTGGCTCGCCTCAGCCGCGCTCAAAAGCCTTTCATAAACTCCGTCAGCACATTCTGCGGGTGTGAATGAGTTGTCGGCGTTTAGCCTGAAATGAGCGAGAATTACATCGGATAGCTCGTCAATGCCGTGGATTTCGCCGATTTTTTCAGCATTTTGAATAGCAGAAAGCGACTCGGATGGCATGGCGGATTCGATTAAGTCAAGCCTGCTTCCGTATATCATCTGCCGTATCGCAGATGCGCTTGCCATTGCGGAGAGGGTAGTTGCGTCGGTGTGAGATGCACCCTCACGCCTGACGGTGATAGGCTGAATTTTTGAACTTCGTCTGATAAGAGCTTTCACATACTCTATGCCTAAAATATTATTCGCTCCTTTTATTATATCAAAATCTTTTTCATTTGTAAACAGAATTTTTGCGGTTTTTTCCAAAATCTGCGCATATCCGAGCTTTTTGTTCTCTTTTTTCTCCTTTTCGGCGATAAACGCATTTTTAAAGTCCTCGCTGAGCATAATTTGCGCATAGCGCTTTATGATTTCAACATCTCCGCATTCACTTCCAAAGCACAAATAGTCAACGCAGCCGAGCCTTTCGAGTATTTCTACGCCTGCCTCTGCGAAAAATTCGGCAGATGAGGCAGAATAGGGAAAGGGGAGCTCAAGCACGAGCGATGCACCGCATTCAACAGCAATTCTTGCTCGCTCGTATTTGTTGAGAACCGAAACGTCGCCTCGCTGAGTATAGCTGCCGCTCATGACACAGACAATTACGGTTTCTTCCCCGAACAGTTTTTTTATCTCATCTATCTGGTATTTGTGTCCGTTGTGAAAGGGATTGTATTCGCATATTATTCCTACGTTAGCCATTTTTATCCTTTCTTGCAAAAAGATGCTTTTTTCTCTTGTTTTTTTCTTTTGATGGGTGTATAATATAAGGGTAATAAATTCAAAAAGGAGTTATAAAATGAATGTACTTGTTGTAAATGCCGGAAGCAGCTCGCTCAAATATCAGCTTTTTGACACTGATAGCGGCGTTGTGAAGGCGAAGGGTAACTGTGAGAGAATAGGTATCGACGGCAGACTCACTCATAAGGTTCCCGGTAAAGAGGATTACGTTCTCGATACCGAAATGAAAAACCATGAGGATGCGGTCAAAAACGTAATAAAGGCACTGACAGATGATAAAATCGGCTGTATTTCCTCTATGAGCGAAATTCAGGCTGTCGGACACCGTGTTGTTCACGGAGGTTCGTACTTCTCTGGCTCTGTGCTCGCTAACGATGATGTTATGGAGAAGCTCGAAATGTGCATCGACCTGGCTCCCCTGCACACTCCTCCTGCAATTATGGGAATTAAGGGCTGTGTAGCCGCAATGCCCGGAGTTCCTCAGGTGCTCGTATTCGATACGGCATTCCACCAGACAATGCCGAAGGAGGCGTATCTCTACGCTATTCCTTACGAGTATTACGAGAAGTACGGCATACGCCGTTACGGCTTCCACGGAACATCACACAGATACGTCAGCGGTGAGATGATAAAGCTGCTTGACATTCCCGCAGAGGAGAGCAGAATAATCACCTGCCACCTCGGAAACGGCTCGTCCATATCCGCAGTAAAGGGCGGAAAGGTTCTTGATACCACGATGGGCTTTACTCCCCTTGACGGACTTATGATGGGAACGAGATGCGGAGCTATCGACCCTGCAATAGTTACCTTCCTTATGGAAAAGGAGAATATGAGCGCCGCAGAGGTTAACGCAGTTCTTAACAAGAAGTCGGGATTTCTCGGTGTATCCGGTATTTCCTCTGACTGCCGTGACGTGTTCAAGGCAATTGAGGAGGGCAACGAGAGAGCCAAGAGCACGATTGATGCACTTTGCTATCAGATAAAGAAGTATATAGGCTCGTATGCGGCTGCAATGGGCGGTGTTGATGCTATCGTATTCACCGCAGGTATCGGCGAGAACACACCTGAAATTCGTGCAGGTGCGCTCGAGGGACTTGAATTCCTCGGAGTTGAGCTCGACCTTGACGTAAACGCAAACGTTCCGAGGCCCATTTCCACGACCTGCCTGTCCAAGCCCTCGTCGAAGGTTAAGGTATACCTTATCCCCACAAACGAAGAGCTGGTTATTGCGAATGATACAGCGGAAATAGTATCAAAGCTTTAATTTTAAGATTTAAGGAAAATGACGGATTGCCGTCATTTTCCCTTTTATTTTAACATAAATACTGTTGTATGTCAATTGCCTAAGTAGGTAATAATTCTTTTAGCAATATGCTCGCTGTATTTTTCCTTTGCCGTAAAATCCATTGCATGAGAATATATGCTTTCGAGCTCGAAGTGCATTCGACCCGCCGCCTTCAAGCACTCCTGCGCCTCGTTCTCAAAGCGTCGTATATCAGCCTCAATCATTCTAAGTTCACGCCTTGATTTTGATAGTAAATCCTGATGTAAAAAACGCCTCATATTTATTTTCTTGAAGCTGTCGCAGTTGACAATTCTCCTATCCTCGCACATATAGCACGTGTCCATAGCGGGGATGTATATTCCCTCACATATTTTAGGAGAATCCGGCGAGGCAATACGCAGAAATGACTGTCTTTTATCTCTCAGATAATCTGCAAGTTTTGAGAGATAAATTGTGGCAGAACTAAAATCGTTGCTGACTATAACTGTTTTTTTCGATATGTTCTCAACCGTCCTGAAACGGTATGCACCGAACATACTTCTGCCGCTTATAAGACGTGTTGTTTCCGTCGGATTTTGCTCGGGCTTTGTCTTGCCAATCATCCTTGAAATTTGCTCCGCTATTTTACTGCTATCTATTATCGGCGTAAGTATTTTTAAATGTGTTGCATAGAGAGATTTGCATATTCCGAGGAAGTCGTACGCCCGTGTAAAGCATTGTCTTTTTTCATTTATCAAAGCGACTATGCTTTTCTTGCTTGCTTTAAGCTCTTCGCTATTCCAGAATACACCGAGGTTTATCAGCTCGTCAATAACTCCGGGATATTCCGTGCATCTGGTGTGGGGAGCAGTTCCGTCAATGATGCCTATTCTTATTCCGTTTTTCACTATTATTGCGCCGTCGAGTGAGGTTGGGTCGGAGGAGCAGTATATGTATTCTATATCTGCGCCGATTGCCTCGCATTTTCGGCAGAGGTATTTCATAAGATAGCTTTTACCTGTGCCTGAGCCTCCCTTGATTATAAACAGTCTGTCGTATTCGGTAGATTTAAATACCTCCTCGTAATATGAGCAAAAGCCGTCATGGCTGTTAGAGGCAACGAAATATTCCTTTTTTCGTGTTTGTTGCATACTGTACTCCTAAAAATATTCTATTTTCATACTATGCCGATAAAAAGCGCAGGTGACAGTGATGTGAAAAAATTTAACTTAAAAACGAATTATTGACAATAATATTTTTATATAGTATAATATATTTGTATGCGATTTTAAAGGGGGAGTGTTCCTTGAAGGTTATCGGTTTATGCGGAGGCAGCGGAAGCGGCAAGGGTGAGGTTTGCCGTCTTTTTGCCCGTTTTGGCGTGACATCTGTTGATACCGATGCCGTTTACAGGAGCCTGACTGAGCAGAAGAGCGATTGCCTTGACGAAATCACAGAGCATTTCGGTACGGGCGTACTCAATACAGACGGCTCGCTCAATCGCCAGGCGCTTGCAGAGATTGTTTTTTCGGATAAGGATGCCCTTTGCACTCTCAATTCAATAACGCACAAGCATATTCTTAACGTATGCAGTGATTCTATTAGTAACGCACGTATGCGTGGAGATGAAATGATACTAATAGATGCGCCGCTTTTGTTTGAATCCGGCTTTAACCGTGAATGTGACGTTGTCATAGCCGTCGTTGCGCCCATTGACACACGTATAGCACGAATAGTTTTGCGTGACGGGATAACCGAAGAGGCGGCAGAGCGTCGTATTGCAGCACAGGTTGACGATGCCTTTTACTATGAAAATGCGGACTTTGTGATAAATAACGGTAAAGATATTTTTGCGCTGAACAAAAGTGTAGAAGAAATTTACGTAAAGCTGAGGGAGATAGGCTGAATTGAAGAAAATCCTTATATGGACTGTCTTTTTGCTTTTCATTCTGGATATAATCATCATTGGCTCTCTTCTTGTACGCAGGGCGGTCTATGCCGCTTATCCCTTAGGATATTCGGAGCTTGTAGATAAGTATTGCAACGAATTTTCCGTTCCACGCTCGCTGGCTTATGCAACCTTGAAGGTGGAGAGCGGTTTTTCGCCCGACGCAGTATCGAGTGCGGGAGCAATCGGTCTTATGCAATTGATGCCCTCAACCTTTGAGGAGATGTCGGAGCTGTGCGGAGATTTTTCTGATGCTCGGGAAATCTTTTCCCCCGAGTTAAACGTTAAGTACGGAATACTCTATCTTTCTCAGCTGTACGTGCGTTTCGGAAGATGGGATTTTGCGATTTTGGCGTATAATGCAGGTCCAAACAGGGTAGAACAGTGGATTTACCCCCAAAATCTTGACAGTGACGGCTCGCTTTTGCATATACCGTACCCTGAAACAAGAGAGTATCTCAAAAAAGTCAGCAAAGCTGCACACAAATACAGTAATTTATACGATATGGAGGATATATAAATGGAAAACCTTACTAACAAGGAGCTTGAGGCTGAGCTTTCCTTCAAAAAGAAAAATGTGTTTGAAGAGGCGGATGAAAAGGAGCTTTCTGCTATTTTTGATTACGCAGAGGGCTATAAGAGCTTTCTTGACGCCGCAAAAACCGAGAGAGAGGCTGTAAAGGAGGGAATCCTTCTTGCAGAGAAAAACGGATATACACAGTACAAGCTCGGCGAGGCTCTCAGTGTCGGAGATAAAAAGTACTATAACAACAGAGGTAAGAGCCTTTATCTTTTCAAGATAGGAAAAGAGGATATAGGCGAAAACGGAATCAGAATAATAGCTGCGCATATCGATTCGCCGAGAATTGATTTAAAGCAAAATCCGCTCTATGAGGATAGCGGAATGGGCTTTCTCAAAACTCACTATTACGGCGGCATAAAGAAATATCAGTGGACGGCAATTCCTCTCGCCCTGCACGGCGTAGTTATACTCGCTGACGGCTCTTCGGTTGAAATAAAGGTAGGCGAAAATGAAAACGACCCTGTATTCTATATAAACGATTTGCTTCCGCATCTTGCGGCTGACCAGATGCAGCAGCCGATGTCTAAGGCAATTTCGGGCGAGAGCCTTAATATTCTTGTCGGAGGACTGCCTGTTTCGGATAAGGACGTTGAAAATAAGATAAAGTTCGGCGTTCTTCGTATCCTTAACGATAAATACGGCATTAAAGAGGGCGATTTTATCAGCGCAGAGATTTCTGCTGTTCCTGTATTCAAGGCACGTGATATAGGCTTTGACCGCGCGCTTGTCGGTGCATACGGCCACGATGACCGAGTATGCGCATACCCCGCAATGACAGCACTTTTCGACACCGAGAGCGATGCGCACACAACCCTCGTAATCCTTGCCGATAAAGAGGAAATAGGCAGTGAGGGAAATACGGGTATGCAGTGCCGACTGCTTTCAGATATTATACAGGAAATTGCCACGGCGCTCGGCAAAAATCCCGTTTTAGTGCGTTCCAACTCAAAGTGTCTGTCCGCTGACGTAAATGCGGCGTACGACCCCAACTACGGAGAGGCGTACGAGAAGCGCAACAGCGCAATGCTGTCCTGCGGAGCTACAATGTCCAAGTATACAGGATCGAGGGGCAAGAGCGGAACGAGCGATGCCTCCGCAGAGTTTGTGGGATATATCCGCAATCTTTTCGATAATGCAGGCGTTATCTGGCAGACCTCGGAGCTTGGAAAGGTTGACCACGGCGGCGGAGGTACTGTCGCTATGTATATCGCAAATTTGAACATTGATACTGTGGATATAGGCGTGCCCGTCATATCTATGCACGCACCCTATGAGGTTGTGTCCAAGGCTGACCTTTATTCCACGTACAAGGCTTTTTGTGCATTCTGCAAATAATTTTACAACGGAGCTTTTATGATTGATAAGCTTGCGGGGATAGAGGATAAATTCAGCGAAATAGAGATGCTTTTATCCTTGCCCGACACTATAAGCAATAAAGAGGAATATTCCCGTCTTATAAAGGAATACAAGTCGCTGTCGCCGATAGTTTCCAAGTATAAGGAATATACGGCGGTGAGCGAGGAGCTTGACGGCGCACTTCTGCTCATGAACGACCCTGATATGCGAGAGCTGGCGGCTGAGGAGGCTCGCTCGCTCTCGGATAAGAAGGCGTCGCTTTTTGAGGAAATTAAGATTTTAATGATACCCAAAAGCCCTAATGATGAGAAAAACGTCATTATGGAGATTCGTGCGGGAGCAGGTGGCGAGGAGGCGGCGCTGTTTGCCTCGGTGCTATACCGAATGTACTCTATGTATGCGCAGAAGACGGGATTTCGCACTGAGCTGATAAGCGCAAATGAAACCGAGCTTGGCGGATTTAAGGAAATATGCTTCTCGGTAATTGGTGACGGAGCGTATTCAAGGCTAAAATATGAGAGCGGTGTTCACCGAGTTCAGCGAGTACCCGAAACCGAGGCACAGGGCAGAATACAGACCTCTACCGCAACAGTTGCGGTTCTGCCCGAGGCAGAGGACGTTGAGGTGGAGATAAGGCCTGAGGAAATAAAAATAGAGAGCTGTAAGAGTAGCGGAGCGGGCGGTCAGCATATAAATAAGACCGAGTCCGCCGTAAGACTCACTCACTTGCCAACGGGAATAGTCATAGAGTGTCAGGAGGAGCGCAGTCAGTTCAAAAATAAGGACAAGGCTCTAAAGCTCTTACGTACAAGGCTCTATGATATGAAGGAAAAGGAGCAGAACGACAAGATTTCCTCGGAAAGAAAAAGCCAGGTAGGCAGCGGCGACCGCAGTGAGCGCATAAGAACCTACAATTATCCTCAGGGCAGAGTTACTGACCACAGAATTTCTATGACTCTGTATTCGCTTGACAGCTTCCTTAACGGAAATATAGAACAGATAACCGATGCACTTGCAGCTAAGGATAATGCAGAAAGATTGAAGGGAGATAGCGGTGAGGACCAAAACCGTCAGAATTGACGTAAATGACACGGCACATCCGTCTATTGCCCGTGCCGCAGAGATAATAAGGAGCGGCGGACTCGTGGTTTTTCCTACCGAGACCGTTTACGGTTTGGGTGCCGACGGCACCAATCCGACGGCGGCGGAGAAAATATACGGCGCTAAGGGCAGACCTGCCGACAATCCTCTTATAATACACATTGCAGACCCCGTAGATGCGGAAAAATACACCTACACAAATGAGGTCTATTACAGGCTGGCAGAGCAGTTTATGCCGGGTCCTATAACGGTTATTATGAGGGCAAAGGATGCAGTGGCACTGAATACCCGTGCAGGGCTACCGACAGTTGCTGTGAGATGCCCAAGGACACCGATAGCAAGAGAGCTGATACGGCTCTCGGGCGTGCCGATTGCCGCCCCGTCAGCAAATCTTTCGGGCTCTCCCTCGCCCACCTGTGCAAAGCACGTTATAGACGATATGATGGAGAGAGTCGATATGATAATCGACGGTGGGGATTCGGATATAGGTGTTGAGTCCACTATCGTTAAAATCGAGGATGACGGCTCGCTCACGCTTTTGCGTCCGGGCGCTGTAACCTTGGACGAGCTTGCGGCTGTTTGCGGCGAGGTTTCTGTCGCCGAGGCTGTGCTAAGTCAGCTAAAGGACGGCGAAGCCGTGCTTTCCCCCGGAATGAAATATAAACATTATGCACCAAAAACACCGCTTGTTCTGCTTGACGGAGATTCGGACGGGAGATTTTTGTACACGAAGGGATGTAAAAATACCACAGCCGTTTTGTGCTATGCTGAGGAATACGGCAGATACGCAGAGCTGTTAGGCGAAAGGCTTGTTTTTAATCTTGGTGCAAGCAGTGATAAATTCAGCCACGCAAAAAAGCTCTTTTACTACCTGCGTGAGGCTGATACCCTCGGAGCAGACCAAATCCTTGCGCCTCTGCCATCTCTTGACGGAATGGGAATGGCGCTATACAACAGAATGATACGTGCGGCGGCACACAAAATAATAAAAACAGGTGAATGAAATGGCAAGAAAAAAGAAGGCAGTTGAAATAATCGATGCGCCTGAGGCAGAGGTTACATATCAACCGATAACTGAAACCATCGAGAAAAACTATATGCCATACGTAATGAGCGTTATAGTTTCGAGAGCTATTCCCGATATCGACGGCTTCAAGCCCTCACACAGAAAGCTCCTTTATACTATGTATAAAATGGGACTTCTTACAGGTCCGAGACAGAAGAGCTCTAACGTAGTCGGACAGACGATGCAGTATCACCCGCACGGAGATATGGCTATATATGAAACGCTTGTCAGGCTTACCAAGGCAAACGAGGCGCTTTTGCATCCGTTTGTAGACTCTAAAGGTAGCTTTGGTAAGCAGTACAGCCGTGATATGGCGTTTGCCGCATCCCGTTATACCGAGGTAAAACTAGATAAAATTTGCAACGAGTTATTTACGGGAATAGATAAAAACGCTGTCGACATGGTGCCTAACTACGATAACAGTAAGGTTGAGCCTACGTTACTCCCCACCGCTTTTCCTAACATTTTAGTTTCACCTAACCTCGGAATTGCAGTCGGTATGGCTTGCTCAATTTGCTCGTTCAATCTCGTTGAGGTGTGTAACGGAACAATTGCGCTTCTGCGTAACCCCAATACCTCTCTCGAACGAATGATGAATCTGGTTAAGGCACCTGATTTCCCGGGTGGAGCACATCTCCTTTACGATAAAGCAAAGCTCACGGAGATATATAAAACAGGAGTTGGCTCGGTAAGGTTGCGTGCAAAATACCGCTATGACGAGGAAAACAACTCGATAGATATTATTGAAATTCCTTACTCTACATCTATTGAGGCTATATCAAAGAAGGTTACCGACCTCATCAAGGAAGGAAAAATCAAGGATATAGTAGACGTGCGTGATGCCATCGACCTATCTGCAAGCAGACTCCTTGTATTTGAGTTAAAGCGGGGAATGAATAAGGAAAAGGCAGACCTTCTTATGAAGAAGCTGTATAAGCTCACACCTCTTGAGGATGCCTTTGATTGCAATTTCAATATTCTAATCGACGGCTCGCCCCGTCAGATGGGTATTGTTGAGATACTTTCCGAGTGGATACGCTTCAGAATGAAGTGCCTAACCCGTGAAACCGAATTCGACCTTGAGAAAAAGCAGGACAAGCTTGAGCTTTTGACGGGACTTGCGGCTATATTGCTTGACGTTGATAAGGCGATAAGAATTATTCGTTCAACCGAAAAGGACAGCGACGTTGTCCCCAATCTTCAGTCGGCGTTCAACCTCTCACAAAGGCAGGCGGAGTACGTTGCGGAGATTAAGCTGCGTCACCTCAACCGTGAGTACATTTATAACAGAGTCAGCGAAATCGAGGATTTGCGTAAGGAAATCGAGGCGCTTGAGGAGCTTTTACGTGACGACGTTAAGATGAAGGATAAGATTATTTCACAGCTTGAGGTAATAAAGAAAACCTACGGTAAGCCGAGAAAAACCGAAATCGTTGAGGAGTATGAAACCATTGACCTCAAAAACGATGAAATGTTCGTTGAAAATTATAACGTAAAGCTTATTATGACAAGCGAGGGATACTTCAAGAAGATAACTCAGCAGTCCCTCCGAGGTAATGACGAGCAGAAGCTCAAGGAGGGCGACTTCGTTGTTTATGATGAGGATACCGACAACACAGGCGAGCTCATAATCTTCACCGATAAGGCGCAGGCGTATAAGGCTAAGGTGTCGGATTTTGACCTCTGTAAAGCCTCGGCACTTGGAGATTATCTGCCCGCTAAGCTCAATATGGAGGAAAACGAGCATCCTATTATGTGTAAGATGATTCGTGAATACAACGAAAATCATAACATAATAGTTGCGTTTGAAAACGGCAAGGCTGTTCGTATTTCAATGAAAAATTATGAAACCAAGGGTAACAGGAAGCGACTAACCGCCGCATTCTCAACTGCCTGTCCCCCTGTCGGCGCTATATATGAAGCAGAGCCTATGAATATTATGCTCTTTAATAACGGACGTAAGGTTATTACAATAAATTCCTCACTCATTCCGATAAAGAGCACGAGGACCTCAATAGGCACGACGGCTTTCTCCTTGACGTCAAGGCAGAAGCTCACGGATATCTGCGCTGTGCGTGAGGATACCGAGGAGCTGGCGTCCAAATATAAAAAGCGCAAGATTCCCGCAGTCGGAGTTGTTCTCGAGGAGGAATCTTCGATAGTATTCAAAACCCTTAACAAACGAGGATAAAATTATGGATTGCTTATTTTGTAAGATAATTAACGGTGAAATTCCGTCAAAAAAGGTTTATGAGGACGAGCTGGTTTATGCCTTTTACGATATAAACCCTCAGGCACCCGTTCATGTGCTCGTTTTGCCGAAGAAGCATATCGCTTCGGCTGACTCTGTAAACAGAGAAAACAGTGCAGATATTGCCGCTGTTTTTGAGGCTATACCCAAAATTGCGGCGGCGTGTGCGCTTGCCGATGGATACAGAGTTATAACCAACGTTGGCGTTCACGGATGTCAGAGCGTAAAGCATATTCATTTTCATCTTCTCGGCGGCGTACAGCTGAAGGAGAGCTTTAACTGATTTATGGCAGAGAATAAGGCTCTACCAAATCCCGAATCGGTTATCGACGTGTGGCAGTATCTCGCAGGCGAGAGCCGCCCGATACTCATTTACGGAATGGGAAACGGTGCGGATAAGCTCCTTTCCCAATTTGAGAAGTATTCAATCCCCTATGCAGATTTTTTTGCATCAGACGGCTTTGTTCGTGGACATAGCTTTCACGGCAAGCGAGTGCTTTCATTTTCCGAGGTGCTCGAAAGGTACGGGGATTTTGTTATAGCGGTGTCCTTTGCCTCAAACAGGCGTGAGGTTATCGACAGAATAAAGGAATTGTCTGCCACCTATGACGTTATAATTCCCGATATGCCTGTTGCGGGTGATGCGTATTTCACGTCGGATTTTTACAGGGAGCATTACTCCGAGCTATTAGAGGCATACAATTCGCTTGCTGACGAGCGCTCCCGTGAGGTTTTCGCCGCTGCAGTGCGCTTTAAGCTGACGGGGCGCTACTCGCATCTTGACAGCTCTTATTCGCAAAAGGATGAGATTTTATCGCTAATAGATGCCAAAAGCGTAAAAGGTTATATAGATGCAGGCGCATACAACGGCGATACCGTCAGAGAACTATTGGATTTCGGCGCCCGTCCCGATAAAATTTTGGCTGTCGAGCCCGACACAAAAACCTATCGCCGTCTTTTGCGATACATAGAGAGCGAGGAGCGGGTAAGCATTGATGCCGTGAATGCGGCACTGTGGAGCGAGGAAAACGAGCTTGTATTTTCAGGCTCGGGCAACAGAAATTCATCTCTTCTCAATTCCTCGTATCAGCATACCGACGTTTCTGTATCAGCTTCAACTCTTGACAGTTTAACCGAGAATTATGGAGCTGTTGATTATGTAAAATACGATGTCGAGGGTGCGGAAAAGCAGGCTCTGTTAGGCTCAGTCAATACGCTGAACACTCACCGCCCTCGGCTGTTGGTGTCTTGCTATCACAGGAGCGAGGATTTATATGAGCTTGTTCTTCTGCTCAAAAATAAATTCCGTTTTTACGACATTTATTTAAGGAAAACAGAGTGCTTTCCTGCGTGGGAGCTTAATATTTTGGCAGTGCCAAGGAGTTTTAAATGAGGATACCCGAGCTTTTGTCCCCTGCGGGCAACTTAGAAAAATTAAAAGCCGCTATACTGTACGGCGCAGATGCCGTATACCTTGCAGGCGATGCGTTCGGTATGAGGGCGGCGGCTGACAATTTCACTCTCGAAGAGCTTTCAGAGGCTATTGATTACGCCCACGCCCGAGGGGTGAAGGTTTACCTCGCAGTAAACACAATGCCAAGGGAGTATGACTATCTGCGCCTTAGTGACTATCTTTCTGAGGTGGCAAAAATTGCGCCCGACGCACTGATAGTTGCAGACGTAGGGGTAATTTCACTCGTTAAGAGGAGGATGCCCGATATGGAAATACATATTTCTACTCAGGCAAATGCAGTCAGCTCAATGGCGTGCCGTGCGTGGCACGAAATGGGAGCGAATCGAGTTGTTCTTGCACGTGAGCTCTCCCTTGACGAGATAAAGATGATAAGGGATAACGTCCCCGATACTCTGGAGCTTGAAGCGTTTATACACGGCTCTATGTGTATATCATATAGCGGTAGATGCTTGCTTTCCGGATTTTTAACGGGCAGAGATGCCAATATGGGGGCTTGCACACAGCCGTGCCGTTGGAATTTCAGTATAAACGAGCGTCATTTTGATATAACCGAGGAGAAACGCCCGGATATTCAATTGCCGATTACCGAAATTAACGGCGAGAGCTTTATTATGTCGAGCAAGGATACCTCGGTAATAGGGCATATTCCCGAGCTTGTAGAGGCGGGCATAGACAGCTTCAAAATCGAGGGAAGAATGAAGAGCGCGTATTATACCGCCTGTACAACAAATGTGTACCGTATGGCTCTTGACAGCTATGCCGGCGGAAATTATGCCTACAATCCCCTTTGGGAGCGTGAGCTTGACAGCGTCAGCCACCGTGAATACGGTACAGGCTATTATTTCTCAAATTCACACGAAAACGCCAACACGGCATCCGATAACGGATATGTGAGGGAGAAGGCATACCTTGCAAGTGTAATTGAATATAATTCAAATACGGGCGAGGCTGTTTGTATACAAAAGAACAAGATGAATATGGGCGATAGGGCAGAGCTGCTGACACCGCACTCTGTGGGTGTTCCTTTTGCAGTCGGTGAAATGTTTGATGAAAATCACTCGCCTATCGTGTCAACACCTCATCCTCAGATGAAATTTTATCTGAAAATGCCATTTGAGGTGAAGGCGGGAGATATAATCAGAGCATCAAATCAGTAAGGAGCTTGGAGTAGTTATGCTATTAGATATACTCAAGGTTATTCTCATTGGAATTGTTGAGGGAATAACAGAGTGGCTTCCTGTCAGCAGTACAGGACATATGATACTTGTTGAAGAGCTGTTTTCCATTGAAAATATGAGCGATAATTTTTATCCCGTTTTTCTGTACGTCATACAGCTCGGAGCGATTCTGGCGGTAATATTCTATTATTTCTCTCGCTTAAATCCCTTTTCCCGTAAGAAAAGTGCAGAGGAAAAGCGGAGCACCTGGAATATGTGGCTGCTCGTTCTAATCGGTGTTGTTCCTGCCGCAGTTGCAGGTGTTTTGCTCGACGATTGGCTCGACGAGAAGCTGATAAACGGCGGAATTAAGTGCTACGTTGTTGCAATCGCCCTGATTGTGTACGGTGTTCTTTTCATTGTCATTGAGAGACTCCGCAAGGGAAAGCCGAACAAAATCGAGCTTGCCGAGAATCTTGACAAACCCACGGCTGTTAAAATAGGACTTTTTCAGGTGCTTTCGATAATACCCGGTACGTCACGCTCGGGCTCAACCATTCTTGGCGGTATGTCGCTTGGGGTATCAAGAACTGCGGCTGCTGAATTTTCCTTCTTTATGTCTATTCCCATAATGTTCGGAGTCTCGCTTTTGAAAACGGGAAAATATGCAGTGAAGAGCATATCGGGCGAGGCGGGATACGGCGTGACCTCAAATGAGGTGATTTTACTGTTGATTGGATGCGCCGTTGCATTTGTTGTTTCGCTACTCACTATAAAATTCCTTATGGATTACGTTAAAAAGCATAGCTTTGAGCTTTTCGGTTGGTATCGAATAGCAATAGGATTTATAGTAATTCTTTATTTCTCGCTTGTAAGATAAAATAAAAACAGCCCGAGTGGGCTGTTTTTTAATAATTTGTATCGAACTTTGCCTCTGCATCTATGTTGATTTTTCCGTCCTCTCTCACAGAGCGGAAATAGAAGGCTTCGTTATCCCAATATCCGTATGCCGTGAGCGTTTCACCCATAGGCGCTTCGTTCAAAAAAGCTATGGAAACACGTGTCATACGCCGTTTTCTCATATCAACGAAATTACATATAAAATCGGGATATTTTGTGTTATTCATATGATGGTTCTGGTCGGTATCCGAATACGTTACCGTATAATTACCGAGAGGCTCTAAACGGTCAGGCTCGGGAATTCTGGTTCTCAGGTTAAAATCCCCCGATAAAGGCTCTTCCGTTGAGAAATTCAGCGTTACCGCATCGGTTTTGAGCAGACGGTGAGTGTCGGTATCTATCAGAGCCCACAGGGACTGTGCGTTTGCAACAACCTCGCCATCCCTCAAGAGCGAAAGCGAGCGGTTAAAGGAATATCCGTGACTTGGGTTTGCCCAGGTTTGCGCCACAACCTCGTCGTATGCGTGCAACGGTTCAAAATAGTTTATGCAAATGCGGCTGAGTATAAACGCCTTATGGTCCGCCCAGAGCTCCTCATTAGACGGATGATATATGTGGAGCTGTGAGTTTGCCGCATCCTGCATGCGTTCGAGAATAGAGGATGCCTTCGCACACCCCTTAGAATCTACGTTGTGCATCGTGATAGTTGATTTTTCCGAGAATATCATAAAATACCCACCTCTTTACAGTGCTACGGTTATTTTATCATAAATACTCGTTTTATCAAGCGGTTAATTGTAAATTTTTATCCTATATTATTTAGTAAATTTTCTTCGTTTCGGTATGCCGTTGCGGTGTTCGTCTCCCCGTATCGCTCCTCCGACAGGCCGAAGCTGACTGCGATAGCGGAATTAACCGCACGCATAGAGCCGTCGTCGAGATGCCCCATTTTCTCTTTCAGCCTTCGTTTGTCAAGGGTGCGTATCTGTTCAAGTAAAATCACGGAATCCTTTGCGAGTCCAACCTCGTTTGCATATATATCTATGTGAGTGGGTAATCTCGTCTTGTCAAGCTTGCTTGTAATTGCCGCCGCAATCACAGTCGGACTGTATCTGTTTCCCACGTCGTTTTGTACTATAAGTACAGGTCGAAGTCCACCCTGCTCACTTCCAATAACAGGGCTCAGGTCTGCATAATATATGTCGCCTCTTTTTATGTTGAGCATTTTAGTTCTCCCTTTGTTTTCTTCACTTTTATTTTTGCCTGTTTTTACCCATATTTAAACAGACAAAAATTGGTTTTTATATTTACTGTCTGTTTATAGGATATTAAAAAGAAAATATTTTGCCAAAGGTTTGTACCAAAAATAAAAAGTGAGGCACTTTTGTACCTCACCTTTTTGTTTACGGTTATGCCAAAACGAAGCAGCCCCTTCTCTTTTATCTGTGGTTCTCGTCGCTTATATATTCTTCTCTGGAACGGAAGAGCAGGGATATACACCATATACCTGCAATTGCAACAACCGTGTAAATAACACGGGCTACCGCAGTTGCTGCGCCGCCGCTTATCCATGCTACTATATCAAACGAAAAGAGTCCTATGCTTCCCCAGTTGAGGGCGCCGATTATAGTAATGATAAGAGCAATTCTGTCGAGTATCATTTTTTAATTCCCCTTTCGGTTACTTACGGATAAATCCGCTAATAATATTTTTCGCCGAGGAAGGTTTTTTATACATTTAATTAAAAATATCACCGACCTTAAAATTTTCTCTTAATTTTTCGAGCGCTTTTTTCTCAATTCGGCTGACATAGGAGCGGGATATTTTTAATTTTCTGGCAACCTCCTTTTGCGTGAGCGCCTTTTCGCTGATTAGTCCGTAACGAAGAACTATCACCATTCTTTCACGTTCGTCCAATATGTTTTTTATGAGCTCAATAGCCTTTTCCGAATGGATTTTCATATCTAAATCCTCGGCTATCGTGTCATCCACGCTTATAATATCGCTATATGTTAAGGGATTTCCGTCCTTGTCAATATCTATGGTTTCATTTATTGACACCTCACAGCTGCATTTTCTCTGTGAGCGGAAATACATAAGAATTTCATTCTGAATACATTTAGCCGCATAAGTGGCAAAGCGTGTGCCGTTTCTGATTTTAAATGAATCAATTGCCTTTACAAGTCCCAGACTGCCAATGGAAATAAGCTCATCCGAGTTCTGATAGGATATGTAGTATTTCCTTACTATATGCGCAACAAGGCGTAGATTGTGTTCTATCAGCTTGTTTCTTGCGCCCTCATCTCCCTCCTCTTTTTTCTTAAACAATTCTGTTTCCTCTTCTGGCGATAAAGGTGACGGAAAGCTTTGAGCCTCGCCGACGCCGAGCAAAACACAGAGAAAATCATACCTTGGAAATCTAATCATAGCATACTCCTGCTGTTTATATGGTATAGAATATGCAAAAAAATCCTAACGCTTGCAGAAAAAACAAAAAACGGACGTGCAGAGCATATCCGTTTTTAAAAAATCATTTATGAGAGGGACATTTTGCGTCAAACATTCCAATAAGCGACAGTGGTAAATATTCGCCATCCTCGCCCCTTTTGAAGCCTATCGCTCGGGCGAGCCTTTCCTCAGAGGCATCTTTTTTGATTTTTGCAGTCGATACCGAGCATAAGTCAATGAAATTGAGTACCGCCCTGCCGAGAATGAACATTGCCTCGAAATCCTCCACGCCGTCAGCGCTCGCAAGGTTTTTTATTAAGGCGTAACCGCTTTCGATTGTAAACTGTGACATTCCCAAAAAGCAGTCTCCGTCGTATGTCGAATAGGCAAAGGCGTCCTCGATGTAGGAGATTGAGCACTTTTCACATAATGCCTTTTGGATTGATTTTGACTGTATCGGCTTTATTTCCAGCATTATTTTACGTTCCTTTTAAGATATTTGACTTCGTCGTCATCAAGTTCTCGGTATTTGCCGACGGGTAGGTTGTTGAGCTTCAATATTCCTATACTGACTCGATTAAGTCGCTTAACTGTTAAGCCCGCCTGCTCACACATCTTTCTGATTTGTCTGTTCCTGCCCTCAAAGAGAGTCATTTTCAGAACAGTACCGTTCTCGTCAGCAGTAGAAATTTCAACTGCAACGGGTTTGATTTTATATCCGTCAATAACCAAAGGGGAGGTGAGAATTTCAAACTGTTTTGCGCTTACCTCACCCGAAACCTTAACACGGTATACCTTGGGTATGGAGTGTGAGGGATGCGTCATTTTGTTTGCGAGATCTCCGTCATCCGTCAAAAGCAGTATTCCCTCGGATACCATATCCAGCCTGCCCACAGGGTAAACTCTGTGCGGATAGTCGGATAAAAGCTCTGTAACGCACTTTCTGCCTCTATCGTCGCTCATTGAGGTTATATAGCCTCTTGGCTTGTTGAGAATTATATAGTGATATTTGCGCTCTGACGGATAAATGCGCTTTCCGTTCCATACCACGCTGTCGGTTGCGGGATTTATTTTCATACCTAAGGTTGCAGGATGTCCGTTAACCTTAACCTTGCCGTCGGCTATCTCCCTTTCTGCCGCTCTGCGTGACATAATATTGCAATCTGTAAAATACTTTTGAAGTCTGACCTCGTTCATAATAAAAATCCTGAAATTTATTTTTTAGCCTCTATTGATTGCGTTGCAACCAAAGGAGAGCTTCCAACCAATCTATCGCCTATATATGCGTAGACAAAGCCAATGGCTTCACCTTCTTTTATCGGAGCAACCAAAGCCCCCGAAACGTCGGTTTTTAGTTTAATCTCGTCCGAGTCGTTTTCTGACAGGTATGAAATTTCATCGGAGTTTGTCACCCGCACTGTTTGACTGTTTCCGTTAAAAACGGGAATATCAAATGTTAACTCATTTATTGACAGCGCGATTTTTTTGGTATAGCGAGAATAACCGTAGTCGAGCAGGGCGATATGGTCGTTCCAGTCGTTTGGAGCATCGAGAGTAACGCAAATGAAGGTAACGCCGTCACGCTCGGCGGCGGATACAAGACAACGTCCTGTTTTTTTTGTATAGCCTGTTTTAATACCTATTGCCCCGTCATACATAGAAAGCAGACGGTTGTGATTGACGAGGACTCGGGTAGTTTGTCCCTCGTCGGTTATTATGGTATGTCTCTTCGAGCTAACTATCTGACCGATTATCTCATTTTCGAGAGCCTGTGCTGATATTATAGCTAAATCTCTCGCTGTTGTATAGTGGTTTTCGCTATCAAGCCCGTGTGGGTTGTCAAAATGCGTTTGAATTGCGCCCAGCGCCACAGCTCTCTCATTCATCATTGCCGCAAAAGGCTCTATACCCTTTGCGATATGATACGCAATTGCCGCCGCTGCATCGTTTGCGCTTTGCAAGAGCAGAGCGTAGAGCAGGTCGAGCATAGATATTTTCTCGCCCTCTTTTAAATACACTGACGAGCCCTCGACACCAACCGCCCGCTTGTCTACCGTGACAGTTTCGTCAAGAGGGCAACGTTCAACAGCGATAAGCGCTGTCATTATTTTTGTAGTGCTCGCCATGGCGTGGCGTATATCGGCGTTTTTTGTATATAGAAATTCTCCTGTGTCAGCAGAATATAGCGCCGCACACTCAGCACTCACGCTCGGCGCGGTCTCGGTGGCATATGCAACGCTCGGAGCACATAGAGAAAATATTGCTGACAGAATACAAATAATTGATAATTTTTTCAAGGCTGCCTTCCTTTCGTTAAGTTAAACTTAATTTCCGTGAAAGCAGCCTTGATTATTCCTGCAAAAATATTCAGAAAAGAGAATTATTTGCCTTCCTCTACAATTTCAACCTCAAATTCGGATTCGCTTTCGCTTTTCTCGGACTTTTTCTTATCCGAGGTGAACACCTTTTTGAGACGGTCGAGAATGTCGGGAGAGCGCTCTATGATAGCGGTTATCTTGTCGATTGTTCCCTCATTTGTCTGCGCACATACGGGGAGCATATCCACCTTGCCGCTCGCAGAAATAACGAGAAAAGCAATAGGTGTTACGGTGATTCCCGTTCCTCCGCCTCCGCCGATTCTGGGCTTCTGCACCTTTTCTTTGTTGGAGCTTCCGATAGCCCCGGTAGCAAATCCCATTGATACCTTTGATACAGGTATAATAGTAGTTCCGTTAGGTGTGGTTATGGGTTCACCCGTTACGGTTTCAGTATCTGCAAATTCCTTGATTTTTTCGAGTGAAGTACCGATTATGTCATTTAGGTTGTTTTCCATTATCTCGTCCTCCGTTTTTGTTTATATTATCGCTTGTTTTCTTTTTTAAATAATTATACGCTATTTTTATGCCAATGTCAAGTATTGATATAACGCTGATGCTGAAAATCAAATTTAAGTAAAAATTTGAGGTTGTCCTTGTGAAGTCGGGATATACTTTAATATCCTCAACGGATTTTTGCCTGATATTTGTATTTTCGTCGATAATGTCGAGTAAAAATTCGGCACCGTTATACGCCGCAGCATAGAGAAGAGCAGTTTTTGCGGGGTCGGCAGTCGAAATAGAAATGTCAACCTCCTTTACGTCGATTCTGAGTCTGCCAAAGAATTTTCTGAATATTTTTCTCAACAGGTAGACAACAAGAGAGATTTTCTGTGTTAGGCTGCCTCTCTTTTTTACCGCTGAAACGGGAGTTTTCTTTATCGCCCGTTTTTTAGCCCTTAATTTTTTAAGACGCTTTTTGTGCCTTTTGGTTTTATAACGGCTGAGCTTGACCCTTTTGTTTTTTGGATATATGGGAAATTTAAAGAACAAAAATTTTGCATAAGCCGTCACGGTCTGGTCGTATTTTAAGGTTATTTTTACTCGTGAAAGGAGTAAAAATACTATTACGGCTACAATTATCGCAATAATTATAAGTGCAATCATTTTTTCTCCTTTCCAAAAATTGATTACTTTACGTTATAAACCTGCGTGTATATTTCCTTTACCACCTTGTCAATGTCGGTTAGTGCGTGCGGATAGCTCAATAACAGCAGGGGAATCCCCGTGTCCGACGCCCTGTAAGGCGGTTGTATATAGGGAAAATCATTAATAGAGTATCCTGCCCGTTTGTAAAATTCTATTCTGCGAGCGGACAGCTCGGTTTTCGGAGGCTCAGCCTCTAAAACGGTTAGGGGAAATCGCTTTTTGAGCAGGTCAAGTGCCATTTTTCCGTAACCCTTATTTCGGTGCTTTTCAAAAATAACGAAATGCTCGAAAAAGGTAAAGCTGTCAAGCTCCCATACGGTTATAAAACCGATGCGCTCGGAATTTAATTCTATGTGGTAAACGGTATATTTTCCATTATCAACGAGAGCCTTGGCGTCATCATAGTCACGGAGCTCAGCGCTGATAAAATTCTTGACCATTTCTTCATAAATGTAATCAAAATCACTGCTTTTTATAGGTATGAGTTGCATTTTACGGTGTATTTCCTTTTCTTGAATACAGTTTGCTTGTCAAAAGATATAGTGCTCCTATGCATACAACCGTACAGCTTACTGTTAAGAGCGTTGTGAAAACCGACGGCCAACCCCAAGCATCGGCAATAGAGCCAAGCCCGTAGGAGCTAAGAGTGCTGCCAAGGTAGCAGAATCCGTTAAGTATTCCCGCCAGCCTGCCGGAATTGAATTTGTCCTTCAAGTGTAACGGCATCATGCTTGTTATAACGTTGTTGACACTCGCCATAAGGCAGGAAACAAGGGCAAAACAGGCGATAGTTATAGGAAGGAGCTGATAGGAAAGAAGAATTATTACAACTCCAATGAGAAGCGAGCAGGCGCCAAACAGGATGGTGCAGGTAGCTATGAAGCTTTTGACAACTGCATGCAAGTGAATAGCGAGAAACGTCCCACCTATTGCAAGGAGCGGGAGAAGCAATGTTAACAGTATTGAGAGCCAGCCGGGTGTATTATAGAGTGATGCAAGAATATCGGGCGTCCAAGAGGTGAGTCCCTCACGTACAAAATTGTTTGCAACAGCAAAGAAAGCAAGAATTACTATAAAGAAGGGCAACCTTGAGCTTTTACGATTAGCTTCTGCATCCGGGATTTGTATTTCGGTTATTTCCATATCCCTTTCTGCCTGCAACGGCAAAACCAATCCCTTGTATGAGAAAATCCAGATGCCCGCAACGGCGAGAAGAATTAGTGATGCGAGTATAAATGTCAGATGATATACTCCTATCGCCGCAAAAATTGCGCTCATTGAGTAGACGAGCACAGTTCCCGTTGCAACCGTCGTTCCCATGGCAAGAATTGCCTTGCCAATATCTTTTTTATCCAGAGTTTCAGACAAAAGCCGTATCAGAGAGGTCCAGAGAAAAGACATCGCCGCTCCGTTTATGAGCCAAAAGTACTTAATGAGTACAAAGCTCGGCGATAAAATGACCGCCAAATTCATTGCCGCTCCTACAATAAGGCTGAAAAAGACCACCAGTCTTACGTTATATCTTTTGCACATAATGCCGTTTACTATCTGGCCTATGCCGTATGCGAAGAAGAAAAAAGTAGATATCATTCCCGTTTGGGAATATCCGACTGAAAAGGCTGTTCCGATTTGATTAATGTTTGCGCTGTAGCTTAATTTGCCAATGTATGAGCAGGAATAAACCAGCCAGCAAAGAGCTACAAGATAGGTACTGTAATTATTACGTGTATTGTATTTCATGATCATATGAATTTGAGGTTAAAGGATTAACACGCCAAACGTGTTCTTGAATTTTATGCCGGAAAGGACCGCATCCTTGATTTTTTTCGAAAATTCCGAGGTTGGAACACAGTACTTGAGATTTTCAGGCGTGGTGTCCCATCCAAAAATAAAACGGATTATAATGTTGTCATCAAAGCTCACGGAGGGGGAAAACATACGTCCGAAACGGACTATATTGCTGTCCTCGGGAAGGTAGCTTGCGAGATCTCGGTCAAGTAGCCACGAGTGACAAATGAAATGCTTGTATGTAAATTCAGGGAAGAACTGCGCAAAGAAGGTCTTTGCGGCATTAATAGACTCAATACATCTATCAATATCCATTCTTTCCCCTCTGGGGATGTGAATGGATATAACGTTATCGCCCGCATTTACACCGTCACCTGAATGATGAGAGGTAGTCATTTCAAATTGAAGCCTGCCGAGACGAAAAATTTTAGAACTCAGATGCAGGGACAGCCAGGAAAGCTCTCCCAGGTACAGAGTCCCCTTAATATCGCTCCAAATTTTAGTCCAAATTACCACGTCTTGTAGGGTGTCAAGCGTGATTTTTCTCGGAATCCCAAGCTTTTTGTGTTCCTTTTCAACGTTTTCACAAAGATAAAGCACGGTATATAAATTCAGAATGCCGTCTTCTCCGTTTATATCCAAATCCTTGGAAGTGATACCGTCCGAAACGTTGATTTTGCCAATATAAGAATAAAACGTTTCGTCATATTCGCTCGGGAATTTAAGAATTTTGTACCATTTTTCTATAATTTCTGCAGTTGAAATCATAATATTACTCCATTTCGTTATCAATATGAGAACCGTCTGTCTCAGGATGGAAATCGGCAGCCTCCAGCTCCGCTTCAATTTCGAGGTCGGTTTCTCGCTCGATTTCGGACTTTTCCTCTTTGGGAATATCAAATGCGAGCTGATTTTTGTCGGTATCTACGTCGAGCGCAAGCTGTTTTCCGATTCTTTCAAATATTTCCTCGGTTTCCTCACTCATTACTGCGGGTAATTCTTCAAGGGAATTAAGACCGAAGCAACGCAAGAAGTCGGGCGTGGTTCCGTATAGCATAGGGCGTCCGGGGGCGTCAAGCCTACCCTTGGACTCAATAAGTCCACGCTCAAGGAGCGAGGATACGGAATAACTGCTGTCAACCTTTCTTACTGCGTCTATATACGCCCTCGTTACGGGCTGATTATAAGCCACTATTGCGAGAGTTTCGATAGATGATGCGGACAAATTGCCGTTTCTGCGTATTCCGAGAGCTGCTCTTATGTAGGGAAGATATGCGTGCTTTGTGCAGAGCTGACAGCAATCGTCGAGCATAAGCAGGATAACTCCACGCTGTAAATCTGAATTGTTGTATTTTTCAGCATACTCGGAAACGATGGCCTTGACCTCCTCCTCGCCTATCTGCATAAGAGAGGCAAAGGTGGAATATTTAACAGGATGTCCTGCCGCAAATAGCACCGATTCAATTATTTCAGCCGCATACTCGTCGGGAGACGGAACGTCGGAGCGTGACATTTCTATTCTTTCGCTCTCGGTTTCAGTCGTCAATTCAAGCTGGTTGTCCATCGGTTGACTGTTCTTCTCGTTCTTGTTTTGGCTCATCGCTTTCAAACTCACTTTCATTATTTTCGTTTTGCGGTACGTAATTTTCGTTAAGCTCAAACTTAATGAGGAGTCCAAGCTCATCGGGATTTGTGTTTTCGTCTATCAGGCCGTCATCGCATATCAAAATACGGTTGATTTTGACGAGCTCGAGAATGCCCATAAAATAAGCGATTATCTCACCTCGGGATTCTGCGTTGCGGAGCAGATAAATGAGTGATGACTTTCCTCGCTCAGTGAGCGTTTTGACGGTATATTCAATCCTCTCCTCTACCGAATAAACCTTCGTTTTTATGAGAGGATTTATCATTGTAGGAGATTCGTCGTGAAGCTTTACACGGTTTAGAAGGGTATTAAGCGCCTTTGATAGCAATGATGGGTCTAAACCGAGAATAAGTCCCTTTTCGGGGGGGATTTCGTCCTCGTCCTTTACCATCCTTCCCGAATACTGCGCCCACATAGGCTTTAATTCCTCGGCGGCGAGCTTTGCTTGCTTATAACGCTCGAGGGTGTCCTGAAGCTCCTCTTTTAAGAGCTTGACCTCCTCCTTTTCCTGAGGCAAGAGCATCTTGCTCTTCATGAGCATAAGATGGCTCGCCATAACTATAAATTCAGAGGCTATTTCGAGGTCCATGCTTTGCGCTTCTTCAATATAGCTCACGTATTGGTCGCAAATTTCAGCAATCGGAATATCCGCAATATTCAGCTTGTTTTTCTCAATGAGGGTGAGCAACAAATCGAGCGGACCCTCAAATTGGTCTATGCGGTATTTGATTTCTTCCTTCATGATTATCTCCAAAAGAATTAAATTTTAGCGTGCTTGAATATCTCGCTCCACAGCTGCTCCTTGCCGTCACGTGTGACGGAGGAAAAGGGCAGAATATCAATATCAGTTCCTTCAAAATATTCGTGCTTTAATTCGTCTATTCTCGCTTTGAGGGCAGTTTTGCTCAGCTTGTCGGTTTTTGTGGCTACCACCTTGAAGGGAATACCCGAGTCGATAAGATAGTTTATCATCATAATATCATCGTCCGTCGGGCCGCAACGCACGTCAATCAGCTGACAAACAAGGCGTATGGAATCAGCATTTGGATTCTTGGAAAAATAAGAATCCGTGAGAGCAGACCAGACCTCTTTGCCGTCGTATGAGCGTTTTGCATACCCATAGCCGGGCAGGTCGACAAAATAAAGCTTTTTGTCGATGTTGAAAAAATTTATAGTTATAGTTTTTCCCGGACTAGAGCTGACTCTGGCAAGGGATTTATTGCCGAGCATTGTGTTAATCAGCGAGCTTTTTCCCACGTTGGAGCGTCCCGAAAATGCAATCTGGGGGACTCTGTCACACGGAAACTGCTTGACGGTGCCCGCACTCATTGTAAGGCGTGTGTTATTAGTGTTTAATTTCATTTAATAACCTGTCTTTTGTTAAATTCTTGTTGGCTTTGCTCCGAGCGGAGGTTGATTTGTTGTGTGATTTAACGCATTTATTGGGGATAAATCGTGGCAGAGCGGTGCTGTATCCTTTTTGAGTGATTTGTAATCGCATAGTGCATTTTGCAGCACGTCACTTGCGGTCTTGCAGAATACAAAGCGAAGGCTGTCCTTAACAACGGGATCAATTTCGTCGAGATCCTTTCGGTTACCCTCGGGTATAAGTACGCATGTAACACCTGCTGCGTGCGCCGCCATAGTTTTTTCACGAAGTCCACCTATCGGCAGAACTCTGCCTGTCAGTGAAAGCTCACCTGTCATGGCAATATTTCTCTTTACAGCTATTCCGGAAAGCGCAGAAACGATAGCGCACATCATAGTTACGCCCGCCGACGGTCCGTCCTTAGGAACTGCGCCCTCAGGACAGTGAATGTGTATATCGCTGTTGCTGTGGAATGCGGTGTCTACGTTAATGCAAGGAGAAAGAGAGCGCACGTAGCTATACGCCAGCTTCGCGGATTCCTTCATAACGTCGCCAAGAGAGCCGGTAAGCTCCAGTTTTCCGCTTCCGGGCATAACAGCCGCCTCTATTTTGAGAAGGTCTCCGCCCGCCTGTGTAAAGGCAAGGCCGTTTACCACACCGACAAGGTCGGTTTCGGATATTTTCTCGCCTTCTATCCTCTTAGAGCCCAGCATATCAATTACAGTTTCGGAGGATATTGAAAAATCGGCGGTTTCGGACATAGCTATCCTCTTTGCAGTTTTGCGTATGATAGCCGCCAGTTTCCTTTCAAGGTTACGGACGCCCGCCTCCTTGGTATATTCGTCAATTACCGTGTATATAGCGGAATTTTCAAAGGAAATGCCGTACTTTTCCATTCCGTGCAGGCGGAGCTGCTTGGGTATCAGGTGATTTTTTGCTATGCTCAGCTTTTCCTCTCTGGAATACGACTGAATATCAATTATCTCCATTCTGTCAAGCAGAGGGAGAGGAATACCGTCATAGCTGTTTGCGGTTGCTATAAATATGCAGTCGGAGAGATCTATCGGCATCTCTACGAAATGGTCACGGAAATACTTGTTTTGTTCGGGGTCAAGCACCTCGAGCAGGGCAGAGGACGGATCGCCGTGATTGTCACGAGTAAGCTTGTCAAGCTCGTCGAGAACCATAACAGGGTTCATAACCTCAGCCTTAATGAGAGCATCAATGATTCTACCGGGCATTGCTCCTACGTAGGTTTTGCGATGTCCGCGAATATCAGCCTCGTCACGTATACCGCCGAGCGAAACACGTGCGTATTTTCTGCCCAACGCATCAGCTACCGAGCGAGCAACCGAGGTTTTACCAACTCCCGGCGCACCTATGAGGCATATTATCTGATTGCGAACGTCGGGGGAAATCTGCTTTACCGCAATGTATTCGAGTATTCTTTCCTTTACTTTGGTAAGTCCGTCGTGATCTCGCTCAAGTATTTCCCTTGCGGTTTCGATGTTGACACGCTCGGGAGTCAGCTTTGAGAATGGAATTTCAAGGCAGGTTTCTATGTAGTTGCGCAGAACCGTTGCCTCTGCGGCGCCGAAGGGCGTTTTAGCAAGTCGGGAAAGCTCCTTTTCCAGCTTTTCCTTCATTTCCTTTGGTAGCTTAGCACGCTCAATCTTATCGGAAAGCTCGGATATATCGTCATCATCCTCGCCGAGCTCGTGCTGAATGGCACGCATCTGCTCACGTAGATAAAATTCCTTATGCTGTGCATCTACCTTTGATTTTACCTTCTTATGTATCTTGAATTCACATTCTGCGAGCTCTAATTCCTCTTGTAGAAGAACAGCGAGCTTTTCAAGCCTTTGCGTAGGAATGAGGGAATCGAGAATTTCCTGCTTTGCTATGTAGTTGAAAAGCGCTCCCGAGGCAATGAAATCGGCAAACATTGCAGGGCTCTTTACTGATGCCGCAGCAACTGTAAATTCCTCGGTTATAGAGCGGACATATTCACGTATCTTAGCCACCGATGCACTTATATCCTGCATTAAACCGACGGTTTCGGGATTAACAGAGCCCATTCGTTCCGTCTTAGGCTCAACAACGGCAGTAAGATAACCGTCATCGTAGGAAAGGTCGATTATTTTGGCACGGCAAACACCCTCAAAGGAGGCGGATACCGTTCCGTCGGGGTTTTTAGATGCGTTTTTGATATTGCATACAGTTCCCGTTTTGAATAGCTCACGCAGATTCGGGACGTCGGTTTCCAATTCCTTTTGCGCTATCAGGAAAATCTGTGTTTTCTCACTCGCCGCCTTGCCAAACGCCTTAATTGAGAAGGGGCGTGAAAGCTCGGTTTCGAGCTGAATATTCGGGAAAGCCACATTGCCACGCAGGGCAATCATTGGCAACGTAATAACCATTTTTTCTTTAATCTTTGCTTGCATTTTTCTATCCTTTTTCACCCAAATTGAATTCAGGGTATATTTTAACTTATATATTATAACATATAAAACAGAAAAAATCTATACATTTTAGAAATTATTTTAAACTTGGACAAATTAGATGTAAGGGAATAAAAAAACACAAGGCTGAAAGCGGTCGGCACGGATAATATCATACGCTTGATATTTTGCCAATCGCTTTTGCTTGTGTGATATAAATTGTACCACCAAAAACGCTACTTGTAAAGATGGAATGTTGTACAATTTTTCAAGGCTTGTTTTGTGTAAAATGACAAAGAAAAATAGAAAAAGTAAAATGCGGCGGTGGCGCCGCATTTTTATTTATGAGAATTCGATGCGAATAGAGGCGAGTGTATCGATTTTCTCTATTCTTACAGTGTTAACGCCGTTCTTGTATTCTGCGGAAACAGGCACGCTTGCCTTAACGGTGAATTGCCTGTCAGTGCATGGAAATTTAAGAGTATATCCACGTAGCTCGGGCATTTTCTCGTATTTTCCGTTAGGGGTGATAGTCATAACTGCATTATTGCCGTTGTTCTCATAAGAAATCTCGGTTTTAAGATGCTCTCCGTTCTTATATCCGTCGGATATTCCGTCATCCTCATAGAGCGTAAATTTGCCGCCGTCACCAGGATAGCAGAGAACGGTTAACTCGTCGCACACCGCCGAGGTCATTCTGTCGCTGTAATTCTGCATCGGAACGGGTACGCCTCCCTTAATCAGGAGCGGGAACGTATTGATGTCACAGGTTATTTCCGCCTCAGAATTCGGTGCGTATTCTTCGTTAGTGAAGAAATTATAATATTTACCGTTTGGTACCCATACCCTATGAGTTGCGACGCATTTTTCGCCCTCTCCGGCAGAGGTTATCGGAGCACAAATGAACGCATCTCCGAACATATACTGTCCTTTGTATTCGTAGGCGGCTTCTATTTCGGGATATTCAAGATACATAGGACGGATTACAGGAATATCCTCCTTATATGCCTGATAAGCAGTTGAATAGATATAAGGAATGAGCCTTGAGCGCAGATGATACATATCACGCATAGCGTTTTCTGCCATCTCTCCCCACATCCAGGGACGCCTGTCAAGCAGGGGGTCTCTTTGCGAATGAGCACGGAGGCTGGTGGAAAATGCGGTGAATTGAGTCCAACGAACATACATTTCAGCATCACGGTCGCCAAAGAATCCGCCCGTGTCGTGACCCCAGTAAAAGCATAGGGTGTTGCCCGACGCTGCGGTAAACCACACCTCAAATGCAAGTGTTTCCCAGGTGGATTTTGTGTCACCCGAAAAATATATCGGGTGCTTCTGATCTCCGAATCCGCCCCAACGGCTGAATGAAATTCCTCGATTTCCGTCCCTCTTCATATGATTATAATAGAGATAATTCAACCAGGGAAGGTGTTTAAGTGTCGGTATTCCCTTTATATGAGGGAAAAGATAATCCTGCTGCCAATCGACCCACCAAAAATCAACACCGTCTTTTTCAAGCCTTGAATGTACGGAATCAAAAAGCGCCTGCATATACCGCTTATCCGAGGCATCGTATTCAAGGTTTGTTTTTTCATTTGACGGCAGACCCATTTTCTTCATAAAATCGGAATAAAATTCCTCATTGTCTCTGATGCCGTCGGCAGGATGGTCGTTGAGCGTTACGTAAACAGAATCCTTGTGCAAATCGGAAAGCAGTGCCTTTGGGTCGGGAAACAGCCGCCTGTTCCAGGTGTATCCCGTCCAACCGAGGTTATCGGCGTGCCCTTTACCTGCGGTAGCTCGCACCTTTTTGTCAACTTCCTCGTCGCCGTGGAGCTGCCAATCGTTATAATGCCAATCCATATCAATTACCATTATATCGAGGGGAAAATTGTGTTCTTTGTACTCTTTTACAATATCCCTGATTTCCTGCTCGGTGTACGGCCACCACCTTGAATACCAGGAGCCAAACGTATATTTTCTCGGCAATTCCGCCTTTCCCGATATGTAAGCGAGCGAGGAAAGGGCACTCCTGTAATCAGTTCCGTAACCGAATATGTAAATATCAATATTGTCGGGATACGGGCTGTTTTCAATCCACTCATCCTTGATAATAGGCTTAGCGGAATCGTCAATAACGTACCAGCCGTCACGGGAAAGCACGCCCTCATCAACCTGCTTCCAGCCACTGACACCGTCAAGGGTAGAGAGCGTTCCGCCGAGATTTTTCGTATTCTTGTCTCCGTATTTCCATTTGAAGTCTCCGATTTCGGCATACAGAGTATCGGTGGCGGGGGGATTTTTGCCATCCGTACAGGTGAGCTTTATCAATCCACAATCGAAAACAAATGCTCCGTCATTATTAATAAATGAATATTTCCCCTCGGTTGTCTTGGCTTTCCCTGCGAAAAGCGTAGGGAAATCGTTGAAGGCTCCGTTGGGGGAGTATTCAAATCTTACAAGTGATTCGGTTAAAGGGGTAATTCTTATATTGTCTATTATCATAGGGTTACCTCCGTTTTTTACAGTTAAATTCTATCATATTCAATGAAAAAAAGCAAGCACAATAAAAAATAATGAAAAAAACTATTGACAAAATGAAAAACCTGTGTTATTATAATGTGCGTTGAGTAATTCAACCTAAAACAAAGCAGAATTTCCGTTCTCACCGTATCGCAATTGAGCGCATCCGGTTAATACACCTTGTTTTTTTGATGTGTACGGGATTTCTGTGCGCATTTTTTATTTTTTAATGGAGGTACGAAACCATTAGCGCTACTAATGATAGGGATTTGCCCATCAATGATGAAATCAAAGCCAAGGAAGTCAGAATGATTGGCGAGGGAGGCGAGCAGCTCGGACTCATGAGCCTTGCTGATGCTAAGGAATATGCATATTCCCGTGATCTTGACCTTGTTCTCATGGCAGCAAACGCAACACCGCCTGTATGTAAGGCGATGAATTACGGAAAATACTGCTTTGACAGAACAAAGAGAGAGAAGGAGGCACGCAAAAATCAGCAGACCTCCAAGGTTAAGGAGATACAGCTCTCCTGCCGTATTGACGTTCATGATTTTGAAACCCGTACAAACCAGGCAATCAAGTTTTTGCAGGGCGGCGACAAGGTCAGAGCGGTTGTCAGATTCAAGGGCAGAGAAATGGCACACACCGATATCGGATATGCCATGCTTCAAAAGTTTGTCGAGGCGTGCAAGGATTATGGCACGACTGACAAGAAACCCGTTATGGAGGGCAGAATAGCATCGGTTATTCTTTCTCCCGTAAAGAATAAGTAAGGTTTATACATTCGCAAGAATTTGTATGATAAATTCAGGCACAGCCTAAAATATGAAAGGAAGAACCAAAATGGGAAAGATTAAGACACATAAGGCTTCTGCGAAGAGATTTTCACTCACCGGAAGCGGCAAAGTAAAGATGAACCACGCAAACCACCGCCACAACCTCGGTCATAAGACCGCAAAGCGCAAGAGAGGACTTCGCAAGGGCGATTACCTCAGCGAATCCATGGCACCTGCTATCAGAACGCTTATTAACAAGTAAGCACAGCTTTATTCAGAAAATTTGGAGGATTAGATAAAATGGCAAGAGTTAAGGGCGCTATGATGACGCGCAAAAGAAGAAAGAGCACTTTGAAGGCCGCTAAGGGCTACTGGGGTGCTAAGAGTAAGCATTTCAAGATGGCGAAGCAGGCTGTTCTCAAGAGCGGCAACTATGCATTCGCCGGTCGTAAGATGAAGAAGAGAGACTTCCGTGCTCTCTGGATAACCAGAATTTCTGCTCAGGCTAAGGTTTGCGGAATGAACTATTCCACCCTTATGCACGGTCTGAAGCTCGCAGGCATCGATCTCAACCGTAAGATGCTTTCCGAGATTGCAGTATCCGACAAGGACGCATTTGCGGCTCTCGCAGAGAAGGCAAAGGCTGCACTTTAAGCAATATAAACCCGAATGTGAATTCGGGTTTTTGCTTTATTTTTCATGGATAATTTAAGGCAGAATGTTGTATGCTGTATTTTTGCGGCATACACCTTTTTGCATTAAAGGGGGACTTTATTATGAAGATAATTGACGGAGTTATCACGTCAAGAACGAACAAAAACGTGCTTTACGCCGCATCGCTACTCGACAAAAAGGGGAGGGAAAAAAGCGGCTCATTTATCGTAGAGGGGGAAAAGCTGTTTATCGAATCTGTGTCTTCATCTCTTGACATTGAGTGCGTATTTTTGCTTAATTCCCGTGCGGATAAATTGATAGAGCTCATCGAAAGCTATGCTCAAACCCGTTATGAAAACGTTCCTGTTTACATTCTTGAGGGGCACTGTTTTTCAAAAATTTCTACCGAAAAATCGCCCCAAGGCATAATTACGGTGATAAAATCTCTTGACAATTATAAAAAATATAATATAATAAATAATATAGGGACTTTTTCGCCTCAAGAAAGAATGATATTTCTGTACTCGATGCGGGATCCCTCGAATCTTGGCGCAGTTGTACGTTCTGCGGTAGCCTTCGGCGCTGATAGGATTATATTGAGCGCAGACTGTGCAGACCCGCTCAGCCCAAAGGCACTCAGGGCGGCTATGGGCAGCTTGTTCCGTGTCAGGATTGATTCTGTTGAGGATTTTTCCTCAGCTATACGGGCGGTTCAGCAGAGCGGACGCAGAGTGTTTGCGGCTGAGCTGTCGGAAAACGCAGTATCACTCTCCGATGCCCGACTCAGCTCTTCCGATGCGGTTATTATAGGCAACGAGGGACACGGTATTGACAAAGAAATTTCCGCTATTTGTGACGGAAGCGTTTATATTCCTATATCAAGCAAAACCGAATCGCTCAACGCCTCGGTTGCGGCGGCAATATTTATGTGGGAGCAGAGAAGATAATGGTCAGCAATTCTCTCAGTGCGATATGGCTATCCGAAAAATTCAAACGGGTAAACTCTGTTTTAGCCCGCCTTTCCGAATTTTTTCCTACTGTCGGCGATATATATCTTGCTGACGAGGAGGCGTATCGGAAAACCGAGGTTCTTACCGAAAACGAAATAAACATTTTGTTGGACAAGGATACCTCGGTTGCGCAGAGGATAATGAACAGGTGCTTTGCGACAGGGATACAGATAATTTGTTATGACGATCCCCGTTATCCAAAGCGTCTGAAAACAATTGAAAATCCACCGCCGGTGCTTTATTGCCTCGGCAAATTCCCCGATTTTAATAACGGATTTTCGGTATCGTTTGTGGGCGCACGCCATATGTCACCGTACGGAGCTGAGATGTGTACCAATATATCATCCGATATTGCAATCAGCGGCGGTATTGTAGTCAGCGGTCTTGCACTCGGAATTGACGCACTCGCTACGGCGGCAACACTGGCTGTGGGCGGCGTTTCTGCTGCAATTGTTGCATTCGGTGTTGACGTGGTCTATCCGAAAACCCACAAAAATCTTCGGTTGGCACTCCTCAACAGTGGCGGAGCGATAATCAGCGAATATGCTCCGGGTACGCCATTTCATGACCTTAGATTTCGGGAGAGAAACCGACTCTTCGGCGGAATTGCAAACTGCACATTGATAGTTGAGGGAAGAATAGGCGGAGGTACATCACTTACGGCGTCATTGCTCAAAAAGCAACAAAAGCCGATGTACGTAATACCTGCAAACGTCACCCAGCCCAATTCGGCTCTGCCGCTTGAATTGATGCAAAGCGGTGTTAAACCCGTCGCTAATGCATACGATATATTTGTAGAGCATGAACAGGAATGCTTTTCCACAATCAATATGGCGAAAATACGGGAAAAGCCAAGGGTCACAGTCAGAAATCTGACATTAAGATATTCGCTCGGAATGCGTATGCCTATGGAGGAATACATTGATACCTTCGAGCTTTATGAAAAGAAGAATGATAAAAGCTGGTTCAGAACCGTGTTCAGTGCGGCAAAGAAGCTCACTCCTAAGCCTAAGGGAGAAATAAACTTTAAGCCAAAGCTACCTGAATTGAAAAAGAAGGTACTGGCGCCGACTGAGCAGGAGCTGCGTGCTATCAGCGACCTCGCCTAAGAGGTATACAACAGCATAGGCACAGGTGAGAAAAATATAGATGATTTAATGATAAACCGTTCATATTCCGACGTTTTATCGGCGTTAACCATGCTGGAGCTTAACGGATATACCGAAACGCTACCGGGAAACAAGGTTAAGGTTAAATAACTTCAAATACACAAATGTTGAAAGGATAAATCCTAATGGCAAATCTCGTAATTGTTGAGTCACCTGCCAAGGCAAGCACTATAAAGGGCTATCTTGGCGCAAACTACAAGGTTGTAGCCTCAAAGGGTCACGTGCGTGATCTTCCCAAAAGCTCAATGGGCGTAGACCTTGATAATAACTTTGAGCCTCATTATATAAATATAAGAGGCAAGGGTGATTTATTAAACGAGCTGAAAAAAGAAGCGAAAACGGTAGGTAAGATTTACCTTGCAACCGACCCTGACCGTGAGGGAGAGGCGATATCCTGGCATCTCGCTACCGCTCTCGGAATAGATGTGAACAGCGCATGCAGAGTTACCTTTAATGAAATTACAAAGGGCGCTGTAAAGGATGCTATAAAGGCTCCGAGAGCTATTGATATGAATCTTGTAAATGCACAGCAGACGAGGCGTATTCTTGACCGTATTGTCGGATATAAAATCAGTCCGTTTCTCTGGAAGAACATAAAGGGCAGACTGTCGGCAGGAAGAGTTCAGTCTGTTGCTACTAAAATTATTGCTGAGCGAGAGGCGGAAATCAAGGCTTTCGTACCTGTTGAATACTATACCATAACCGCTGAATTCCTTGCACAGGATAAGAACTCTTTCTCTGCAAAGTATTACAATGCAAAAACCAAAAAGCACAGAGTTGCCGATAAGGCGGCGGCTGACGCAGTTTTAGCCGAAATAGATGGCGGCATATTTTTGGTAAAGAGTGTTAAAAATTCTCAGAAAACGAGAACTCCTATGCCTCCGTTTACCACCTCCACTATGCAACAGGAGGCATCAAAGCGCCTCGGATTTCAATCCTCGAAGATTATGAAGCTTGCACAGGAGCTTTACGAGGGCGTAAATATGGGTGCTCAGGGCGTTCACGGTCTTATTACCTATATGCGTACCGATTCACTCCGTGTATCCACGGTGGCACAACAGGCGGCGCTCGCATACATCGGCAAGGAATACGGAGATAAATATCTTCCCAAAAATCCCCGTCAGTTCAAGACAAAAAGCGGAGCGCAGGACGCTCACGAGGCTATACGCCCTGCAAACGTAGAGCTCACACCGAAGGATGCAAAGAAGTTCTTATCAAATGATCAATATAAGCTATACAAGCTCATCTGGGACAGATTTATGGCAAGCCAGATGGCGTCTGCCGTAATAAATTCGTCGGTAATTGATATTGAGTGCAACGGTCATAATTTCAAGGCGTCCTGCGATACTGTAAAGTTTGCGGGTTATATGGCTCTTTATGAAACCGACGCTGAGATAAACGAGGATTCGGCGCACGTTTTACCGTCGCTTCCCGAATTGAAGGAAGGAGAGGCTGTTGCTGTTAAGCGTATTGTGAGCGAGCAGAAATTCACCGAGGCTCCGCCACGCTACACCGAGGCTTCGCTCATTAAATGCCTCGAAGAAAACGGAATAGGCCGTCCGAGCACTTATGCTCCTACCTTATCGACTATTATTGCAAGAGATTACGTAAGATTTGAGGGCAAAGCCTTAATTCCTACACCTCTTGGCGAGCTTACAACAAAGCTGATGTCGGAGAGCTTCCCCGAGATAATCGACTATGAATTCACGGCGCTTATGGAGAAAAAGCTCGACGGAATCGAGAGCGGTGATACCACTATGCTCAAGGTTCTCGACGATTTTTACCGTGATTTTAAGGTTCAGCTCGAAAGGGCGGAGAAGAGTGTGTCGCACGCATCTCCCGCAAGCCTCGTTGAGGAATCGGAGTATGAGTGCGAAAAGTGCGGTAGCAAAATGGTATATAAAAACGGACGCTTTGGCAGATTTTTAGCTTGCTCTAACTATCCTCAGTGTCGCACAACGCAAACCGTTGATAAAAACGGAAAGCCTGTTGTGAAGGAGGCGCGTGAGGCGCGCAAGGCGGAATTCGTCTGTGAAAGCTGTGGCGGTGAGGTGTATATAAGAAGCGGAAAGTTCGGAGACTTCTATGCGTGCTCCAACTACCCACGCTGTAAATTTACCAAGCCCGTTACCCATAAAATCGGCGTTCCCTGTCCTAAATGCGGCGCTGAGGTTGTGGAAAGAAAGGTCAGAAGCTCGGTTCAGTATAGCTGTGAGGGATACCCGAAGTGCAACTTTCAGAGCTGGGACCGACCTGTAAATGAAAAGTGTCCGCTTTGCTTGAACACCTTGTACTACAAGAAGACGAGAAAGGCACTCGTTTGTAAAACCAAGGGGTGCGAATTTACAAAGCCCTACAAATTAAACGAAGATGAATGATAAACGCATTACAGTAATCGGTGCGGGGCTTGCAGGCTGTGAGGCCGCATATCAGGCGGCACGTCTCGGCTGCGACGTCACTCTTTATGAGATGAAGCCACACAAGATGACCCCCGCACACAAGAGTGTCGCCTTTGCCGAGCTTGTCTGCTCAAATTCCTTGCGTTCAAATGAGCTATCTAATGCCATTGGATTACTCAAAGCAGAGCTGTCGGAGATGGGGTCTCTCATTATGAGTGCCGCATACCAAAGCAAGGTTCCTGCCGGCAGCGCACTTGCTGTTGACAGAGAGCTTTTCTCGAAAATAGTAACGGAAGCCGTAAGGAGCAATCCACGCATTACTGTTGTTGAAGCCGAGATTGAAAAAATCCCCGACAGCGGTATAACGGTAATAGCTACCGGTCCGTTGACCTCCTACGCGCTCTCCGATGACATAAAAGCGCTTGCAGGGGCGGGATTGCATTTTTACGATGCGGCGGCGCCAATCGTAGATTTTGCGAGTGTTGATATGAATAAGGCGTTCTTTGCCTCACGCTGGGGCAAGGGTGACGGCGACGATTATCTCAACTGTCCTATGACAAAAGAGGAATACGATAGATTTTACGAGGCTCTCATAACGGCAAAGGAAGCTCCCTTGAAGGAGTTTGACAGTGAGTCGCAGAAGGATTTGACAGTTTTTGAGGGGTGTATGCCCGTCGAGGTTATGGCAAAGAGGGGTTATGATACGTTACGCTTCGGTCCTATGAAGCCTGTCGGACTTCCGTGTCCCGATACAGGCGAGGATGCTTACGCAACTGTTCAGCTGCGCAAGGAAAATGCCGAGGGAACGATGTTCAATATTGTCGGATTCCAGACGCATCTGACTTTTCCCGAGCAAAAAAGAGTATTTGGCATGATTCCCGGTCTTGAAAATGCGGAATTTCTCAGGTACGGAGTTATGCACCGAAATACCTATATAAATTCTCCTGGATTTCTCTTGCCTACATATGCAACAAGGAGCAACCCGAATCTGTTTTTTGCAGGGCAGATGACAGGTGTTGAGGGGTATATTGAATCCGCATCCAGCGGATTTGTTGCAGGTGTTAACGCCGCTATGACGGCTCTCGGCAAGGAACCGATAGATTTTACGAGAGAAACGGTGATAGGGTCTCTATCTCACTACGTCAGTAGCGGTGTGAGCACGGATTTTCAGCCTATGAATGCGAATTTTGGAATAATTGCGCCGCTTGAATATAAGGTAAAGGGCGGCAAAAAGGCGAGAAACGAGGAATATGCCCGTCGCTCGCTGGAACGTATAAAGAAAATTGATTTTAACCGAAAGGATGAGAAATATGAGAATAATCATTGACGTAATGAGCGGTGACAATGCACCCGCTGAGCTAATCAAGGGCGCTCTCATCGCAGTCGAGGAATTTCCTGTTGATATAACGATAGTCGGTGATGAAACAATCATTGAGGATATTGTTGAGCGTGACAATCTCGACCTTAGCAGGCTCACTATAGTCCACGCAGATGACGTCATTAATATGGAGGACAAGCCTCTGTCGGTTGTTCGTGATAAGAGCAACTCGTCAATGAGCGTGGGTCTTCGTATGCTCGCTGCAGGCGAGGGCGATGCTTTTGTCAGCGCAGGAAACACAGGAGCACTCATTGCGGGCGCAACTCTCATAGTCCGCCGAATTAAGGGTGTTCAGAGAGCAGGAATTGCAACTGTTCTTCCTCTCGAAAAGCCTATGCTTCTTATGGACTCGGGCGCAAACCTCGTTGTCAACGAGGAAAACCTCGAACAGTTCGCCATGATGGGCTCCATATACATGAAAAAGATTTTCGGTATCGAATCGCCTAAGGTTGGACAGCTCAATAACGGAACTGAGTATAACAAAGGACTTCCCTTGCAGGTTGAGGCTTATAAAAGACTCAGCGAGGTTGAGGGAATTAACTTTGTCGGAAACATTGAGGGTAAAGAAGTTCCGTTCGCCGCCTGTGACGTTCTCGTTACCGACGGATTTACAGGAAATATTCTGCTTAAGGTTGTTGAGGGAATGGGCAAATTTATGCTCAAAACGCTCAAGGGTGTTCTGACGAGCACACTGACGGCAAAGATTTCCGCACTTGGACTGCTCGGTCAGGTTAAAACTGTTAAGAAGAAGTTTGATGCCTCGGAATACGGAGGAGCACCTCTGCTCGGAATTTCCCGTCCTGTTATAAAGGCACACGGCTCGAGCGATGCCAATGCCATTAAAAATGCAATAAGACAGGCTATTCAGTTCGTTAACACAGGCATAAACGTAGAAATAGCGGAATATTCCGTTGAGTTTGACCGCAAAAAAGAGGAAGAGCGCCAGCGTGAAAGAGAAGAGGCGGAGAAAGCCAAGGAGGCAGAAAATTCCTCTAAGGAAAGCGATGATAGCAAATGAGAGGCAAGGATTTAGCGCTTCTTTGCGAAAATATAGGATACCGATTTAACAACAGCGAGCTTTTAAGAACCGCTATGACACACACCTCATACGTCAATGAGGCGAAGGAGAAGTGCTGTGCATATGAGCGCCTTGAATTTTTAGGCGATGCGCTTCTTCAAATAATAATCAGCGACGAGCTTTTTCGACGTTTCCCTGACTACGGCGAGGGGGAGCTTAGCGAGGCGAGAAAGCACCTTGTTTGCGAAAACACTCTGGCTGAGGTATCTAAAAAGCTCTCTCTTCAGGAATACATACTCCTAGGAAACGGAGAGGAAAATACGGGCGGCAGGGAGAAGAAAACTATCCTTTCCGATGTGTTTGAGGCTCTTGTGGCTGCGGTTTACCTTGATAGCGGCAAAAGCATTCAGACTGTTGCCGATTTTTTGCTCCCGCTTATCCCTGATGAGCTTAATAACTGCATGCGTATGCGTGACGGCGATTACAAAACCGAGCTTAACAGGATAGTAGAGCAGGACGGGCTTGAGCGCCTTTCCTACGTTGTTACCGAGCGCCGTGTAAGAGAGGATAATTCAACGATTTTTGTTGTCAACGCCAAGCTGAACAGTAATACCATAGGCACAGGCATCGGTAAAAAAATAAAGGACGCAGAAAATCAGGCCGCAAAGCAGGCATTGATTCTTTTTGGTTTTTACAGTGAAAACGAGCACTAAAAAGCATATAAACATTCCGATATTCATACCGCACCTCGGTTGTCCTAATATGTGCGTATTTTGTAACCAACGCACAATCTCGGGCAGGCAGGAGTTTGATATATCCACCGTAGAAAAAGAGATAGAGACGGCTCTCGCTACAATTGATACCGAGCATTCCTACGTTGAAATTGCCTTCTTCGGAGGCTCTTTCACAGGAATTGACCGCTCTCTTATGGTTGATTTGCTAAAAATAGCAAACCGCTTTATCAACGACGGGCGAGTTCATTCCGTGCGCTGCTCAACAAGGCCCGATTATATTGACGAAGAAATACTTTCAATCCTTGAAAAGTACTGTGTAAAGACAATTGAGCTTGGAATACAGAGCACAAGCGACGGCGTCCTTCTGGCGAGCAAGCGAGGTCACACAAGCTTGGACACAGAAAAGGCGTGTAGGATGATTGTTGATTCAGGCTTTAATCTTGTTGGACAAATGATGGTTGGTTTACCCTCCGCTACCCTTGATGACGAGCTGAAAACTGCTGAATTTATATGTAAAATGGGCGCAACGGGCGCAAGAGTATATCCAACAGTGGTTTTTAACGACTCCGAGCTTAAATATATGTGTGAAAACCGAGCTTATAGCCCCTTGACTGTTGAAGAGGCGGTAGATAGAACAAAAGAGGTTATGAAGGTCTTTATTCTTCACGGAGTAGACATAATCAGGGTAGGACTCTGTTCATCGGACAACCTTGTATCCGATGACACCTACTATGCAGGGCCTAATCACGTTGCAATTCGTGAGCTGTGCGAGGGCGAGATTTATTTTGACAGTATAATTTCAGCTTTAGATAACAAAAACGTTGATTTTAACAAAAAAACGTTACTTATCCGTGTGCCGAGAGGCGAGGTTTCAAAGGTGTGCGGACACAACAAACGCAACAAAACGAAAATTAAAGAAAAATACGGCATCTCTCGCATTGCTTTTGAGGAGTGCGATATGCCGAAATATCATATATCAGTTGACATTTTAGACAAGGAGTAATTCAGATGTACCTGAAATCACTTGAGCTTCACGGCTTCAAATCCTTCCCGAATAAAACCGTGCTTTCCTTTGAAAGGGGGGCGACTGTCGTTGTCGGACCTAACGGAAGCGGTAAATCGAACATTTCCGATGCTATGCGTTGGGTTCTCGGTGAAATTTCCAGCCGTAATATACGTGGAACAAAAATGGAGGACGTTATCTTCGGCGGTACCGATGACAGACGACCTATGGGCTTTGCCGAGGTGTCTGTAACCTTCGACAATACCGATGATATACATAAAATCGACTCGCCGTATGACGAGATAACGGTTACACGCCGTTATTACCGTTCCGGCGACAGTGAATATCTCATTAACAAAAAGCCCGTAAGGCTTAAGGATATTCATGAGCTGTTTATGAACATGGGTATAGGCAGAGAGGGATATTCTATAATCGGTCAGGGAAAAATAGCCGAAATGATATCCAAAAAGAGTGAGGACCGAAGAAATATATTTGAGGAAGCCGCAGGAATTGCAAAATATCGCTATAAAAAGCAGGAGGCTGAGCGAAAGCTGGAGCATACCAACGATAATATCGTCAGAATTAACGATATTTGGCTGGAGCTCGATACACGCATAGGCCCTCTTGAAAGGGCGGCGGAAAAGGCAAAGAAATACAAGGGACTCCTTGAAAAGAAGCGTGAGGCTGACGTGTCGCTCTGGCTCTTTGATACCAAAAAGCTCCACGAGGATATAGAGAAAACAAAGGATTCTCACAAGCTCGCTCTTAATGAGTACTTTCTTGCCAAGGAATCGCTCGAATCTCTCGAAAACCAGAGCGAGAGGATAAACAAGAGCATAAACGACAACATGACGGCGTCCAACGCCATTTTTGAGCGTATTAAGGACTATCAAAATATCATTGCAGACCTTGAAAATGAATACAGTCTTGCAATCAATGACCGTCAGCACTCATCTGAAAAGATTGAAGAATTCCGCGCCTCTGTAATAGAGCTTGACGCAAATATGAAGAGCGCGCAGGCGGAGCTTTCCACCCACAGAGGCTTGCTCGACGAGCTGAAAAAGGCTCTTTCGGACAAGAAAAAGGAGGCGGACAGCAATCAGGAGGAGCAACAGCTCATAACCAAGCAGATTGCGGATTGCGAAAAGCTGCTTTCCGAGAGTCTTGCACGCCTGACGAGTATACAGAAGCAAGGAACCGACCTTCAAATCAGAATAGATGTTATTAAGAATACAAAAATTCAGGATTCCGACAAGCGAGAGAGCCTGTACACCGATGTTGATAAGCTCACAAAGGCACGTGAGGCGCTTGCTGAGGAGGCTGTGCGCTGTGAGAAACGCACCCAGGAGTTTAAGGATAAAATTGCTGAATACGATACCAGAATCGACGAATCCGTAAAGAAAAAGGAATCACTCTACGAGGAAAAGGAAAGCACAAACGAAAGGCTCGGCGAGCTACGCTCATCACGCAATGACGCTCTCCAGAAGATTGCTACCATAAAGCAAATGGAGGAGCAGTTAGAGGGCTACAGCGAAAGCGTAAAGTTTGTTATGAACAAATACTCCGAGGGCAAGATTGAGGGGGCAAAGGAAATATACGGCCCTGTATCGAAGCTGATTACGATGGAGTCGCAATATGCAATTGCAATAGAAACCGCTCTCGGCGCAAATATTCAACATATAGTAGTCGATGATGACAACACCGCCAAGGCGGGTATCTTGGCATTGAAGAAGGCGAAGGCTGGACGTGCAACCTTCTATCCCGTTGCATCAATGAAGCCGCAGCCCGAAACCGAGGAAATAAGACAGTCCAAGGGGCTTGTAGGCTACGTAGGACGTGCCGATACGCTCGTTGACTGTGATGAAAAATTCAGGGGAATAGTAGAATGTCTGCTTCTCCGTACTGTGGTCTTTGATAATCTTGACAACGCATCGGCAGCGGCGAAAAAGCTGGGATATAAGGTTAAGCTGGTAACTCTGGACGGACAGATTGTTCACGCAGGCGGCTCTTACACGGGTGGTTCTGTTAAGGCTGAGCACAGACTTTTCTCGAGGGCTGCCAGAATCGAGGAGCTCACAGCACAGGCTGAAAAGCTCGAAATGCAGATCAAGGAGCTTGTGACAAATCTTAGCGAGATAGATACCGAAATCGCCGAGGCTGTAAATCTCCAGAAGGATGCAGAGCAGGAAAAGCAGCTGATGCTGTCGCTTTCCCGTACGCAATTTGCGGCTCTTGACCAGGCAAATGCAAAGCTCGAGGCAAACGAGAGCCTGCTCGCAAAGCTCCAGAGTGACCTTGATAATATTGATAAAAACGGCAAGCGGTGCGATAGCGAAATTGCAACTCTTACCGAAATGCTCAAGGACATTGATGAGGAAATTGAGGCAACCAGACGTCTGCGCATAACGCAAGAGTCGGAGCGCAACGCGCTCACCGAGGAGCGTGAAAAAAGGATGCATCAGTTTGCACAAATTTCCATACAGCTTGCCGAGCTGCGCAAGGACGTGCAGGCTAAGGATTTGTTTATAAGCAACCTTTATTCAACCGTTTCCGAGTATTCAAGACACAAGGAAGAGTATTTGAGAAAAATTGCCGAATTTGAAAACGGCAATGCGAGCTTTGACGAAAAGCAAAAGGAAAATAGGCGTAAATTTGCTGAATACAAGGAGAAAATCGAGTCCGAGGAAAAGGAAAACGATAAGCTCAAGAGCGGAAACTTAGAGTACGGCAAACGTCAATCCGAGCTTAAAAATCTCATAGGCGAGGCTAGAGAAAAGCAGGAGCATACCTATAAAAATTCCACAAATCTCGAGAACCGCTTAGCGAAGCTGACCGACGATTACGGAAAGCTCAGCGAGAAGCTATTTGAGGAGCATTCTCTCTCATACGATGAGGCAGTTGCACTCAACTATCCTGAGGTTACCAAGGAAAACAGGGCAGAGGTTGCCGCTGTGCAGGCATCTGCGAGAGCGAGCATCCGTGCTCTTGGTGATATAAATCCTGCGGCTGAGGAAGAATATAAAGAGGTCAAGGAGCGTTACGATGCGCTCACCGCACAGCTTGACGACCTCAAACGCTCTCAGGAGGAGCTCACCGAAATAGTTGGTAAAATCGAGGAGGAAATGAAAAACAAATTCATTACCTCTTTCGCAGAAATCAACAAGAATTTCGGCATAACGTTCACCGAGCTGTTTGGCGGAGGAACGGGTGAGCTGTCACTCGTTGACCCTGACGACATTCTCAACAGCGGAATTGAAATCAAGGCGGCGCCTCCCGGTAAGATTATCAAGAGTCTCTCACTCCTTTCGGGCGGAGAGCAGGCGTTCGTAGCGATAGCGCTTCTGTTCGCTATTCTTAAATCCAATCCCACGCCCTTCTGTATCCTTGACGAGATAGAGGCGGCGCTCGACGAGGTTAACGTATTCCGCTTTGGCGAATATATCAGAAAATTTGCCGAGGAGACGCAGTTTGTCCTCATCACGCACCGTAGGGGTACTATGGAAATAGGCGACCGTTTGTACGGTGTAACTATGCCTGAGCGTGGAATTTCACGTGTAATACCTATCAATATGAATGAGGTAGAAAGTAAAAAGAAGGAGTTGCTTGATGGCGTTCTTTGAGAAACTGAAAAGAGGACTTGCAAAAACAAAAAATGCCCTTTTTGATAAAATCGACAACCTGTTGAAGCATTTTGTCAGAATTGACGAGGATTTTTTTGAGGAGCTTGAGGAGCTGCTCATAACCGCAGACGTAGGTGTAAACACCACAGAACAGATTCTCGACGAACTGCGTGAGCGGGTAAGAGATAATCGCATTAAGGATAATGCTGACGTGAAGCGTGAGCTTATCGGTATCGTATCCGACCTCATAGGCGAGGGCGAGGGGCTTACCCTCAACACTAAGCCGTCTGTAATCCTAATTATAGGAGTTAACGGAGTCGGAAAAACCACCTCTATCGGAAAAATTGCGTATCAATTAAAAAAGGATAAGAAAAAGGTTATAGTTGCGGCGGCAGACACGTTCCGTGCGGCAGCCGCAGAGCAGCTCGGAATATGGTGCGAGAGAGCCGACGTTGATATGATACGGCAGGGCGAGGGCGCCGATCCCGCCTCGGTAGTGTTTGACGCTGTAAACGCCGCAAAAAGCAGGGGCGCTGACGTTTTGATAGTCGATACCGCAGGAAGACTCCACAACAAGAAGAATCTGATGGATGAGCTGGCAAAAATCAACCGTGTAATTAACAGAGAGCTGCCAGATTCGGACATAGAAACATTGTTGGTGCTTGACGCTACCACAGGACAAAATGCCGTAATTCAGGCAAGAGAATTCAGGGATGCGGCTAAAATCAGCGGTCTTATACTGACAAAGCTCGACGGAACTGCCAAGGGAGGAATAGTTCTCTCTATAAAGGGAGAGTTAGGTATTCCCGTAAAATTCATTGGCGTTGGCGAGCAGATAGACGATATGCAGCCGTTTGACTCGGCAGAATTTGTAAATGCGCTGTTTGAAGGCGAAAATTGAGGTTAAAATTGAAAATTCTTTTAGCTACCAACAATAAGCATAAGGTCAGCGAATTTTCCCGTATTTTTGAGAGATATTCCGATAAAATCGGGGATGTCACGCTTCTCACGCTTAAGGATATTGAATTTACTGATGAAATAATCGAAAACGGCTCCACCTTTGAGGAAAATTCACTCATAAAGGCAGAGGCAGGGGCTCGCCTCGGTTACATCTGCATAGCAGACGACTCAGGACTATCCGTTGAGGCTCTGGGCGGTGCTCCCGGTGTTTATTCCGCAAGATATGCGGGCGAGGGGCATAACGATGCCGAAAACAACAAAAAACTGCTAAAAGAGCTTGAAAAAACGGGTGATACAGACAGAAAAGCAAGCTTTGTCTGCTGTATTTCCTGCGCTTTTCCTGACGGAGAGCATTTTACCGTCCGTGGCGAATGTCACGGTGTGATTGCGAAATCCCTGTGCGGTGAGGGCGGATTTGGCTATGATCCCCTGTTTTTCGTCCCTTCGATGAATAAAACCTTTGCAGAAATGACACAGGATGAGAAAAATCTCATAAGCCACCGTGGAGTTGCGTCAGAAAAATTTATACGTTCTTTTTTGGAATATGCGAAAGAAAGGCTTAAATGATATGTTAACAAGTAAAAATAGGGCATATTTGCGTTCTATGGCTATGAATATAGACACTATCTTTCAGATAGGAAAGGGCGGCGTCAGTGAGGAAACCTGCCGTCAGATAGCAAATGCCTTGGAGGCACGTGAGCTTATAAAGGCAAAGGTCCTTGAAAACAGCGGCTATACTGCCAAGGAAGCGGCAGAGGAAATATCGGACGCTATTGGTGCAGAAATTGTGTGTACCGTGGGTAATAAATTCGTTTTGTATAAAAAATCCGAAAAAAAGAGCAGGATTGAGCTATTATGAGCCGCTCCGAAAGGAAAATACGGATAGGTATTTTCGGCGGAACCTTTTCTCCGCCTCATAACGGACACGTATCTGCGGCAATCAGCTTTGCAGAGCAGCTTTCAATTGATAAGCTCTATATCATTCCTACCTGTATTCCGCCACACAAGGCTTACAAGGGCGAGGCTGATGCCAACCAGCGCCTTCAAATGTGCAAAATCGCCTTTGACGGCGTGCCCAATGCATTCGTTTCCGATTTGGAAATCAAACGTAGCGGAGTCAGCTACACCGCCGATACCTTGAGTGAATTAAAAGGCGAAGATACTGATTTGTATCTTTTGGTGGGAACTGATATGTTCGTAACTCTTGACGAGTGGTACAAGCCTGAGAAAATCTTTGAAAATGCAACAATTGTCCTCATGCGCCGTGAAATGAGCGATGACTTGGGACAAAAAATCGTTGAAAAAAGCAATTTTTACAAATTAAAATATAATGCTCGCATAGTGAATCTTTCTGCACCTGTAACCGAGATGTCCTCAACCGAGGTCCGAAAAGCACTAAAAGAGCGTAAATATAACAAAAATCAACTGAAAAGGGAAGTTTTCGACTACATTATCGAAAACGGATTATATAAGTGAACACCGAGAAGCTTGATTGCTTAAGACAAAAAATCCGCTGTAATTTGAGCGCTGACAGATATGAGCATACACTTGGCGTTGAACGCGCTGTTGTGTTTATTGGCGAAAGGATTTTGCCCCATAAGCTATATGAGCTCAGAGTAGCTGCGCTTCTTCACGATATAACTAAGGAAATGCCATACGCCGACCAGAAACATTTTTTGGCCACAGAGGGCGTGCAATTAACCTGTGACGACGTTATGTCTGAAAAGACGCTGCATCAGCTCAGCGGTGCGAAAATGGCGGAGAAGAGTTTTTCCGATTATATCACGCCAGAAATAATCCACGCAATTTCCTGTCATTCGACCGGATGCGCTGATATGAGTGTTTTTGACGAAATTTTGTACCTTGCAGATTACGTAGAGGACACTCGAAGGCATGAGTCCTGCATTGCACTCAGAAATAGATTGCTCGATGAGCTCAAAAAAAGCTCTGCCGAAGATTATGTACAGGTTTTGCATAAAATTTGCCTTGAATCCATCAATCAAACTATCGAACATTTAATACAAAAAGGCGGGTTTGTTCATTCGAATTCATTTGCAGCACGAGCTTTTCTTGTAGAAAAACTTAACAACGGAAGTCGGGAATAAGAAAAAACGATATAGCTAAAACTAACCTAAAAAAAGAGGTTAGTGGCTGTGAAAAAATCGCGCAATTTTATCATCATATTTGCAGTTTGTATGACTCTTATCCTGGTTACTATGATCGCTGTGTGCATCGTTTCCTTTTCCGATGACGGTACCCAACCGACGGATACTGACGCATCCTTCAATGCCTTATTGGTAGGTGTGGACACTGCGGCTAACAATGCAGACGTTATTATGCTTATTTCGCTCTCGCAGAGCGACAGATATCTTACCGCTATACAGCTTCCGAGAGATACCTATGTCAGCTATGAGGGCGAGGGGCGTAAAATTAACAGTGTTTACGCACGTATGCTTTCTGAATCTAACGGTGATAAGCACCTCGCAATGCGTAGATTTTCAGGTTTTCTCTCCGAAAACCTCGGGGTTGAAATAGACAAATACGCCTTGCTCGATACCTCAATATTTGCCCATGTCATTGATGACCTCGGTGGAGTTACGCTCAATGTTCCTTTTGATATGTATTATGAGGACGAGGCTCAGTCGCTCGATATTGCAATAGAGAAGGGTGTTCAAAATTTATCCGGAGAGCAGGCTGTTGATTTTGTCAGATACAGATACGGATATATAGAGGGAGATTTAGGCAGGCTTGACGCACAAAAAATGCTTATAAGCGCTTTGTATAACAAGTTGACTACCGATACCTCAGCTATTGAAAAAATCAAGCTGGCGGCAGAGATTTCCAAGGAAATGGTGACTAATTTTTCTCCCAGAGATGTCCTCGATATTTATTCTTTGGCTACTGATGAAGGGTTGTCTTTGCGAATTATGACTGCCCCGGGAGAGGCAAAAAGATACGCTGAAAACAGTGGCGCATGGTACTATGTGCTCAATAAAATTTCCACTGAAAACACATTAAAAGAATATATAAACCAAGGCAGAAGTCTAACATTCGACAAGAATACCGTTTTTTGCGACGAAAGCAATCTTTCCTTCAAAAATATCTATTACGATAAAAATTATACGGCAAAAATATATACCGATAACAATATACCAAAACTGAATTTTCGCCAAGGAGGCTAATATGAATATAAAAATTGAAAATCTGACAGGTGCTACACCTGAGAGGATGGCGAGGGAGGCTGTCCGTGCAGTTCTTGCAAATAAAGGAATTAATACGAAGCTTTTTAACGTCACCGATTCAACAGTTATCGCTGATTATTACGTTATAACCACCGCTCGCTCCACAACACACGTAAAATCTCTCTCCGACGATTTGGTTGACAAATTCGCCGAGGCGGGCGTAAATCCCTCCCACTTTGAGGGTAGGGACGGGGGAGAATGGATACTTATCGACTACGATAACGTCATCATACACGTTTTCGGACGGGATGCCCGTGAATTTTACAATCTCGAGCGTCTTGGCGGCGAGGAGATAGACATATCCGATATTGAAGAGGCTCTTGACAGGGAAATGTCGGCCTCGGAAAACTGATTTAGCAAAAAATATAATTTACATAGAGGATTTATTATGAAGTACGATTTCAAATCAATCGAGCCTAAATGGCAAAAAAAGTGGGAGGATGCTAAGATTTTCGAGGCGAAAGACGATTTTTCGCTCCCTAAGTTTTACGGTCTTGTCGAATTCCCCTATCCGAGCGGTGCAGGAATGCACGTCGGACATATCAAGGCGTATTCCGGTCTTGAGGTTATTTCAAGAAAGAAGAGAATGCAGGGCTACAACGTTCTTTTCCCTATCGGATTTGACGCATACGGTCTGCCTACCGAGAACTATGCTATAAAAACAGGCATTCACCCCCGTCAGGTTACTGATAACAATATCGAGAAGTTTTCGATGCAGCTCCGCCGAGTCGGCTTCTCGTTTGACTGGTCAAGAGTTATCGATACAACTGAAGTTGATTACTACAAATGGACGCAGTGGATATTCCTCAAAATGTTTGAGAACGGACTTGCTTTTCGTGACAAAACGCTCGTAAACTACTGCCCAAGCTGTAAGGTCGTGCTTTCCAATGAGGATTCGCAGGGCGGTAAATGCGATATTTGTAAGAGCCAGATAATACAAAAGTCAAAGGACGTATGGTATCTGCGCATAACAGAGTATGCTGATAAGCTTCTTGAAGGACTTGAGGATGTTGATTATCTTCCCAACATAAAGCTCCAGCAGAAGAACTGGATAGGAAAATCTCAGGGCGCGTTTGTTAACTTTTCGCTTGCTTGTGTTGATGAAAAGCTCAGAATTTACACAACACGTCCCGATACGCTATTCGGAGTAACGTTCATGGTTATAGCCCCCGAGCATCCTATTATTGAGAAATACGCAGATAAAATCAGCAACATAGATGCGCTGAACGATTATAAAAACGAGTGCGCAAAGAAGACCGAATTTGAGAGAACTCAGCTTGTAAAGGAAAAGACGGGAGTTAAAATTGAGGGCATATCCGCTATCAATCCTATAACAGGCAAGAAAATTCCCATTTACACCTCGGACTACGTAATGATGGGCTACGGAACAGGCGCAATTATGGCTGTTCCCGCACACGACGAGCGTGACTACGATTTCGCAAAGAAGTTTGGCATAGACATAATCGAGGTTATCAAGGGCGGAAATATTGCTGAGGCGGCATATACAGGCGACGGTGAGATGGTAAATTCCGATTTTCTCAACGGCTTCACAAACAAGAAGGATTCTATCGCAAAAATGATAGAGCATCTTGAGGCAAATAATATCGGCGAGGGCGGCGTTCAGTACAAAATGAAGGACTGGGCGTTCAACCGTCAGAGATATTGGGGTGAGCCTATTCCTATCGTTCACTGCGATGACTGCGGAATGGTTGCTGTTCCTTATGAGGAACTGCCGCTCATGCTTCCCGAGGTCAAGGATTTTGCCCCCGGTGAGGGTGGAGAGAGCCCCCTCGCTAAGATTGAAAGCTACGTTAACTGCAAGTGCCCTAAGTGCGGCAAGCCGGCTAAGAGAGAAACCGACACGATGCCTCAATGGGCAGGCTCGTCATGGTATTTCCTCCGCTATATAGACCCCCACAACAGTGATGCTATTGCGGCTGAGGATAAGCTCAGATATTGGCTCCCCGTTGACTGGTACAACGGTGGAATGGAGCACGTAACACGTCACCTCATTTATTCGAGATTCTGGCACAAATTCCTTTACGATATAGGTGTTGTGCCTACATCTGAGCCGTATGCAAAGAGAACTGCTCAGGGACTCATTCTAGGTCCTGACGGAGATAAGATGAGTAAATCTAAGGGCAATGTTGTAGACCCTCTTGAGGTTGTAGAAACCTACGGTGCAGACGTATTGCGTCTTTATATTCTCTTTATGGGTGACTATGAGCAGGCGGCTCCCTGGTCAGAAAACAGTGTTAAGGGCTGCAAGAGATTTTTGGAGAGAGTTGCCGACCTCGCAACAATTGCTAAGGGTAACGGCGTAACAGTTAAGCTCGAGAGCGCAACGCATAAGCTCATAAAGAAGGTAACCTCGGACATAGATTCTATGAAATTCAATACCGCTATTGCGGCTATGATGGGTTATATAAACGAGGTTTTGGAGGTTGGAGAATACACAGTTGACGAATTAAAGATTTTCCTGCGTCTGTTAGCACCGTTCTCTCCTCATATCGCTGAGGAAATGTGGGCTGACCTCGGAGAAAAGGAGTTCATCTCTCTTGCTCCCTGGCCCGAATATGACGAGGCAAAAACCGTAGACAGCACCGTAGAATTTGCTGTGCAGATTTGCGGTAAGCTCAGAGGTACTATTGTACTTCCCGTTAACTGCGATAAGGATGCTGCAATTGCTGCTGTTAAGGCAGAGCCTAAATTTGCAAGTCTTCTTGACGGCAAGACAATTATCAAGGAAATAGTAGTTCCCAACAAAATCATCAATATCGTAGTACGGTAAAATGATTACAGGTCGGTGTTTTACGCACCGCCCTGTATGCTTTATACAGGTTTTCTTAAATATACAATATTTTTTTGAAAAAAGTATTGACAATCTAATTTATATTATGATATAATATCTCCCGACGCATGTGCCATGGCAGATAAGTTGTGTTAATCACACGCCTGTCGCAGCGAGTTTTGATGAAAGAGAGGTGCTTTTTCATGTTTGCAATTTTTGAGACAGGCGGAAAGCAGTACAAGGTAAACGAGGGCGACGTAATTTTCGTTGAGAAGCTCGGCGTTGAAGACGGCGAGAGCGTTACCTTTGACAAGGTTCTTGCAGTTTCCGCAGGTGATAACTTCACCGTTGGCGCTCCCTACGTTGAGGGTGCTACTGTATCTGCTAACGTGGTTAAGAACGGCAAATCCAAGAAGATTTACGTTATTAAGTACAAGGCAAAGAAGAACGAGAAGAAAAAGATAGGTCACAGACAGGCTTACACGAAAATTCAGATTACCAAGATTGAGGCTTAAGCTTTATGACTAAGGTAGTGTTTTATAAGACAGACGGTAGGTTTTACGGTTTCCGTGAAATAGGGCATACAGGCTACGGAGAATCGGGCGATGACATCTTGTGCTCTGCGCTCTCCGCAATGACCATGCTCATCATCAATGCAATTGAGATAACCTACGCATCAAGCGTTGAGTATACAATTGACGAAAAAACAGCGGACATCGAGCTTATTGCAAAGGGTGCGCTCCCTCAGTTCGAGAGCGACGAAAAGAAAAGCTTTGCCGTTTCTGGTCTTATAGAGGCTTATTTCTATCAGCTCACCGAGCTCACCGAGGAATATTATGAATTTCTCGAGGTTGAGGAAAAGGAAGAGCCGTTGAATTAAGTCATTTAATCAATTATGGAGGTATTGAAAATGTTGAAACTCAGTTTACAATTTTTCGCACATAAAAAGGGTGTCGGTTCAACAAAAAACGGACGTGACAGCGAATCCAAGCGCCTTGGCGTTAAGAAGGCTGACGGTCAGAAAGTTATTGCCGGCAACATAATTGTAAGACAGCGTGGAACGAAGATTGCTCCCGGTAAAAACGTAGGCCGTGGAACTGACGATACGCTCTTCGCTCTTACTGACGGCGTTGTTAAATTTTCGCACGTCGCAAAGAACAAGAAAAACGTTAGCGTAGTAACTGCTGACTAATTTCGTATATAAAAGGCAGTTAATTCTGCCTTTTTGTTTTATAGCAAAGGAGATTTATATGGCTATTTTGGTAACAGGCGGTACAGGATATATCGGTTCACATACCGTTGTTGAACTGTTAAACACAGGAAAAGACGTTGTAATCGTCGACAATCTCATGAACAGCAAGGAATGTGTTCTTGACAGAATAGAGAAGATTTGCGGTAGGCGTCCTATTTTCTATAAGGTTGACCTTCTTGATTGCGATGCGCTCGACGCTGTGTTCGCTAAGCATAATTTTGATTCCGTAATTCATTTTGCAGGACTCAAAGCGGTTGGTGAAAGCGTTGCTATTCCGCTTAAATATTACAATAACAATCTTACGGGCACTTTTAATCTTCTTGACTGCATGATAAAATATAAGGTATATAACCTTGTATTCAGCTCATCTGCAACGGTTTACGGAGTTCCTAAATCGGTTCCCATCAGAGAGGATTTTCCGCTCTCAACAACGAATCCGTACGGTGAAACAAAGCTCATGATTGAGCGCATTATAACCGACGTATGCAACGCAAATCCTGAAATGAGCGCAGTTATTCTTCGCTATTTCAATCCTATCGGCGCTCACGAGTCGGGAATGATTGGCGAGGACCCGAGAGGAATACCTAACAACCTCTTACCCTACGTTGCTAAGGTTGCGGCAGGCAAATTGCCTTGCCTGAGCGTGTTCGGTGACGATTACGACACCGAGGATGGAACTGGCGTGCGTGACTACATTCACGTTGTCGACCTCGCTCTCGCGCATTTGAAGGCTATTGATTACGCAAAGGGCGCTAAGGGCGTTGAAAAGGTTAACGTAGGAACAGGAAACGGATATTCCGTATTGCAGATTGTACGTGCTTTTGAAAAGGCATATGGCTCCGAGGTTAAGTACAAGATTGCTCCCCGCCGTCCCGGAGATATAGCAGAATGCTATGCAGACCCGACAAAGGCAGCAGAGCTACTAGGCTGGAGGGCAGAGCGTGACCTTTCAAAAATGTGTGAGGATTCTGCGAGATGGCAGAAAAATAATCCCGACGGATATCCCGACTAATAGAAAAACGACCTCGAATGAGGTCGTTTTTCTATGTTTTTATCATAGGTTTTTAATCATTATTTCATAACCTAAAATCGTTGCAGCAGATGCCGCTGATAATGATGCGTCAAAACTTCTGCCGTAATTTATCTTCACTAATTCGTCGCATTTTTCGAGCAATGAACGGGAAATTCCCCTGCGCTCACCGCCTATTATCAGCAGTATCGGGCGTTTCAGATTACCGTCCTTCAGGTATGTTTCTCCTCGCTCATCCGCCGCTACCACTCGGTATCCGCAGGATTTGAACGCATCTGCCGTATCCTCGGCTTTTGCTTTGAACATTTGCATCATTTCACTTGCCCCTGCAGAGGAGCGGGCAACTACGCCCGCCGCACCCATCCAGTTTCTTTCGGGAAGTATAACGCCGTCGCAACCGCAGGCATACAGAGAGCGCAGAGCATATCCGAAATTGTAAGGGTCCTCTATCCCCTGTATCATGACAAAAAAACCGTTTTGCGGTATCAAGCTCGCATTTAGCGGAGGGATTGTTCGGTCAGAGCATATTGCTACAATTCCACCGTGCGAATTGCCGAGAGTTAGCGTATCTATTTCTTCTGCGGTTGATTCTTCTATTTCAAAGCCGCACTCTTTGCCCCTATGCCTCAAAAACGACAACTGACGTGATATTTTCTCAACCCGCGCCTTATCATACAGGATCTTTTCTATTTTTCGGTCATTTACGCCGCCATCCCAACCTTTAATTAATGCGGAAATTGAGGTCATTCCTTCGAGGACGGTAGAGGTTTCAAATTTTAATTCTTCTTTTAGCATTATATCGTTTTGCCTTTCATATATTTTAGTGAAAGCTAATGTTTGGAGGGTAGATATGCTATACAACAATGCCGAGCGCTGTGAGATTTTTGCACGTTATATGATAGATAACAACGCAACAGTGAGGGCAACAGCGAGTAGGTTTCTTATCAGTAAGAGCACAGTACATAAGGACGTTACGTCAAGGCTTAAAATAACAAATCCTGTGCTTTACAGCGAGGTAAAAAAGGTTTTGATAAAAAACAAGGAGGAGCGCCATCTTCGTGGAGGAGAAGCCACAAAGCAGAAGTATCTTTCAAAAAAGAAGGGTTATTAAACCAAACCGAGAATTTCCCTGTAAAATTTAACGTTCACAACCTCAAGATAGTCAATAAGGCGCTTAGCACTTTTACCCGGTGACAGGCGCTTTTCTTTTTCGTCAAAGGCACGTGAGCGTCCGATTATCACACGTTTATTTGCAAGGGTCAGCTCATTTGCTATCCTTAGATGCTCTGAATTGTTAAGAGAGTTGGCAGAGAAGTGATACACCGTTAACGGTAACGTGAGCAGACGATTTAGATCCTTATCATCATACATAGCGATATAGCGTTCAGTGTTGAAAATTATAGGTGCAAGCTTAAGCTTTTGTATGATATTTTTAAATTCGACCATAGTTTCGTTGGAAAAGGAGCCGTAGGGCGGACGCACGCACACGTATCTGCTACCGTTAAGCACAAGCTCGCAAAAAGAGGGAATAGTTGATACACCCGTCTCGATAGCTACTATTGGGCACACAGTAACCCTATGATCAATATCTGCGACGGCTATCCTGTTGCGGAGCAAAAACTCTCCAACAGTGTACTGTCCCGTTGAGTATTCGGAAATAGCAAAAATGTTTTTAACGCCATCGTCGGCGAGCGATTTCGCAAGAGCGTTTGCACCCTTTATATTTGGATTATCAACATTATACAACAATGAAAAATCAGCGTACATAAAAATTCCGGTTTTTACCTCTGTATTCAGCAGGAGAAACTCCAACCTTTCGTCTGAATTGCCGTGAAAACTGCGTGTAATCGGTATATCCTAACATTTTTGCGATTTCAGAAGCCTTATATTCTGTGCCAAAAAGATATTCCTTTGCCTTATCCATTCTGATATTTATCAGCTCATCATTCGGAGATATTCCAAAATAACTCTTATACACACGGGAGAAATGAAATTTGCTGTATCCTGCACACGATGCCATTTTGTCGATAGTCCAACGCTCATTATATTTTTGATAAATCAAGCTCCTGACAGCGGACAAACGTTCCTTAACACATTCTGTCAAGAAAATGTCTCTCCCCTCAAAAAACGCATTTGTCAGTATTTCTTCAATTGTTTTGCTAAGCAGATCGCAATTTCCCATTTTCTGCACTGAGTCATTCGTTTTATTGAAAAAAATATTTTGCAGCTTTTCGGTTAGCTTATAGACCTCGATGTGCTTTGTAGGATAAAAAAACTGATTAAGCACTATTGATTTATCTCTAAGCTCGTCCTCGTTGCAGGTGAATCTAAACCACGAATATCTTATAGGATGCCTCGATTTGGATGCGGTGGAAAATCCGGTTTTTTTATCAACAATAATGACGGCATTAGGGTTAGTAACAGTGATAATGCCGTTTACACTGAATTCAACCGAATCTATAAAGTGAAAAAAGGTATACGCATCGTTTAGCATGGAGGGAGCTTCATTATAATCAAAATCCATCGGTTGAGTAAGGTTGTGGCGCATAGAATTTCCGTAAAATAGAATCATACGCATATCTCCTGAATCGTTATAGGGTTATTATATCATTGATAGCAAGATATGTCAACTCTTTTGGCAAAATATGATATTGAAATTGTAATAAATATTATTTATAATATTCTTGAATACATGTTTTAGGAGAGAGTTATGAAACAGCTAAGGTGTGATGTTTTTGTTGCTGGGGCAGGTATGTCAGGAATGTGTGCTGCTATTGCCGCTGCCCGTCACGGATTGTCGGTTATTCTTGTAAATGACCGCTCGGTGTTGGGAGGAAATGCATCAAGCGAAATCGGAGTAGGCATTTCGGGCTCGAATCACGGAAGCCACAATACAGCTATATACGGCAAGGAAACCGGCATCATTGAAGAAATCAGGCTGCGCTTGGAATATTACCGCAGCTTTGAGGGATACGGCAAGGAGGCGGTTCTCGATGCTGTATTTTTCGATATGATATACAACGAAAAGAATATTAAACTCTTTTTGAATACAGTAGTCGGCAAATGTGAGGTTGAAAACGCAAAAATTACCAAGGTGTATATGCGCCACAGCGTAAACAGCAATGAATACGAGGTGACGGCTGACTGTTACATAGATGCAACCGGTAACGGTGCATTGGGTTATGAGGCGGGCGCTGAATACCGTATAGGCAGAGAAGGTAAGGATGAATACGGTGAATTGTGGGCGCCCGACAAGGCTGACGATTTCACTATGGGAAATTCTATATATTTTGAAACCGCAGATGCAGGCCGTGAGGTGGAATTCAAGGCTCCTGATTTTGCACACGATATCTCAAAAATGGACTTCATGAAGGATATTGATAAGCCCGAAAACTTCAGAGGGCTGTCCTGCTTTGGTCCTCATTGGGCATACGAGTACGGCGGTCAGGTCGACATACTTAACGACCACGATGACATTGAGCTTGAGCTTCGTAAGCTGATATACGGAATATGGGATTACGTTAAAAACAGCGGAAAGTATCCGAGGGCTAAAACCAGATACCTAAAACGTGTATTTGCAAAGGCAGGAACAAGAGAATCGAGAAGGTTTATAGGCGACCACGTTCTTAACGAGAATGATGTTGAGAATAAGGTGAATTTTGAGGATTCAGTAGCAATGGGTGGCTGGCCTATGGATATACACGCCCCTCTTGGAATATACGATAGCCTTCCTGCATCAAATTTCGTTCCCGTTACGGGCATTTACAATATTCCGTTCAGAAGCCTCTATTCTAAGAACATAGAAAACCTTATGATGGCTGGCAGAAATATCAGCGCAACTCACATTGCACTCGGCTCTACCAGAGTTATGGGCACCTGTGCCTGCTTAGGACAAGCTGTGGGTACGGCGGCGTATCTTATTAAGAAATACGGCGAAACTCCTCGTGGAATATATAATAACCACATTAAAGAGCTGCAACAGCTCCTCATCGAAGACGATCAGTCAATTCTTCATATAAAGGAAAAAGCACCTTCAGCAACGGTGAGCGCAACTTCTGTAAAGACATATGAAAATACTTCTCTTGACGGATATATGCCGCTCGAGAGAGACTATGCGCTTGCACTCATGATGGATTCAAAAAGAGCAGAGAGCGTTGATATTTTTGTCAAGGCAAGCAACAGCACTCAGTTGAATTATAAAATACTCACCGGCACACACCCTGAGACCTATCTGCCTGAAAACATCACTGCAAAAAGCAATGTTTTAATCGGAGAATCTTTTGAGGGATGGCTCAACATACCCCTTAATTGCGAGGTAGGTGCCGACGGAAAAATATTCATAGTATTTGAAAAGAATGACGATATTGAGCTCGGTATATCGGAAAAACGCACTATGGGAGCTGTAACCAACCGTATGCATACAAAGGAGAGCTGTGATAAAAAGAATCACGACAGCATCCCCCTTGACGAAACAAAAACGGGTTACACTCATTTCGATCACGATTACGAGGAGAAGAGAAATATTCTTTTCAAGGACCTTATGCCCAAGCAATCGGTTTTTGCACCTGAAAACGTAATAAACGGTTACAGCCGTCCCTACGGCACGCAGAACCTTTGGCTTGCCGATATGAATGAGCCTCAGACCTTGACTGTAATTCCTACACAGAGCGCAGATATTAAGGATTTAACGCTTATTCTTGACAACCGACTCGACCTTGATGAGCCGTGGAAATACGGATTGCCTTCAACACTTGCAAAGGATTTTGATATTTCTATTACGGCAAGCGGCGAGGTTGAGAATTATAGCGTGAGGGATAACTACAAGCGAATGGTGAAGATTCCCGTAAATATTTCAGGTGTTACAAAAATTGAGATAACCTTTGCAAAGACTAACGGCAACGAGGTTGGCGTTTATGCCATAAAATTTTAAGGAGATTAAAGAATGTACGACGTATTTTCCTTGAAGGATTTTACTTTCCCAAAGGATTTTGTTTGGGGTTCCGGTTACGCAGGACACCAGGTTGAGGGCAACAACACCAACAACCAATGGTGGGAGATGGAGCAGGAGGGCAAGACGAGACATAAATCAGGACTTGCCTGCAATAGCTACGAGTTGTATCAAAAGGATATAGACCTTGCCCACAGCCTCGGTCATCAGGTGTTCAGAACATCAGTGGAGTGGTGCAGAATAGAACCCGAGGAGGGGGTATTCAACAACGAGGCGGCAGAGCATTACGTAAAGCTGTTTTCGGGGTTAAAGGAAAAGGGGATAAAGGTTTTTGCGACCATGGTCCACGTAACTCACCCGCTCTGGTTTCACAAAAAAGGACATTTTGAAAAAATAGAAAATCTCGGATGCTTTGAAAGATATCTTGAATACATCGTCCCGAAAATTGCGCCGTACGTTGATTATTGGAACGTAATAAATGAGTTTAACCTCGGAAACGATAAATCCCGTGTGGATTACAAGCTAAACTCCGTGATTTATCATGCCAGAGGCTATCACATAATCAAAAAATATTCAGATGCTCCCGTGAGCAGCGCTCACGCACTCGTTCAGTATCAGCCCTACCGTCCTATGGATAAATGGGATATAGCAATGACTGAATTTCAGGATCTGAGAAATCACGAATTTTTCTTCCATGCAATCCGCACAGGAGAAATTCTTTACCCTGAAAGAGACGGCAAATTCGTCCCCGAGGTTAAAAATTCCGTTGATTTTTGGTCTATAAATTGCTATGTAAGAGATATGATTGATGCTCGTAAGGCTCGATTCAACGGAAAGCGATACGATCACAAGGAGCTCAAGATGATAGATGCGAATTTTTATCTTGAGGAAATGTTCCCCGAGTGTATGATTGCTAACATGTCCCGTCTGACCGACAAGCCCGTAATTATATCAGAAAACGGCTGCTCCTGCAACGATGATAGATTCAGGATAGTTTATCTTGCGCTTTATCTTTCTGCGCTTGCTGAAGCAATTAAAATGGGCGCAGACGTCAAAGGTTACCTGTATTGGTCGCTCATGGACAATTTTGAGTGGGGCAGTTATTTGCCACGCTTCGGCCTTTGCGACTGTAATTTCGAAACCTTTGAGCGTACACCGAAGCCCAGCGCATATTTCTTCAAGGAAATAATAGAGAACAACGGCTTCAACCAGCAGATTCTGAGAAAATATCTCACCGAGCTTCCCTCGCTCGGAAAATAAACCAAAGGGACGGAGTAGAGAACTCCGTCCTTTTTCGTATAAAAGAGAAAATGCACCCACAAGGCGGAGAGAAAGGGATACCGACTTCGCTCTGCGAATCGGGGGTTACGAACCCTGTTTTGCTTCGCAAAGAGGCTTCAAATCTTGCCTTTCTCCATAAAAAAATGCACCCACAAGGGGTGCATTTTGTTATGGCGGAGAGAAAGGGATTCGAACCCTTGAACCGTGTTATCGGTTACACGATTTCCAGTCGTGCGCCTTAGACCAACTCGGCCATCTCTCCAAAACATTCTTGATTATATCATACCTTAATATAAAAATCAATAGTTTTTTAAAAAATTGTTGACATAATTTTTATATTGTGCTATATTAAGGTTAAGGGGATACATGGAGGTGTCAATATATTATGTTAACTGTTTCCACAATAGTAACGATCTTAGTATTCGCTTTGCCCGTTATCGGTGCTTTGCTCGGATTTAAGAGAGGAACAAGAAAATCTATACTAAGGCT
>JAFVRG010000002.1 GCA_017504405.1 Clostridia bacterium | reverse complement strand
CGGAAGACTACCGGGAGATAGGTCGTAGGTGTAAGTGCAGTAATGTATTCAGCTAAACGATACTAATTGACCGAGGGCTTGAACTGCATCCTTGCAGTTCGCACAATTTGAGCTTCGTTATCCTTTATTCGGTTTTCAATGCACATTTGTGCGGTGGTATTTTGCGATAACCGTAAATGAAAAAGAGGATTTTTAAAAAGTCCTCTTTTCTTTTTTCGATAGAGTGAATTTGTTTTTCTCACTAACAATTACGGCTGTTTAAGGAAGAAAACCCGATGGGTTTTCATTTTATTTTTTTCATTTACTACCGTCGTTTTCGGGCTCTACCGTACACAGTACGCCTACGCCCCCGAAAAAGGCGGTTTCTCATCAAAATCCCCCTTGCACACGGGGCGGTCCTTTTTTTATTCCCCCTTGATTAAAGTTTTTGCGAAGCTTTTTTCAAAAAGCGTTTTGCTCTCCCCTTTTGGCTAAGCTTTTTTCAAAAAGCGCCCCTCGTTTCTTTTTGCTTTTTTGTTGATAACTCGCTTTGTCGGAGTTTTCAACAATCTGCCCGAGCTATGAATGTTGATAAAATGTTGAAAAGTATGGCGTTTTGTTGATAACTTTCAAAAAATGTTGAAAAGTTTTCAACAGTCGGATAAAAAGTCGCAAATCCATTTGCGATTTCTTATACATCGATTTGCGATTTTTGACAAATCCATTTGCGATTTTTCGCAAACCAATACCAGTTATAATAGTTAAGATAGATAAGAATAGATAGAAAAGAGAAATTATAAATAAAAATTAATTCTTTGTTATTGGGCTCCGCCCTCTCCCCTTCGGGAAGTATTTTATTTATTATTTGTTTATCTTATTATACAACAAAAGCTACTTTATTTGGCAACCAAAATTTTCGGGCAAAAAATCCTCAGTTTGTCCCGATAGAATAAGGGAAAATGCGATGTTGAACAAAAAGAAAAACCGAACCGAGCGAACCTGTAAGTTTTTTAACAGGACTTTGGTTTTTGTATTTTAATTGACTTTTGGGCGAAAATATGCTATTCTTTTATTGAAATTTTTTGCCAAGCTTTTTTGGGAAAGCGGTGTAAAATCAACCTTTTATTGGAGAATTATATGCTATCTGAGGTTTACAGCGTAGGACTTAAAGGAATAAGTGGCTTTATCGTTACGGTGGAATGCTCGAGCTGGGAGCGACTGCCGAGCTTTGAAATAGTTGGACTGCCCGATGCGGCGGTAAAGGAAGCAAAGGAACGTGTGCGTGCGGCGTGTGAAAATAGCGGAACACGCTTCCCCGGGATAGATTTAATGGTAAACCTTGCGCCTGCGAATATGAAAAAGGAGGGCTCGTTCTTTGACGTAGCCATTCTTATTTCAATTTTGAGAAGCAGCAAAAAAATAAACAAGAATATAGACCTATCAAACAAATGCTTTATTGGTGAGTTATCGCTTTCGGGAGATATAAGACCCGTCAAGGGCGTGCTCTCAATGGCGTTTGCGGCGAAGCAGGCAGGGTTTTCCGAGCTGTACGTGCCTAAGAAAAATGCTAACGAGGCGGCGGTTGTTGAGGGTATCGACGTTTACGGAGTTGGCAGTATAAACGAGCTGGTTGCTCACCTTAACGGCAGTGCCCCCCTGGAAAAAGCCGTATATCACGACTGTGAGAGTGGGACAAACGGCTTTTGTCCTATTGACTTTTCCGACGTTAAGGGACAGGAAAAGGCAAAGCGTGCTATGGAGATAGCCGCCGCAGGCGGTCATAACATACTGTTGATAGGACCTCCCGGCTCGGGAAAATCTATGCTTGCAAAGTGTCTTCCCGGTGTATTGCCCGATATGACGTTTGACGAGGCGGTTGAAACAACTATGGTTCATTCGGTTGCGGGCGACGGCTGCTCGGCTCTCATGAGGGTGCGCCCGTTCAGAGCTCCGCACCACACCGTGAGCGCCCCGGGACTCATAGGGGGTGGCACAAATCCACGTCCGGGCGAGGTGTCGCTTGCCCATAACGGAGTTTTATTCCTTGACGAATTTCCCGAATTTAATAAAAACCTGATTGATGCTTTGCGACAGCCTACCGAGGATGGCTCGGTTACCGTAACACGTGCATCGGGCAGCGTTACGTACCCCTCATCGTTTATGATGGTGTGCGCTATGAACCCCTGCCGTTGCGGATATTTTGGCGACCCGAACAGAAAATGCACCTGCTCTGAGGAGTCGGTGCACAGATATCTGTCCAAAATCAGCGGTCCGATGCTCGACAGAATGGATATTCAGGTGGAATTGCCGTCTATCACATACGACGAAATTTCATCAAGAGCGCAAAATGCAGAGAAATCGGCAGACGTAAAGGCGAGAGTGGATGCCGCCCGTGAGTTTGCAAGCCAAAGATATAGGACAGCCGGCGCAAAAATCGTGCAGAATGCAGACCTCTCTCCAAGAGAGGTGCGTGAGTATTGCAAAATGGACGAGTCGGCAAACAACCTCTTGCGTACAGCATTTGAAAAATTCGGGCTCTCCGCAAGGGCTCATGACAAGATTTTGCGAGTAGCAAGGACAATTGCAGACCTCGACAAATCGGATATTATAAAGCCTATTCACATAGCGGAAGCGGTACAGTATAGGACTTTGGACAGAAAATACTGGCATCGGTGACGGGCTTCGTATTTTGGGCATATCACGCCCTCACTTCCCTCGGAGTGTTTTACACACCGTCGGGGCGTGATGGTGCAATCTGCCTCAAAATCCGTGCGCCCGTGGCTTCGTATTTTGGCGTCTTCCGCCGTTTTCCCTCAAACTCGCCGTATTCTATACGGCTTCGGAGCGAAGAACGACGAAATCCATCCAAAATACGTGCGCCCGTGGGCTTCATTTGGCGCTTTCCACCGTTTTCCCTCAAACTCGCCGTATTTTATACGGCTTCGGAGCGAAGAACGACGAAATCCATCCAAAATACGTGCGCCCGTGGGCTTCATTTGGCGCATTCCACCGTTTTCCCTCAAACTCGCCGTATTCTATACGGCTTCGGAGTGAAGAACGACGAAATCCATCCAAAATACGTGCGTTGCGTACGGTGAATATAGAAAAGCAGTATGCTTTCCCGTAGGGGGTAGAGCATACTAACAGAAAAAGGACTGCGTTGCAGTCCTTTTTGCTGTTATGAGGAGCGTTTTTTGAGGTTGCCGATTACCTTGCCGCAGCAGATGAAATCGGTGAAGCGGCTGAGGGGAATGTCCTCGTACTCGGGATTGAGGGAGTGGAGATATTTGCCCATAAAGCGCTTGAAATACCCCTCTCCGTCTCCGACGAATATGCCAAGCTCGCCCTTTTCAACGTAGTTCTGCTTCTGAACCAGAAGGACGTCGCCGTTGTGGAAGGTGGGCTCCATGCTGTTTCCGCTGACCTTCAATGCGAAATCGGCAAGACGTGCGGTGTAGCTGGAACGCACCTGAATGTTCTCGCTGTCGCTGTTGTCGAGAATTGCGCCCGTTCCTGCGGATACGGGTAGCATAAACAGGGGCAGGGTTATCATCTCGGCGCTTCTGCGCTTTTCCTCACCGAAAATTATGCTCTTATCATTCTCATCGCTCACACGCTCGATTTCCTTATCAATAAGAAGCTCCACCAATCCCTTGCCACGCTCGTCGAGCATACGGTAATTCTTGACAAGCTCCTGCTCCTTTTCGGTCAGGTGAGATAGGTAGTCGCTATCCGACACGAGGGCATCGAGCGGACAGTCAAGGGCGCACGCTATTTTATACGCTACACTCAGCTTCGGCTCGTCGGTTGCGCCTGAAAGTATTTTCGTCAGCGTTCCGAGAGGCACACCCGAAAGCTTCGCCAGAGCCTCTGACGTCATTTTTCTTTCCTTCTTTATTTCCTTAACCTTACTTGAAAAGCTCATAGCTCCCTCCAAAATTTCCATTTCAGGATATTATAGATTGATTTTTTTGATTAAAATTTTCTCATTTGGTAAAAGCATTATAACTCATGTTTTTCTGTTTGTCAAGAGAAAATTACAAAAAAAGCAAAATATTTTTCCAAAAACAGAAAAATATTTTGCTAAAAGCCGATAAAATCGGGAAAATTATTCCGATTTTTTCTTCTTATATTCTATATACTCCTCGTACGTTCCGCTGTAATCGTACATACCGCCGTCATCTCTGATTTCGATAATTCGGTTGGCAACGGTATTCATCATCTCGTAGTCGTGCGTTGCGAAAAGAACGTTACCCTTAAAATCGGAAAGACCGTTGTTTACTGCGGTGATTGATTCAAGGTCGAGGTGGTCGGTGGGGTTATCGAGCAGGAGCACGTTTGAGCCAAAGAGCATCATTCGGGAGAACATACACCGTACCTTTTCTCCTCCCGAGAGGACGCTCACGGGTTTGAATACACTGTCGTTTGAGAAGAGCATTCTGCCCAAAAAGCCACGCAGATAGGTTTCCGTCTGGTCCCTTGAATACTGACGCATCCAGTCGAGAATGCTCTCGCCGTGTCCGTCAAAATATTCGGTATTATCGTGGGGGAAATAGGATTTCGTTATGCTGACACCCCATTTGAAGCTACCGTCAAATTCGGTGTCCTCCTCCATAAGGACACGGAAAAGCGAGGTTATTGCCAGCTCGTTGCCGACAAACGCAATCTTGTCGCCGTGATTTACGGTAAAGGTTATGTTGTCAAAGAGTTTTTTGCCGTCAACCGTCTTTGACAGGTTGGTGACGAACAAAATGTCCTTTCCTGCCTCTCTGTCCATATCAAATCCGATAAAGGGATAGCGGCGGCTGGATGCGGGGAGCTCCTCAACTGTGATTTTATCGAGCAGCTTGCGCCTCGAGGTTGCCTGCTTTGATTTTGATTTATTGGCGGAGAAGCGTGCGATAAATGACTGAAGCTCCTTTATCTTTTCCTCGTTTCTCTTGTTTTGCTGTTTTATCAGTCTTTGAATGAGCTGACTGGATTCATACCAGAACTCATAGTTACCGACGTACATTTTGATTTGCGAGTAGTCGATATCGACGATATTTGTACACACGTCGTTGAGAAAATGACGGTCGTGCGATACGACGAGCACCATGCCGAAATATCCTGCTAAAAACTCCTCAAGCCAGGCGATAGCCTCAACGTCAAGACCGTTCGTCGGCTCGTCGAGCAGAATAATCTCGGGGTTTCCGAAGAGCGCCTGTGCCAAAAGAACCTTAACCTTCTCGCTCTCCTTTAACTGTGACATAGTCATATAAAGGTAGGATTCGTCAAGACCGAGTCCCTGTATCAGCTTCGACGCATCGGAGTCGGCCTCCCAGCCGCCGAGCTCGGCAAATTCGCCCTCAAGCTCCGAGGCACGGATTCCGTCCTCGTCGGTGAAGTCCTCCTTGGCATACAGCGCATCCTTTTCCTTTCCTATTTCATAAAGGCGGGCGTTACCCATAATAATCGTGTCAAGGACTGTGTATTCCTCAAAGGCAAAGTGGTCCTGCTTCAAAACCGACATTCGAAGGTTTTCGGGTATGGTGACCGTGCCCTTTGACGGCTCAAGCTCCTTGCACAAAAGCTTGAGAAACGTGGATTTCCCCGCACCGTTTGCTCCTATAATGCCGTAGCAGTTGCCCGGGGTGAATTTCAGGTTGACGTCCTTGAAGAGTGTTTGCGTTCCGAAATTAAAGCTTAAATCTGTAATGGTTATCATTTTCTATTCCTTATGCGTTGTTTATATCCTTGCCCTCGAGGGCTATCATTATCGTGCGGAAAACAGATGCCGCCATCATCCTTTTCGACTTGCTGTCGCTCTCCATATCCCGACGCAGCTTGCGGAATATTTCTCCCGGTACGGTTTTGTCTGCCATGAGGTAGTCGCACTCGAATAAGGGCAGAGTTTCATTTACAATATTGAGCGAAAAGGTTTTCTCGCTGATTTCGGGGAGCGTGCTCGGGATTATAACCTCGGGACGCACGTTTCCCGTAAAGGTCAGGTAAAGGGTGCAGGCTTTATCAATCTTTTTGTCAAGGATTAGCTTATCACAGCGCTCAAGCGCCTCCTCTACCGAGCGTGCCTTGTCCACGTTGACTGTGAGGCTTACGTATCTGTGAGAGGTAAATTGCTTGCGTGAGAAGGATAGCTGCCAGCCCGCCTCGCCGCCGTCGGTTGCGGTTATGACGTTGTATCCGCCAAATCCCGTTTCCTCCTGATTTCTGCCATCAAAAAAGCCCGAATATACGTAGGGGGTATCGTTAACTCGCTTAACCTTGCCGTAGTAATGCTGATGCGAGAAAAGGCAGAGGTCGGCGCCGAATGCGGAAATATCGCTCTCAAGCACGGAAAAATAACTGCTCATAGCCTCGGTTACGTCGCAGTGACCGAGAACTATTTTCAAGAGTGGGGTGTTGTCCGCTGTTTTTCCCGCCAGCGGGCAGGTGTTGCGTGCATTTTTCGTCATTGACCAACCCCAGATTGCCAGCTTTTGCTCCTTTAAGGTTATGCGCTTCATAGCTCCCTTGGTAAAAACGCTTACGTTTTCGGGAAGAATCTTTGAAAAATACAGGGGGCAGTCGCAGTCGCATTCGCCGGGGGCGATTACAAACTGCACTGAGGGGTGTGAGGAAAAGAGATTAACTATTGCATTTACAACCGACACGTCGGGCGAGGGGAAGTCAAACAAATCACCGCTTATAAGCACGGCGTCTGCGCCTGCTGAAATTTCCGCCTCTACCGCAGAGATGAAACCCGAAAGAAGGCGCTCCCTGAGCCGTGCGCTGTCCTCGGGAGAAACACCTGCGTAGATGCCGCCAAGGTGTATGTCACCGCAGTGCATAATTTTTATTTTATTGCTTTTAGTGGCTGCCATTTTTCATCCTCCCTTAAAACTTTCTATATAAGTATACCATAAATGACAAAATTATTCAACATTCTTTATAAAATATCTTTTTTAACCTCTTGAAGAATTAACGCATGTGTGTTATAATTAATAAAAACGGACAATAAACGGAGGCAGATTTATGCTTGCGCTGGCAGTTAGAAATACAAAAAAGCTGGTTCGCTCTCAGGTGAAGGAGCAGAATATAAGAATTGGCAACCGATTTACAAAGAGGGGTAACGCCGCCTTTATGGCGTCCCTTGCGGATGTGCCCGACAAAGAGACTGTCAGCATTCTTTGTCCGGGTGCGGGCACGGGAATTTTGCCTGCCGCCTTGGTTGAGCATATATGCAAAAGCTCGGGGGCGGTAAGGTTTATCGACCTCGTTTGCTACGAAAACGACGCTATGCTTATACCTATGCTTGCCGACAACCTTGAACGAGTGAGGAAAAGATGCAAGCACGACTATGACGTGCGCCTCAGGATTAAGATTGCACAGGAGGATTTTATCCTTAAAGAGGGATGCGTGCATCCCGATATGAAGCGTAAGAGCGACGTTTTCGGCGGCTTTGATTTCGCTATATTAAATCCGCCCGACGGTCTTTGTGAGAGGACCTCTGCATACGCAGGGGCTGTGCCCGAAATCGTATCTGCGGCAATTTCCGAGAGCTACATATTCACCGCCCTTGCGCTCGGCGAGCTTAGCGAGGGGGGACAGCTCATAGCCTATCTTCCTATCGCTATGGCGTACGGCGCATATCACCAGAGGTTCAGAAAATATCTTTTTGAGCGCTCCCCCCTCGTCCGTATGCACGTTTTTGCGGACAAAAAACGCTCGGGCGCTGCGAAGGAAACCGCAGTAAGAAAGAATTTCATAATAAAAACTGTGAAGGGCGCAGCCGTTCCCAGAGATACAACGGTTTCCTCAAGCGACGGGGACGAGGTGCTCGGCGAATGCCGTATGATGCCGCCCCTGCCGTATGAATTTGTTGTTCGTTCCGAGTTTTCGGGCTTAACCCTTGTCAGAAGCATAGACGAGCTTCGCAATTATATATTTATGGCATCTATGCCCAACACCCTATCCTCTCTCGGACTGAAAATACGGACGGGGCTCACTCTCGAATCCCGTTACCCCGAATTTATATTTGGCGAGAGTGGGGACGGCAGGATTCCTATGATAACTCCCAAAAATCTTCGGTACGGCTATATAGATATGGATGTGTCGAGAAAATTTATTGTGCCGATAATTCCATCTCTTTCCCAGCCGAACAAAAACCTTCTCGTTATAAAGCGTGTACCGTCCCGCACCGACGGGCGTCATCTTGTTTGCGGAGTCTACCTCGCATCGCAGAATTACGGCTATGAGCAGATAAGCACGCATAATAAGCTCAATTATATTGACTACGCCGACGAAAGAGAGATTGACAGCGCAATGCTGCACGGTCTTTATGCCCTGTTTTCCAGCACGCTGTATGAAAGGTACTGCTCGGTGATTTCGGGAGAGGGGCTGGTCAGCGTTTCCGATTACGCCAATATTCCGCTCCCCGACGTGAGGTTGATACGGGCGATAGGCGAGAGCCTGTCCACCGCACGCACCCTGTCGTCAAGGGCGTGCGACAACCTCGTCAACCGAGCGCTCGGACTGGTAAAATAAAATAATTTATATATTTTTTAAAAAACACTTGATTTTTAGAAATTTGTGTGATAAAATAACAACGTTATAGTGTCCTTTGGGACGTTTTGATTAATTTTTATGGAGGTATAAGCCTGTTTTTGACGGGCAACATTAATTATGTCAGTTCTTCAGATTGTTTTAGCAGTACTTCTTATGGTACTTGGCGTATTCCTTATAATAGCGGTTCTTCTCCAGAAGTCCAAGTCTCAGGGACTTTCGGGAACGATTGCAGGAGGTGCAGAAACCTTCTACGGTAAGGGAATGGGCTCAAAAAAGGAAAAGATACTTTCAATAGCAACGCTGGTAGCGGCAATTCTGTTCGTGGTTCTTGCAATTACAATTTACTGCTTGCAGTACACGGGCTCTGAATCCACAGTATTTGGCGATGCGTGGAAGCAGTTCGCATCATAATGAAAATAAAGTGGGACGTTTCGTCCCACTTTTTTTACGGTAAATTGGAATGAAGAAAGCAAAAAAGCATAACAGAAAACATAAAAGCACTAAAAATCAAAACACTCTTTACAAAAAGCTTAGTCAAAAAAATTATCACCGTTCTAATAAAAAAACCGCCGAGGGCGAATTCCGTTCCACACGAGGCGGCTACGGATTTGTCAGTGTTGAGGGGCTATCCGAGGATATATTCATTCCTGCCTCAAAGACGGGACGGGCGTTTAACGGCGACAGGGTGAGGGTGTCCTATATTTCTTCCTTTGACGGAAAGACCGAGGGGGAGATTTTGGAGGTGCTCGAATACTCCGACTGTACGGTGATAGGAACGCTATGCTCGCACACGGCGGGCAGAAATGCTCATAGGCACGGACGGATGAGAGGGGCAACCCGTTATTTCGTCATACCCGACAGCTCGAAAATCGGGGATATTGACGTAGTTCCGCCGCCTGACGCAGTCGATGGCGACAAGGTTGAGGTGAAGCTCGACAGAAGGAGCAGAAACGGCCTGCGTGGCGAAATTATAGAGAATTTCGGCCCTGCCGAGTCAAGAGAGGCGAATTACCTCGCAATACTCTCGGAAAACGGGATAAAAACCGAGTTTGAGCCCGAAGCGCTTTCGCTCGCAAAGAGGGTGGCGGATATTCCCGTGAGCCTTGACGGCAGAAGCGACCTTACCGACAAAATTATATTTACGATAGACGGTGCGGACGCCAAGGACCTTGACGATGCGATATCCCTCGATATTGCGAAAAACGGCGATTTTATTTTGGGAGTTCATATAGCGGACGTCAGCGAATACGTCACGCCCAAAACTGCGCTTGACCGAGCGGCTATGAGGCGTGGAACGAGCGTGTATTTTACCGACAAGGTTGTGCCTATGCTTCCCAGAGCTCTGTCAAACGGGGCTTGCTCCTTGAATGCGGGGGAGAAAAAATATGCGCTCAGCGCAAGCCTGAGAATTTCACGTGAGGGCAAAATTCTCTCAACACGCATTGAAAAGAGCGTGATTGTATCAAAGGTACGGGGAGTTTACAGCGAGGTAAACGACCTCTTTGAAAACGGGGAGCGCTCCGAGTTTTTTGAAAAATACAGCGGAGTATATAACTCCCTGTGCGAAATGAGGGAGCTTTACCGCATCCTTTTGGAACGCTCAACCGAAAGGGGAGCTATGGAGCTCGACAGAGCAGAGGCAAGGATAATTCTCGACAGTTGGGGTGAGCCTTTCGACATAGTAAAGCGGGAAAGAGGCGAGGCGGAGCGGCTGATAGAGCAGTTTATGCTCGCCGCAAACGAGGGGGTTGCCACACTTATGACCGAGAAGGGACTCCCCTGCGTTTACCGTGTGCACGAGCCGCCTGTGACGGAAAAGCTACACGATTTTCTCACCTTTGCCCATAACAGCGGCTTTGATTTATCGGGGATAGGTAAGAATGTAACGGGCAAGGATTTTCAGCGAATTCTTCAAAAGGCGAGAGAAGAGGGCAAGGGCGAGGCGGTTTCCTATATAATGCTGAGGACGATGGCTAAGGCTAAATACTCGGATAAATGCGAGGGGCACTTCGGACTCGGCATAGAGAGGTACTGTCATTTCACCTCGCCGATAAGAAGGCTGTCCGACCTCGCAACCCACAGAATGATAAAGGCAACGCTGCTTTCGGGGGACACCCCCCAAAAATACACAGGCTACGCACGCCGTGCCGCTGCCGCCGCAAGCGAAACAGAGCTGCGGGCAATGAGCGCAGAGAGGGCGATAGACGACCTTTACAAATGTATTTATATGGAGAGATTTGTGGGCGAAGAATTCGATGCCTCGATAACTATGATTACCTCGTTCGGAATATTTGCGGAGCTGGATAACACCTGTGAGGGGCTGGTGCTTTTATCCGAGCTTGGCGAGGGCTTTGTTTATGACGAGAAAAATCTGACGCTGTATTCGGGAAGCAAGAAATATTCGCTCGCCGACAGGGTGCGTGTGAGAGTAGTCAGCACCGATATATCCACCCGCCGTGTGCGTTTTACACTGGTAAACGAGGATATCGGATAGGGAAGGCACAGGAAAGGCGCAGAAAAGGCGCAAGAAAAGACAGAGGAAAGGCGCTTTTTGAAAAAAGCTTAGCAAAAACTTTCATAAAAGGGGAAAGGGATTTTGTAGCAAGCAAATCTTTTTTCCCAAATGCGTGGCAATTTTTTATAAAAGAAAAGAGGACTTCTGACAACGAAAAAAAGGCGCAGGGAAGAAGAAGGACACTTGGGGCTCGCTTAATTTTGAGCAGAAATCGTCCTCTTCTCCCGAAGGCGTACGAGGGTACGTCGAGAGGGCGAAAACGGCGATAGTAAACAAAAAACAAAATCAAAAGAAAATCGCAGATTTTCTTACCTCTTATTTGGTAGAACGTCGGCTTTTCGTAAATAAAAATAAAGGCGAGGCACTTTTTGTACCTCACCTTTTTTTGTTTACGGTTGTGCCAAAAGGAAGCAGCCCTTTTTAGCTGTCGAGCATGGTTTTGACTACGCTGTTGAGAAATTCACGTTTAAGATTTGCCTTCGAGGTGTCATAGCCGCCCTCTGCCGCTTTTTTGTACCACATATTTGCGGTGGAGCGGTTTTCCTCAACGCCTATTCCGAACTCATAGTGGCAGCCTATAAGATACTGCGCTCTCGCACTTCCTGTTTTTGCGGCGTACAGCCTGATTTGCAACGCTTTGTTAGCCTCGCCACGCTTGTATACCACGCAGGAGGTGGAGTAGAGGCGCTGTGCCGCCTTCTTCCTTTTGCGGTCCTCCATTTTTTCGAGAACCGATTTTGCCTCGGTAATACCGTTATCAAGAGCCATCTGCATCAGCGCACCTGCCTTGCGATAGCTGTATTCAACGCCCTGTCCCTTGAGATAGCAAAGACCGAGGTTGAAGCGTGCGGCATCCGAGCCCGCCGTAATTGCCCTCACGTAGCAATCAACGCTCTTCTTATAATCTCTTTCGCAGCCGATGCCCTTCTGATAGCATTTTCCGAGGTTGCAAAGAGCTCCGCTGTGGTTAAATTCAGCCGCCTCGGAGTAAAAGGCAAAAGCGCCCTCTCCGTCACCGACGCTCTCTGCGTCAATGCCCTTGTTGAATGAATTTTCAACGTATTGGTGTATCTTCTGCATTTTTGCGAGCGCTTCTTCATAGCCCTGCGAGCCAGCCTTCGCATACCATTTGCCTGCGAGAGGTATATTACATTCGACTATATCTCCCTCGAAATAGCAGTTGGCGAGCGTGTACTGAGCCTGTGCGTTTCCGCTCTCTGCGGCACGCCTGTAATACTCCATAGCACGGGCGTAGTCACGTCCAAATATTCCGTCACGGTAGCAATCGCCGAGATAGAGCGTGGCAGAGGCGCATCCTCTTGCGTGCGCCGCCTCTAACAGGCGCCTGCCCTCCTCGACGTCAGCGGCAACTCCAAATCCGTTTATGTAGCAGTATGCGAGCCTGTCGTGTGCGGGCATGTAGCCCTCGTCGGCGCATAGATAGAACAGCTTGTACGCTATCGTGTATTCCTTTTCCTTCAACGCACGCAGTCCGAGCTCGTAGCGCTCCTCGCAGCGGCGTATTTTAAACATATTTTCGGGCGATTCCGCAATACCCTGCTCAATGCGTGAGAGCATAGCGTGCGCCTGCTTGCTCACGCCGTCGTATTTGAGCAAAAACCATCTGGCAACCGCATAGTTGGCATCAATTACCTTGCCCTCTGTGAAAATCCGAGCTATTTCAAGGGCGGCGGTCACACTGCCGCTCTCGGCGCTCTGTGCGAGCCAATACATAGCGTGCTTCGGTGAGGGGGGTGTGCCCTCGCCGCTGTCATAGCAGTGCGACAGCTTGTACTGCGCATCGGGGTTTCCGAGCTCTGCGGACACACGGAGCCAGAAATACGCTATATCAGACTGCGACGTTGCGGGGCAGTTTTCGAGTATAGCGCACGCCAGCTTATACTGAGCCTTCGACAGTCCCTGACGGGCGGCGCATTTGTACCAAACAAGAGCATTGTCCAAGCTCTTTTTAACGCCGATACCCTCTTCAAGACACCGTGCATATTCGTACTGAGCCTCTGCCTCGCCCATTTTTGCGGCGGTAGCATATAAATCCGCTATCTCCTTTTTGCTGTTGAGGAGCCTGCCCCTCAGACTTTTGTCATTCTGGAGGGCGTATGCCTTCGCCATTATCATTTCGGGGTTTTGCAGATTGTCGGTTATTTCATAGCAGAAGGGACATTCGGATGCGTGCTCGCTATCCCATTCCCTGCCGCATTTTTCGCAGCTTACCTTCATTTTTCCTCCAAAAGACTGTTTTACACTATTATTTTATAACTTTTTATTTTTTTTGTCAAGTATATCCTTGACAGCTTTGTTTTTTACAGATATAATTAAACTGAAAATACGTATAAAACGAGGTTTTTATGGAAGCTAATTTCTTTACCCCCGCCACACCCGAGAGCTGCGGTGTCAGCTCCGAATGGATAGTGGATTTTGCATCCGAGCTTGCAAAGCAGCTCCCGAATCAGGTGCCTCACGGCTGGGCGCTGTACAGGCACAAAAAGCTGTTGGCAAAGGCAATATATAAGCCGTTTGACGACACAACTCCGCAGATGGTGTGCTCGGTCAGTAAGTCGTTTACGTCCACAGCAATAGGCTTCTGCGTTCAGGAGGGGCTGGTTAAGGTTACCGATAAAATTGCGGACTATTTCCCCGACAAGCTCCCCGAAAACGTGCAGAAGGAGATGCTCGAGGTTACCGTTGAGGACCTCTTGTCAATGAGAGTCGGTCAGAAGAGCGAGATTGTACATAAAGGCGCAGATAACAAGGACGAGCCCGACAGAGTAAGAGATTTCTTCTCAAATCCCATAGTATATCCCGTGGGAAGTATTTTTGGCTACAACGGCTCGCTCACACATACGCTGGCGGCGCTCGTAAACAGACTGACGGGCATGGATATTCTCGACTATCTTAACGACAGGCTCTTCAAAAAGCTCGGTATGCCCATACCCCCTACGCCCAGAACGGCGGCAGGGCTTATATGGGCTGATTCGGGAATGAGATTTACTCAGGACCAGATTGCGAGGCTCGGTCAGTTCTACCTCGATAAGGGTGTGTGGAACGGCGAGCAGATACTCTCACGTGAGTGGTGCGAGAGTGCTACGAGTGCGCACATAGGAACCGAAAACTGCGGCACGGGAATAGATTGGCAGCAGGGCTACTGCTACCAGTTCTGGCGTGGCAGGCATAACACCTTCCGCTTCTGTGGTGCATACGGTCAGTTCTGTATAGTTATGCCCGACCTCGATGCGATGTTCGTATATCAGGGCGGCACCGATAACGAGAAAATTCAGTTCGTTGTGCCTATCTTCTACGATATGATAATGTCGAAAATGAGCGCTGACGTCAATGCCCTTCCCGAAAATCCCGAGGCGTTTGCGAAAATGCAGAAAATGCTGTCCGAACTCACGGTTAACTGCATAAATTCAACAAAATCGCCCCTTGAAAGTGCGATTTGTAAACAAAAGTTTACCTCAGACCTTGTCAATTTGAAGGAAATTACCTTTGATTTTGAGGGCGACAGGCTGACGGTTGATGCGGTAGTTTCGGACGGAACATACCTTGTTTACCCTGCCGGCAGGCACGGTTATGAGTGCACCGCTGAGCGTGTGCAGTCATCCTTCTGCCACATGGACGAGTGCGACGACAGCGTATATGCCTCCTCGTTCTATTGGGAGCAGCCGGGGCATCTTGTAGTCACCACCCACCTGCTCGCCTCAATGACGATGTTCAAAATTGATGCAATATTTGACCGAGAGGGAGCAAAAATCTCTCTCAAAACTATCCGCGGAAAATACGACAAGTGATAAGGGCTTCGCATTTTGGCAGCTTCCCGCGTTTCCGACCAAGCTCGACGTAGGTACACTACGCCTTCGGGTCGGAGAACACAAAAATCTGCTCAAAATACGTGCGCCCAGCTGTCCTTGGCTTGGCGCCTTCCGCCGTTTTCCTTACTCGCAGTATTCTATACAGCGTCGCTCGGAATAACGACGAAAATCATCCAAAATACGTGCGCCCTGCGAGATTGGGCTTTTGACGCCCACCGCCCTTTCCTTCCGCTTTCCATAAACCGCTAACAAAAAGGCGGGGTACAAAAAAGTGCCTCGTCTTTATTTTTTTACAAAAGTTTTTGCCAAGCTTTTTTCAAAAAGCGTTTATTCTCGGTGGTTTTAGCGTTTGTTTTCGGCGGTTTTTCCTGTTTGTTTGACTGTACGGCGCTATTGGCAGTATTGTGCGGGAGGCATTGTTTACAAAAACTGTATACCAAAATTGTGCAAGAGTGCCAAAGTTTTTTTAATTTCAGAAAAAGTATTGTTTTTGCCGTGTTTTTATGTGATAATAATTACAACGGGCGCACGCACGTGCGCACGTGGGAGGAGAAAAATATGAAAAAGTACGAGATTTTTGTTGCAACAAACGGAAACGACCAAAATGACGGCTCGATAGAGCATCCGCTTGCCTCATTAGAGGCGGCGAAGCGCAAGGCACGCACTCTCAGGGGTAGGGGAGAAATAGCTGTCAATATCAGGGGCGGCGAATACCTTGTAAGGAACACGGTATCATTCACCTCCGAGGACGGCGGATCCGCACAGAGCCCGATAGTTTACCGTGCCTATAACGGCGAGAGGGTAAGCTTTGTCGGCGGAGCTAAAATTCCCAAGGAGAGAATGAGCAGGGTTACCGACGAGAAGATTCTTTCCCGCCTTATTGACAAAACGGCGAGGGAAAAAATCTGTCAGATTGATTTGTCGGGATATATGGACTACATACCGCCCGAATTTAACTGGTCTTCCGACTGGCGTTGCCATGCACCCAACTACTTCTATGAAAACGGAAGGATAATGGAGCTTGCAAGATACCCCAAGCACACGGCAGTCAACGGCTCGATAGGCGAGTTTGCCATTATGGAGCGCTACGAGGTTGATGAAAAGACCAAAATTTATATGGATAGCGACACGGTGAGCCGCATGAAGCTCTGGGATAAATCCGTCGCTGATAATCTCCGTATATTCGGATTTTTCGTTCACGGCTGGAGTGTTGATTATGCAAGGGTGACCGAGGTTAATGCTGACGGCGGCTACGTTTGCGCCGAGGAGTTTTCGGTCTATAAGCCGAAGACCTCTAAGGAGCCGATAGCGAAGCCGTGCTATTTCTACAACATTCTCGACGAGCTCTCGCTCGGAGGAGAATACTACGTAGACCGTGAAAATGAGAAAATGTACTTCATTCCCACAAAATCGCTTGACGAAACCGAAATTTATCTGCCGACCCTTGAGGGCGTTATGTTCGATTTCGGTATAGATGCCAGATTTATAAGGCTTGAGGGATTTGACATAAGATTCGTGAGGGAAAGTGCAATTTCTATGCTCGACACCCTTGGCGTTGAGATAGCTGACTGCGAATTTTCTTGCGGTGTGAAATGCTCGGTACAGCTTCGCCGTGCGTTCAACACAAAAATTTCGGGCTGCCGTTTCCACGAGCTTGGCAGCGGTATGCTCACAACCGAATACGTGGGCGAGAAGAACAAGCTCCGTGACGGAGGTCTTATCGTTGAAAACTGCGAAATGCACGACGTTGCGAAGCTGAAGGTTTGCTACACGGGACTTAATCTCGGATGGGAAACCTCGGGTGCGATTATCCGCAACAATAAATTCTACAACAGCCCGCACCTTCTTGTGGGATTTAGAAACACAACCGAGGTGCTCGTTGAAAATAACGAATTTTACAATGCCGTCCTCGACTGCGACGATGCCGCTGTGATTTATTGGGGCGCAGACGTAGCCTCGGTGGGCATAACGATAAGGAATAACTATTTCCACGATTGGGGTAACGACCGCGCAACCTGGGGCAATGCCTGCATATACACCGACGGCGGAACGGCGGCTCATATTTACAATAATGTATTTGAGCGTTGCGGAAGACCTGAAATTGAGGAGTTCGCAACTGTAAAGGCGCACTCGGAGAGCTTTTTACAGCTTCACAACAATATTTTCATCACAGGTGCGCTGTATCATAAGCTCGGTACGTGGGACAATGCGTGCAACTTCGGCATTGCAGAGTGGCTGCCGCACGCACTCGGCGCACACTCCCGTAAGGGATATGACAGGCTCTACGACATGCTGTCGGTTGCGGGATTTTTCACCGATGCGTGGAGAAAGAAATATAAGGATACCCCTTGGGGCGAAATGTACAAGATTATCAGCGCAGAAAACGTATCACGTGTCCAGGGTGAAATCGAGAGGGCTATAAATGAGGGCGCTACCGAGGAGGTAGCGAACGCACGGGCAATGCTTGTCGGAATGGAAATTGCCTGGAATCATAAGCTCCCTGACGGCAGCATCTACGAGGGGGGCTTCCTCGAATATGTAGAGAAGGAGCTGCCCGACGTATACAATAAGGCGATGGCTGAGGTTGAGGGGCAGGGCGAGCTTGAGCGCCTCGAGCGTCTGGCGCTGCTCGTTCTTGAGGTTATGTGGTTCGGATACCTCACCCCGACCGATACTGTAAGGAGCTACGCAAATATTGCGATAGGAACCCTTCCAAAGCACGTAGCGGAGAACGGGAAAATCAAGCTCGGAAACTATCAGGCGGACACGGAGCTGTTGCTTGACACTCCCGAGATAGACGGTAAATATATGTTTACAAACGACAAGGACTTCATTCTTACGGATGAGGCAAAGGCTTATATTGCAAAGCATCTTCCCGATTTTGTTCCGTTCGATTTGTCCGATGTCGGAATTAAAAGGTAAATTAAAAAATTAAATACAAAACAATTAAAGCGAGGATTAACCATGAAAAAATATGAGATTTTTGTAGCAACCAACGGATGCGACTCAAACGAGGGTACTGTTAACAGCCCCCTTGCCACCATTGACGAGGCACAGCGCAGAGTTCAGAAATACCGTGAGCTCGGTTATGCCATAACGGTAAATATCCGTGGCGGAAATTACTACCCCGACAGGTCTGTATGCTTCTCTGCAAAGGACGGCTCCCTCTCCCCCGATAACCCTATTGTGTACAGGGCGTATAAGAAGGAAAAGGTTACCTTCTATGGCGGAAGAGCTATTCCTGCGGATAAAATATCGCCCGTAACCGACGAGGCGGTATTGTCCAGAATTATTGACAAAAAGGCGAGAAAAAAGCTCGTTCAGGTTGATTTGTCCGACGTGTTTGACAGCATAGCGCCTCTCTTTAATTGGATTTCGGACACGAGAAACCACGTGCCGAACAGATTTTACATGAACGGCAAATATATGGAGCTCGCCCGCTGGCCAAAGCGTGGCGACGACCCCGACAAGTGGGGCCCCTATGCAATGACGCTGGGCTATAAGCACACCAAGACAGGACGTCTTCACTATATGGAGAAATCTCTCATTGAGAGAACGAAGCTGTGGGATAAGTCCACCTTCCACGATCTGTGGGCAGGAGGATATTTCAATCACAACTGGTATAATGAATACATAAAAATAGACGGAGTTGACTACAAAAAGGGTGCGCTCAAATCCTCGGCGAGGATAGTCTATGAGCCGAAGGACGGAGAGCTCGACGCCGATCATTACAAGAGAATATATCTCTACAACATTCTTGAGGAGCTGTCAAAGCCGGGCGAGTATTACATAGATTACGGAAAAAAGGTTATGTACCTTGTTCCCTCGGTCAGCATTGATAAGCTCGAAATAGTTGTTCCCACTCTCGAGGACACTATGTTTGTTTTCGACCTTTATTGCAGAAACGTTGTTTTATCGGGAATAAACACCGCCTACACGCAGGGCTCGGTTATTACTACGAATAACTGCTCGAATATAGTTATCGAGAATATGGAGATGGCTCACGGAACGCAAAAGGCTATATCTACACGCCTGAGCACTCACATAACGGTCAGAGGCTGCCATATTCACGACTTTGGTAACGGAGCATTTATGTCGGAATTCTGCGGAGAGACGGGCCCTCGCAATCTGGCTAATATCCTCATCGAGAATTGCGAGATAGACCACGTATCAAACATATCCCATTGCTATACGGGCGTCAACTTCTCATACGGAACTATCGGAGCTACCGTCAGAAACTGTAAGCTCCACGGCTCTTCGCATCTTTTGCTCTCTCTCGGTCACACGCCCGAGGTGCTCATAGAAAACAATGAATTCTACAATTCTGCCCGTGACTGCGACGATGCGAGCGTAATCTATTGGGGCAGAACAAAGGTTACTCTGGGTATAACGATAAGAAACAACTATTTCCACGACTGGGGCAACGAGTTTGCAACCTGGGGCGTTGCCTGCGTCTACGTTGACGACGGTGCTATTGGCCCCGAGCTGTACAACAACGTATTTGTCAACTGTATGAAGGATGATTGGCCTGAGTTTACGGTACTGAAGGCGTCTGCAGAGAGCTTCTCTCACGTTCACAACAACATATTCATTACAGGCAGCCTCTACCATAGAATAGGCACGTGGGACAACGTTCATAACTGCGGAATTGCGGATTCTATGCCTGCAATGTTCGGTATGTATATGAACTACAACGAGCACCGCTGGTACGATGAAATGACCTCGACAGGTTTTTATACTCTTAATTGGAAGCGTGCCTACGAGGGCACAACCTGGGAGAGAATGTATAAGTATTTCACTCCCGAAAACTATGCAAGGGTTTACAAGACAAAGACGGATGCGCTCGCAGAGGGCTGCGACGAGCTGACTGCAAACGGCAGGGCCGCTCTTACGGTTGACAGCATTATATGGAATCATAAGCTTCCCGACGGCACGGTTTACGAGGGCGACATCTTCGACTGCATCAAGGAGAAATTCCCTGACATCTATGCTGCGGCAATGAAGGAGGTTGAGGGCAAGAGCGAGCTCGAGGTTATGGCGAGACTGCACCTGCTCACCCGAGAGATGTTCTACTTTGCTCGCCTCGTTCCCGAGCATACTATGGACACCCACGACAATATCTGCATAGGCATTCTTCCTATGCACGTTGCCGACAACGGCAAGGCGATGCTCGGCTGCTATCAGGCAAAGAGCGAGCTGATATTGAAGGATGCTACTGTGAACGGAAGACCTATGTTCAAGGACGAGAAAACCTTTGCCATGACGGACGAGGCGATAGAGTATCTTAAGGATGCGCTTCCCGGATTTATTCCCTTCGACCTTTCGGGCACGGGACTTCTGAAAAAGTAATGTAAAAAAGAGTTTACATGGGAAAATCCCCGCCGTGAGGCGGGGCATACCCCCTTTAAAAACCGTCGGATATTATCTCTGACAACAAAACGGCAATGCAAATCAGCAAATAAACAAAGCAAGGAAAAACCATGAAAAAGTACGAGATTTTTGTAGCTACAAACGGAAACGACGAAAACAGCGGCACCATCGACAGCCCGCTCGCAACCCTTGATGAGGCAAAGCTCAGGGTAAGACAGTACCGTGAGCTGGGATATGCGATAACGGTAAATATCCGTGGCGGAAATTACTACCCCGATAAGTCTATATGCTTCTCAGCAAAGGACGGCTCCCTCTCCCCCGATAATCCCATCGTGTACAGGGCGTATAAAAAGGAAAAGGTTACCTTCTATGGCGGAAGGGCTATACCCAAGGATAAAATATCGCCCGTAACCGATGAGGCTGTTTTGTCCAGAATTATTGACAAAAAGGCGAGAGGGAAGCTCGTGCAGGTCGATTTGTCGGATATGTTTGGCAGCATATCTCCTCTTTTTAATTGGATTTTAGATTTAAAATCCCATATGCCGAACAGATTTTATATGAACGGGAAATATATGGAGCTCGCCCGTTTCCCGAAGCGTGGCGACGACCCCGACAAGTGGGGCCCCTATGCGATGACCTACGGCTATGCGCATACAAAATCCGGGCGAATTCACTTTGTGGAAGACGCTCTGATTGAGAGGACGAGGCTGTGGGATAAATCCGCTCTTGACAACTTATGGGCGGGTGGCTACTTCAAGCATGATTGGTATGGCGATTACTTGAAAATCGACGGAGTTGACTACAAAAAGAATGCGCTCAAGTCCTCGATGAGGGTATCGTTTGAGCCGAGCGACGGAAGCTTTGAGCCCGGCAAGTACCGCAGAATATACCTTTATAATATTCTTGATGAGCTGTCAGCTCCGGGAGAGTATTATATAGATTATGATAAAAAGATAATGTACCTCGTTCCCTCGGTGAGCATTGACAAGCTCGAAATAGTTGTTCCCACCCTCGAGGACACTATGTTTGTTTTTGACCTTTACTGCAAAAACGTGGTTTTGTCGGGAATAAATACCGCCTACACGCAGGGCTCGGTTATTACTGTGAGCAATTGCTCGAACATAACTGTTGAGAATGCAGAGATGGCTCACGGAACCAGAACGGCTGTATATGCCCGACTCAGCACCGACGTAACGCTCAGGAGCTGTCATATTCACGATTTCGGATACGGTGCATTCCAGTCGGAGAACTGCGGAGATCCGAGCTCGTGCACAAGGGCGAATATCGTTATTGAAAACTGTGAGATAGACCACGTATCGAATATAGCCCATTGCTATACCGGTATCAATTTCTCCCGTGTGACAAACGGTGTCACAATAAGAAACTGCAAGATTCACGGCTCCTCACATCTTTTGGTCCATCTTGGGCTTGGCTGTACTACTGACGCACTTATAGAAAATAATGAATTTTATGACGCAGTGCGTGACTGTGACGATGCAAGCGTTATTTATTGGGGAAGAACCAAGATTTCTCTCGGCGTCACGATAAGAAACAACTATTTTCACGATTGGGGCAACGACGTCGCCACGTGGGGAGTTGTATGCGTATACGTAGATGACGGCGGAATCGGCCCTGAGCTATACAATAACGTATTTGTTAACCATATGAAGGATGACTGGACTGAGTTTACGGTATTGAAGGCGTCGGCAGAGAGCTTCACTCACGTCCACAACAACATATTTATCACGGGCGCCCGTTATCACAGAATAGGTACGTGGGACAACGTTCACAACTGCGGAATTGCGGATTCTATGCCCGCAATGTTCGGTATGTATATGTATAATGAACGCTTCCGTTGGTACGATGAAATGACTGTGGCAGGCTTCTATACTCAGAAATGGAAGAATGCGTATAAGGGCACGAACTGGGAGAGAATGTATAAGTATTTCACTCCGGAAAATTTCGCAAAGGTTTACAAGACAAAGGCGGATGCTCTTGCAGAGGGCTGTGATGAGGCCACTGCAAACGGTAGGGCTGTTATGACGGTTGACAGTATTACGTGGAATCATAAGCTGCCCGATGGCACAGTTTACGAGGGCGATCTGTTTGATTGCATAAAGGAGAAATTTTCCGATCTGTATGATAAAGCAATGGCTGAGGTTGAGGGCAGGAGCGAGGCTGAGGTCCTGGCAAGGGTACACCTGCTCGTCCGTGAGCTGTTCTACTTTGCATACCTCGTTCCCGAGCACACTATGGATACTCACGATAATATATGTATCGGATTGCTCCCTATGCATATTACCGAGAACGGAAAGGCGAATCTCGGCTGCTATCAGGCAAGGAGCGAATTGATAATGAAGGATGCGACCGTGAACGGTGTGCCTATGTTCAAGGACGAGAGAACCTTTGCTATGACGGACGAGGCGATAGAGTATCTTAAGGATGCGCTCCCCGGATTTGTCCCCTTCGACCTTTCGGGCGCAGGGCTAATAAAGAAATAAAAGCGAGGATTTATCATGAAAAAGTACGAGATTTTTGTAGCTACAAACGGAAATGACAGTAACGCAGGAACTATTGACAGCCCTCTGGCAACCATAACCGAGGCGCAAAAGCGTGGACGCAAGTACAGATACACGCACCAGATAGTGATAAACGTGAGGGGCGGAGATTACTATCCCGACCGTACCACGTTCTTTGGCGCTGACGACGGCGGAATCGACGAGCGTTGTCCGACAATATGTCAGGCATACAAGAAGGAGAAGGTAACCTTCCACGGCGGAAGAGCTATACCCAAGGATAAAATATCCCCCGTAACCGACGAGGCGGTCTTGTCCCGTATAATTGACAAAAGGGCGAGAAAAAAGGTATTACAGGTGGATTTGTCGGACTACTCCGATTATCTGCTCCGTGGCTGCGACCGTCACGCCTATCACCGCCGTAACTTCCCGATTGAATTCTATATGAACGGCAAGGCGATGGAGCTTGCCCGCTGGCCGAAGCGCTGTGACGATTCGACGAAGTGGGGCCCGTACCTTTTCACAACCGAATATAAAACCGCTAAAAACGGCGACCGCATAGTTTATCTTGAAAAGGATGCTGTTGAGCGTATGAAAATGTGGGACCCCTCTGCGTACAGCGAGCTTTTCTTCCAGGGCTACCTCTCGGTCGAATGGACCTTCTCAACCGAGAGGGTGAGGGCGGTTAATACCGATAAGGGATGTATCAGGCTGAACGGAAAATTTCACGCCTACAATGCAAAGGACGGCGAGGCGAGGCACAGGGCGTACATATCCAACGTGCTCGACGAGCTCTCAAAGCCGGGCGAGTACTATATCGACTACGATAAGGAAATAATGTACTTTATTCCCGAAAAGAGCATAGAGAAGACAGAGATTATTCTGCCCACTCTCGACCAAACCATGTTCTACTTCGGAATGTCGGTTATGAACGTCGTTTTCAGAAATATCAATACAGCCTACACCAGAGGCAGGGTTATTGATATAGTCGAGCTCAACGGCCCGTCCTGGGGCCCTATAACGATAGAGGGCTGTGAATTTGCACACGGAACGCAGAGGGCTATCACCCTGCGCCGTGCATTCAAGGTTAATATCCTTAACTGTAAAATCTACGACTTCGGCTTTGGCGGAATTAATGCCGAATGCTGCGGCCAGAGGGGAAATTTGCGCTCGGCGGAGATTTTAATTGAGGGCTGTGAGATACACGACGTGTCCAGAATCAACCTCTGCTATACGGGAGCTATAAATCTCGGCTATGAAACCTGCGGATTTACCATAAGGGGCAATAAGTTTTACAATGCCGCACACTACCTCATCGGTCTTTCCTGCATTGATTCGGTTGTGGAGAATAACGAGTTTTTCAATGCGGTGCGTGACTGTGACGATGCCAGCATCATATATTGGGGCAGAGATGCCGCCTGCCTCGGCCTTATCATAAGAAACAACTATTTCCACGATTGGGGCAACGACTACGCAACCTGGGGTGTTGCGGGCATTTACACCGATGACGGTGCGGTTGGCGCTGATATTTACAACAACGTGTTTGAAAATCACGCCCAGTCGGATAAGCCGCAGTTCCTCTGCGTGAAGGCGGCTGCTGAATCCTTCTCGCACATACACAACAACATTTTCCTTTCCCGTGGAGTTTACCACAGAATAGGAACATGGGATAACGTTTACAATACGGGAATTGCCGAATGGTTGCCCTACGTGCTCGGTGTTTATCCGAAGGAGGACTGCGTAAGGCGCTACGACCACCTCGCATACGACGGATATTTCACACATATTTGGAGAGACCGCTTCAAGGGCACAAACTGGGAGAGAATGTTCGATATGATAACCGCAGAGAGATGCGCTAAATATCAGAACAGAATGAGAGAGCTTATTGAGAGCGGAACAGAGCGTGAAACCGCCAGCTACAAGGTTATGGGTGAAATTTACGCCGATTTCTGGAATCATAAGCTTCCTGACGGCACAGTTTATGAGGGAAGCCTTTTCGAGTGTATGAGAGTGAAATTCAAGGATATGTACGACAAGGCAATGGCGGGAATTGATACATCGAGCGAGCTCGCCGTGCTTAAACGTGAGGAGCTGCTCGTCAGAGAGCTGTATTATTTCGGACACCTCGTTCCCGAGCATACGGTTGATACTCACGACAACATCTGCGTTGCCGTTCACCCCCATCACATTGCCGAAAACGGCAAGGTGAAGCTCGGCTTCTACCAGGCGAAAACCGAGCTCTTGCTGGACGATGAAACCGTCAACGGAGCGCCTCTGTTCGAGGATAGAAAAACCTTCAGGATGAGCGATGAGGCTATTGCCTACGTGAAGGAGAAGCTCCCCGGCTTTGTTCCGTTTGAATTAACGCTTAAAAAATGAGTTTATTTTTGGAGAAAGCAATTATGAAAGATATGAAAAAATTTGAGGTTTTCGTAGCGAAAAACGGAAACGACAGCAACACAGGAGCTATTGACAGCCCCCTCGCAACTATCAATGCGGCGAGAAAAAAGGTCAGAAAATACTGCAAGGACGGATATGATGTGTCCGTCAACATCCGAGGCGGAGAATACTTTGTCGAGCAGGGTATCTACCTCTCCTGTGAGGACAGCGCAAGCCGTGCGGACGCTCCCGTAACGTACAGGGCGTATAACGGCGAGGACGTTACCTTTGTCGGCGGCAGAGCTGTGCCCGCTGAGAAAATCTCCCGTGTGACGGACAGTGAGGTTCTCTCTCGAATAATTGATAAGAATGCGAGAGAGCGGCTTTTACAGGTTGATTTGTCCGATTATATGGATATAATCACGGATAATTTCAGATATGAGCACAGACGCGGATTCCCCAACCGCTTCTATATGAACGGAAAAGCAATGGAAATTGCCAGATTTCCGAAGCGTGGAGGTGACAGAAACGTATGGGGCCCCTACCTTTCCCCCACTCTTTACGAGACGGACGAGAGGGCGTGGAGAATGTACGTTTGCGATACTGCTAAAAAGAGAATGAGGCTGTGGGATAAGCGAGCGCTTGACGGCCTGTGGGTTCACGGCTACTTCGTTCACGACTGGGCGGATGCAAGCATAAAGGTGAGCGCGGCCGATGCTGACGGCGGATGGGTTGAGATGACTCAGATTCAGACCTATCAGCCGAAGAGCGGTAACGCTGAAAAGCGCCGTTACTATTTCTTCAACGTGCTTGACGAGCTGTCAAAAACGGGAGAGTATTACATAGACTTCGACAAAAAACTGATGTATTTTGTGCCCGAGGTGGGCTGTGAGACACCCGAAATTGTAATTCCCGTGCTTGACGACCCTATGTTCACCGTCGATATAGATGCCGTCAACATAAAATTTGAGGGCCTGCGCTTTGCCTACACGCACGCCAAGGTTTTTGCGATGACGGACGCTCAGCATATAACAATTGAAAACTGCGAATTTGTACACGGAAATCAGGTGGCGATAAAGCTGCGCCGTGCATTCAATATAACAATTCGGGGCTGTCACTTCTACGACTACGGCTGCGGAGCGGTTCAAACCGAGTTTGTCGGCGAGCGCTTCAAGGACCGTAAGGGCGACCTGCTCATAGAAAATTGCAGATTCCACGAGATAGCGCAGGGAATGCACTGCTATACGGGTATAAACATCGGCTGGGAAAGCTCGGGCATTACAATAAGGGGCTGCGAGATTTACGACACGCCGCATACCCTCATTTATGCATTCAATTCCTCGGATATACTCATAGAGAACAACAACCTCTACAACGCCGTGCGTGACGTTGACGACTCGGGAGCTATATACTGGCAGATGTCCTCGTCAAACCTCGGTACGGTAATCAGAAACAACTACATACACGACTGCGGAAATGCGGGAGCGCATTGGGGCACGAGCGCCCTCTACGCCGACGGCGGCACGGGTGCGGACATTTACAACAATATTTTTGAAAACGTATGTGAGGGCTGTGAGGATAAGGTGGAATTTACCGCTGTAAAATGCCATTCCGAGTCCTTCTCGCACATTCATAACAACATTTTTATCGGCGGTAACAGAATATACTCTCTCGGAACATGGGACCACCAGTACAACTACGGTATAGCTGAGTGGATAACCGAGGCGCTCGGCGCATACACGCTAACCTCTTACCCTGCGCAGAGACAGTATGATAATCTCACGGCGGCAGGCTTCTTCTGCGACCATTGGATGGAGAAGTACAAGGGCACTATCTGGGAGAAAATGTACGATTACCTCACCCCCGAAAATATATGCAAGGTGCAGTCGCTCAAACGCCAGCTCAAGGCGGAGGGGCTGTCGGATGAGATAATAACGGGCAGGCTCAGACTGCTCGCCGCAGACCTCGGCTGGAATCATAAAATGCCTGACGGCAGTATCTATGAGGGTAGCTTCTGGGATTGCGTGAAAAATGAATTTTCCGACGTTTACAATGCGGCTCTCGCCGACGTTGAGGGTAAGAGCGAGGAGGAGCGCCTCTACCGCCTTTTCCGCCTCTCGCTCGAAATGTATTGGTATAAGCACCTCATTCCTACCGATTGCGTGTGGGTTTACGACAACGTATGTGTAGGAGCTCTCGATAAGTACATAGGCGAGGACGGAAAAATGAAGCTCGGATATATGGTTGCAGAGAGCGAGCTCTTGCTTAAGGATGCGAAGATAGACGATGAGCCCCTGTTCTCCGAGGGCAGGACTCTGAATCAGAAAGCAGTGGCACATATTAAGGAAAGGCTTTCGGGCTTTGAGAGCTTTTCCTGCAAAAGTAATTAAGTAAAGGATAAATTATGGCAAAGAGAAAGAAGAAAAGTAAGATAAAGCTGTCGGCAAAGGTAATAGCTATAATTGCGATTGTTCTCATTATAGCGATTGTGGGAGTGTTGATTTTTAAAACCTTCTGGCCCGACAAGTACAATGCGCTGTACAACAAAATATTCGGAATAGAAACCTATGAGGTTGCCTCGGAGGAGGTGCTCGAAACCTCGCTCACGGCGTCGGGTAATTTGCAGATTCATTTCCTCGAGCTCGGAAACACCTATCCCGGCGACTGTATCTACATAAAGGCGGGGGATAAGGATATTCTCATTGACGCAGGCTCGGAAACGTCGAGCGTGCCTGCTATTCAGAGCTACCTTAATCAGCAGATGAGTGACAATATTCTCGAATACGTAATAGTAACCCACGCTCACGAGGACCATTATGCGGGCTTTGCAACTCCTGCGAGCACGGACAGCATCTTTGATTTGTACGAGTGTGAGGTTATCATAACCTTCACGCAGACAAATCAGAAGGAAACCTCGAATATGTACAAAAACTATTTGCGAGAGCTGGGCGAGGAAGTTGCGGCAGGCGCTACACACCTCACCGCCGATGAGTGCGTTGAGGAGGACATTCTTCTTTCCGACGGAATTTATCTTGACATTCTCGACAGCTATTATTACTACAACGAATCGGATAACGAGAATAACTATTCGGTATGCTGTATGATAAAGCAGGGGCAGAGGAATTTTTTGTTCACGGGCGACCTTGAAAATGAGGGCGAGAGGGATGATAACGGTAACACGATAAAGGGCGAGGAGAAGCTGGTTGAGATGAACAACCTGCCAAACGTAGTCCTTTACAAGGCAGGACATCACGGCTCAAAGACCTCGTCGAGCACAACGCTCCTTGATGCAGTCAAGCCCGAGATATGCGTGGTTCAATGCGTTGCGGGTGCAGACCCTCACGGAGCAAAGCCTGAAAACAGATTCCCCTCGCAGACCTTTATTGACCGCATTGCTCCGTATACCTCACGTGTATACGTGACGACGATTTCAACCGATTGGGAAAGCAAGGCATACGAGTCGATGAACGGTTGCGTAATAATCGAATCAAATTCAGAAACGCTGAAGCTCAAATTTACAAAAAACAACGTAAGACTCAAGGACAGCGATTGGTTTAAGGCAAACCGCACCTGTCCTGCCGCTTGGGGATAATGAGTTATAAAAGCAATAAAAAGAACCCGTTTTTTCGGGTTCTTTTTTGCGACTAACGAGAACAGGGATGGGGCAAACGGATTTTGAGCAGAAATCGCCGTTCTTCGTCCCGAAGGCGTACGAGGGTACGTCGAGAGGGCGAAAACGGCGATAGTAAACAAAAAAACAAAATCAAAAGAAAATCGCAGATTTTCTTACCTTTTAAGCGGTAGAATGTCGGCTTTTTGCAAAAAACAAAGGCGATGCACTTTTTATACCTCACCTTTTTTGTTTACGGTTATGCCGAAATACGGAAGCCCCTTTTTTAATACTATTGACAAAATCCTTTTTTTATTATATAATATACGGAGTAAATGAAAAAACACCCGTTTGGGTATTCGCTTTGGCTTATGACGGCAGAGATGCCGACATTTAAAAAAGGTGATTTTATGACTGATATACTCAATAATACCTTGAAAAGAATACAGACAGCCCTTGTTTTTCTGATAGACGTGATTTCTATTTTTGCGGCGGTTGCAGCTGTTGTTACCTTCGGTGCACGGATAGACCCTGCACTCGCTGTGTCGTGGCAGGAGGTAAAATCCCTGCTTCTGCAAATAGCATTCACGTTTCTTTTGCTGTTTTTTTTGTTCTCACCAACGAGAAACGTTATTTCTCGCTCGTATAAGAGAATATTTATCGTCAGATTTTTGTTTAATCTGGCAGGTTTGCTTGTGCTGAACACCGTGATGTTCATTGCCGACAGCCCGCTTGTTGACAGGCGTGCAGTAATTCTTTTAATGGTTGCGCTCAATTGCCTGTTTATGATTGTGCTTCACTCGCTTCTCAAGCTCATTCTGACGAGCAAGATAAAGAGCCGTGTGCTCGCAACCCTCACCGCCGTGTACACCACCGAGAAGAATGCAGAGAAGATTATCGGCTCGTTTGGCTCGGATTGGTCACGCAAGATTATCGGTGTCGCTCTCTATGACAGGGAGAGCGTAGGGGAATTAGAGAAAATATGCGACGTGGACGTTAAGGCAGGGCGTAGCGACTTTATCGATTGGGTAAGGCGTGAGTCGGTTGACGAGGTGTTTATCGACATTGACTTAAAGGATGAGAAATATATATCCGATATACTCGCAGAGCTTGAGCTTATGGGTATTACAGTGCATATAACCGTCCCGTTTATCAGCAAGTCGAGCGGAGCAAACGAGCACCGCAGCTTTTCCTACGTTAACGGTCACCCGACGCTGACCTACGCTCTTAAGGTGCACGACAGGCTCGGACTTGTGATAAAGCGTCTTTTTGACATAGCGTGCGCTCTTGTAGGAATCGTTGTTTCCGTTCCGATTATTCTCATTGTGGCAATTCCCTTGCTCATCGAATCCCCGGGTCCCCTTTTCTTCGCCCAGAAGCGAATAGGAAAGAACGGCAGAGTATTTAAAATGTATAAGCTTCGCTCGATGTGCGTGGGCGCTGACGATATGAAAAAGCAGCTCGCCGATAAGAACGAGATGCAGGGACTTATGTTCAAGATGAAGGACGACCCGAGAATTACCCGTGTAGGTAAATTCATAAGGAAAACGTCGATTGACGAGCTACCGCAGTTTATAAATATACTGCTCGGCGATATGAGCCTCGTGGGAACACGCCCCCCGACGCTTGACGAGTACAATCAGTATATGAGCCACCATAAGAGACGTTTGTCGTTAAAGCCGGGGCTCACAGGACTCTGGCAGGTCAGCGGCAGAAACGATATAACCGATTTTGAAGAGGTCGTACGGCTTGACCTTAAATATATTGACAACTGGAATTTGCTTTTGGATATTAAAATACTTTTCAAGACGGTTGCGGTTGTCTTTGCGAGAAAGGGCTCCGAATAATGGATAATATGCAACAAACCAACGCCCCCGATTCACAGGGCAGGCTCTTTGAGACCTGTAGGGTTCTCGGCGTTGAGGTTGCCGCAACCGATATTGATGCGGCAGTTGGTACGGTTTGCGATTCAATTGACGCTCTGCGTGGAGAGTATTTGTGTTTTACAAACGCTCATACCACGGTAACTGCATATGGTGACGACGGTTTTTTGCAGGTGCAGAACAGCTCTGCGGCAACCTTCCCCGACGGGAAGCCGGTTGCTGTCGTTATGAAAATGCGCAGGTATAAGAAAGCTCGGCGTGTTACAGGCCCCGATTTTATGGGAAAAATGTTTGAGTTGTCCGAGCAAAACGGACTTTCGCATTATTTTTACGGCTCAACCGAGGACACTATCTGTGTGCTGAGAGAAAAGCTTTTGGAGAAATACCCCAATATGAAAATAGCGGGTATGTATTCTCCCCCGTTTTGCGAGCTTTCGGCAGAGGATGACGAGAAAATCGTCGAAATGATAAATTCAGCAGCCCCCGATATAGTGTGGGTAGGGCTTGGAGCGCCAAAGCAGGAAAACTGGATGCTGGCGCATAAGGGCAGGATAAACGCACTTATGGCAGGCGTGGGCGCAGGATTTGACTATCACGCAGGCAAGCTCAGGCGTGCGCCAAAATGGATGCAGGCGCTCTGCCTTGAATGGCTCTACCGTCTTATCCAGGAGCCTCGCCGTTTGTTCGGAAGATATATTTCCACAAATACAAAATTCATATGGCTCAATCTTTTCGGAAGAAAGCATAAATCGAAATAAAAAAGCTTGACTCTGCCTGTTCGCAGAGTCAAGCTTTTTTGCTCATCACCTTTTGTTGCGATTATGCCGAAATGAAGCAGTCCCTTTGTTCCTCACATTTTGGTTGCGGTTATGCCGAAATGAAGCAGCCCCTTTGTTCCTCACATTTTGGTTGCGGTTATTCAGAAAGGCGACAGCCCATAGGGTTGGCGTGGAAAAATTAAAATGTAACACGAAATGTTGCACATTTTTTGGAAATTCCTTTTGGATTTGCTTGATTTTTCAGAACGAATGCTGTAAAATTAAGATACAGGGAGGTAGCTTGTATGAGTTTTGGAGAAAACGTTACTTATTACAGAAAAAAACTAAACGTAACTCAGGAGGAGCTTGCCGAGAGGCTGTCGGTTTCACGCCAGACGGTATCTCGCTGGGAAACAGATTCAACCTTTCCCGACGTGGAAATGCTTATCAGGCTTTGCGAGCTGTTTGAGTGCGATATGGACACACTCGTCCGAAAACGTGCCGTTGACACGGATAAGTATGCGCCTTGCGCTCCCTCGGTGCTTAACACCTATAACAGGCATATGAACCGCTTTGCGCTCGCAATTTCTCTCGGCGTGTGGTTTATAGTATTCAGCGTGGCGCTTATGCTCTTTATTTCGGGCTTTGAGGGTAGGGAGCTTTTGTCGGTAATAATTCTTTTGATTTGCGTAGCTCTTTCGGTTTCGGATTTTATCTTTGCAGGGGTTTTGCACTGCGGATTTATGAAGGAAAATCCAAGGATGTGCGAATACCCAAAGGAAGAGCAAAGGTCGTTTTTGAAAAAGTTCGCCGCAATGATTGTATCTGCAACCGTCCTCGTCTTTATCGCAGTTATAGCGCTGATTATTATGTGCTATAAGGATGGCTACGCACCGACAGGCTTTACCGTTAATTTGTGGCAGCATTTTTCAATCAGTATCTTTTTGGTGCTGGTATCCGTCAGCGTGTTTTTGTACGTGTATGCGGGAATTTTGTATTCAAAATACAACGTAAAGGAATATAACAAAAGCTGCATCAAGGAGGGCTACGCCGAGGGCGAGCCCGAGGGCGGCGATAATAAAAGCAGACTTGAAAAGATAAACGATACCGTATGCTCGGTAATTATGCTTTCTGCAACGGCTGTGTTTTTGCTTTTGGGCTTTATCGGAAATCTTTGGCACCCCGCTTGGGTTGCATTCCCTATCGGCGGAATTTTATGCGGTATAAGCTCGGTAGTAACAGGATCGCAATCCGAAAAATAAAATACTGTACAAACGGAGCTGCTTTATTTTGGCATAACCGTAAACAAAAAGGTGAGATACAAAAAGCATCTCACCTTTTTAATTTTCCCTTTATAAAAGTTTTTGCTGAGCTTTTTTCAAAAAGCGACTGTTTCTTACGGTTAGCTTTGCCTTTACTTGTGATATTTTTTCCCTGCGATGATTGAAAACGAGCGGTAGACTGCTTCTAAAAGAATCACCCTCATTAACTGGTGCGGGAACGTGAGCTTTGACACCGACAGGCGCAAATCGCACGCCGTCTTTACTCTCTCGGACAGTCCGTGTGACGAGCCGATTACCATAGTTATTTTGCCGCATCTGTCAGATGCCTGGCGCAAAAGCTCGGATAGCTTTACCGAGTCGGGCGATACACCCTCAACGCACAAGGCTATTTTATATGAGTCGGGCGGTATTTTGGACAGAATCCTATCCGCCTCCGCCTCGAGCGCTGCGGATATTTTATGGGCGTCGTCCTCGTCGGTAATTCTCTCCTCTTTTAGCGATATGTTCTCTACCTGTGCGTAGGCACGAAGCCTTTTTTCATATTCGTTTATAGCATCGGCAAGGTAGCCTTCCTTAACCGTGCCGACGCTTATCACTGTCAGCCTTGTCATTTCAAGCCTCCGAATATGTCAAATTTCTTTATAGTGTCGCCAAAATAGAGAAAAACGATGTCGAAGATAAAAACAGTTCCGATTGCGAGCGCAATAATCAATAGGGGGTGCGTTATACGCCTGCGTTTTTTGCATTCCGAGAGAAAATCCTCGCACTCCTTGTCGCTCCACTCGGGCGGCAGGCTGTCACGGGAAATTTCCTTGTGAGGAAATCCGTTTCCGTATATGAAAAACACACCGATTGCCAGAACGAAAATCACAGCGTAGAGTATCATAAACCACAGCTGCTCGAAATGAACCGCAATCAGCTGATAGAGTATGTAGAGTATGGCAAAGGAGCAGAGATACGAGATAATATCCTTCTTTTTCACTTTTAAATTTCTATCCTTTTTGAATATTTGTCTGTATTGAGGAAATAATAAAATTGAAGTCGTAAGATGCTCCTTGCGGCTTCTTGCCGCAAGGCAGAAAGAGGTGTTATATGGACAGTATGCCGCTTGAGTTTCTATTCGCTATATCCGGGCACGAGAGTGCCATGCGCAATTTTCTCGCTCTCGACGATAGAGAGCGAATGACAGTTCTTGCCCGAGCAAGAAGCTGTAAAACAGGCGAAGAAACTATGGCTGTGGCGATGTCGCTATCCGACGATACGGATGCGGCTGAATACTATTGATTCCGATGACGTTGGGTAAGGAATCTTCTCACCTCGCCGCCCCCTTTCGGGGCGGTTTTTTATTTTACAGGGTTAAGTGAGCGATTAATGCGAAAGATGCGCCGCCTTCCAAGGCAAACGGCTCTTTGACTTATTTTACCCGCTGAAGGGAGGAAAGTCCCTCTGCGAGCTTTTCGATAAAGAAATCTGCCTCGTCGGTTGTGTTGTTTCGGGAAAGGCTCACACGTATGCTGTAATCGGAATCCTCGTCGGACACCCCGTATGATGCCAGCGCACTTGATGCGTGGTGCGTGTTTGAGGAGCAGGCAGAGCCGCTCGACACGGATATGCCGTTTGACGAGAGAAAATTGAGCATCGTCTGGCTCTTGATTTTCGGCAAAATAATGTTGATAATATGCGGAGCACGCACAGGGGGCGTGAGTATTTTCACGTCCATATCCGAAAGGCGTGTACATATATAGTCACGGAGCGTTGAGATTTTTTTCGCATTTTCGGGCAGCTCGGCGTGGGCAACCGTTGCCGCTCTGGCAAACGCCGCAATTCCCGACACGTTTTCCGTGCCCGAGCGCAGCCCGCCCTCCTGTCCGCCGCCAAGCGTTATTGGGGACAACCCCCTCGTTTTAACTACGTTTTGGTCTATCCACAGCGCTCCCACGCCCTTAGGGCCCTCTATTTTGTGAGAGCTGACGGTGAGCATATCAATTTTTAATGCCCTTACGTTAATCGGCAGCTTCATAAGCGCTTGCGTTGCGTCAACGTGTAAAAGCGCCTCGGGTGAGCGCAGGTGCGCCTCCCTTGATATTTTTGCTATATCGTACACAGCTCCCGTTTCGTTATTGACCATCATAACTGTCACGAGCACGGTTTTCGGTGTGAGAGCCGATACAAAGGCGTCCATATCGAAAACGCCGCCACGTGTAGGGATACGAACTATGTCATACCCCTGCTTTTCAAGCATAGCGAGCGGCTCACTGACCGAGGAATGCTCCCCTTCGCTTGTTATTATGCGTGCGCCCTTGTAGCGCTCCTTTGCATAGGCACGTCCGAAAATGGCGAGGTTGTTCGCCTCGGTGCCAGATGCCGTGAAAATTACGTTACCGCCCACAGCCCCAATACAGCCCGATATATCCCTTCGTGACTGTGCAAGTATCTCTGATGCCTCGTCGCCGAGTGCGTGCAGAGATGAGGGGTTGCCGAAATGCTCGGCGGCAACCTCCGCATAGCGCAAGAGCGCCTCTTTTCGCATGGGGGTCGTTGCGCTGTTGTCAAAATAAACCTTCATAACTATCCTTATATGAATTTAAATTCCGAAATAATCTTATCCACCTCGGCAAGGCTCTGGTCGTAATCCATAGCACTCGCAGTATAGGTGAGAGTGTAAACGTAGGAGCCGACGATTGCAAACACTTGTTTACATTTGATTTCTCTGCCTGCATAGGTCGCTGTGTAGGTATACACGGCGGACTGAACGCCGCCGAGCATTATATCCTCGCCCTTTACCATTCCCGAAAATTGTGAGTATATAACCTTGTACTGATTTTCAAGATTTGAAACGTATTCATCGAGCGTTCTCGCTGACGGTATGGTGTAGCTGACACCAACCGATGCCTTGCCCTCGCTTTTGTATGCGCTTGTGTAACCGCTCTGCATATCTATAACCCACGCCGTAGGCACAAACAGCTTATAATCCACCGTTGATACGTCGGATATGAGCATCATTCCGTCGGGGGTGCCCTCGTCGGCAAAGGGTGTGCGCTTTGCGCTCTCTGTGCCTGTACTGCCGTTCAGAGTGAAGCACTCACGGCTGTAATCCGCCTGATTGAAATTGTCGCTGTAATAGGTCTGCTCATCGGTCTTCTGAGCGCTCTTTGCAAGGTACGTCATTATATAAACGTAGCCGTCCTTGATGCAAAAGCATTGGAAGGACTGATAACCTACGCCGTTTGCGGTAAACGTCATTTCATACATTTTCGCATCACTCGTGCCAAAGGAAACCTTTTTCCCCTCTGCGGTTACGGTGAAGTCCTGATACTGCTTATATTCCTCGGCGTGGCTGAGCCAGTAGTCCTCGACACTGATACCGTCCTCAACCTGAGTTGAATAGAGAGAAATGCTGCTTCTGTCCGAGTTTGGCGCATATGCAAGAGAAACACCGTCGATTTTTTCCTGAACAATCCAGTTCTCAGGCACGAAGAATACGTATCTGTCCGTCCTGTCCGCCACCTGCATACCTGTAGGTGCGCCCTCGGTATCCTTGTCGTTCGAGCAGGCGGTCAGCGAAAGGCAGGTGGAAATAATGAGAACCAAAGCAAAAAGCAAGCTGATTATTTTCTTCATATAGAGCCTCCCATAGCCTTTATTACCTCGTTTGCGGCGGATATTACTCCGATTTTTCCGCTCTCATAGGTGAGGCCCCCCTGCAAATACGCTATGTACGGCTCCTTTACAGGGCCGTCGGCGGACAGCTCGAGAGAAGCGCCCTGAGTGAAGGTTCCTGCCGCCATTATAACCTCGTCGCTGTACCCCGGCATAGCCCAGGGCTCGCAGTCGACGTATGAATCAACGGGGGATGCGTACTGTATGCCTCTGCAAAAGGCAATCATATTTTCACGTGTTCTGCATTTTACCGCCTGAATTATATCGGCACGGGGCTCGTCCCATCTCGGATTTGTTTCAAAGCCGAGCTTATCGAACACGTACGCCGCAACGTGTGCCGTCTTTATTGCTTGCGCTACCGTATGGGGAGCATAGAAAAATCCCTTATACATTGATTTGTTATTTCCGAGCGTTGCGCCTATTTCGAGTCCGACACCGACAGCGGTGAATCTGTAACCGCACAGCTCAACGGCTCTCGCCGTTCCTGCGAGGTAGCCGCCGCATTCTGCCATTCCGCCGCCCGGATTTTTTATGAGTGAGCCTATCATTAAATCTGCGCCGACAGCCACAGGCTCACGCTCCTCGACGAACTCTCCGTAGCAGTTGTCAACGACCACGAAGGCTTTGCTTACCGAATGGATTTCATCGCACAAGACCTTTATCTCATCAACCGTCAGGGTCGGACGGTCAAGATAGCCCTTAGAGCGCTGGATAAACGCAACCTTGCATTTATCGCCGAGCGCCGACAGCCTGTCCTTAACGGCGCTGATATTTACCGAGCCGTCGGGCAGAAGGTCTATCTGCTCATAGTCAATTCCAAAGTCGGAAAGCGAGCCACGTCCGCGCTCGCCGCTGATACCGATTACCTCGTCAAGGGTATCGTAGGGCTTGCCCGTTACGGCAAGCATTGTATCGCCCGTACGTAAAAGACCGAAAAGCCCTATTGCGAGTGCGTGTGTTCCGCTCGCTATACTGTGACGGACAAACGCCGCCTCGCAGCCGAACACCTCAGCGTATATTTTATCAAGCGTATCTCTGCCCCTGTCGTCGTAGCCGTATCCGCTGGTTGAGGTGAACATTGCATCCGATACCTTGTTGCTTCTGAACGCATCGAGCACCTTTTTGGTGTTTACCTCGGACACCCTGTCGATTTCGGCAAAAATCGGAGCGAGCTTGACCTCTGCCTCTCTTACAATGCTTTCTATATTCATTTTATATCCTTTCAAAGGGAATTTTGTCTGCTAAGAGTGCGCCGACAATTCTCTCGCACTCGGTCAAATCCCCTGTATTTACCGATTCATTTTGCCCACGAATATTATCTACGGGCAGTGCAATTTTCAACAGCCTTGTTCCGTGTCTGCCTATTGAAAGTATATTCTGAAATGCTGATGCTTCGCCCGTAACCGCAACGCTTGCGTCTATACGTTGCTCGTTTGCAAAATCCTCAACCGCCCTTGCCATAAGAACGTCGGATATGATATCCGCATCCTTTATAACAATTGCGACACCCGAGCCGAGCGGCGCATGCTTTGCATCAATTGCGCCGAGCAGTACCGTCCTTTTGGCATCCGCAAGGTAGCCTGCGCATCTTGCGCCTCTCATTCCGACAGAGCATTGCGTTGCGAAAATAACGCACACCCTACGGCTTATCCCCTGTGTTTTTATGATGTCAAGCACGAGGGCGAGCATAACCCCTGTCGAGAGATGCGCTCCGTTCAGCGTGCTTTCCGACAGGTACACGGGGTTATAGAGCGACAGGGTGTCGCCTATATTTACGGCGGCTTCTGCCTCACGGTTGCTCTTAGCACCTATATCAACGGTGCAGTCAATGATTTTTTTTGCATTGTCCGACACCTTGCCGACAATGCCGTTTTCGGTGATAAGGGTCTGCGAGGAAATATCCTTCGGCACTTCACCGACAGCGCCTATCCTCAGCCTTCCGTCGCTTTCAATACAGTTAACGTAGAAGCCCTCGGTGTCAACAGGCACAATTACCGCCGTATCGACAGCGGCAAGCCCATTTTTGCTGACAATTAAATTGCCAAAGCCGTCACGCACGGTTGAGAGCTTGCAGTCCGAAAGCTCTTTCTCTATCGCAAGAAGCCTTTTTTCCTCACGCCCCGATACGCATACGAGGGCACTGTGCTTTTTTATGCTTTCAATCACAGCAGTACCTCCTTGGTTTTCGGGTCGGTTATTATGCAGTATACGTGGTCGAGCATAGAAGAAATATCACGCTTGTCCACAACACAGGCTGGGGAGTGAAGGTATCTTGTCGGCAGGCTCATTGCCAAAACCTTGATGCCGTCGAGCGTCTTTCCGATATGGGCGGCATCGTTTCCGCCCGATATAAATTTTTTTATTTGGGTAGGTATGCCGTGCCTTTTTGCACAGTCAAGTGCGTATTCAACGGCATCTCTCGGATATATGCTCGAACGGTCAAGTGCAGAAATTACCGCACCGCCACCCTGCTCGGCAACACGCTTATGCTCGGGCGTGCCGCATAGGTCGGCTATCGCCGTTGTTTCCAAAACTATCGCCGCATTCGGATTCTCCCTTGCCGCTACTACTCCTGCGCCCGAATAGCCGAGCTCCTCTCTGACGGTAAAAGCGAGCACGAGGTCGAAATCGGGGCGTACCCCCTCTGTATAAAGGCGGCACAGAAGCTCAATCATAACGAAAGCGCCTGCACGGTCATCGAGCGCCTTGCCCTTTATCTTATGAGCGCCGAGCTCGAAAAATTCGGATTCAAAGGTCGCAAAATCGCCAAGGCTGACGAGCTTCTCCGCTTCTTCCCTTGAATTTGCGCCTATATCGATATAGAGTGCCCCGTCGCTCGGTGCATCGCACCTTTTATCCTTTTCGATGAGGTGAAAGGGAGTTGAGGAAATCACGCCTCGCACACGCCCATCGCCAACCGTCACTCTTTTTCCGAGCAATACGGAGTTGTCTATACCGCCGAGCTTTGAAAAGCAGAGCATACCCGTGTCCTCGATTTCGCTCACCATAAAGCCCACCTCATCGGTGTGTGCAGCGAGCAAGAGCTTTTTATCGCTTGACTTGCCCTTATACACGGCAACGAGGTTGCCGAGCGTGTCGGTGTACACGCTGTCTGCATAGGGGGTTATCTCTTTTTCAATTGTTTTTGTGACCTCGCTCTCACAGCCCGATGGGCCAAAGGCGCAGGACAGACGGGAGAGAAGCTCGAGATTATTCATATCTTGCCTCCCATAATTTCAGCGAGCAGTCTTTTCATATCGCAAAGGTCGGAGAGCGATGCACATTCACTTGTTGAGTGCATATTCGTTATAGGCAGGCTGATTGCGGCAGTACGCACACCCTCTGCCGTTATTGCGGCAATATTTGCGTTTGAGCCGAGGTCAGATGCCTCGACTACCGTTTGGAGCAAAATTTCCTTTTGCTTTGCAAGAGAAATGATATCATTTGTAAGGACTCTGTCTGTCAGCGCAGAAATCGAAACCGAGGGGCCCTTGCCTCTTTCGATGCTCTCACGATTTTGGGCACCGTACGCACGTGCGAAATTCACGTCGCACACGATAGCCATATCGGGCTTTATTTCGGCTATGCCGACACGTGCGCCGACAAAGCCGCCGCTCTCCTCTCTTACCGAGAGCAGAACGTAGGTGTCGTATTCGCACTCTGCCTCGTAGAGTGCGGCAAGCGCAGCGGCGGCACACAGCTTGTTATCAAGTGCGGGGGAGCATATTGCTCCGCACGCCAAATCCGCAGGTAGGCCTGCGAACACAACGGCGTCGCCTATGCGTACACGTGACTTTAATTCATCCGAAGAAAAGCCTGTGTCTATCAGAATTTCCGACGCTATCGCAAGCTTGCTGTCCGAGTCGGATAAATGAGGGGGTGTCGAGGAAACGACTGCAAAAAACGGTGCATCCGAGCACACCAAAACGTCGCTTGACGGCAAGGTTCTCGCATCTATACCGCCAATGCTCGCCACACGCAAAAATCCGTCCTCCTCGGTTTTTGAAACGAGAAAGCCTATCTGGTCGATATGAGCATCAATCAAGAGCTTTTTGGCATTAGTGTTCTTTGATTTTTTGAAAACTGCTACGTTGCCCACACCGTCAATGGATATTTCGTCAAAATATACTGACAGAGCGTCTTTTATTTTCGGTGCGTATTCGCTCTCGTGTCCCGACACGGTGGGGATTTTGAGCAGCTTTTCAAGAATTTCTCTCTCGACAGTCATTTTTCTGTCCTTTCAGTGGGAATTTATGTAATCCTGTATTATCCTTTTGAAGCGCTCGGAGCGCTCAACGTAGTTGTTAAAGGTGTCAAAACTCGTGGCTGCGGGGCTGAGCACTACCTTCTCGCCCGCACTCGCAACCGAAGCGGCGAGCTTTACGGCTCGGTCAAAGTCAGGCTCATAGAGGGTGTCGGGTATAGCTCGGTCAAAGTCAGGCTCATAGCGGGCATCAACGGTTGCCCCGTTTCGCATCTGCGAAAGAGCGGACATCATATCCTCGCCGCACTCCCCTGTGAAAACGACCGCCCTTGCATAGCGCAAAAGCGCCTCGCACAGAGGCTCGTAGGAAAGCCCCTTGTTCTTGCCGCCGCATATAACAACACAGCCCCCTCCAAGCGACGACAGAGTTGCCGCAGTCCTTGACGGAGTGGAATCAATCGAGCTGTCGATGAAGGTGATTTTGTTATGCTTTCCGATAACCTCAGCTCGGTGAGGTACACCTCTAAATTCTTTTAATGCCGCTGAAATATCGGTATCCGAGCAAAACGGGGCGCACAGCACGGCGGCAGCGAGGGCGTTTTTTAAATTATGCTCTCCCTTTACCCTCAAATCCCACACGGAAAACATTCTGCGGCGCTCACCCTGTTCGTACAAAAAGGCATCGCCGTTTTCAATACAGGCATACCCTTGGGCACAGTGACGGGAGCGAAGCTCGCCAACGCTTTGCGTTGTTGAGAAATAAACAGAGCCGTTGATTTTTTGGCATATACTGTCGTCTGCATTTATAACCGCCCTGTCGGTGTTTTTGTATACGTTTAGCTTTGCCGATATATACTCGTTCATATCCGTATGCCAATTGAGATGGTTTTCGGTTACGTTGGTTATTGCAGCAGAGGCGTTTTTGGGCGTAAGCGACATGAGCTGAAAGCTGGATAGCTCAACTGCGGCAAAGCTGTTCTCGCTTAGCGAGTCCAAGGTATCCATCATAGGAATGCCGACGTTTCCGCACAAACAGGCGCTGTGCCTTTTTCGCAGGATATTGTAAACCATAGTTGTCGTAGTCGTTTTTCCGTCACTGCCCGTAACTGCGATGATTTTCGCAGGGCAGAGTGAAAAGAACAGCTCGGCCTCGCTGCTCACAACGGCACCGTTTTTCTCTGCCGCCAGTATTTGCGGCAAATCACGCCGTATGCCCGGGGACACGAAAATACATTCTGCGCCGTCAAAATTCAGGTAGGGCTCACCGAGCCGCAGCTCACACACCCGGCGCACAGAGTCGGGGATGGAGCAATTGGGGTTTTTGTCGCACAAAATGAGGGATATCCCTCTTTTTGAAAGAAAGCGGGCAACCGATACGTTTGATTTACCCATACCGACGAGCGCTACCCGTTTATAAGGAAAATCCATAGGTACTCCTTTTATTATATAATATACTTTTACTTTATGCAAGTATTATATGCCCAAATTTAATAAAAAGTTTACCCGAAGCTTATTTGACGGACAGACAAAAAAGAATAACTGTCCTAAATTTTACCAAAATTTAAATACATATTGACAAAATTTTTAATATAAGGTATAATACAATAGATTTATTTTATTTAGAAGGGAGACACAGCGATGCAGGACAGCGCTCTCGGGCAGAAAAACCGCCGCACACCGCAGAAAAGTCAGAAGAATAAAATTCTTTGGACTGTTGTTTTCATAGTAATCGCTGTGCTGACGGTATGGGCTGTTACTGCGCAGAATAAGGATTTTTCCTTCACCTCCTTTCTCCACTTTCTCAAAAACCTGAAAATGCCGTGGCTGGCTGCCGCATTTGCCGCAATGATCGCCTACGTGCTTTTCGAGGGAATGGCGTTGCTTACTATATCTAAGTCATTTGGCTATAAGAGAAACGTGTGGCAGGGCATAGGGTATTCTGTGGGAGATATATATTTTTCCGCAATAACCCCATCGGCGTCGGGCGGACAGCCTGCCAGCGCTTACCTTATGATGAGGGATAAGATCCCCGGCTCTGTCACCACCGTCGTTCTTATTGCAAATCTCGTTATGTACACCTTTGCAATAATAATTATAGGTCTTCTTGCATTTGTACTCAAGCCCTCGATGTTTCTCGGCTTTTCGACGTTTTCGAAGGTTTTGATTATCGTTGGCTGTGTATGTCAGATTTTTATGGCGGTGTTTTTCATTCTTCTTCTCAAAAAAGGAGAGTGGCTACATAAAATGGGTAGCTTTTTGCTCCGTATTCTTGCAAAAATCAAGCTTGTAAGAAACGTTGAGCGCAAGCAGGAGCGCCTTGGCAACTACATAAAAAATTACAGCAGATATTCATCTCAGCTGAAGGGAAAAAACTGGGTGCTGGCGAGGGCTCTTGGGTACAATTTCCTCCAACGCCTGTCACTCGTTATGGTAACGGTTTTCTGCTTCCTCGCTACGGGTGGCAGCATATCCCTGATAATCAGCGTTTTTGCGGTGCAGAGTATGGTCGTGCTCGGCTCTAACACAGTGCCTATTCCCGGCGCTATGGGCATTATAGATTTTCTGATTCTTGACGGATTTTCAAAAATGATGACGGCACCTATGACAACTAATCTTGATTTGCTCAGCCGTACCGTTTCCTTCTATTTCTGCGTGATACTTTGCGGGATAACCTTCCTCGTTCAATGCTTTTTCAGGCGCAGACCGAGGGCGGCTGACACACCCACCGAAAACTGACGAACTCTCTCAATACGATTTTGTAAAGGATTTTTAATTATGTTAGGATTTTTCAACTACACAATGTGGCTCACCTACGCATCGCTCCTGTCTGCGGGACTTGGAATAATGGTATCGCTCAGCGGAAACGGACACCCTTATATGGGAATGTTTTTCTTGCTTTTCTGCGGTCTTTGCGATGCGTTTGACGGCAAGGTTGCGAGGATGAAGAAGGACAGAACCCCGACTGAGTGCAAGTTCGGAATACAGATAGATTCCCTTTCCGACGTAATAGCATTCGGCGTTCTGCCTGCGTGTATAGGTGCGGCAATGCTCCGCAGCTCTAACATTTTTATCTCGGTTCAGGACCTCTTTATCGGCAAGGCGTTCAAGGTGCTTTTGTTCGCAGTTATGCTCCTTTATATGCTTGCGGCACTGATAAGGCTTGCCTACTTCAACGTTACCGAGGAGGAAAGGCAGAGCAAGGAGTCGGGTATTCGTAAATACTACCTCGGCTTGCCCGTAACCTCGGCGGCTATTATATTCCCGACTGTTTTGCTTCTGCAATACGTTTTGAGAAACGCATATCAGGTGGATATTATGCCTGTTTACTTTGCAACAATGAGCCTTGCGGGAATACTGTTTTTGACTAAATTCCAGATGAAAAAGCCCGGTATGAGAGAAATACTTATGCTCGTTGCGATAGGCGCAGTTGAGGCTGCGGTTATGATTGCCGCACGCTTTTTGCTCAGATAAATGAAAAAGCAAAAGAATAAGGAGAGCCTATCGCTCAGGTTTTTGTACGGCACGCTCATAGGCAGGCTCATTCTCCGCTTGCTCACCGCACGGTGGGTATCAAGGCTCGTTGGAGCGTTTCTTGACAGTAGGCTTTCATTGCCGCTGATACGCAGGTTTGTGAAGAAAAACGGCATAGATTTATCGGAATACTATTCCGATGACTTCAGATGCTTTAACGATTGCTTTACGAGAAAAATCAAGGAGGACCTGCGCCCGATAGACGAAACCCCCTGTGCGCTGATTGCTCCTTGTGACGGGCTCCTCAGCGCATACGAAATCACACCCGATGCGAGATTTACGGTAAAGGGGCGTGAGTATACCGTCGAGTCACTTTTGAATGACAGGGAGCTGGCGGAGAAATACTTTGGGGGCGTGTGCCTTGTTTTCCGCCTTTGCGTAAATCATTACCACAGGTACGTGTACGTTGATAATGCAAGTAAGGGGGATAATGTTTTTATTAAGGGCAGACTGCACACGGTGCGCCCGATAGCACTTGAAAAAACACCTGTATTCAAGGAAAATTGCAGGGAATATACAGTTATGGAAACCGAGAATTTCGGCGCTGTGACACAGATTGAGGTCGGCGCTCTCTTGGTCGGTAAAATTAAAAATCATCATAGGCTCGCAACGGTAAAAAGGGGCGAGGAAAAGGGTATGTTTCTCTACGGCGGCTCAACCGTAATTCTTCTCTTGGAGAAGGGGTCGGCTGTTATGCGTGAGGAGCTGTTCACCGCTACTGAGGGTGGCGAGGAAACATCTGTGCGTATGGGCGAAAGGCTCGGCACGAAAGAAAAAGGATAAAATACGGCAATGCCGAAAAGATAGGAGAAAAAATGAAGGCAGTAATTACCGTTGTCGGACACGATGCAAAGGGTATTATATCGAAGGTTAGCACGAAATGTGCCGAGGTAAGCGCAAATATTACCGAAATATCGCAGACGGTTTTGAAGGAATATTTTTCAATGATAATGGTCGTTGATATATCCGATATAACCGTTCCGTTTACGGATATGGTTGATGCACTCCGCAGACTCGGTGAGGAAAACGGACTGGATATCCGTACAATGCACGAGAGCATATTTAACTCCATGCACAGAATATAAGGGGTAGATATGCTTAACATAAACGACGTCTTAGAAACAATAAATATGATAAAGGACGAGAACCTCGATATCAGAACGATAACGATGGGCATCTCGCTCTACGACTGCGCTGGTGACGACACGGGCATTGTCTGTGACAGGATATACGACAAGCTGACGAAAACCGCAGAAAACCTCGTAAAGACGGGCTGTGATATAGAGAAGGAGCTCGGTATTCCTATCATAAACAAGCGTGTTTCGGTAACCCCTATATCGCTTGTCGGCGGCAGGTTCACACCTGACGATTACGTAAAAATAGCAAAAGCCCTTGACCGTGCGGCAGACACACTCGGTATAAACTTTATCGGCGGTTACAGCGCACTCGTGCAGAAGGGATTTTCCAACAATTCAAGAAATCTTATCGAATCAATACCCGAGGCGCTCGCTACAACAGGCAGGGTGTGCTCGTCAGTCAACGTCGCATCGACGAAGGCGGGTATAAATATGGATGCGGTAGCCCTTATGGGTCAGGTAATTAAAAAGACCGCATACCTTACAAGGGATAACGAGTCTATCGGCTGCGCAAAGCTGGTTGTGTTTGCAAACGTGCCTGAGGATAACCCCTTTATGGCGGGTGCATTCCACGGTGTCGGCGAGGCAGAAACGGTAATAAACGTTGGCGTTTCGGGTCCCGGTGTTGTTGCCTCGGCGGTGAAGCGTGCGGGCAATTGCGATTTTTCAACCCTTGCCGAAACGATAAAGAAAACCGCGTTCAAGATAACGAGAATGGGTCAGCTGGTTGCCACAGAGGCATCAAAGCGACTCGGCGTTCCGTTCGGAATTGTTGACTTATCTCTCGCACCCACCCCTGCGGTAGGCGACTCGGTTGCCTATATACTTGAGGGAATGGGACTTGAAAAGTGCGGCGGTCACGGCACAACGGCGGCTCTGGCGCTTCTCAACGATGCGGTAAAGAAGGGCGGCGTTATGGCGTCCTCTCACGTCGGCGGTCTTTCGGGTGCGTTCATACCCGTATCAGAGGATGCAGGTATGATAGCGGCGGCGGAGTGCGGTGCGCTCTCCCTCGAAAAGCTCGAGGCTATGACGGCGGTTTGCTCTGTCGGACTCGATATGATAGCAGTGCCGGGTGATACCTCTGCGGAAACGATATGCGGAATTATTGCGGATGAGATTTCAATAGGCGTTGCCAATACGAAAACAACAGCAGTCCGTGTCATTCCCGCATACGGAAAGGGTGTTGGCGAGAGCGTGTCCTTCGGAGGACTTCTCGGCTATGCCCCTATTATGAAGTTAAGTCCGTATTCCTGCGCTGATTTCATAGCACGTGGCGGACGTATCCCTGCACCTATACACTCTTTGAAAAACTAAAAGGGGCTGCCATATTTAGCGTGTTGTCCTTAACGGAGAACACGCTATGAAATAAATCCCTTGCGGGATTTGTGAAAAGCACTTTGTGCATAAAATTCGCTTTCAGCGAGTGAAATGCCTCTCGGCATGTGTGGATTTATTTCATTTCATGTACTACCAAGGGGAGTACATTTCAAGATTGCAAAGCAATCATTTCATGTGCGTAGCACATTTCATTCAAAAAACAAAAAGTGAGGTACAAAACACCTCACTTTTATTTTTTCCCTTTACGGAAGTTTTTGCTAAGCTTTTTTCAAAAAGCGTCTTTCTTTCGTCTTTCCTTCGCCTTTCTTACTCAAGCTCAAATGCTCCCGTGTAGAGTCGGTAATACTGCCCCTGCTTTTCGATAAGCTCCTCGTGGCTTCCACGCTCGATTATGCGTCCCTTTTCGAGAACTATAATGACGTCGGAATTTCTTACCGTTGACAGGCGGTGAGCTATTACAAATACGGTACGCCCCTTCATCAGCGCATCCATACCCCGTGCGACTATTGCCTCGGTACGGGTGTCGATGCTCGACGTTGCCTCGTCAAGTATCATAACTGGCGGGTCCGCAACCGCAACCCTTGCTATCGACAGCAGCTGGCGTTGTCCCTGCGAGAGATTTGCTCCGTTTTCGGTCAGCATGGTGCTGTATCCGTCAGGAAGTCTTGAAATAAAGTCATCAGCGCCCGATAGCTCTGCCGCGCGTATGCACTCCTCGTCGCTCGCATCGAGCCTGCCGTATCTTATGTTATCCATAACCGTTCCCGTGAACAGGTTGGTATCCTGCAAAACTACGCCCAGAGAGCGGCGCAGAGCGCTCTTTTTGATTTTATTTATGTTTATTCCGTCATATCTGATTTTGCCGTCTGCAATATCGTAAAATCTGTTTATAAGGTTGGTAACGGTTGTTTTTCCCGCACCCGTGGCTCCGACAAAGGCAACCTTTTGCCCCGGCTTTGCGTACAGGGAGAGATTGTGTAGCACGGTTTTTTCGGGCGTGTAGCCGAAATCAACGTCGAACATTCTCACGTCACCCGCAAGACGTGTATAGGTAACGCTTCCGTCCGAGTGCGGATGCTTCCACGCCCACATTCCGGTCCTTTCGTCGGATTCGGTTAGCTCTCCGTTTTCTTCCTTTGCGTTTACGAGCGTGACGTATCCGTTGTCCTGCTCAGGCTCCTCGTCGAGCAGGGAGAAAATTCTCTCAGTTCCCGCCATACCCATTACAACCGAGTTAATCTGATGCGAAACCTGATTTATATTTCCTGCAAACTGCTTTGTCATATTGAGAAACGGTACAAAAACGCTTATCTGCATAGCGGAGAAGCCCACGATGCTAAGGTTAGGCACATTGAATGCGAACAGCATTCCGCCGACGAATGCGACGACCACGTAGAGCACGTTTCCGATATTGTTAAGTATAGGACCTAAGGTGTTTGCGTACTTGTTGGCACGCTCCGCCTCGCAGAACAGCTCGTCGTTTATCCTGTCAAAATCGGCGCAGCTTTCCTTTTCGTGGCAGAAAACCTTAACGACCTTCTGGCCGTTCATCATTTCCTCAGCGAAGCCCTCAACCTTACCGATAGCGGTCTGCTGACGGAAAAAGTGCTTAGCCGAGCCGCCGCCCACCTTCTTGATAACGAAGGTCATAAGGAAGGTTCCGACAACCACGATAATAGCCAGCCACAGGCTGAAATATATCATAATACAGAAAACTGTGATAACCGTTGTCAGGGATATGATTATCTGCGGAATGCTCTGCGAAATCATCTGACGCAGGGTGTCTATATCGTTTGTGTAGTAGCTCATTATATCGCCGTGATTGTTGGCATCGAAATATTTAACGGGCAGAATTTGCATACGGTTAAACATCTTCTCACGCATACGCTTAAGCGTGCCCTGCGTTATGATTGCCATCATCTGGTTGTAAAGAGCGTTTGATACGAGTGAGAGCACGTAAAATGAGGCAAGAATAGCTACCATAGGCAGAATTTTTGCCGCAGCCTCTCCCCAATTGCCGAGAGCGGTGTGCTCCTCTATTACCGCTATAACCCTCTGCATAAAGAGCGAGGGAATAGAGCTGACAAGTGCGCTGAAAAGTATTAAAAACAGCGTAATCGGAAGCATTTTCGGGTAAAATGAGAACATTGTTTTTACAAGGCGGCCAAAGGTCTTTGTCTTCTTACTTTTCATCGTCCGCACCTGCCTTGCATTGGGAGTTGTATATCTCACGGTATATATCGTTGTCACGCAAAAGCTCCCCGTGAGTACCGACAGCGCTGATTTTTCCGCCGTCCATTACCACAATTTTATCCGCATCCTCAACGGATGCTATCCTTTGCGCTATTATGATTTTGGTGGTATCGGGTATGTAGCTTCTCATAGCCGCCCTGATTTTTGCATCGGTGCGGGTGTCAACTGCGCTCGTTGAGTCGTCAAGAATGAGTATTTTAGGCTTTTTGAGCAGCGCACGTGCGATGCATAGCCTCTGCTTCTGTCCGCCCGAAACGTTTGCTCCCCCCTGCTCAATATAAGTATCGTAGCCGTCGGGCAGAGCGTCTATAAATTCGTCAGCGCAGGCAAGGGCGCAGGCGTGGCGCATTTCCTCGTCACTTGCATCCTTGTTTCCCCAGCGCAGATTTTCCTTTATTGTTCCCGAGAAAAGCAGATTCTTCTGCAAAACCATAGCGACGCTGTTGCGAAGTGACGCTATGTCGTATTCACGCACGTCGTGTCCGCCAACCGAAACCCGTCCCTCAGTTGCGTCGTACAGACGGCATATCAGTTGAACGAGCGTAGTTTTTGACGAGCCCGTCGAGCCTATAATTCCCACCGTTTCGCCTGAGCGTATGTCGAGATTTACGTCGGAGAGCGCATTCCTTTTCGCATTTTCGGAATAGCGGAAGGAAACGCCCGTAAAGCTGACGGAGCCGTCCTTTATATCATATATGGGATTTTCGGGATTTTCAAGCGTGCTTTTCTCCTCTAAAACCTCTGCAATTCGCTTACCCGATTGCTGAGCCATAGTCAGCATTACCATAATCATTGAAATCATCATAAGGCTGGACAAAATCATAAAGCCGTAGGTGAGCATAGCCGACATCTGTCCTACGTCTACCTCAGCGCCCGACGTGGATATTACCGTGTACGAGCCGAACGTAAGGACGAATACCATAACTGCATAGAGGCAGAACTGCATCAGTGGAGAGTTAATCGCAACTATGCGCTCTGCAACGGTGAAGTCGTGGCAGACCTCGGTTGCCGCCGTGTCAAATTTCTTCTGCTCAAAATCCTCACGGACAAAGGATTTAACAACCCTTGCCCCCTTGACGTTTTCCTGTATCGAGGAATTGAGCTTGTCGTATTTCTTGAAAACCCGTCTGAACAGAGGCATAGCGCTCCTCGCCACGAGGAAAAGTCCAAGTCCTAAAACGGGTATAACGAGAATGAATATCCACGCAAGCGAGCCGCCCATGATAAACGCCATTACAAAGGCGAAAATCAGCATCAGCGGAGCACGGATAGCTATGCGTATCAGCATCATATACGCCATCTGCACGTTGGTTACGTCGGTAGTCAGACGTGTTACGAGAGATGAGGTCATGAATTTGTCAATGTTGGCAAAGGAATAGTCCTGTATGCTGTAAAAAATGTCGTGACGCAAATTTTTAGCAAAGCCACAGGAGGCGGTAGACCCGGTATATCCCGACAAAACTCCGAAGGAGAGCGACAGCACCGCCATAAGCACCAACAGCCCGCCGAGCTTTGCAATTGTGTCCATTCCGCAGCCGCCCTTTATCCTGTTAACCAGCTCGGCTGTTATGAACGGAATTGTACATTCCAGCACTACCTCACAGGATACTGTCAGCGGTGTCAGGATAGACGCTTTTTTGTATTCCCTTATGCTTTTAGCCAAGGTTTTTATCATCTTGAATCGTCCTTTCACAATAAAACGAGCAGTGCTAACACTTGTTTACACCACTCGTTTTTGATTAAGTTAAATATACCACTCTTTTAATTACTTGTCAATAGATTTTATAAAAATTTAAAGTATTACTGCCCGCTCGCCTCCGCCCACGATAGGCTCGCCGACGTTTTCAAATTCGTTGCCTGAAACGGTTATTCCGACGGCGGGAGAGGTCTCTATTCCTATCTCGCAGTTTTTAGAGAGATTGTTTTCCATTACGATACCCTCGTAGTTAAGCCCGTCCTCTGCATCCTTTTTCGGCTTTGCAACCAGAATCGCATCGTCCTCGCAGACGTTTGAACGGATTATAACCGATATTGAGCTCGCCGCCAGAGTTCCGCATTTTACGCCGATAACTCCGTAGTTGGAGCAGAAGCCACGGGGCGTTGTGAGCTTATTGTTTATTATCTGCCCACCCATAGCGCCTGCACTTTGCCAGTCCCGTTTGTTTTCGTAGTTCATGCTCAGATCCTCGTAGAGAACACCGCTGTTCATCGAGAGGGTGTTTCCGTCGGAAATTGCGCCAACACAGCCGCCCCAGACGTAAACGCCACGTCCGAGGTCGCCCACGACGTTGTCGGTTACTATGTTGTTTGTGAATTTTGCAACGTTGGATACCGATATGATGGAGCTTTCGTCCAGCTCACAGTCGAGCGGCTCGTCAAGTGTCAGGGTGTCGGCCCCGTTTGAAACGACATGGCGTATCTGGTATACGCCCTTGCCTCCCGTGACGTAGAAATACCAGCCCTTGAAAACGTCGGGCAGGAATTTTTTATCCTCAGTCAGCATTCCCTTGTACGCAGGGAGCCGGTCGATGAGGCTATCCATGTTAAGCGAAATTTCGCGCTGACCGCCCACAGCACGTATCCTGTAATACTGACCCCAGTAGTGGAAGCAGAAGCCCTCGTTGTCGCTTGTGTAGGAGAAGGGCTCGAGGGTGTTGCCCCTCATATAGTAGTTGGAATGGTCCTCCATTATCCACATTACGCCACGTGAGTTGTCGGTTATTGGCTTCATCAGGTTGTTTTCCATTATAATATTGTTGACCTGACGCATCCACGTGGAGTTGGGATTGTAGTTTTGCGAGAACATACCGAAGCAGTTGCCGAGCGTTCCGCTGAACAGCTCGTTTGACGAGAGGCTTGCATTGTGAGTGCCGAGCAGGCGTATGCAGGAGCCTGCGCCGAAGATTCGGTTGCTTTCGATTGTTACGTTGTCGCCCTTTATGGCGATAGCGCTGTAATGCTCAAGGTAGGCAAAATATCCCTCCGAGGGATTTTCCACACACTTTTCATTGTTGTTGTAGCGACCTGTATAGTAGGGGTCGCCTGCCTTCTTTCTCTGACCGAAGAAGGTGGGCTGATGAATGAGGCAGCAGTTGCGTATAACTATGTTGTTTGCGTGCTTTTCCTCGTCAATGAGGTTGGAATACAACGGTCTATAATTGTAGGTATCGTTTCCGATTATGGGGTCGCCGTGTATCATCGGCGCCATAATTATTGCAGGGGAATATACTGTGAGAATGTTGAGATTTTCTATCGTGAAATCTCCCGCCTCGCCTGCGATTACTGCGTATATGGCTCTGCCCTCCTCGTGAGTGCCCCAGCCGTCCTCGCCGCCCATACCCTTCGGCGTTTCAATCCATACTCTCTTTTTATCCTCTCCGAGCAGTCTTGTGTGAGGATAAATTCTTATACCCTTTTTGAAGCAGTATCTGCCGTTGGGAACGAAAACCGTTCCGCCGCCGTTATCCCTTGCCGCATCGAGCGCCGCCTGGAAGGCATCTGTGCTGTCAAAAAAGCTCTCGTAATACACGTCACGGACAGGTATAGACTTAGCGCCAAAATCGCATACGTTGAATACCTTGCTTGGGTATTCGGTCTTGCTTCTCACGGTTATTCTGTACGGCTCGGATGCCGTATCACGCATAACGATTACGTCGTATTCGCCTGCCGCTACGCTGTCGGGAATGTCTGCGCATACCTCGTAGTTGCTGATGCGCTTCACCGCAAGCTCATGCTCCGTATCGCCCTTGAGAAAGATGCGTGTGTTACGGTTTTCGGCATATTTTCCGTAGCCGCCCTTGGTATCCGTACCCTCACGCTCACCGTAGACGTCAATGTCAATCAGGCTCTCGCCGATAACACGCAGCTCGCCGCCCGAAAATAGGTTGTTTTCGAGAACCCACAGAATTTTCGGTGCGTTGAACGTCAGAGTGTTACTCTCGCCGTCCGAATAGATAACCTTAACCTTGTAGGACCGATATTTTCCCTCGGGAACACGGAAGGTTGCGGTGGAAACGGTTCTGTTGAGAACCTCGCACCAGTACTCCTCGCCATTTTGGGCAGTAAGGCAAACCTTTTTCGCATTCATCATATTATCGCCCGTTATGACCGAGAGATAACCGCCCTTTGTTGAACCCGAAACATGTCTTATAATGCTCATTTCACAAACCCCGTTTATTTTTTTTAGTACTCCCACTTCAAGATAACACACCTAAAAGAAGATGTCAACCCTTTTTTAAAAATAAATAAAATATATTCGATTTACAGTAAAAAGTGTCCCTTTCCGCAAGGGAAAAGGACACTCCGTTTTCTATTTGACAGCCTCCTCGGACGCCGTTCTGCCGAGCTCGTAGCACAGGGCGCAGAGCCACAGAACATCCGAGTGCTTTACCTTATCCAAAAGAGGCATAACGCACTCTCTCGCCTGTGCCAGCTTTTCTATGTCTGTTGTTTTCAGAAAATTCTCTATATACACGTTTTTCGGCATTTATAATTCTCCTGCAATTGACAAATATTGGCAATTTAATGATACCATAATTGGCATAATTTGTCAATAGAAATCGAAAAATATATTGAGATATTTTTATGCTTTTCGGGCATTTTCACTCCCCGTCCTTTGCGGGGGCGGGGATGTACTGCTCCGTGCCGTCTTCGGTGGGCGTTGAGTCCGCATTTTTGTGACTGTCGAGAGGCTTGTCGGACGGCTCAGAGGTTGTATTTTCCTTTTGGAGCAGAGCGCTGAAATATTCCACGTTATCACGGGCGAAGGGGTAATGCGCCCTCTCCTGACACTGCCAGTAGCGCAACAGCGTTTCGGTGCTTTCAGGATTGCCAAGAGTGCCTGAGCGCAGGTTTTCAAGGTTCTTCTGCCAGATGTATTCTCTCTGCTGCTCGACAGATTTGCTTGTATCAACCGAGAAAAGATAACCGTCATCGTAGTAATATTCGCCTGTGACAGGATCGTACTCGATAAAGTCGTGTCGGTTGAATTGCAGGTTATGTATTCTGCCGAATGTGTCCTTATACGAGAGAGCCTTCGGCTCGTCTGCGTATGCGAGGTAGTAGGAGAATATTATTCTGTCAAGCTCTGCGTAGGCTGAGTTTTTCATATTTTTCTTGGAATCAAGACGGCCTGCCGACTGATTAACCATCAGCTGACGGGCAACGCCTGAGGTTGAGTCGTTATCGACAAAGCCCTGATATGCGTCGCTGATGCCGACAATTCTCTTTGCCTGCTCATAGAGCCTGTCAGCCTGCTGAATATCCTGCGATATATCGGGGGTTGTGTCTATCGTTCCGTACATAGAGCTGTTTTCGCTCGGACGGAGCTTCAACACCTGACCGAATATCTGGTTGTTGAGAGCAATTTCGGCATCGTCGGGAACTATCGGAGTTATTCCCGAGCGCATCAGCTTCTGCATAATTCTGCTCTCGATTTTATTTATCTGCTGCTGCTGGCAGCGGATAAATTCGCAATCGCTTTGACCCATCAGCGAGCAGTCCTTCGAGGTGTTTTTGCGTATAACAATGGGGAAAAACGAGGGGGTGTAGTAGGGTAGCTCCGCAACGCCGCTTTCTGCGCCCTCGGGCGCATCGGCAATTTCGCCGAGCGGCACACGCTCGGTAAATTCCTCGGTTAAAACACTTTCCTTATTACAATCGCACACGCCTCCCGCAGCTCCGCAAACGGGGCATACGGGAATTTTTCTTGCGTAATAATTTTCAATATCCGAAAGGATTACGTCGCCGCACCACGCAAACTGCGATACCTGGCGGCTTTCGTTGCGGTAGAAGCAAACGATAACCGTTGCCGCCGCCCCGCTGTCTATGCCTATTTCCTCGGACGAAAGCTTAGGTATATCCTCCTCGCATACGCCGTATCTCTCGATAACGTCTGCACGGGTAGTGTCAAATCTCATAAAGCAGTATTCCATATCCGCAACCTTGTATATGTTGGGCTCGGGTATGAAATCCCTCGGATTTATGCAGTGGATACGCACACCGCCGTGCTCCCTGCCCGAGAGTATGCTGCTGTCCCATTCGACGAACCATACGCTGCCGCCGAGAATGTAGGTGTATCTCTCGTCAATGTCGTTGAGCTGCTCGAAGGGCAGGGCATCCCTCACCTGAGAGAGCAGGCGCTCGGCGCTCCTCGCATTTCTCTCCCGCCTCTCACTGTATCTCGCAGGGGATACGTAGGGGGCGGGTATTTCCGAGGACACCTGAGATTCAATAAGCTCATAGGTTATATTTCTGACGGCGCTCGCTCTTTCGTATGAATTGTCGATTTTGTCGCTGCCGTAATACTGTTCGGTATTCAACTCGAATCTGTCGTACACGTCGCTCATTTCGCTTTTTGCGCTCTGATACAGGCTGTCGAAAAATTCGAGTCTTTTTTCATTTTTTTCTGTCTTCATATCGGTTCTCCGTATTTTTTGATTAAGTATTCACGCCCCTTGGAATCCGCAGAATAATAGTCCTGCCACATATCCTCGCTCCACTGCCGCTTTACCCGACCGTTTTTAGGCTCGCTCGGTCTTGTGTAGAAGATGGCGAAGCCTCGGAGCGCATCGGGGGCGTGAGTTATTTCGTGGGGCTCGTTCTTTGTATCGCTCGGCTTTAACGGGTCTGTTTCGAGCATAGGCAGGCATTTTATCAGCTCGGTACAAGTGCGGAAGATTTTCAGTCGGCTCTCGCCGTTTGCATCTCTTTTGAGCAGCTCCTTCACGCATAGCCAGCCTGCCTCTCGGTTGTTTGATGATTTTGTAAACCTTACGCCGTTTTCCTCGAACAGGAGCGCCTTGCTCTTTCCCGATTCCTGCGAGCGACTGAAAAGGTCAGGAGGGGCAAGGGTGGCGTATATTTGCTCGTTTACGCCTGTTTTTGCTATTATCCTCTCCGCCGCCTCGCTTATCATCAGGTTGCTGACGCACAGCTCACGGTAAACGTACATTTCACCCAAGGGGCTGATTGCCACCCACAGGCACGCCAGCCTGTCAAGTCCGTAGTCAACTGTTCGGTATCTGCGCCAATGCGACGGTATTTCAAATGGGGATACCGTATGCACCGAGTAGTCAAATTCCGAGAAATACTGTCCCTCAAAAATGTTCCAATCTCCGTACAAAAGAGCCTTCACCTGATTTTTGGGCAGGGAGAGCAGGCGCTTTTTGTAGTCGGGGTCGCTTTTCATGAGGAAGGTGTTATCATCAACCCTTGACGGAATGAATATACGGCTCCTGCCGTCAGCGTCCGTGTAGGGCGTTCCTGCCTCCCCGACGTCAACGAAGCGTGCCTTCACCCAGGAATGTCCGACACCCCCGGGGTTAGTCGAGGATTTTATCATCTTCGGGTATCCGTTTGCACCTCGTATTCTCGATATGAGGTAAAGGTACTGGAATTCGGTGAAATGCGTCAGCTCGTCAAAGCGTATGACGTCGTATTCCGCCGACTGATACTGATAGACGTCGTTCTCGTTTGCACAGTAGCCGAAATCGACTATACTGCCGTTTTTGAACCTGCCTGTATGCTTTGATGCGTTATATGTGTATATCTCTCTCGGGTACAGGGAGAGGCTCACTCTTATGAGTGATTTTTCCAGCTCGCTGAAGGTGCGCCTGAGTATCAGCTGCTTTGACTTCGGATATTTTAGGGCGTAGAGAAGAGCGTCAACCAGCTGACCGTAGGACTTACCGCCCCCTGCCGCACCGCCGAAAAGCGTTTCGTTGTGCTCCGAGGTTATGAAAAGATATTGCTTGTTGCTTACGGATATATCCATTACTTCACCACCGTAAGATTTATTTCAAAGGGTGGCTCATGGCACACCCCCTCCTCGTTTTTGCCGTATTTGTTGCCGAGCAGGAATTTGACGAATGAGGGGTCTATGAGCTTAAATGCCGCCGCATCGGTTATCAGGTCGCATATACGCTCCTCTGCCTCTCCCATAGCGTCTGCAAATTTTCGGTTTTCGCCCGCCCACAGGTCTAACTGATGGCGTGTGGTGTCGATAGAGCAGGCGAACTTTTCAAGAGAGGGGAGCCCGTCCCTGATGAGTGACTGCAATCGCCCCTCCTCGCCAACGCACAGGGCTGTGTAGTCGAGGAGCATTTTCGTATATTTTTTCTTAAACTTCTTCATTGCTCTTTGTGCGTTCCAGAAATTTTCTGATAAACAGAATTTTTCCGTCCGTGCGGGCGTTTTCCCACCTTATCTGTCGAACTCCTACGTTGTATCCTGCAAAGGATGCCATACATATACCAAAAATTCTGCTGATGATGCTGACGATTACCGCAACGCCGAAGGTCTTTGTCGGAATCAGCACCGCACACGCAAGCGAAACCGAGGATATAAGTATCAGAAACGGCTTTCGCATTGCGGCGGATTGCTCGTAGGACAGACTCTTACGTCCGGCATCGTTTATGCTTACTTCCTTTGCTCTTGACAGTATGAGTGAGGCGGATATCGGCCTTACCCTCTGCGAGTTGGCACGGCGCAGTATGCGGTACTGCTCCTTGGTTATTCTGCCAGCACTCAATTCCTGTTTTAGCTGCGCTTTTTTCATAGGGGCATAGACCGACAGGTATTTTTGCCCGTCAATGCAGGCAAGGCTCGCAAGTCGCAGGGCAGAATCCTTCGCCTCCCTCTGTGCCTCTCTTTCGCAATAGGCGCAAAACTCTGTTATCATTGAGCCCTCACGTATTTTATCGCAGAGCGCCTCCCACACCGTATTGCCGTTATAGCCTCCGTTTGCCAGCTCGTCCCTCTTTCCGCTTGGTATAAAAACCAAGTAGCAGGTATAGGTCGATATAACCATATATACCGTATTCGCCAAAAATTCGGGTGAGAGAGGGTTTACAAATCTGACCGTAACCAGAGGTATGGCAACAGTGAAAATTATGCATACGGCGAGGCATATCTCGTTTACGTAATCGCCAAAGCTGCGGCGCACCCTATCGGCTGCGCTGTTGCTCAGCCTCTGCGCTGCCCCCCATGCGTCAAATCCTTTTTCCATTTAGTCCTTCCTTTCTCTTGCGAGCCGAAAGCAAACGGCTCCGAGTGCGTTGCCCACGAATGCAACGAGTGCTATTCTCGCTATACTGTCCATAATCCCCGTGAGCAGGGTAGAGAGCGCCCATATAGCCAGCCAGATGCTCCACGCCGACGGGCTTTCAAGATATTTTGAAATCGCTCTTTTCAGCGGAATCGCTGCCAGCACCAGCATAATTACCGACATAGCGGACAGGGTTGGGCGGATGCCCTCCCCTATCCATATCGGAAAATGCTCCAGAACCGCTATTGCGGCAGGCACGGTGCAAAGCGTCAGTCCAAGCACACGGGCGCATATGCGTAGTATACTTGCTTTCACGGTATTACGCCCCCTTTGTCAGGGCTTTGATTTTTGCGTAAACCTCGCCGAGAGCGTCCTTCTGATACTGAGGTATGCTCGCTGACATAAAAACCGTGTACAGCATCTCGTTTTGCACCTCGATTATTTTTTGCAGGCGCTCGGTGTCCGAGCCTATGCGGGACAGCTCCTCTGCGAGCCTTTCGCCGTCTGCGGTCATCTTCTGTGCGGCGTCGGTAAAGGTCGAGATTATTTCAATCAGCGGCTTTGCCTCGCTTGCAAGCTCGCTTATCGCCTCGTCGGTGCTCTCAGAGTATTCGCATACCTTTTTGAGCACAGCGCCCGTGCTTTCGTTTATGAGCCCGAGGGATTTTGATACCGACGGCAGAAGTCCCTTTTTATAGAGTGCCGCAATCAACAGTGAGCATGCGAGCGTGAGTGCACTGAAAATCTCCGCCGTATTTTCGGACAAAAGGCGGGAGAGCTGTGCGCTCATTGTAGCATCCTCGGCTGCGCCCGCAGCCTTTTCCTCTGCGGTCTCGGCACTCTCCGTGGCGGGAGCGGTGTCGCCCTCGCCTGCGTATACGGATATGCCGAGGACAAAGAGAAGCGACAGGGCAATAATCAATGATATTACTGTTCTTTTCATAATTTATCTCCTAAAAAATTTTATAGCCGTTGATTTTTTCCTCGAGGTCGGCAATCCTCTTTTCGAGAGAGAGGCGTGCCTCTCTTTCTGTGTAGAGCTGATTTTTGAGGTATATGAAATCGGTTTCAAGGCTGTCGATTTCGGGGCGCAGGGAATTTTCCTCCCTGACAAGATACCCGCAGTCAAAGCTCTCACGGCTGCGCTCCTTGAAAATGCTGACGGGATTTCTGCCCTCGGATACGCTGCGTGTGGACAGCATCGCACAGCCGTTGGTTATCGGTATGGCGGCATCCGAGACGAACATCGTTCCCCTCTCCACCCCGTCAAAACGGACAAGGAGCTTGCCGTTTTCGAATTTTGCAATTCTCTCAACGGCGTAACCGCTCATGTCGGGGAAAAGTAAATATTTCACTGTATCTTATCTCCTTGCATTTTAAAATTGACTCTTATATGGTCTTTTTCCTGAGTGTAGGTTATCACGGCGCAGGTGTAGCTGTCCGCATCGGGAGGCAGCTCCCCGTTTTTAAGGGGGTAGTAGCCCATAGCTCTCGCCCCTTCTGCGGTGAGAGCGCATATTTTTGCATCTGCCGCAACAACCCTGTTTTCGTTAAGCATTTTGTAGTATTTCATTTGCATATTACCTCTCCTTAGAAAAATATTTTACCGTCATTTTCAGAGGGGGGCTCGGGGATTTCAGGTAAACTCTGTTGGGCTCGCCCTCACAGAGCATAATCGGGGTGTCGTAGGGTAGTGTAAGCTCGTGGGGAGTATCTATTGCATAGACCGTTCGGTTGGCGTATGCTGTCCTCTTCCAAATTTTTATTTTCCCCGTGCTCGCCTCGATTTTCACCTCGTCCTGTGCATCGGCGCATGCGCCTAACGGCTGGTCGGTATAGAATTTCAGAACCTCACGCTCGTCAATAAAATCGTCTGCGTGCTCTTGGTCGTTCCATCCCTGGACATCGCTCCATATCACGTTTCTTACCGTAATTTTTCCGTTTCCGACCATAGCACTGTTAGAATTGGAATTAAACATAAATTTGAGAATCGGAACGCCCGAGTAATATTCCGTGCTCGACGAGTATATGAGAATGACGGAAAAACTGCCGGAGCTCTCGTTGTTTTTATTTATGAGAGTGTAGATTCGATATTGAATCTCATAGTCAGTAGGGGCGCTCGAACGCCCGAACGCAAATGCCATATAAACCGGTGGAATACTGCCGTCCTCATAGGGGGTAATTTCGTAGTCAAAGGATATAAAATAGTATCGGTTGACAGATATAGACCGCCATTTGTCAAAGATTATAACCCCATGATTTTTACTGTTTCCGTCGGGAATTTCCAACGTCTTTTCAGAATATTGCTTTATGCAGTTTTTGCTCCCGACGGCAACCGTTGTTGCGTATTTGCCGTAAAATTCACTGGCGGTGTCGGTTACGGGGTATGAGGCTATGAAGTTGTACCTTGCCCCCTCAAAATCCAGAGATTTTATTGCACACCCTGTTGCGTTTTCGCAATCCGCATGGAAGCCGCTTGCGCTTTTCTCGTAGCCTATTTCTACTCTGTCAATGGGCTTTTGCCTGTTGAGCTTGCGGTTTTTCAGCCTCAGCATCAGATAGCCCTCCTGTTTACTGTACAGGTGAGCGCTTCTCCGTCGTGAATAAACATAAGAGTGTATCTGTATCCGTCGCAGAGCGAAACGGATACGCCGCTGACGTCGTCGCCGAGGTATATTACCGCAGTATCGACGCTCTCTCCCGACGCAGTCATTACGTTCGCCGTTTCGGGCAGGGTTATCTTAGTTGCGTCAGAGACCGAAAAATGCACAATCGAGCAAAATCCTGCCTCGACAGGTGAGGGAAGTGTAACGGAAAGCGCAGAAAATCCCGAGAGGGCATATTCCCTTTCCGCCTCTAATGTGTAGCTCGCCGCCTCACCGCCGAAATCGGCATAACGGAAGCCGTTAAGCTCGCTTTCTATGTAGCCGCTGATTTCCTGCTTCTTTTCCGCTACGTAGCTGTCAATTCCCGACTCGGGCAGCGATACGGAAAATTCCTCACCGTCGGTTGTGCGGTATAAAATTTTATTGCTCTCAATGTCGTAGGTTATGCTCTTTACCGCATCCCCTCTCTCGGATGCCGAACGGGATACTGCGTTATAGAGCGTTTCATCGCCCACGTACAGGTATTTTGACAGCTCGCCGCTGAGTATATCCGCAAAAAAGTCGCTAAGGGTGTGGCTGTCGGACAGTCCCGTCAGAATCTGCCTTGAAATATGTCCGTCGCCGTCAGCGTTGCCCGTCACCGAGTCTATCAGCTCGTTGAGCTTTGCCATAATGAGAGCAGGCGCTCTGTCAAACGCCGCACGCAGCTCGGTTGCGGACAGCGACGTGCCGCCGTACAGAGAGCTTGAATTAGGTCTTATAGGGAGCGAGGAAACGCTCGCTCTTTTGAATTCAGCATCGCTTATTTTCTGTATGCTCATTTTTTAATCCTTCCTGCGACCGTGTAGTCGTACGAAATCTCGTATACTCCAAACGGACGCATAAATTCGTTTGAATAAATTTTGTATTGCTTTTCGTTCCAGCGCTTCTCCCTTTCGGGCAGCCTTACCGCCACGCCCTCGTGAGTTGCGAAGGAAAAAGAGGAAAAGTCGGTGTCCGAGAGATTGAATACCGAGGCGTTTACCTCGCCGAGCTCATGAGTGCCGCATCTGTCCGTGCACACAGATACCGATGCGACGCCGGCAGAGGATGCCTTCATGCGTATTGCACAGCTTCCCGCAACGGTGCTCTTGGTATAACCGCCGAGTCCGCATACGTCTGATGCGGTGGTAAATCCACTGACGTAGCGCCTGCCGTTGTGTGTGTAGTATTTGCGTGGTATTTCACCCGCCTCGCAGGTCTCGTCCGAGCCGTCGTTTCTCTTGTCGTTATTAAAGCAACAGATAGCGCCGTTTTCGCAGCCGAAGAAAAGCAGCTCACCCACACAGCACAGCTCGCATGCGGGAGAAAACTCTCCTCCTGTCATTTCACCGTCGGTGTCGCATACGATTGCCGTTTTTTCGCCGTTTTCGTCAGTCGTTATGATAAACGGATAGGTTCTGTCATACGGGGGAGTAGGTACGGCGTGCGTAGATACCAGAAGGTCGTCGGGTCCAACCGCCCTTTCCTTCTCGGTATAACCGAGCTTGTGATAGTAGCCCTCCCATACCACGTATGTGTATTTGTCGGTTCTCGGCTCGGTGAGCGTGTGATAGACGGGCGTTTGTCCGTCGTATACGCCGACGTCGGTCAGTCTGAACCACTCGTACTCCCTGTCACCGTTTTTATGGGTAAATGTTTTTCTGCTGTCGGCGAGGTATATCTCACCGTTAATCAGCACGCACAAATATCCTCGCCATTCTGCAAGTCGGGCGTTCTCGGTGCCGATTTTTTGCAGCATAGCGTCAACGTTTGATGAGCGGTGGCATACGCTCCGTTCAAGATTTACGTTGTCTATATCCACGCCGAACAGTCCCTTATCGGTGAGGATAACGGGGTCGTCGAGGAAATTCGCAACAGCCCTGACTCTGCCGATAGAGCCTGAGCTGTATCCCTGCGAATACCCGTCGTCGCCCGTGCCGCTTTTTGTGTGGTAGTATATAGACGAGCCGTGATTTGCCTCGGATTTGAGGACTATCAGGGTGTCATCTGCGCTTATCATAGCGGCGTTGGGCGTGTTGCCGATGCCGTCCTCTATGAAGCTGTAAACGCCGAAGTACAGGGGGTTAATGCTCCCCCTCATATCCTTGGTAGAGTAAAACACCGTGTTGGGCAGTGACGGATTTCCCGTGAGAAAAACCGTTTCGCCGTGTACCTCTGCCGACGTGCATTTTGAAATAGCCTCAAACGGCGCTCCCACAGTCTCGGAATGTACCGAGAAGAAGCCGTCCTTGTCGGTTATGCTGTCCGATTGGGGGGTAAATCTGCCTATAACCTCCACCTCCCTGTTTTTCAGAGAAACGTGGTCCTTGACAATTATATAAACGTTTTCTATCTCGCCGAAGAGAGACCTCTCTGCCGTATACGCTATGTCCTGACGTGTGTCCTCGAGGGGGATGCTCTCCTTATCTACGAGAACACCGTCTATTTCACTGCACCCTGAAAAGGCAGGGTGGAGCAGAACACTGTACTCCGATTGCCTTGCAGAATATATAGGGGTATAGGGGAAATAGCTCTCCTTGCCCTTTATTTCTACCTGCGAAAACGCCGCCTCGTCGCCCTCGTAGTACACCGTAAAATCGCTCGGCACAAGGTGAAATGCGCTGTATTCAATCAGCTTCAGTCCCGATTTGAGGTAAACCTCGTGCAGAGAGGAGCAGCTGTGAAAGGCTGAGGTGCCTATTGCTTCAAGACTTTCCGGCAATATTACACAGCGAAGGCTCTTGCAAGCAAGAAATGCCGTCGTTCCTATCAGCGTAACGGTTTCGGGTATGGATACAAACACTATGCTTGTACCCTTGAACGCAGAGTCTGCTATGCGTATTACCTTATAGCTCTTCTGGCGTATGGTAACATTTGGCGGTATAATCACGCACGGCTGATTTTTGTTTTTCAGCCCCGAAACCGCACAGAGCCCCAGCTCCTCGCTGATTATTTCGTACGTCAGATCGTCGCCGTTTGTTGTAAATTCCTGTGCATCGGTGAGCAGAAAGGTATTTTTAAACCTGTCCGTCATTATGTTTTTATCCTCGCATTTTTGAGAGCGGTACATGGTTGTCGGGACGTATGCGTCCTCTGCCGACAGTCTTTTGCACACTCCGCTTCCGTCCACCCTGTAATAGCTCTCGGAATCGAGAATGTAGAGAGAATTTCCCACCGTGAAGGCGCAGGAATGCTTTTTCGCCATACCGCTCATTATGGGTGATAGGCTTTCAAGAGAATCACGCATGCCTACGGGGAAGCGGTACAGGCAGTCATCTGCGTGGACTACCAGATAATCCTCGCTCACCTCTCCGCTAAATGCCCGATATGAGAATATTCCGTATATTTTCTTGCCGAAGTCGAATATTTTTCTGAATCCGGGAGCTGTTTCGAGCGAAAGCCCGTGCCCCGCCTCGTAATCTATATACATATTCTCACAGTCAGCGAGCCTGTGTCCCTCGATAAGAGAAGGGGGAGATGACGTGTCTATTCCCGAAAACGAGGAGTAGGATTTTCTGTAAACTTTTTCGCTGTTCATAGTGTCACCAGCCATTCTCGCAGTTGTAAACGGACGGATTGTTCATTATCCTTTGCGAGCGGAGCAGGCGGGCGCCGTCCTGATATTGCTGCATATAGAGCCTTGCCTTTTCGGGCTCGTCATCCTGCCAGAACAATGCCGATACCAAAAGAGGGAGCAGGTGCTGAGCGCAGGGGTCAAGGCATAGCTCTCCCTCGCACATGCTGTCGCAAAATGCAGGCAGGTTTTCAACGTAACGCACGGTGAATACACCCTCCGCCTCCTTTGGCAGAGTAGCCGCTCCGTCAAGAATGAATACCGAGCTGTACGGCACACCCTCTTTAAAAACGGGACTTTTGGCGAGCATTTTGCAGTTGTGAAGCTCGGATGGGCTTACCGTAAGTGCCTCTCCCCTTTGCTTGACTATCTCCTTCGATAATATTTTCGGATATTCTGCGGCAATGAGCCGCATGGAAAGGGTAATGACCGAATACAGTCTGTCGGTTGAATCCGCATCGCCCTCGAATCCCAGAGCCTTTATCTGTTCTATAAGTTCGTTGCCTGTCATAATTATCCTTTCCCGACGCATAAGCCGTCACAAAAAGTGACGGCTGAGCGCCGTTTTTATCAGAGCGCCTCTGCGCCCTCTACTGCATCCTTTGAATCAACTGCAAGCAAAATGTGCTTGTAGGTGCCAAAGCCTACGCCGAAGCGGCATCTGCCGTTCCAAATGTAGTTGCCCGTATGGTTGTCAACCCAGTTGGAAACCGTGAGGGGTATGCGGTTGAAGAACATATTTCCGCACAGATTCTTGTTTGCCTCGCTGGACATAATCATGCAGCGGTTGTCCTCGGTCTGCCAGTTGGGCATAACGATAATGTTCCAGTTGCCGAACTGGAGATTTACGTCGTTGTAGCCGTTGCCGAGAGCGCCCTCGGAGCCGCAAACCTTCTTCGCAATTACCTCTGCGGCGGGTCTGTTGCCGGGGAGAATAATGGTGTCTGCGGTGTAGCCGAGAATATCTCCGTTCTCGTCCTTCATGTTTCTTATCTTGAATGCGAGCTCGCCGAGCGCATTCTCAAAGGTAGCGGTAGAGGAGAAGATGTCACCGTAGAAGTAGTTTGACTGAGTGCCGCTTGCCTTGCCCTCAGCGCCCCAGGTGTGGTCCTTGGAGAAAAGGGGCTTGCCGTCGGGGGCGGTGAGGTCGAGCTCTGCCTTTGCAAACGTGCCCGATGCGGATGTTCCGTTCGAGAGGGCGTATTCGCATATCTTGTGCATAGTCTTGTAGTATGCACGGGTGAAGTTCTCGGCACGGCGCTTTGCGTCTGCCGCAACGCCGTATGCGGCGTCCTCCATCATCTCAGCGGTGATGGTAAACTCCTTCATAAACTGAATGTGCTCGATAAACTTTCTGTAGGTTTCGGTGAGGTCGTCTCCCTCTGCTCCCGCACCCTCTGCGGTTGCGGAGAATACGTCGAACTCGTTCTGACCGATTATCGTTTCGCCGAACTTGTTGGATTTTTCGATATTAAAGAGCCAGTCGCAGATGCCCCCTCTCTTTGTGAGCAGGTCGCTCTCGTGCTCTATTACCATTTTGATAGGTGTTTCGAGCTTACCTATCTGTGCGTTGTTAAGTCCTGAGGACTTGGAATAAATGATTGACATTGATTTTTTCCTTTCTTAATTTCTTACCCTTCTGTAAAGGTCCTTGATTTCTCTTTCCGTCAACGAGCCGAACAGCTCCCTTGCCGCTGACAGCTCCGCACGGCTCATCTGAATACCGCTGTCGCCTCCGTTCCTCGGGACGAAGGATTTGAGATGCGAGCGATTGTCATACGCAGTCGCCCTCGCCTTTGCCGTGCCGTTGGTGGCGAGCAACGCCTCCCTGACGGAAAGGCCCATCTGCCTCAGCTCGACAAATCGCTCGGCGCTTTCTATATCCCCGAGCTCTTTAATCCCGGATAGCTGAGGGAACAGCTCCCGTATTTTTGAGAGGTCGGCTTCAGCATCATACACGAACACCTCGCCCTCGCCGTCATCCATAGCCTCATCTGCCGCATTTTGCGGCAACTCCCCCTCTTTAGGGGACATACCGTTTTCTGTCGGATTTTCGATAGGGGGTGTGTCCGTTTCCGTGATTTCGTTGATAGCTTCTTCCATTTTTAGTTTCCTTTCTTAATTCTCAGGTCGTTGCCAGAGATTTTTGCGCTGTGCGGCTCTGCCGCATTGGCAGTCCGTGTGATTACCGTCGCTTTGTTGGTTGCGTACGGATTCTTGCTTTCCTTCACAATAATACCTCCTGATTTACTACCGAACGGGATTTTTCCGATTGTCGGATGCGGCTTTTTCTTCTGCCCGCTTTGTCCCCGCTTTTCCTCGGCATAAATACTCTATCACAAAAGCTACTTGATTTGGCAACCAAAAAAACGGGCAAAAAAATCACTGATTTTCTCCGATAAAATAAGGGAAAATCGGCTTTTTGGCAAAAAGAAAAAACCGAACCAAGCAAAATTCTTGGTTCGGTTTTCAGTGATTTTTTATCGGTTTTTGAGTATTTCAGAGCAGAGTGAGGCGACTGCGTTGCCCCTTGCATACCGAGAAATTTTTTCCTTCATATTATCTCTTGCGCTCGTGGTTTTTATCAGCCCGTCTGCCAGACGGCAGAGCTCGTTAGTGTCGCTCGCCCTGACTGCTGCTCCGCACTCGGTCAGAACACGTGCGTTATGAGATTCGGGCCCCGGAATCTCTCCGTATAGAATTATGGGAAGTCGCTTCGCCATTGCTTCGCTCAGCGTAATTCCCCCGGGTTTTGTTATTATGAGGTCTGCTGCACTCATCAGCCCGTCCACGTTGTCAGCGTAGCCGAGGGAGAGTATGCGATTTTTTGCTTTGAGTCGGTCAATTTTACGCTTGATTCTCTTGTTTTCGCCGCACACGCATATTATTTGAACGTTATCGAGCGTTGAATCGAGGCTCTTCACCGTCCTTGCCATATTGCCGTATCCCATGCTTCCGCTCATAATAAGCAATGTGGGCGTGCCTTCGTCGAGCGAGAGTGCGGTACGGGCATCTCTTTTATCCCTTTGAATATAGAAACGCTCGCTGACGGGTATTCCCGTTATCAGTATCTGCTCGGGCAAATAGCCCTTTTTCTCTGCGCTCTCTGCCGTGCATTCGCTCGCAACGGCTACGTTGTCTATACGCAGGGCTTCCTCCCAATACGGATGCAGGGTGAGGTCTGTGACGATACCGATTACACGGGCGTCAAGTCCGTGCCTTTCTCTGATGGAGTCCAGCATTTCTCCGCAGAAAACGTGCGTGAAAACAATTACGTCATAGCCGCCCCTGTCTAAAAATTCTTTGAGGCGTTTACTCTTTCTTGCCGTCTTTCTTCTGCGGGGGGAGGGGGTGTATGAATTTGTACGCCTGTTTTCCTGCCCTCGGTAGAAAAATCCGTACGCACGTGGCAGGTGTTCGGTTGCAAAGCGATAGCCCCAATCGAGCAGAGCGCCCTTGATTGGCGATACTATTTCATAGAGGTTGTATAAATCCACCTCGGAGCCCCTCTTGCGAAGTCCCTCTGCGAGCGCCGCCGCAGCCGAGCTGTGACCGCCGCCTGTCGGCACGGTCAGGATGAGAACCTTCATTTAGTCCCACCCCCCTCTTTTTCAAGCACTCTTGCAAAGTGGAATATGTACTGCTGAGCTATTCCCGCATAGCGTCCGAGGGACTCGGGTGTGAAGGTGTCCGTGAAGTATTCTCCCATTGCCCGACGTATCCACACGTCAATAGGGAATGCGGAGAGGTAATTCATCCCGTAGAGAAGAACGCAGTCAGCCACCTTGCTACCCACACCCGTTATCTTCATAAGCTCAGTCTTTGCGGCAGAGTAATCACCTATATTCTGAATAACCGACAGGTCGGTTTCACCCTCGCACACTCTTTTTGCCGCATCGAGAAGATAACGCAGGCGGAAGCCGACACGTGCGCTCTCCAAGCCCTCGGGTCTGGCAATTATCTCCTCGGCAGAGGGGAAGGCGTAGCCTAAATCGCCCTCTACCCTTTTGCCGTAGCTCTCGCATACGGTTTTTATTATCTTTCTAATTCTCGGAATATTGTTGTTTTGCGACACTATGAATGAGAAGAGCGCTTCCCACGGCTCCTGCCTCAGTATCGCTATACCCTTCGCCGCCTCGGCGGCGAGATGCAGCTTGTTTTCCTTAGGCGCATTTTTTAAAATCTCCGCCCGCACGTCGTTGAGGCTTGTGTCAAGCGCAAAGTATTTAATCCATATTTTCTCGAAATCCTCATCGGGTGTGCCGATGAACAAAAGCCGTCCGTTTTCGTCCTGTCCGACCCTCACGTGCTTTCCGAACGCTATGCCCGTGTATTCGCTGACGAGTGTGCTGTCACTTACCCGCTCAAAGCGAAAGCACTGTCCGCATTCGAGAGTATCGGACAGTGAGTATGGCTGTACGCCGTCCACAGATATGCTTTTTATTCCGTTTATGTAAACTGTTTCTTTGGTAAACATACGCCCTCACAAAATACTTTTCAAGTATTTTTTCGCTCTCTATTGAAAAAAGATGCAACATAGTGTATAATAATAAATAAGCTATACTGCGTATATTTATTATACTACATTTTGAGCGCAAAATCAATATTAAAATACTGACAGGGGGTGAGGCTTTGACTATCGAAAAAATAAATATCGTTTCGTTCGGCACTCTGTCGGCAGTCAAGGCTGAGCTGACCGACAGGATAAATCTTTTCGACTACGAGCGACGGGAGATAGCCGACTTTGTCGCTTTTATGCTCTACGGATTTACGAGTGAGGAGAAAAGGCAGAGATATATAAACGATGCAACGCCCGTTTGCGAGGGCAGTATGCAGGTAAAAATCAACAAAAAATCCTATAAGGTAACCAGGCGTGACGACGCAACTCTTGAGGCGGGAGCCTGCTGTGCATCCGTTATAGATATTGCAACCAACAGGGAAAAGTATCTTCTGCCCGACGTCGGCACACCCCTGCTCGGTGCGGATTCCTATACCTTTTCCGATGCGGTGTTCCTCACACGCTTCCCCGAGGATTGCGACAGCAGAGGCTTTTCTCCTGAGACGGAGAACGTCCTCTATTCTGCGGACGAGCGCATTTCAGCCGACAGGGGTGCGGCGATACTCACCGCCCTGCACAATTCCGCAGTTTCCGAGGGCTGCGAGAGCTCTATTTCGGAGAAAAAGGCAAAATCCGATGAGCTGCGCCGTCAGCTCACTCTCGCATCCGATGCTAACAAATACGCAATCGAATGCCGTGAGGCAATCGCCGATAAGGAAAGGGAGTGCGCCGCCGCCAACGGCAGCCTCGATGAGCGTGCCGCTCTTGAACGCACGGTTAGACACGCCAACGTAATATCGGAGTTTGACCGCCTGCACGAAATGGAGCAGCTGCGTGAAACGCAGAAGCAGAACGTTTTGAGATATAGGGCAGAGAACGGCTACGAGGGCTTCTGCCCCTCAAACGATTATCGCAGAGAGGTTGCGCTTTCGTTTAACAAAATGCGCCTTGCGAATAAAAAATACAACGAGGCGGTAATGCAATACTGCCAATTCAATGCTCAAAGCTCGATAGATAAAAAAACCGAGGAAATTATACGCCGAGCAGAGGCGCTCGGCGGCACGGAAAAGGTGCGTGCCAGATATAATGAGGCACATTCGAGCTTTTTGATTCTTCTTGGTTTCAGCATAATATCGGTAATAGCGTGTATGCTGATTGCCGTATTCGGCTCCTTTTCCGATGCGGTAACTCAAACACCGCTTTTGTATTGCACGTGGGTTGGGGCGATTTTTGCGACCTTTGCAGCCTCTGCCATTACTGCGTATCTTGCGCATAAAAACCACGTAATGTCCATGCAAATGGCGAGCGATTTCAACGTAAAGGAGCGCTCGGAGCTGCAAAGCGTTTTGAAGAAGATTGAGGACGCAAGAGCAACGGTTAAGGCGAGAATGGAAACCCTCGCCTCGATAAACGCCCTTTGCGACAGCACGAGGGCAGAGTGCGACAGCGCTCTTCTGGAATACATGAGGGCTGTTGAAAAATGGGGCAGACGTCTGCCCGGCAGCAACGTCGATGAATTTATGTACTCCCTTGACATTGAAATCAAGGAGTATATAGAGGGCGAGCAGGCCCTTCTGCGTGAGCTGGACGCAACGGTTGAAAAAATTGCGGAGCTGAGGTCTCGCCTCGGAGAATACAACGAGATAGACGTCCGTGCGGACGTATTGCCCTCCAAGCGTGAGGAGTACCGTTCTATGGACTACGGCGAAATTCTTGCCCGCTATAACGAGGAGAGGGATCGATGCGAGGCTCTTTATTCAGAGCTTGCCGAAATGAACGAACGGCTTTTTGATATCAGCGAAAACGGCGCATCTGCCTCGGAGCTCAGAGAAAAAATAGCGGAGCTGGACAGCTCCAGAGACGCTCTTTTACGCCGAAACGAAATATGGCAGAGCGCTATATCAATAATAAACGAGGCAAAGGAAAAGGTCAGGACGGCGTTTTCCGATACCATTGTAGGAACCGCACGTGAAATCGCCGATATGGCGGTAAAGCTGAATTCCAAGGAAAAGGACACGGCAACGCAGGACGGCGACGGGGCGACGGCGGACGCTTCGTCCTTTGAAGAAAACGTAGCTGCGCTTGAAAAAATCAAGCGTGGAATAGTTTACGTTGCGGCGAAGGTTGCACTGTCACGCTTCTTCTGCACCGAGAGAGCACCGATTTTCATAGAGCTGCCCGCAGATGCGGCAACGTCCGAGGCGCTCGGTCAGATAGTGGACACGGCGCAGGTTGTTATGGAGGGCGGAGAGCAGATATTCCTCTTCACCTCAGTCAACGACAAAAACCTCGATTCTGCAAGGCGTAAAAAATGCAAGGCGGTAGTGCTCAAATGATAAAGGCAATAGCGATAGTAGGACCTACTGCGGTAGGCAAAACAGCGTTTGCCATTGCCCTGTCAGAGAAGCTTTGCGCAGAAATAATTTCCTGCGACTCTATGCAGATATACAGGGGTATGGATATAGGCACGGCGAAGGCTACGGCTGACGAGCGGGCGAAAATACCCCACCACATGCTGGATATTATAAACCCCGACGAAAAATACAGCGCTGCCGATTACGCCAGTGATGCACTCGCCTGTGCGAGAGATATAACCGAGCGAGGCAGAGTGCCTGTATTCTGCGGCGGCACGGGGCTTTATCTTGATGCCGTCAGGACAGGCAGGCACGCCGACACTTGTCCCAACGACCCCGAGTATGCGGCATCGCTTTTCAAAATAGCCGAGGGCGAGGGGGGGATTGACACCCTTCACGCAATGCTCGCCGAGGTGGACGCTGAGTCAGCGGAGAAGATACATAAAAATAACGTTAAACGGGTAGTGCGTGCGCTCGAAATCCATCATGCGACAGGTATTGCCAAGAGCGAGCTTGATAAAAAGAGCCGTGAGCGGTGCGAGGATATAGATATGCTCATAATAGGTCTTGACGCATCCTCACGGGAAATTCTCTATCAGCGCATAGACCGCCGTGTTGATAAAATGATAGAGAGCGGTCTATTGGAGGAAACACGTGCGCTCTATGACAGAGGGTACCTTGCTCCCGAGCTGACGGCGGCGCAGGCGATAGGGTATAAGGAGATTTTGCCCCACATAACCGACGGCGTTTCGCTTGATGCGTGCGCTTTGGAGCTGAAAACGGCGAGCAGAAGATATGCGAAGCGACAGCTCACCTGGTTTCGTGCAAATCCGACGGTTGAATGGATAATAACCGACGAAAAAGGCGAGCCGATAGACACGGCTGTGCTCGTTTCGTCAGTGATAGACAAAATAAAAAAATTTATTTACGGAGATAAAAAATGAAGGCAAGAGAGCTTATTGAAAAAATAAAGGGCGGAGCGCTCGAAAAATACCGTGTAATATACTCGGATATGGAGCTCGAAACCGAGCGTTACGTGAGGGCTATTGAGGAGTTCTGCGCTCTGTACGGAGACGAGAGGGATATACATCTTTTCTCGGTGTCGGGCAGAAGCGAAATCCTTGGAAATCACACCGACCATAACAGGGGCTGTGTGCTTGCAGGTGCGGTTGACCGTGACATAATAGCCGTCGCTGCAAAAAGCGAGGGCAAAATCTCGAGAATCAAGAGCGAGGGCTACGACGAGTGCATAGTAGACCTTGATTTGGTAGACGACAAGGATGCGTGCCCCGACTTTTCATCTGCTGCGCTCATTTCGGGACTGTTCGCAGGACTGAAAATGCGTGGCTTGAGGATAGGCTCGTTTGATGCCTACCTTACCACCAGAGTGTTGAAGGGCTCGGGCCTCTCATCCTCTGCGGCATTCGAGGTAATGATAGGAAATATACTTAACCACCTCTACAATGACGGAGAAATTCCCAACGAGGAGATAGCTAAAATATCGCAGTTTGCGGAGAATGAGTATTTTGGCAAGCCCTGCGGTCTTATGGACCAGATGGCGTGCGCCGTCGGTGGATTTGTGCATATAGATTTTGCCGACCCGAAAAATCCGATAATAGAGCCTATAAACTTCTCGCTGGCTGATGAGGGATATTCGCTCTGTATTGTAAATACAGGCGGCAACCACGCAAACCTCAACGACGATTACGCCTCCGTGCCGTATGAAATGAAGAGCGTTGCGGCATATTTCGGACGTGACGTGCTCAGGGGTATTACCGAGGCTGATATAATCGCAAACCTCTCGGTTTTGCGTGAGGCTGTCGGCGACAGGGCGGCTCTTCGTGCTATGCACTTCGTCCGTGAAAACGAGCGTGTGGGCGTAACGGCGAGCGCACTCAGGAGAAAAGATATAAAGGGCTTTTTTGACGGTGTAATGGCATCGGGCGATTCGAGCTTCAAGTATCTTCAGAACGTATACACCACGCAAAACGTTTCCGAGCAGGGGCTCTCGCTTGCTCTGTGCGTGACCGATGCGCTCCTTAACGGAAAGGGATGCGCTTGGCGTGTTCACGGCGGTGGATTTGCGGGAACGATACAGGCGTTTGTAAAGAACGAGTACGTTTCCGAGTATTCCGATATAATGAACAGCATTTTCGGGAAAGATGCGTGTATGATACTCAACATAAGACCGTTTGGCGCAATACAGATAGAACTCTGATTAATATATAAAGGAGAATAGAGATGGCAAAGAAGGCAGAAACCAAAAAAACAGAAGCGGCAGTACCGAAGGATAAGAAATCGGCGCTTTCCACCGCAATTGAGAGAATAGAAAAGGAATGCGGTAAGGGCGCAATAATGCGTCTCGGCGAGGCTCAGAAGCTGGAGGTCAGCGCAGTATCAACAGGCTCGCTCACTCTGGATATGGCGCTCGGAATAGGCGGCGTGCCGAAGGGAAGAATTATAGAAATCTACGGTCCCGAGTCCTCGGGTAAAACGACCGTTGCCCTGCATATCGTTGCCGAGGTGCAGAAGGCGGGCGGCGAGGCGGCGTTTATTGACGCAGAGCATGCGCTCGACCCTGCGTATGCGAAGAAGATAGGAGTTGATATAAACAATCTGCTCGTATCTCAGCCCGACGACGGAGAGCAGGCACTCGAAATTGCCGATGCGCTCGTTCATTCGGGAGCTATCGACGTTATCGTTATCGACTCGGTTGCGGCGCTCGTTCCCCGTCAGGAAATCGACGGCAATATGGGTGCGAGCCACGTCGGCGCACAGGCAAGGCTTATGTCACAGGCAATGCGTAAGCTGTCGGGAACGATAGCAAAAACCAATACCGTTGTAATATTTATCAACCAGCTCCGTGAAAAGGTAGGAGTTATGTACGGCAATCCCGAGGTAACGACGGGCGGACGTGCTCTGAAATTCTACGCATCCGTGCGTATAGACATCAGAAAGGGCGAGGTCCTCAAAAAGGGAAATGAGGTCTACGGCAACCACGTTAAATGTAAGGTTGTGAAGAACAAGGTAGCACCCCCCTTCAAAACTGCGGAGTTTGACATACTGTACGGCAAGGGAATTTCCAAGGCATCCGAGATTGTTGAGCTCGGCGTTATGACGGGCGTGCTCGAAAAGAGCGGCTCCTGGTTCTCATACGACGGTCAGCGTGTCGGTCAGGGTAAGGATAAGACGGTTGCTTATATCGAAACCAACCCCGAGCTTATGGCTGAAATCGAGGGCAAGATAAGAGCACGTGCGGATAAGGTAGATCTTCAGGAGGAGTTCGAGCTTGCAGATGACCTCGATATCCGTCCTCTTGAGCTTGACGACGAGCAGTGATTGCTAAAATTTCAGGTGTAGTACATACAGGCGGTGCCGTGACGGTAACCCTTTGCACGCAGGAGCGTGGTAAGGAGAAAAAACGGCGCTACGAGGTAGACCCCGAGGACTTTGAGAGTATAGGCTCGCCGTCAATCGGTGATGAGGTCTATGACGGGGAAATCTCGGTTATAATCAGAAAAACCGAGCGGCGTGAGGCATACGACCGTGCGCTCAAAATTCTTGCAATGGGCGACAACAGCCTTGACGGACTGTCAAGGAAGCTGCAAATGCGTGGATTCTCCCGTGAGAGTGCAGAGTATGCTGCGGCAGAAATGCAGAGAATGGGGTATATCAAAGAGTCCGACCAATTGCAAAGGCTCATTGATTATAACGTAAACAAAAAGCTGATGGGAAAAAGAAAGCTCATACCCTACCTTGTATCAAAGGGCTATTCCCAAAGGAGCATCTGCGAGGCAATCGATCTTGCAATCGACGAGGGCGTTATTGATTTTGACAAGGCAAGGCAAGAGCTTCTCTCGAAAAACCTCGGCGCAGACCCTATGCAAATAAAGAAGCTATTATACACCCACGGCTTTTAACAAAAAGAGCAGACACTGAGTCTGCTCTTTTTGTTTGCGGTTATGCCGAAATGAAACAGCCCCTTTGTTAGTGCCTTATAAGAACAAGACCGCCTGCCTTTATCGTTGGCAAGGTGATGCTCAGCTCGCAGCCCCTGTGCGTAAAGCCGAGAGGGGTTACGCCGTCGGGCGTGTGCAGGCTGACCGAGGCTATCTGCTTGTGAAAAAGATAGTCAGCGTTGACTGTCAGCGCCTCGCCGCCCTCGGTATATATGCCGTCGGTGTGAATGTTACATAGGGTTACTATGCTGTGGCTCTCGCCGCAAAGGAGCTTTGCGTCCAGCCTGTCCGTTCCGTCAAAACGGACGGTGGGCGCTATTTTTGCCGCCTTCACTATATCCTTAACCGAGAGGAGCGTGCCGTCACCGTTAAGCCGTGTGTATGCCCCAAGCGTGAAGTCGTGGCTGTAAACCAATCCGCCGTTTTCGGTAAAGGCGGAAATCAGCCCCTTTTCCTCGTCCGACATTCCCTCGGTGCAGGGAAGAATGAGTAGACGGACACCGAGCGGGTTGCTCGCAAGGTCCTCAGCGGTTACGAAATCGACGGGATAGCCGGCGCTTCTCAACTCATAATATGCGAAATTCTGACCGTCACTGTAAAGGTCGGAGCGCACGGTTGCATACGCATCAAGGCTCAGCTGCATATTCTCGGATACGAGAATTGCAATGCCCGCCCTGTGCTTTTCGGTGGTGACGATTTTCTCGGACAACGAATTTATCAGTCGGTTAACCTCTACTGCCCTGTCAAACACGCCCGTTTTCGTTCTGTCGTTGTTGAGAAGACCGAACAGGTTAGTTTCAGGTGAGCCCTCTGCGGCATAGTCGCCACGCCATTGATAGTAGGCAATACCTTTGAGCCCCGAGCCGATTGCGGAGTAGGTCTCCCTCTCCCATTCGTCGGGCTTCATTTTTGTATTGGCGTTGTACTCCACGAGCCAAGCGTGCTTGCCGTTTACTGCGGCGGCGCTCTCGGGCACGTCCATTATCATCGAGGAACGGTATACACGTGCGCCCTGCGACGGGAAATAATGAGTTATACCGATTACCCACATGCTCTTTGCCGTTCTGAAATATTTGGGGAAATTAAATCCGTTGTCCGACACCCAGCAGGTGTAGTTTTCCGAGCGGGGGTTGCCGATTTTAGTCGCATTGTCCATATCGCACAGAAAATCGCACAGCCTCTCGTGCAAAAACATTGTGTAGCGAAAAAACAGCTCGTTGTAGCCGTTTTCGTCAGCGCCGTCTATCCGCTTTTTCGGCGGATATATATCCTTTGCCGCCTCTTTTGTGGCATATCCCCTGTCAATCAGCCATTTGCGGAATGCCTCTATCGCAGATGGGTTGTAGTCAACGCTGTAATCGGGCTCGTTGTACATCTGGTGATTTACTACGTTTTGATATTTTGAAAAGTGCCTTGCCGAATACTCGGTGCAGTCACGGTTGTCGGTTAAAATTCCACTGTGGCAGAGCGTTTGAGGGAGAAAGCCCTCGTATGCGCCGAACTCCGAGCCGTCAGCCTTTATCCTTTGCAGATTCTTATATCCCGATACGTTGAGGGTGTAGCCCTGAAGGCGCACGCCTACGGCAATATTGTTCTTGTCAGCCTCCTCGACACATTTGTCAATGAGGTCGAAGTGCGCCGTTATTCCGTCAGCGCCCTCGCCGTGCCTGTCCTCAAAAATGCCACGTGCGGCAAAACGGCAGTAGTTAAAGCCCGCCTCTCTCATTTCCTTGATGTCGAGCTTTAGCTGACCTATGCGGTCGCCCTCGGGCGGCACGGCATATTTTGACGGGTGGTAGGATGCGTAATAGGAGAGTCCGAGGGCAAAGGTGGGCTTTCCGTTTTCGTAGAGTATTCCGTTCTTAACCTCGTACATAATCATACCCCCTCTATTAGCAACAGAATTGCGTCGCCCGCAGAGATGCTCGGAAGCGCCACAACGCTTTTTCCGTTTTGGCTGTTGCACGTGAGCGGCAGCTCACTATCGCCGCTATATGCCACAGCCCTGCGTGCTTTGGCGGTGTTGTTAAGTGTCAGCCTTGCCGTAACCGCCCCTGCCGAGGTGTTTGCAACGCATATAATTTTGTATCCGTCGCCCTCAACGCCACGCAGGATAATTCCGTCTGCATTTGCGCTGACGGTGGGACGAATTGTTGCATCGAGAAGCTCGTGCTCCAAAATCGCTTCCTTATAGTAGCTGTAAAAGTTTTTCTTCGGAGCATCAAACGACCACTTTTCGTACTGTCCCGCCGCAGTGTAAATAAGTGTTGTCCCTTTTTCTTTTCCGAATTTATCGAGCTTAACGAGCTCATACCAGGAGTAGCCGTCCCTGTCGGGTACAATTGCAATTCTGACGGGCGTGTCCTCCTTGGAAAGCTCGTCTGCACGGATGAAATCAACCTGATAGCCCATATCGGTCAGCTTTGAGTACACCTGCGCCATCCTTCCGATGGGGCGATATTGCTTATCAGTGCCGAACGAGGCGAAACTAGCCATTGAATATTCCGAGAAAACCATTGCTATTCTGTCGCTGATTTTTTCAGCCTTGGAGAGCCTTTCGGAGAGGGTGTCTGTTGCCTTGTCACGGTATTTTACTCCCTTAACGCCGCAGCCGAGTGCGAGATATGCCTTGAGTCTGTCCGTATCACCTGCAAAAAAGCAATCCTTTCCCTCGCTTGCCGCCGCTGATACGGCGAGGTCGCAGACCTCAGCAAAGCGCATAGCGCCCCTGCCTTTCGCATCGCCGTCAAAATCGAATGCGAGTAAAGGGAATTTTTTTGCGCTCTTCCAATAGTCGGCGCCTAATTTTATGTAGTTGCCTGTTTTCGTGAAGTCGGGCGTAACCTTGATAACGCCGTCGGGAATGGAGGCGTAATTTCTGTCTATGCAAAAGCGGCGCCAATCCGCCCATTTGCCGTTAGAGAGCCAGCCGCCCCACGCATTGGTGATTTCCAGCCCGTCAGGGTATGAGGTAACCGCCCGTGCGTTTTCGATTTCCTCGGGCTTTTTCAGTCGGCTGTCCTTTAGCCATTGCTTGTAGCTTTCAATGTCGGAGTCCGTGAATTTTTCAAAATCGGGTGTCTGCCACTCGTAATCGAGTGCGAGATTTTCTTCGTTGTAGAGCATATCCGCCTCCCTATAGCTTATATGAACAGTATAACATTTTTAAAAAGGGAAAGTCAATAACCCGCTTTAAATGCACTAACATATTTAAAAAAGTAATATATCTAAAATGCCTTGCCTTTTTGACTTCGCCGTTTCCGAGCAAATTTTCCTTAACGTGGGAAAACTTCGGCATATTTCTTAAAAAATTGAAAACCCTCTTGAAAAACCGACAATAATGTGTTAGAATATATAGGCAACCGAATACGCCTGCATAGTTAAATGGATATAATAAACCCCTCCTAAGGGTTAGTTATATCCCTAAATATAGCATAGCGTAGCCATATATGCCACAATATATTGTGTTTTGTATTCAAAACGTGCATTATTGTGGTATAAAATTGGTATATTTCGTGTCGTAAAATAACTTTAAAAACATAAAAATCTCCCTGTAGTTAAATGGATATAACGGGAACCTCCTAAGTTTCTGTTGTGAGTTCGATTCTCGCCGGGGAGGCCAAAAAAAGAGCTTGGAATTGAATCCAAGTTCTTTTTTTACGATTTATAATCTAAAAATTGGATTTTTAGTTGAAATTTCTGAATAGATGTGTTATAATAGTTAAAACTGATTTTTAATTAAGGATGGTGCTACAAAATGGCTGTCAGTTATAAAAAGCTATGGAAACTTTTAATCGATAAGGATATGAAGAAAAAAGACCTCCGTATTGCTACTGGTATGACAACTACTGCGCTTGCAAAACTCGGCAAAAATGAACACGTAAACACAGAAATTTTGGCTAAAATCTGCAAGGTTTTAGAGTGCAATATAGAAGATATTGTGGAAATTATAGATGAAGAATAAAAAATTTTATAAATATGACGGAAGTCGTCATATTTAGTGTGGTAAAATTACAATAGGAGATTTATATAATGGAATGGATAAATTTGGCGGCGCTAGTTATTATCCCGATTTTGGCTGTTATTATAGCGCAATATTTACAAGATAGAAGTGAAAAGAGAAAGGATAAAATGCGTGTTTTTTCTCACCTAATGTCTTATCGTTCTTTTGGTTACGTTGACCAATACTCGGTAAACGTCTTTAACTCAGTTCCTATCGTTTTTTATGACGATAAAGAAGTTATTGAGAAATATAATGCTTATTTGAAGTCGTTAAACATTAAGCCTGAGGATGTTCAAGTAAAAACAAAAGAAATTGAAGATAATAAGACAAAAATGCTTGAAGCGATGGCTAAATCATTAAAGTATAAAAACGTAAATTGGGAGCTTATTCAAAATCCTTATGTTCCTAATGGATTATTAGCTCAAATTAGTGCAGAAAACACCTATAAACAAGGTCAGTTAGAGATTGCGAAATTATTTACTAATATGACAAATCCGCAAACTCCTATGGAAGAAGTTAGGGAATATGGTGCAGAAATTGAAAGACGTTTAGAAGAAACCAAGAAAGAAAAGAAAACGGGAGAACAATAATGCCTACGTTAGAATGGATTGGAAAAGATAAGGTTGTAAATCATCATCAAGAAGTGCCGTTTAGGATTCTTGATAAAAAATATACGTTTAATGCGGAACACTCCGAGAATATGATTATTCACGGGGATAATTTGCTTGCGCTTAAATCTCTTCTCCCTCAATATGAAGGACTTATAGATTGTATTTATATCGACCCACCGTATAATACGGGAAATGAAAAATGGGTTTATAACGACAACGTAAACGACCCTAGAATTAAAAAATGGCTTGGACAAGTAGTTGGGACTGAAGGAGAAGATTTATCAAGACATGACAAATGGCTTTGCATGATTTATCCTAGATTGAAATTGTTACATAAACTTCTTGCAAAAGACGGGATTATATTTATAAGTATTGATGATATAGAATACGTAAATTTAAAGTGTGTTTGCGACGAAATTTTTGGTGCATCAAATAGAATAGCAACATTGGTTTGGAAAAAAAGGTATAATGGTGCAAAAGAAAAGAGAGTTATTGTTGTACAAGAGTATATTTTAATGTATGTGAAAGATTTACGCTTAATTGACACGCTCGATATTCCTTATACAGAAGAAATGATTGCTCGTAACTATGTGTATGAAGATGAGTATGTTAATGAACGTGGAAAATATAGAACACAACCGTTAGAAGCTGGTAATAGTATGGGAGATAGAGAAAATTTACGTTTTCCTATTACTGCTCCGGATGGAAGCATAATTATGCCAAGAAGACAATGGATTTGGTCGAAAGAACATGTTGAAGAAGCTTTAAAATATCATGAATTAGGATTTTCGCAAAGAAATGGAACTTGGTCGGTATTCATAAAACAATATTTGAAGGATAGGCAAGGAATACAAAGAACAACTCGCCCATTTTCTTTGATTGACAATGTATTTACGCAAGACGGTACTCGTGAAATGCAAGAAATTTTTGGGAACGGAAACGAATTCCCTTTTCCGAAACCAACCAAGCTTATAGAACAACTTCTCACAATGGCTTGCAAAAAAGAAAATGCGTTATTTTTAGACTCGTTTGGAGGCAGCGCAACAACAGCGCACTCTCTTTTGAAAATGAATAAAAATGATAATGGTAAGAGAAGGTTTATTCTTGTAGAGATGATGGATTATGCTGAAACTTTAACGGCGGAAAGAATAAAGAGAGTTATAAAAGGCTATGGTTCAGGCAAAAAGAAGGTGGATGGTGTTCCCGGCGATTTCACTTACTATGAACTTGGACAACCTCTATTTAAGGATGATAAAAACTTAAACGAAGAAGTTCCTGAAGAAGAAATCCGTAAATATGTTTATTATATGGAAACAAAAAAGCCACTTGATATGGCGGCTACGGACAATCCCTATTTATTAGGTAAAAATAATGACACCGCGTATTACTTCTTCTACAAAAAAGATGAAATTACTACGCTTAACAACGAATTTTTATCTACGATAAATACAAGAGCGACGGAATACATAATTTACGCAGATAAATGTGTGCTTTCGGAAGAAATAATGGAAAAGTTTAATATCGTATTTAAGAAAATACCACGTGATATTACAAGGCTTTAAGAGGTAAAATTATGGAATTAAAAAACTTTCAAAAACAAGTTATAAGTGATTTGAACCGCTATTGCGAGTTATTGAACTCTACGAATAGTGTTGTTAAAGCCTATAATGATTATTGGTTAGAAAAAGGTGTTAGAGTTGGATTTGACGCTATCCCTACTTATAAAAACACGATTGAAAATACGCCCCACGTTTGTTTCAAAGTGCCTACGGGTGGTGGAAAAACCTTTTTGGCGTGCAATTCGTTAAAAACTATTTTCGGTAACTTACCAAGCAAAAAGGCAAAAGTTGTCGTTTGGCTTGTTCCATCTGAAGCCATTCTTACGCAAACGTTAAAGAATTTATCTAACCCTGCGCATCCGTATAGGCAAAAGATTGAGTCGGATTTTAATGGCAGAGTTCAAGTTTATAGCAAGCAACAAGTTTTAGACGGACAACAATTTAACCCTACTACAGTAAACGAGCAACTCTCTATTGTGATAATGAGTTTTGATAGTTTCCGTATTAAAAACAAAGAAGGCAGAAAGGTTTATCAAGAAAACGGAAACTTGCAACAATTTACCAAGTTTATTTCTACTCCTGAAACGCTTATAGAAGGTGTTGACGATACTGCGCTTATCCAAGTATTAAACCAACTTTCTCCAGTTGTGGTCGTTGATGAAAGCCATCATACTACGGGTGAATTAAGTGTGGAAATGCTTAAAAACTTAAATCCTTGCTTTATTCTTGATTTAACGGCTACGCCGAGAAAGAACAGCAATATTATTTCTTACGTGGATGCGGCACAACTTAAAACGGAAAATATGGTTAAACTTCCCGTTATTGTTTATAATCGCCCATCGCAAGAAGAAGTTATTGCGGATGCAATTGACTTACGCAACCGTTTAGACGAACTTGCTAAAACGAATACGTGTGGACGTTATATTAGACCTATCGTCTTATTCCAAGCGCAGCCAAGAAACGGTGAAAACAAGGAAACATTTGACAAGTTAAAGGAAAAACTTGTAGAAAACGGTATTCCTGCGGAAGAAATTGCAATTAAGACGGCTGAAATAAACGAAATTAAAGATAAAGATTTAATGTCGCCCGATTGCAAGATAAAGTATATCATTACGGTTAACGCGCTTAAAGAAGGTTGGGACTGTCCGTTTGCGTATATTTTAGCAACACTTGCAAACAAAACTTCTACCGTTGACGTAGAGCAAATTTTAGGTCGTGTTTTGCGTTTGCCTTACACAAAACAAAATACGAGTAAGTTTTTGAATCTTTCTTACGTGCTTACAAGTTCTAACGATTTCCACGCTACGATTACGAAAGTGATTCAAGGTCTTAACGATGCTGGCTTTAGTAGTAAAGATTATCGTGTGACAGAAGAAAAACCTGTTGTTGAATCTGCACCGAAGCCTGTACAACAAGAAATTACAATTACACCGCCTACGGTGGATGAAGAAGAATTTTTACAGTTTGATAGTACTACACTTAAAACAATTATTGAAGAAAGACGGAAAACGGATGCTCCTTCTACTGCTATTGACGATATGTTGGCAAGTGCAGAAGTTAAGAGTGATACTTACGATGAAGAATTAAAAACTCTTCAATCCGAGCCGTTAAGTGATTTACCTTTGGAGGTAAGAAGTAAAGTGACTACATATAGAATTTACGACGAATTTAAAGACGAAGCGTTGTCTTTGGAAATTCCACAATTTTATTATAAGTCTGAAAATAGCTTATTTGCGTTTTTAGACGGGGACTATAAAGAACTTGTGAGTAAGGAATTTTTATCCGACGGCTTTACGTTAAAAGATAAAAGCGTTGAAATTGATTTCCGTTCTGCAACGGAAGGTGTTGCTGAAGTTGATGTCAACAAAAACGAAAAACCGAAATATCGTTTTATGGCGGAAGCTGAAAGTGAATATTTCAAGGAGATATTTCAATCTTTACCACCTGAAAGTCGGGTAAGAAACTGCAAGTATCAAATGAAGAATATCCTTGAAAAGATTGATTTTATTTCAGGAATTGAATTGGTATCTTATATTGACCGTGTTATAGAAAACATGGATAGAGATGAACTTGCGGCACTCGAAAAGAACGTTCATGGTTTTGCAATAAGAATTAAAGAGAAAATCAATGTGCTTCTCGACGAATATCGTCGTGAAAGATTTAAGCTTTTGCTTGAAACGGGTAAAATCGTTTGTATTCCGTCGTTTAAGTTAAAGAGTGAAATCAATCCGGGCGAAACGTTCTCGTTCTTGTCAAAGTCTTTATACGCTGAAGAGCAAACAATGAACGCTTTTGAACGTAAGGTTATTGAAAAAGTTTCTTCTATGCCTAATATCAAATGGTGGCATAGAAATATTGAACGTCACGAGTTCTATATAAATGGGTTTATCAACCATTATCCTGACTTTATCGTAATGACGAATAGTGGATATATCGTAATGATTGAAACGAAAGGCGAACACTTAACGTCTAACGACGATAGCCGTGAAAAAGCTGAACTCGGCAAGATGTGGCAAGCGCAAGCAGGTAGTAAATTCCGTTATTATATGGTAAGTGAAAACGATATTGCAAGTAATCCCGACGCTATATCGTTTGATAAGTTTTTGAATATCATCAAAGATTTATAAGGAGCACTTAACTAGGCAGATTCCCGAGAATGCGGGGTCTGCCTATTAAATTTAAGGATTTCAAAATTGGTATAAAATCGGTATAAATTTAATTTAAAAGTTGCGTAAAAATGCAAAAATTACGCAACTTATTTAACGTTTTTAATATAAAAAACATTGCATTTTTAATAAAACGCACCGAAATGCACGGAATTGAACGCTTTTTACAAAACTTTCACAAGAACTTGGAACTCCTAAGGGTTAGTTGTGAGTTCGATTCTCGCTGCGGGTGCCAAAAAAACGGACATTGTGCTTGCTTTTGCAGTGTGTAGGGTGGGAAATTTTCATAAATAGACGGCTTATTACTTGAAATCAACTCTACTTTATGGTATAATACTATTGAACGAACAAACGGTGGGGATGGGATAGTATGGCTCTTGATAATAAATTGGGAATTAACGATTCGGCAGAGCTTGCACGTGAGGAAGAGCGCATAAGCAAAATCCGTGCAATAGAGCTTTTTGAAACGAATTTTCTTTCTTCGTTGAAATCGGGAACGTTTGATACGCTTTCAAAAATACATTCCCGGCTGTTCTCTGATATATACGGTTTTGCAGGAAAGCTGCGAACGGTTAATATTGCAAAAGGAAATTTCAGATTTGCGCCGTTAATGTATCTCGGCGAGGCGATTAAAAACATCGAAAAAATGCCTCAAAGCACCTTCGATGAGATTGTTGAAAAGTACGTTGAAATGAATGTGGCGCATCCGTTCAGAGAGGGTAACGGCAGGGCTACCCGAATCTGGCTCGACCATATATTAAAAAGTGAGCTTGGAATGGTTGTAGACTGGAGCCTTGTTGATAAAGAGGATTATCTCCTTGCTATGGAGAGAAGCCCTATCAAGGATATCGAAATCAAGCATCTTCTAAAAAATGCCCTGACAGACAAGGTAAATGACCGACAGGTGTTTATGAAGGGTATTGATACGAGCTATCATTACGAGGGATATACAACATTCAGGGCAGAGGATTTAAAATAACACAGGCAGTCTTTGACTGCCTTTTTCTTTTCGTAGGGGGCTCCCACAAATTTACGTATTACAATTGACATTTGCGTAGCGGGCGTGTATAATATAGGTACAGGCGCAATAAATATGATAAATATGAGTTGGTTAAACACCATATTTTGTTTGAGCCTGCGATAAAATCGGGATTTTGCCTTTTGGGTGGGAATTGTCCCGATTGTGCGAATTTTCGTTTTATTCTCATGCCGACACCCGAAGAAAGGACCTACAATGGACAAAAATTTAAAATTCTGTATCTATTGCGGAGCACAGCTCCCCGCATCGGCTCGCTTCTGCTCCTCGTGCGGACGTATGCAGGAAAACAACGTGGCACATGACGTTGCAGAAACGGCGACAAGGGCTGAAGAGCCTGTTGCCCGCCAGCCGGAGCCGAGCGTAAATGCCGAGCCTATATATCAGCCGATTGACAGAGCTCCCGTGAATTATGCAAATCCCTATGCGCCTAAAAAGGAAAAGAAGCCTCTCAATTCCGAGATAAAGAGAAGTATATTCAAATACTGCAAGTCGGGCATTGTAATGGCAATAGCTGTCATTATGCTGATTATGGCGCTGCTCCCGACTGTTAAATTTGATTTGGAGGACTATTCTATCGGAGTTGGCATGGATTTCGATGCTGAGATTGAGCTTAGCCCTATAGATACTATTGTGCTGGCTGTAGATTCCTTCAGCTCGCTTAGTGATGAGGAGCTACAGGATGACGACCTGTTTCAGGAAATGTTATCAATAGTTAAAAGAGGCAAATATGTTGATGACGACGACCAGATGGATAGGCTTATGTTCCTTGCAATGCGACTTGCCGCAAGGAGCGAGGAAATGAACCCTGCTCCCGCCATTTACATATGCGCTGTTCTGGCTATTCTTTACCTCTTAGCCGCTGTTGCACTTTTTGTATTCGCTCTTTTGAATTTGCTTTGCGCTGTCGGCGTATTAAAAAGATATAATTTTGAGAGGATAACTGCGACACTTGCGGCTCTCGTGCCTGCGCTCGCTCTCTTGCACTATATTTCAGCATTTATTGAATATGGCTACGGAGCGGAAACCTCCTTGGCAGGCGGACTTATAGTCAGCATTATATTTGCACTTTTGTATCCTATCGCCAATTGGGTTGCGGCTATTCTTCTCGGTGAAAAGACCGTGCGTTTTTCAACTATGAGAGTTGTATCGTTCTCTGCATCCCTGCTTCTGGTAATAATGCTCTTTACTCCCGTAATAAGCTCCAATGTAGCTGCTGTTTTCCAAGGAAGGAGCACCGAAGCGGAGGCTGATATCGGAGTTGACGTCTCCTTCTTCTCAACCCTTATCATAGATGAAGCGACCGACGATGAGTATGATGAGTTTTCACACGGTACCTTTGAAGAAAAGAGCAAAGCGATTGGAGAAGCGAAGGACGAATTTAAGAATTTAACCGTTGTGGAAGTGGACGACGGAGATTCGATGGCCCTCGAGGCAAACGAAAATCTTTTGCATGTGCTGGGCGCATCGCGTGGACTGCACAACTACGGTTGGCTTTACTCGCTGATAGGTGTTGCATACGTGCTGATAGGCGCTCTTGCCTGTGTGATTATGTGGTTGAACCTCTCCTATTATAACGGCGGTGCTTACTCACGTGCGGCTGTTATTATTGCAAAAATTCTCGCCGCAGTATTTGCCGTTGTTGCTCTTGCTCTGGTGATTTCGTATTTGGTATTCATAAACTCGTATATTGAAAAGTATGAGCTTAGCGGTTACAGCCTTGGCATCAGCGCAGGAATTGTGTTTATGATTATATTCGCTATTGTTCAGGCGTGCCTGCCTGCAAAGCTTTTCGGTGAGAAAAAGCAGTACGAAGCAGTCGAAAACGGATACGCCTACGGTAACTTTGGATACCCCAATGCAGTTAATCCCGCATACTATCCCAATCAGCCGATGGAAGCTGCACAGCCTCAAACTAATCAAAACGAATAAAATTTAATAATACACGAGCGCAAAATCCGTATTCTTGGATTTTGCGCTCGTTTTCTGATTAAGCTGTGGCGATTTTCAAAAGATTGCTGATTGAACGGTCAGCAAAAGCATATTTTCTATTGACTTTTAAACCTGTGTGTGATAAAATTGTCCTGGAAAATTGATTAGCAAATTCTGCCGAATTATCGGCAATTGAAAGGGAATATATGACAATATTTGATGCACTTACACTCATTGGAGGTCTTTGCCTGTTTTTGTTTGGAATGAACGTTATGGGACAGGCCCTTGAACGCAGTGCAGGCAACAAGCTCGAGCTTATGCTCGGACGCCTGACTACCGGCAAAATGACAGGCTTCGCCACCGGTATGGGGGTTACCGCAGTTATTCAGTCCTCGTCGGCAACTACCGTCATGGTGGTTGGCTTTGTAAACTCGGGACTTATGACTCTCAGGCAGGCAATCAACGTAATTATGGGTGCAAACGTCGGAACTACCGTTACGGCGTGGATTTTGAGCCTTGGCGGTATTTCGGGAGATAACATTGTTCTCAAGCTTTTAAAGCCTATGTCATTTACCCCCGTGCTTGCGCTTATCGGAATTATCCTTTATATGTTCACAAAGAGCAACAAAAAGAAGGATATAGGCGTTATTCTGCTTGGCTTTGCCGTTCTTATGTTCGGTATGGATATTATGACCGATTCGGTTTCGGGGCTTAAGGATATACCCGCCTTTACTAAGCTGTTCGTAGCGTTTGAAAATCCTATTCTCGGCGTGCTTGCGGGTGCACTTCTCACGGCAATAATTCAGTCCTCGTCGGCATCTGTCGGTATTTTGCAGGCGCTGGCGGCAACAGGTGCAGTTTCCTACGGTGCGGCAATTCCTATCATAATGGGTCAGAATATCGGTACGTGCGTAACCGCTATCATATCCACCATAGGCGCAAACAAGAACGCAAAGAGGGCGGCGCTCGTCCACCTCTCATTCAATATTATCGGTACTGTAGTATGGCTTGCCGTGTTCAGCATAGCAAACGCAATTTTCAGCCCCGCAATACTCGGCGAGGCGGCAACCCTGCCCGGAATAGCGATAGCTCACTCTGCATTCAATATTCTGTGTACGGTGCTTCTGCTTCCTGCGTCCGCTCTGCTTGAAAAGCTGGCGTATGCAATAATTCCCGAAGCCAAAACGCCTGATAGGGTAGAGGAGCTCGACGAGCGTCTGTTGGCAACGCCCAACGTTGCGCTCGAGCGCTGCCATACCTTAACGGTTGCTATGGCAAACGACGCAGTCAGCGCTCTTTGCGACAGTATTGATTCTCTGTATAATTATTCCGAGGAAAAGGCGGAGGATATCCGCAGAAAAGAGGACGTAACCGACCATTACGAGGATATTATCGGCACATATCTCGTTAAGCTGAGCAGCCGTCAGATTGGCGACCGTGTCAGCGACGAGGCGGCAAAGCACTTGCGCCTTATCGGAGATTTTGAGCGCATATCCGACCACGCCGTCAATATTCTCGAATCCGCCGAGGAAATGCGTGAGAAGGGAATACACTTCTCGGAGTCGGCTGACGAGGAGATGCACGTTCTTATGAGTAGCGCCAAGGAAATACTTGAGCTGTCCCTTCGTGCCTTTATTGACAGCGATTTGAGTGCGGCGCACCTCGTTGAGCCGCTCGAGCAGGTAATAGACGATTTGAAGGAGCAGATGCGTGCCCGTCATATACTAAGGCTCCAGCGTGGTGATTGCAGTATCGGTGCAGGCTTTGTTTGGTCGGATATTCTCACGAATATCGAGCGTACTGCAGACCATTGCTCGAACATTGCGGCGTGCGTAACCGACACCGCAGCACTCAATCTTAGCCTGCACGAAACGGTACGTACTGTCCGTGAGGGCGACGGCGACTATGAGACGCTGTACGGCGAGTATACAAAAAAATACGCTCTGCCAAACGCCTGAATTTTTAGGGCTGTCCCTTTTGCATTTTGCGTTTAACGGGACAGCTCTTTATTTGTACTAAAAAGCAACAATATGTAAACTTAATACAACAAAAGTTCATTTGTTTTTTTGCAGTGCAATGATATAATTCAGTTGTGAACTTAAATTTATCTTAGGGGGTCTATATGAAAACAGGGAATTTCAAAAGATTTGGCGTTATGCTTGACGTTTCGAGAAACGGAGCAATGAAGGTGTCCAAAATTAAGCATCTGATTGACTGCATAGCAAAAATCGGATATAACAGCTTCTCGCTGTATATGGAGGATATGTTCGAGCCTGAGGGAGAACCGTATTTCGGATATTTGCGTGGCAGATATTCAAAGGAAGAGCTAACCGAGGTTGTTCGCTACGCAGATTCGCTGGGAATCGAGGTTTTTCCGAGAATTGAGGTGCTCGGACATTTCACTAATCTTGTAAGGCACCCTGCGTATGCGGAAATCGTAGATTGCGATGATGTTTTGCTGATAGGGGACGAGAGGACTTATAACCTTATTGATAAAATGTTCAAGTTTATCTCTGAGGTTTTTACCTCACGTGTTGTATGTGCATCAATAGATGAGGCGTTTATGCTCGGACGTGGCAGGTATATGAATATAAACGGCTGCCGTGACAGGTTTGATATTATATCAGAGCACGTTAACAAAGTTACTGAAATAGCGCAAAAATACGGACTTACGCCTGTATACTGTCTTGATATGTATTATACGCTGGCAGGAACCGACCATTACGATGTTAACGCTGTGCTGCCGCAGAGGGCAATAGACAGCTTCCCTAAAAATGCCTCGGTTGAGCATTGGGATTATTATAACAAGAATAAAGCTGTTTACGATAAGCTCTTTGCCGACCACAAGAAATTTTCCGATGACGTATGGTTTACAGGCGGTGCGTGGACGTGGAACGGTTATATTCCCGAAACCACACAGACTCTTGACACTATGAGAGCTGCAATGCAAAGCGTTATAGAGAACAAAATAAACAGTGTTATGATAACTATGTGGGGTGATAACGGCGCCGAGTGCTCGCCTTTTACGGTTCTGCATCTTTTGTACGCTATCCGTCAGTTCGGCGACGGAAACTTCGATATGGATAGTATAAAACAGGGATTTTTCGATATGTTCGGCTACCGTTTTGATGATTTTGCAACTCTCGAATTGCCTAACAGAATAGACAGAGTGCCCGATAATTTTAAATGCAAGCATTATCTTGTACCCCAGTCTCCTACAAAGAACCTTTTGTTTTCCGACCCCTTCCTCGGCTGGACGGATGCCGCTGTCAGGAACGGACTTGAAATAGCGTATGACGAGCATACGGGAGTAATCACGGATGCGAAATCGAGAGCAGGAGAATACGCATATGCATTCGACGTTGTGGAAAAGGTGAGCTCGGTTATGGAGCTGAAAATGCACCTCGGAATAAAAACGAGAGAGGCGTATCTCGCAAATGACCGCAATGCGCTGTCGGAGCTTCTTTGCGTTTATGGAGAACTCGCCGAGAGGGTAGATTCCCTGCACAAATCCGCTCGCACCCGTTGGTTTGAGGAATATAAGGGTCACGGTTGGGAGGTGCACGACATACGCCTCGGAGGTCTTAAAACAAGGATTCTTTCCTGCAAGGAGCGCCTGTCCGATTACATTGACGGCAGAATAGATAGGATAGAGGAATTAGAGGACGAAGTTATCGAATACGCAAATAACGATTTGTCTGATTACGTATACAGAAGAATGCCAACAATGTGCGATCTGTAATCATAAGCTTGCTTTATTTAGAATCGTAAAAAAATTGTATTATTTGAGAAGAAACTCAAATAAAAAGATGAGTCAGTTCTTCTTTATTCTGTTGTTTAGTTCCAATAATCAAGCTCGCAGTCTATGCCTATATCCCTTGCGCAAAACTCGTGGGGGGTGCCGCTCTTTTTCTTGCGTTTATAATCCGACAGGGCTCGGAATGCGTACTTGCCGAGATATATTATGACGGGCATATTTATAAGAGTCATAAGTCCCATAGTAATATCCGCTATATCCCAGAGAAGTCCTGCGCTGAGTCCTGCTCCCACAAAGATAACGAGCGATGCCAAAACGTAGTATACGTAGTTGAATTTTTTGCTTGGTGTGTGACCGAGAATATGGCTGAACGCCTGATTTACGTAGTAAAGGTTTCCGAGCAGCGTGGTAAATGCGAACAGTATCATTGCCACAGTAATAAATACAGGACCAAAGCCGCCGAGCGTTGCACGCAGGGACGCCTGTACGTACGGAGCGCCCGATAAATCCGCTGAGGGCTCTACACCCGAGCACATACACATAAACGCCGTTGCGGAGCAGACGAGAACCGTATCAATGAATACCGAAAGTATCTGGACGAGTCCCTGCTTTGCAGGGTGGCTGATTTCGGCAGATGCAGATGCGTTTGGCGCAGAGCCAACGCCCGCCTCGTTGCTGAAAAGTCCCCGCTTTATTCCGTACATAACGCAGGAGCCGCCAAATCCGCCGAATATTGCGGGAAAGTCAAACGCCTCGGTAAATATTCTTCCGATAACCGACGGAAGAGCTGTGACATTTATAAATACAATAACGAGCGCCACAAGTATGTACGCTATTCCCATAAACGGAACGATAAGCCCCGTTACCTTGATAACCCTGCCGCCTCCGCCGAAAAGACAGTAACCGACGAGCAGAGCGAGTACAAGTCCTATTATCCAAGGAGTGACGTTCTCATTGTAGAACGAATACGCCGAAAAGGTTGATTGCAGGTTATACGATGCCAGCATATTAAAGCCCACTCCGTAGGTGAGTATCAGCAAAACCGAAAATACTATTGCCAGAGGACGGCATTTCAGCGCCGTTTCTATGTAATACGCAGGGCCGCCGTAGCTGCCATCGGGGCCTCTTTTCTTATATATCTGTGCCAGAGTGCTCTCAACAAATGCAGACGCTCCGCCGATAATGGCTATAATCCACATCCAGAATACCGAGCCAAAGCCGCCAAGGCATATAGCTGTGGACACGCCTATTATATTTCCCGTGCCGACACGTGATGCTGTCGATACCATAAGGGCGTGGAATGAGGACACTCCCTTGCCGTCCTTAGGCTTCTCGGTTACAACTCTTACCTGCTCGCCGAGCATGGTAATCTGCGTTCCCCTCGTGCGGAAGGTAAAATAAAGACCGCCAATCACCAAAAGGATTATGAGAATATAGCTGTACATAGCCTCGCTCACAAGTCCAATAATGTTTTCAAGCATAGCATATCTCCAATCAATTTATACCTAACTATTATAACCTGCTATGAAAAAAATGTCAAGCATGGGGCTGCCGCATTTCGGCATAACCGTAAACAAAAAAAGGTGAGGAACAAAAAGTGCCTCGCCTTTATTTTTGCAAAAAGCAGATATTCTACCAAGTGAAAGGTAAGAAAATCTACGATTTTCATTTTATTTTGTTTTTTTGTTTACTATCGCCGTTTTCGCCCTCTCGACGTACCCTCGTACGCCTTCGGGACGAAGAACGGCAATTTCTGCTCAAAATTCGTTTGCCCCGATTCTGTTCTCATTAAATCATTAGATTGCAAACGAGCATAGACAGCTCGGCGGGATTTTCTACTGTAAGTCCTGCAATAAGGCGTGCCTGAGCGTAGAGAATTTTTGCGTACTCACAAACCTTATCCTTATCGGTAGCGTATAGCTCCTTCAGCTTTTTCGCTACGGGATGCTCGGAATTTATTTCCATAACCGTCTGTGCCTTTGCCATATTTGCCTCAGCGCCCGGCATCTTGCTCAGCACCTTTTCCATTTCAACCGAGATTTCACCCTCGCTCGACAGGCTGACGGGGTGATTTTTGAGGGCGTTTGTGAATCTTACCGCAGACAGCGAACCGCCTACCGCCTCCTTCATAAAATCAAGAAGCTCCTTTGAGTCCTCATTTTCGCGCTTGATGCTCTCCTTCTCCTCGTCGGTTGCTATATCCAGCTTGTCCGTGCAGACGTTCTGGAATTTCTTTCCCTCGTACTCGTCAAGTATTTTGAGAGCAAACTCGTCAACGTCCTCGGTAAGATAGAGCACCTCATAACCCTTCTCGGCAACACTCTCTACCTGCGGGAGCATTGCAATCTTATCCTCGGTTTCGCCGCAGGCGTAATATACTGCCTTCTGCTCATCCTTCATTCTCGACACGTATTCTTTAAGGGATACGTATTTCTTCTCAAACGAGGATTTGAATATAATCAAATCACGAAGAATATCCTTATGCGCTCCGAAATCCGAATAAAGACCGTATTTTATCTGCGCTCCGAACGCCTCGAAGAATTTTTCGTACCTCTCACGGTCGCTCTCGAGCATTTTGAGAAGCTCGTTCTTTATCTTCTTCTCAATAGTCTTTGCAATAACCCGAAGCTGGCGGTCGTGCTGGAGCATTTCACGGGAAATATTGAGTGACAAATCGGCACTGTCTACAAGTCCGTGAACGAAGCTGAAATAGTCGGGAAGCAAATCCTTGCACTTCTCCATAATGAGCACTCCGCTCGAATACAGCTCAAGTCCCTTTTCATAATCCTTCGTGTAGTAATTAAACGGTGCGTGTGCAGGAATGAACATCAAGGCATCGTACGTAGCCGTTCCCTCGGATTTTGTATGAACGGTTTTCAGCGGTGCCTCGTAATCGTAAAATTTGTCGGTATAGAAGCCCTTGTACTCCTCCTCGGTTATCTCGGAGGGCTTGCGCTTCCACAAGGGGAGCATACTGTTGAGAGTCACAAGCTCGGTTACGTCCTCGTACTCGTCCTTTGTGCCCTCCTTGAGCTTTTTCTCGGTTGTATACATCTTTATCGGGTATCTTATATAATCCGAATATTTCTTTACAAGTATTCTAATCCTGTATTCCTCGAGATACTCGCTGTATCTGTCGTCGCTCGTATCTGGCTTTATGTGCAAAACAATTTTCGTTCCGAAATCGCTCTTTTCACATTCTTCAATGATATATCCGCTCGCCCCCTCGGATTCCCAAAGGTATGCGGTATCCGAGCCGTACGGACGGCTGGTAACGGTTATTTTATCACTTACCATAAATGCAGAATAGAAGCCGACGCCGAATTGACCTATGATGTCAACCTCGTCGTTTTTCTCATTGTCACGCTTGAAATCAAACGAACCGCTTTTCGCAATAGTTCCGAGGTTATTTTCCAGCTCGTCACGTGTCATACCGCATCCGTTATCCTCAACGGTAAGCGTGCGTGACTGCTTGTCAACCGATATAAGAATCCTGTAATCGTCACGTGACATACCCACACTCGAATCGGTCAGCGAACGGTAATGGAGCTTGTCCAGAGCATCGCTGGCGTTGGATATCAGCTCTCGCAGAAAAATCTCCTTGTGCGTGTATATCGAGTTAATCATCATATCGAGTAGCTTCTGCGACTCTGTTTTAAATTGCTTTTTTCTCATTTTTCTCACCTTCTTGTGTTTTTAGCACTCTCGCTCGTACAGTGCTAAAATCATTATAGCACACAAAAATTTGTTGTCAATGAAATTTGAAAAATTTTCAATTTTATTTACAAATAAACGCAAAAAAAATCACCGCAACCGAAAACGGCGTTGTTGAAGTAGAATAATTCAAACCGTTTAATTTGAGCAAAACAACAGTCAAACGAAAAGCGAGCCTCAAAGGCTCGCTTTTTTGTATAACGAAAGCTACATGATATAATGTATAGGCGCTTGTGTGAACAAGCAACAATGGCGGAATAGCTCAGCTGGCTAGAGCGTCCGGTTCATACCCGGCAGGTCGTTGGTTCAAATCCGACTTCCGCTACCACACTCCCGACCTCGGGAGTGTTTTTAGGCCCGTTGGTCAAGCGGTCAAGACACAGCCCTTTCACGGCTGTAACATGGGTTCGAGCCACTGCTCCGCCGTCTCCTGTGGAGACCTTGCAAGGCGGAGCAGATTCCCGTACAAAAGACAGACGGATTCGACATCCGTCTGTTTTTCTATATGTATTGACTTGCACTAAGACAAACTCCCGCTATAAAATCATATAGTGATATACCATTTGATTTAATTTAACTTTCTGTGCTTAAAAATCAAAGTATTGAATAGAAAATTTTTAAAATGGAACAAAATATTTCGAAATGTGAATATTTTAATTGAATTTTTCTTTTACTTGTGATATAATTAGTTTTAACATATTATTCACGGGAGAGTTGAAAATGGCAGTCAACTACAATAAGCTTTGGAAATTGCTTATAGACAAAAACATGACTAAAACAGATTTAAGATTAAAGGCAGATATAGGCACAGCAACTCTTGCTAAATTAGGAAAAAACAAACCTGTTAGTATGGATGTAATGCTTAAAATTTGTGCAGTACTTTCTTGTAATATTGCTGATATTATTGATGTGATTTCAGAGGAGGGAGAATAAATGGAAAAATTGACATATATTTCTCTTTTTAGTAGCGCAGGTGTAGGATGTTATGGTTTTAAAATGGAAAATTTCAATTGCGTGGCCACCAATGAGCTCATAGCAAGACGTTTAGAAATTCAAAAATGCAACGACAAATGTAAATATGATAGTGGCTATGTTTTAGGCGATATTCTTCGCGACGAAACAAAACAAACAATTCTAAAACAAATTGATTTATGGAAAGAAAAAGAAAACATCAACGAATTAACGGTTTTAATCGCAACTCCACCTTGTCAAGGAATGTCCGTTGCTAATCACAAAAAAGGCGACGAAAGCAAACGCAATTCTTTGGTTGTCGCTTCTTTAGAATTGATTAAAGAAATTAAGCCTCGTTTCTTCATTCTCGAAAATGTAAAGGCGTTCTTAAATACAATTTGTACGGACTCTGACGGAAAAGATAAAAAAATCAAAAACGCTATCGAAGAAAACTTAAGCGAAATATACAATATCGAATATAAAGTTTTAAATTTCAAGAACTATGGTTCCAATTCGAGCCGGACTAGAACTCTTGTGATCGGTGTTAGAAAAGATATTGACGCTTCGCCAAAAAACCTCTATCCCTCATTCAGAGAAGAAAAAACCTTGCGTGATGTTATAGGCGATCTGCCTGCTCTTGAAAAAATGGGCGAAATTTCTTCATCTGATATTTTCCATTATTTTAGATGCTATTCTATTGAAATGCGAAAATGGATTGAATTACTGAAAGAAGGCCAAGGGGCATTTGATAATGATGACAAATCAAGGCTTCCTCACTATTACAAAAACGGACAGATTGTTTATACCAAAAATGGAAATGCGGACAAATACACAAGGCAATATTGGGACAAAGTTGCTCCCTGCGTACATACGAGAAATGATATTTTGGCGAGTCAAAATACAGTTCATCCTGTCGATGATAGAGTTTTCAGCATCCGCGAAATAATGCGAATGATGACTATTCCTGAATCATTCAAGTGGACTCACCATTCTTTGGAGCAATTAAATGCATTATCACTAGAAGATAAACAAAAATATTTATCCCAAAATGATATTAACATTAGACAATCCGTCGGAGAAGCTGTACCAACAGAAATTTTTAGGCAAATTGCCGAAAATATAAAAAGAGTTGAAACAAAATGATTTTACAAGAATTTTTAAGCAAGTATAGCATCAACACTCTACAAGACTTGGCCGGTTCAATTCAAGCAAAAGGTGATGAATTGCCCGTAAATTTAGTATATCAGGCCGCAGAATATCTTAACCCCAACCGCGATACTACCGCTGCCTTTTACACTGACACAACAATATGCCAACACATTATGAAAGAACTGCCTGATTTTGAAGAATTGGACCACATTAGAATTCTAGAACCCTCCGTTGGCACAGGCAATTTTATACCCTTTATTGCTGAACGATACAAGAACAAGAGAGTTTTAGAATTGTACTTGGTGGATATTGACGAGAATGAATTAAGAATTGCTGAGCTTATATTTGAAACATACTACCGCGAAAAATATCCTAATATAGCAATTATGTATATTCACGATGACTATTTGAAATTTTTGGTATCCGGCAGAAAATTTGACCTCGTTATAGGGAATCCTCCATATTCAAAAATAAAGAATGATTCCCTTTTGTGTGAATACAAGAAGAACAGTTCAATTACAAAAAGTTCTAATCTTTTTGTGTTGTTTTTAGAAAAAGCAATGCACGACGGATATTGGGTTTCTTTGGTTGTTCCTAAAAGTATATTGAACGCGCCTGAGTATGTGGAGATAAGAGAAAAGCTTAACAAAAATCACATTTCTTCAATATTAGATTTTGGCGAATTTGGATTTAAAGGCGTCAAAATCGAAACGGTAAATATTATTGTTACAGAAACAAAAAAAATTGATGCCACTCATATTGTTTCTCTAACTCAAAGCATTGATATTCTTCAAAAACAAGCTTATGTTACCGATAATAAATATCCTGTTTGGCTATTGTATAGAAATAAAAAGTTTGACGAATTTGCTGATTCGCTAACTTTAGGTGTTTTTGAGGCTTTTAGAGATAGACAAATTGTTAACCCTATGGTTTCAAGTAAAGGCAAATATAGAGTGCTGAAATCTCGAAATATAGGCTCTAATAAGGTTATAGATATTGACGGATATGATTGCTATGTGGACGATATTTCCAATTTGCACGTTTCAAGGTTTTTAAACGCTGAAAATGTTGTTCTTGTTCCTAATCTTTCTTATTCTCCAAGAGCCTGCTTCTTACCTAAAAACACCATAACAAATGGCTCGGTTGCTCTATTAACGTTAAAAAACAAAGAATATGTTATTACGGAAAAAGATTTAGGATTATTTTCTACGAAAGAATTTACCGAATATTACCGAATTGCTCGAAACTATGGAACACGTTCTTTAAACATTGATAATAATTCCGTCTGCTTTTTCGGTATAAGGAGATAAAAATGACTGAAATACAATTAAATGAATTTTTGAATTCTAAAAATTACGATATACGTTTAACCCATAATGCACGTTGGATAGACCAAAAATGCACGCCCGATGTAGTGTGTATCATTGCAGATTGTATTGAAAATTATATAACTGAAAAGGGAGTTGAAAAGGTTTTTACATCTCGTGATATATGGTTTTCAAAATATGCAATGGAAAACGTTCAAGCGATTTTTAGAAAGGTCGACGTTGATGATTCATCTGCAGAAAACGAATATGATAAATTCTTTCAACAGCCTATGAAAATGCTTGCTTATGCAGGGATTTTAGAAGAAACTAAATTATGTAGAGAAAATCAATATACAGTAAAGAACCGTGAACTTCTTTCTTATGTAGCATTACGTGAAAGAAATGCCCTCACATTTATAATCAAGTATGTGGAAAAAGTTTTAGAAGATTCAGCATTAATTAAATATTTTGATGAGTTTTTTCAATCACCAAATAAAAACACTTATGAAATTGTTAAAGAGCAATTTTGTAGATTTACTATTGAAAATACAAATATTGGAAACAAAACATCTATTGACGGCTTAAATAAAGAGGCAGGTGTAGTTGAGTGTAGACGTATTTTTATAAAAATAATAAATCCTTTAGCTTTTAGTAAACACACATTCGGAACAGAGCGTGGGCATATATCTAAGCACGCAATTACATATGATATGTTAATGTATAATAGGGATAATTTCAGAGATATTTATGCAGAAAAACCTAAAACAATATCTCGAAAAGAATATGTTCTTAAAAAGAAGATTAAAATTAACGAAGCATATTATGCGTATATGTCAGCAAAAGCAAAACAACGTTTGAGGAAATACAATGATATATATCGTGGTGGTTTAAGTGAAATGCTTGGTGATACTGAAAAGGCTACAAACATACATCATATTTTCCCCGCCAACGAATTTCCTGAAATATCCGCGTATTTAGAAAATCTTATTGCGCTAACACCTACACAACATTTTAATCACGCACATCCGAATGGTAAAACAACCATTATTGATAAAAATTATCAGCACGATTGTTTGATTGTTAAAACCGATGTTATTAGAGAAAATATTGAACACGGCGAAGAAAAAATCTATGATTTTAATGACTTCAAATACGTGCTTCGTATTGGCTTTGATGAAACAACGTTTATGGATGTTGAAACGTATGATTACGACGGAATTAAAGCAAAAATTGAATTAGAATACGTAGGATAATATGCAATCAATAGATAAAAAATTTAAAAAGCTAATAAAGGCTATTGAACAAGAACTTGTTGAGGAAATCGAAAAAGAGAAAATGCGAATAGCAAGAAGTCAATTTGAGTTGTTGGACTCCGAAAGCGAACAATTGTTAATGGAGATTTTAAAGGATGAGAACTTTCCTAATGAATTAACTCGTAAGTTTTTCGATTCAAATGGAAATGAAATTAGTTATAGAGAACAAGAAAAACTTCGAGCTTTAATACACGAGTTAGTAAGCAATGGTCTTATTACTCTTCATTGGGGAGATAACTTGCCTTTATATGGTAGGATTGAGCAAAAGGGAAGAAGTTATTTCGAAAGGAAAACTCAATATTTGATTTTGGCAAATGGAGGTAATATGAGTTTTAATTATCTTGATGAAGAAAGTGAAAAAATATTAAAAGAATTATTAAGCAATGAAAAGTTTGTAAATGTTCCGTGTTTTACAGTTCCTAACAGCTACCCTGCTTCCGCTATAGAAAACTTAATAAGGTTGGGTTATTTAGACAGCAAAAAAGGCGTAGAATATCTTAGCGGTGGTAGTTATGTTTGCGGTGCAAGACTAACACAAAGCGCAAAAAGTTATGATGAAATGAAAAGTCGAGTGGAGAAATATAATAGAGGTACAATAAATAATTATTATGGACCTACAGGCAATTTTCAAGGGGCAAACATTTCAAACGCTCAAATTCAAATAGGAACTAAGGAATCAACTCAAAATTTTTCAATAGAATATATCGACGAAGCAATGAAAGAGTTTTCTGAAATGGCAAATAAAGAAAACTTGTCTAAAGAACAAAAAGAAGAACTTGCGGAATTGGTTCAAGATGTTTTAGAAAAAAATAAAAAACCGAATTTATTAAGACGAGCTATAAAATCATTGTTCGAATTTACGAAAGAGGTAGGAGCTTCTGTATTAACAGCATATTTGTGTGCTAAGTTTGGTATAGTCTAATTATATTTTACGCTTCGGGCGGGAATTGTAAACTTTAATAGCAAAATTTATAGGGTGGGGCTAAATGTCCTGCCCTTTATTATATAATAAATAAAAAAGAGCGTAAAAATTGTTCGTTTTACGCTCAAATTGGCTCACCAAAACAAAAAGGGCACTCCTCGTGAGTGCCTTTTTGAATATAAAAGCACCTCTGCGGTTTGCAGAGGTGCTCTGTTTTTCGCCCTTGGGCGAATTATATTACTTTGCGCTCTTGATTGCTGCCTGAGCTGCCGCAAGGCGTGCGATGGGCACACGGAAGGGCGAGCAGGAAACGTAATCAAGTCCTATCTCGTGGCAGAACTCAACAGATGTGGGATCGCCGCCGTGCTCACCGCAGATACCAACGTGGAGGTTGGGATTAGCGGGTCTGCCGAGAGTGATTGCCATCTTCATGAGCTTACCAACGCCAGCCTGGTCAAGACGTGCGAAGGGATCGTTCTCGAATATCTTTGCATCATAGTAAGCCTCAAGGAATTTACCTGCGTCGTCACGGCTGAAGCCGTAGGTCATCTGGGTCAGGTCGTTAGTACCGAAGCAGAAGAAGTCAGCCTCTTTTGCAATGTCGTCAGCGGACAGACATGCACGGGGAATCTCTATCATAGTACCAACCTCGTAATCGAGCTCAACGCCTGCCTTTGCAATCTCTGCATCAGCGGTCTCAACAACTACCTTCTTAACGTACTTAAGCTCCTTGAGCTCGCCTACGAGAGGTATCATTATCTCAGGCTTGTTAGCCCAGTCGGGATGAGCCTTCTTAACGTTTATAGCAGCACGGATAACTGCTGCGGTCTGCATCTTAGCAATCTCGGGGTAGGTTACTGCAAGACGGCATCCTCTGTGACCCATCATGGGGTTGAACTCATGGAGGGAGTCGATTATAGCCTTGATGTCCTCAACGCTCTTACCCTGAGCCTTTGCAAGAGCTGCGATATCAGCCTCCTCGGTAGGAACGAACTCGTGGAGCGGGGGATCGAGGAAACGGATGCAAACGGGGTGACCCTCGAGTGCCTCGTAGAGAGCCTCGAAATCTGCCTGCTGCATAGGAAGAATCTTCGCAAGTGCAGCCTCTCTCTCCTCAACGGTATCGGAGCAAATCATTTCACGGAATGCAGCAATTCTGTCAGCCTCGAAGAACATGTGCTCGGTACGGCAAAGACCGATACCCTCAGCGCCAAGCTCACGAGCCTTCTTTGCATCCTTAGGAGTATCAGCATTGGTACGAACCTTGAGCGTTCTGTACTTGTCAGCCCAAGCCATGATTCTGCCGAACTCGCCTGCGATAGATGCGTCAACGGTAGGAATTACACCGTCGTAGATGTTACCGGTAGAACCGTCGATGGAGATGAAATCGCCCTCAACAAAGGTCTTACCGCCGAGCTCAAACTTCTTGTTTGCCTCGTCCATCTTTATCTCGCCGCAGCCTGATACGCAGCAGGTACCCATTCCACGAGCAACAACTGCTGCGTGAGAGGTCATACCGCCACGAACGGTGAGTATACCCTGAGATGCCTTCATACCCGTGATATCCTCGGGAGAGGTCTCAAGTCTTACGAGAACTACCTTCTCGCCTCTTGCCTTCCAAGCCTCTGCATCGTCAGCGGTGAATACAATCTTACCGCAAGCAGCTCCGGGAGAAGCGCCAAGGCCCTTACCGATAGGAGTTGCAGCCTTGAGTGCCTTCGCATCGAACTGAGGATGGAGAAGGGTGTCGAGGTTTCTGGGGTCTATCATAAGAACTGCTTCCTGCTCGGTCTTCATACCCTCGTCAACGAGGTCGCATGCGATCTTAAGAGCAGCCTGAGCGGTTCTCTTACCGTTACGGGTCTGGAGCATATAGAGCTTCTCATTCTGAATGGTGAACTCCATATCCTGCATATCGTGGTAGTGGTTTTCAAGAATCTGGCAAACCTCCTTAAACTGCGCAAACGCAGCAGGGAACTTGTCCTCCATCTCCTGAATCTTCATAGGTGTACGAACACCTGCAACAACGTCCTCGCCCTGTGCGTTTACGAGGAACTCACCCATGAGCTTCTTCTCACCGGTTGCGGGATCACGGGTAAATGCAACGCCTGTTCCGCAGTTGTCACCCATGTTACCGAATGCCATCATCTGTACGTTTACAGCGGTACCCCAAGAATAGGGAATATCGTTGTCACGGCGATATACGTTTGCACGGGGGTTGTCCCATGAACGGAATACTGCCTTAACAGCTCCCATGAGCTGCTCCTTGGGATCTGAGGGGAAGTCAGCGCCAATCTTAGCCTTATACTCAGCCTTGAACTGACCTGCGAGCTCCTTGAGGTCGTCGGCGGTAAGCTCGATATCCTGAGTTACGCCCTTCTTCTCCTTCATCTCATCGATGAGTTCCTCAAAGTACTTCTTTCCAACCTCCATAACGACGTCGGAATACATCTGAATAAATCTTCTGTAGCAGTCCCAAGCCCAACGGGGATTGTTGGACTTCTTCGCCATTACGTCAACAACCTCCTCGTTAAGACCGAGGTTAAGTATGGTGTCCATCATACCGGGCATCGATGCACGTGCGCCCGAACGTACAGATACAAGGAGAGGGTTCTCGCTGTCGCCGAACTTCATTCCGCTCTTTTCCTCGAGCTTAACGATGTACTCCTCAATCTGTGCCATTATTTCATCGTTGATTTTCTTGCCGTCCTCATAGTACTGGGTACAAGCCTCAGTTGTGATAGTGAAGCCGTAGGGAACGGGCAGACCAATGTTGGTCATTTCTGCAAGGTTTGCACCTTTTCCTCCGAGAAGCTCACGCATGGATGCGTTGCCTTCGTCAAAGAGATAAACATACTTCTTGCTCATTTCTTTCCTCCTGAAATATATATTTTTTTATTTTTTGTTACGAAAAATGACGTTTTGGCGCAGAAAAACTGCGCCTGCCGAATTTCCACCCAACATTTTAACACATTTTTTTCCAAATGTCCATTAAAATATATTTATATTGTTATAAACAAGGCAATATTTACAATTTGTTCACAATTTGCAGTCAGGTTACCTGACAACGTCTATTAGCTGTGCGGACGGTGTCGGGGGCGCATCGGATATAGCGGTATAGCTGAGCAGGCGCTTTGCCACACTCTCGCACCTGTGAGCATCGGAGGAATAGAGGGTAGCTATAACCTCGCCCCGTGATACCCTATCACCCGTTTTTCTTTTGAGGATGATGCCTGCCGACAAATCTATTTTATCCTCTTTTTTATTCCTTCCTGCGCCAAGCGCAAGAGCGCAAAGACCGTATCCCTCGGTATCCACCTCGGATATATAGCCGTCACGCTCGCTCATTACATCAAGTGAATAGGGAGCAGTCGGAAGCCTTGAGGTGTCATCTGCAACCGAGGCATCACCGCCCTGCGCCGCTACCATTTCCTTGAATTTTGCGAGAGCCGAGCCGTCAGAGAGCGCACGCTCCGCCATTTCTCGGCACTCCCTCTCATCACCTTTATCGGCAAGGAGGAGCATCTCGGCGGCGAGGGCTATGCACAGCTCCTGCAGGTCCGCAGGACCGTTTCCCTTCAGAGTTTCTATCGCCTCGATAACCTCAAGCGAGTTTCCTATTGCATATCCGAGGGGCTTATCCATATCGGTAATGAGGGCAACGGTTTTCTTCCCCGCTCCCTTACCTATTTCAACCATAGTTTTTGCGAGCTCACGGCTCTTTTCCTCGGTTTTCATAAACGAGCCGCTGCCTGTTTTTACGTCGAGGACTATACAGTCGTCGTTAGCCGCCAGCTTTTTGCTCATTATGCTCGACGCTATCAGCGGTATACTGTCAACCGTTGCCGTCACGTCACGCAGAGCGTACAAAAGCTTATCCGCAGGGGCAAGCTCGGCGCTCTGTCCGACTATTGCGATTTTCGTCTGATTGGCAATTCTCTCGAATTCCGAGCGTGGCATATCGACACAAAAGCCGGGGATAGATTCGAGCTTATCCACCGTACCGCCCGTATGACCGAGTCCTCTGCCGCTCATCTTCGCAACGGTGAGTCCGAGAGATGCCACTATCGGCGCAACGACGAGGCTGGTCTTATCACCCACGCCGCCCGTTGAATGCTTATCAACACGCACGCCGCCAACGCCCGACAAATCGGTTATCTCGCCCGAATCACGCATAGCGAGAGTGAGCGAGAGCGTTTCCGCCCCGTCCATTCCTCTGAAATATATAGCCATGCAAAGCGCCGCCGCCTGATAATCGGGAATCTCCCCCACCGTATATCCGTTTATGAAAAACCGTATTTCCTCATCGGAAAGCTTCTGTCCGTCTCTTTTCTTTTTGATAATATCGTAGGCACGCACTGTTTTACACCTCAATTCCGAATGCGTGGGGCAAAAGCTCGGAGAGGGTGTACTGTGCCACCCCGTCGCCGTTTTTGAGAATGATTTTAAAGTCCTTTTTGCAGAGCTCAGCCATAGCCTGTCTGCAAGAGCCGCAGGGCATACAGGGGGTATCTACACTGTCCTTTCCGCCGACAATTGCTATTGCGACAAAGCTGCGCTCGCCCTCGCTTATCGCCTTTCCGAAAGCAACACGCTCGGCGCACAGAGTTTCCCCGTATGCGCTGTTTTCCACGTTACAGCCCGTATAAATCTGCCCGTTTTCGCACAAAATCGCCGCACCCACAGAAAAGCCCGAATAAGGGGCATACGCATTTTTTCTCGCCTCAATAGCTGCTTTTATCAGAGTTAATTTCTCCATTTTGCGCCTCCGTCTGCATTTTTACCGCCTTGACCACTCTGCTCGTGCCGAGCCTATCTGCGCCAAGGGCTATGAAATCAATTGCATCGGCAAGGTCGGATATTCCGCCCGCCGCCTTTACCTTTACATAGCTCGGCGTATGCTCACGCATGAGAGCCACGTCCTCTCTCGTTGCGCCGCCGCTCGAAAAGCCTGTAGAGGTTTTTATATAATCGGCTCCCGCCCGTGCGACGATTTCGCACATTGCGATTTTCTCCTCATCGGTGAGGAGACAGGTCTCAATTATAACCTTTAAAATTCTGCCCTTGCACGCCTCTTTAACCCTCGCTATTTCATTTTCCACGTATTCGGTATTTTTGGCACGAAGCTCACCAATATTTATAACCATATCTATCTCGTCTGCACCGTTTTCAACCGCATTTTCCGCCTCAAAGCATTTTACCTCGGTTGTGCTGTATCCGTTGGGAAAGCCGATAACCGTACATATAGCGAGCCTGTCGCCCACGTACTCCTTCGCCCTTTTTACAAATGCAGGGGGGATACAAACCGATGCGGTTTTGTACCTCATTCCGTCGTCGCACACCTCTTTCATTTCCTTCCATGTTGCGCTCTGCGACAGGAGCGTGTGGTCGCACCTGCTGAGTATTTCTTCTGTTTCCATACGAGCCTCCTCCGAGTATATCTTTAAAACATTATACCATTTTTGAATTATAAATTCAACAAAAGCGAAAAAAATTATTGACCTGTGCACACAGGTGTGATAAAATGGATAAAACCAAGGGGGTGTTTGCTATGGAAAAGAAGCTCTCGTCGGCAACCGCCGACAAAAATCTCATAATACCCAAGGGTCAGAAAGAGGATACCGTCTTTTACGACGTGCGCAAGCCTCCGTTTAAAATATACGGACTTTACGAGCCTCTGACCGAGCCTGTATTCAGGAGAATCCCCGAGAGTGTTGCCAAGGGTATGAGTGACGGAGCGCATTTTCATCACGCCAACACCACAGGTGGGCGTGTGCGCTTTAAAACCGATTCGCCATACATATCCGTGAGAGCAAAAATGGGGCATTCGAGCGTAATGCCGCACGAGGCTATGGCGGGCTCGCTCGGCTTTGACGTTTACGCCGACGGTTATCACGAGCGTGCGCTGTTTCCTCCCATAGGCTACGACGGTTTTACACCTGTTTTCAGCGTTGAGCCCGTATTCTGCGCTATGTCGACCTTTGCTTTACCCGCACCCACAGAGGACGGCATGAGGGATATAACAGTTTATATGCCCCTCTATTCCAGCGTTGACAGTATGGAAATCGGCGTTGCCCCCGATGCAAAAATTGCCGAGGGCGGTCAGTATTCACACAAGACCCCCATTGTGTTTTACGGCTCGTCAATCACGCAGGGGTGCGCCGCTACCAGACCGAGCACGTGCTACTGTGCTATTGTTGCAGGCGAGCTCGATTCGGATTTTATCAACCTCGGTTTTTCAGGCAACGCACGTGGGGAGGCGGCGATAACCGATTATATAGCATCGCTCGATATGAGCCTATTCGTCTACGATTACGACCACAATGCACCGAGCGCGGAGTTTTTACGCAAAACGCATAAGCCTATGTTTGAAAAAATCCGTGCAGCCCACCCAAGCCTGCCGATAATTATGATGTCACGTCCCGACAGAGACAGGCACCCCGACAAGGCGGAGCGCACGTCAATAGTGAGAGAAACCTATGAGAGCGCAATTGCGAGTGGGGACAAAAACGTGTATTTTATAGACGGTCACGAGCTGTTTGAGGATAAATACCGAGAATTGTCAACCGTTGACGGAATACACCCGACCGACATCGGATTTTTGTCAATGGCGAAAAGAGTTCTCAAAACTATATCCGACGAAAAGATAATTTTGAAATAATGAAAAAGGCGGAGCAAAAAATGCTCCGTCTTTCTTAATTTGTGAATAACTCCGAGCTTTTTTGTAAAAAATAGTGTCGAGGTGATTTTATGAAGGGTGATAAAAAAGATGGCAAAAGGGTCGTACTACCCCCCAACCGTGCGCACACCGAGATGGTTGTTGGAAATTTCAACCCGATTAGGGGCGCTACCAATAATCAGCACGGCGACGGTTGTGGGAGTTTTTTGGCAACTGCTCCTGAAAAGAAGGAAGAGGAAAAGAGCAAAAAGTGAAAGCAGCCGCACACTATGAAAAAACGGCAGAGAACAGAAAATTCTCTGCCGTTTTTTCACTTTTCAAATCTTATCCGCCTATCGTGTGAAATCAGCCACTCGGACACCGTCGTGTCGAGATATGCTCCGTCCCAGGAGTTATGACCGACTCCGTTGAATACGGTGAATTTTACGTTTGCGGAGTAATACCTCGCCGCATTTACCATTTCAACCGAATTGGAGATATTGACCGTTCCGTCAGCATCGCCGTGGAATGCCCACACGGGCATACCCTTGAGGGCGGGCGCTCTCCACGCCATACCGCCGCCGCATACAGGAGCAATTGCCGAGAACATATCGGGAAACGTCATTGCCATTTCCCAGGTGCCAAAGCCGCCCATGGACATACCCGTAAGGCTGACTCTGTTTTCGTCTACGTTGTATTCGGATATGATTTTATCAATGAATGCCTTTACCTTGAATACGTGCTGATTCCATACTGTTCCCTGGGGGCACTGGGGCGTTACAACTATCGCATCCACCTCTAAAAGCCCTTCCTTAAAATATCTGGAATAGCCTATCTTTTCAAGAACACGCAATTCGCTGCTGCCGTTTCCTCGCTCGCCTGCACCGTGCAGGGAAACTATGAGGGGATATAGCTTATTTTCGTCGTAATTGTTGGGAAGATATACTAAGTAGCCGTATTCCTCACCCTTAGCCTGGAATTCAAGTGTCTTCATATTTCTTTCTCCGTGTTTTTTTGTTATTTTAACATAAACATAAGTTTGTGTCAATCTTTTTCTTGACTATTCCTCGCTTTTGCGGTATCATTTAACTGTAAAATACCGAAAAGGAGCGTTGCCGTACCGTGATAGACGAAAAGGACGTTGAATATATGAAAAAGTGCCTCTCCCTTGCAAAGCAGGCGGCAGAGCTCGACGAGGTGCCTGTCGGCGCACTCATAGTGCATAACGAGGAAATAATAGCCTCGGCTCACAATATGAGGGAAACCGAAAAATGCGCAACAAAGCATGCGGAAATTATCGCAATAGAGAATGCGTGCCGCACGCTCGGCGGCTGGCGTCTGCCCGACTGCACGCTCTACGTTACTCTCGAGCCGTGCATAATGTGTGCAGGGGCAATTGTCAATGCGAGAATTAACCGTGTCGTATTCGGCGCATACGATGAGAAGTCGGGTGGCTTTGGCTCTGTCATAAATGCAAGCGAGTTAAGGCTCAATCACAGGGTAGTGAGCGAGGGCGGTTGCCTTTCCGATGAATGTAAGGGCATACTCGGTGAATATTTCAGGCAAAAACGCAAAAAATAGCACAAAGCCCTGAAAGTCAAAACAGGTCAAGCTAAAATAAAGGGTGCAATACTGCATTTGCTCCGTTTTTCGGAATGTTTTTGCGGTTTTGCGCCATTTTTGTTCTAAAAAACAGGGTTAAAACGGTTAAATGTAAATATATGTTTACATTTGCAAAAGAGGTTTTTATGATAAAAGTTCTTCATATAATCACCGACACAAATATCGGAGGGGCGGGAATTTTGCTAAAAAATCTGCTTTTATCGCTTGATAAAGAGGTAATATCCTCGGCGGTATTGCTACCGAAGGGGAGTGCCCTCGCACCCATCCTCTCGCCGCTATGCCCCGTTTATGAAACAAACGTGAAGGGAGATAGCTCTCTGCATATTCCCGACATTTTCAAGTATAAAAAAGCGATTTCAAAAATCCCGTGCGATATAGTTCACACTCACGGTGCAACCTCTGCACGTATAGGAGCGAAAATGCTCGGCAAAACAACCGTCATGACACGGCATTGCGCATTCGAGCCTAAGATTATGAACAAATTTCCGTTTCGGCAGATAAATTCGAGAGTTTACGGAAAATATACCGATTTTTGCATCGCAACGGCAGAGGCGGCAAAGGAAAATCTGCTCTCAATGGGCGTTGATGAAAGCAAAATCCGTGTAATAATAAACGCATCGCTTCCGCAAAAGGAAATTGGCGAGAATGAAAAGAGGGCGCTCAAAGAGAGCCTTGGTATAAGGCGTGGGGAGCTATGCGTAGGAATGATAGCTCGACTTGAAGAATACAAGGGACACAAAACGGTTATTGATGCCGCAAGGCTCTTGTGCGACAGGGGGATAAAATTTTTCTTTCTTGGCAGTGGCTCTGCGGAGAGTGAGCTGCGAGATTATGCACAGGGGGTTGACTGTGTGCGTTTCTTAGGCTTTTGCCAGGACGTATACAGATACCTCAACATTTTTGACGTTGTGATAAGCGCCTCCTTTGGCACGGAAACCTCCTGCCTTGCCCTATCCGAGGCAATGAGCCTCGGAGTTCCCTGTATTGTCAGCGATTTCGGCGGCAACCCAGATATGATAGACGAGGGAAGCGGCATAATATTTCCTGCAAGGGATGCAGGGGCGCTTGCAGATGCCATTCTGTCGCTTAAAGAAAATCCCCACCGCTTGGACTCACTCTCGGCAGGCGCAAGGGCACGCTACCTCTCGCATTTCACCCCCGATAGAATGGCAGAAGAATACACGGACGTATATGAATCCCTCGTGTGTCGGGAGAGAGGGTAACAGTTCCAAACCTGCGCATATAATAAGGGGGTTGAATTTTTTAAAAATATGTGCTATACTAATAAAATAAAGATGCATATCCGATTCTAAAAAGGCGCAAGTGCAGCTCTAAGGCGTGAGTGTGGCTCTAAGGCGTGAGTGTGGCTCTAAAAGGCGTAGATACAGCTTTGATTCGGACTTTACGGAGATTTTATGAAGGACTTATACCTTGAATGCGGTAAAATAATAAATACACACGGTGTCAGGGGTGCGGTGAAGCTCGAATCCTACTGCAACAGCCCCTCGGTGCTGGCAAAGCTGCCCTGTATTTACCTGAAAATTGCAGGTGGATACGAGCCGCACAAGATAATCAAGGCATCGGTATATAAGGATACGGTTATAGCCACGCTCGACGGCATCGACACGGTTGAAAAGGCAGAGGCTTTGAAGACAAAAACCGTTTACGCCGACAGGGACAGCGTTCCGAGGGGCGAGGGCGAGGTATTCCTTGCCGACATAATCGGGCTTTCCGTAATTGACGCCGACACGGGCCGTGTATACGGCAGGGTGACCGACGTTCAACAGTCGCCTGCATCGTACATCTACACGGTGCGCACCGATAGCGGCGACGTGCTTTTCCCCGCTGTCAAGGAATTTATAAAGGAGATTGATATAGAGCGAGGCGTATTCATTCGCCCTATACCCGGCTTTTTCGATGAGATTTGATATAATGACCCTTTTCCCCGATGCGGTGAGGGGGATGCTGGATTCAAGCATAATCGGCAGGGCGCAGAAAAACGAAATCCTCGAAATAAATACTCACAACATACGTGACTATGCCTTCAACAAGCACAAGAGCGTTGATGACACCCCCTACGGCGGCGGCATGGGTATGCTGATGGCAACCGACCCGATTTACGAGTGCTACAAGGCAATTTTATCCACCGTTCCAAGCGACGCAAAAACGAGAGTGATATATATGTCACCGAAGGGCAGAGTTCTCACCCAGACAAGGGCAAAGGAGCTATGTGAGTATGATGATATAATAATTCTTTGCGGTCACTATGAGGGCATCGACCAGAGGATTATCGACGAGATAGTCGATGAGGAAATATCCATAGGAGACTACGTGCTCAGCGGCGGAGAATTGCCTGCCTGCGTTCTCGTGGATTGCATTTCGAGAATGGTTGAGGGCGTTTTGCCAGACGCACAGTGCTATGAGGACGAGAGCATATCCGCAGGGCTGCTCGAATACCCGCAATATACAAGACCCTATGAGTTTATGGGCAAAAAGGTGCCCGACGTTCTAATATCGGGAAACCATGCAAAAATTGCCGAGTGGCGGCACGAGCGCTCGCTCGAGCTGACACGTGAGCGCCGCCCCGATATGTATGAGGAATACATAAAAAACAATCCCCCAAAGGAAAAGAAAAAGAGATAAGGAGACTTCCATGAGGACAGATAACGGCGATACCTCGGATTTTCTTGAAGATATTTCAGATGTTCCCGTGATAGAGGAGCCTCTGGAATACAGTGATATAGAGAGCAATCTCGCTGCCAGAAACAAAAAGCAGCGTGATTTTGAGGAATACCTCAAATCCGTCAGCTCCGACAGCACCGACAGCTCGCAGGAAAACGCCGATAACGGTGTCGGCTCGGGCGACGGCTCGGACACGGGCGCTGCACACCCTAAAAGGTCCCCCATAAGGAGAAAGCTCTCCTCGGTGCGAGAGGAGATACGTGGCAGCTCACTCGGAAGATTTTTGTTCGGCTATGATAAGCAAGCAAATGCTCTTGCCGAGAGCTCGGTTGGAAAGGCTGTAGACAGGCACGAGCAGCCGAAAGGCGCAACTCGCTTCTTCTATATGCTTGACAACGGCATAATTTCTAAGATTATGCAGAATACTATATACAGGCTTCTGTCGCTCAGCGCAAAATACTACGGTATTATGCTGGTCGCATACGCAATAGTCAGCTCTGCTTTGTATATATTTGATTTTGCGGTAATTGATTTTTCAACCACCGTCAACATTTTCTACTTTATCTACGGAATGTGCGCAATGATACTCGCAACCTTCCTCGTAACCTCGGACCGCTCGCTATCGGGAGCGTTCTCGGAGAGCCGTGTCATACGGGCTGTGTTCGTCAGCTTTTTGGGATACAGGCTAACCGACACCGAGGCTCATACGCCTGTGCGCACAAGGGCTCTGTACGCCGCAATTTTCTCGGTTATGGGCGCTCTGCTCGGACTGTTCACGGTATTTGTTTCGGCGCATATTGTGTGGTTGGTTGTCCTTGTATTCATATTTCTTCTACTCTCATTCTCGTCTCCCGAGTTCTGCTTTAACTTCACGGTGCTGATTCTGCCGTTTACGGTATTTTTCGCCCGTAAGACATTGCCGATAGCCGTACTGACGGGACTGTGCGGTCTGTGCTACCTGCGCAAGCTCATGCTGAGAAAGAGAAGTTTCGCCTTCGAGCCGATAGATTTTTACGTGCTGATGTTCGCCATTATATATTTCCTTTCGGGCATAACCTCGATAGGCGGCGAGCCTGCGTTCGGGGAATCCATCATTCTTCTCGTTCTTTTGTGCGGATATTTCCTCGCCGCTAACCTGCTCAAATCCGAGCGAAATCTCGTTTCGATATGTAAGGTAATATCGCTGTCCGCATTCATCGTTTCGGCTGTCGGAATAGTTGAATTTTTTACAGGCAGAGCCGAGGTGCGCTGGCTTGATACAGCTATCTTCGGTACTGAAAACGGACGCATCGTATCGCTGTTTTCAAACTCAAACGTTCTGGCAATGTACCTCATCTTCACCCTGCCGTTCGTTATCGGTGAGATAAACAAATCCGTGCGTCCTATCGCTCTGATACCGAGGCTCTTCAACCTCGTTGCCGTTATCGCCGCAATAGGTCTCACGCAATCAAGGGCGGGCTATCTTGCACTCATATTCTCGGTTGTGGCAATGCTCTTCTTCAAGCGCAGAAGGGGAATGCGCAGAATAATAGTCGCATTTGCAATTGTGCCGTATATAATTCTTCTGCTCCCGAGCTTTATACTCACTCGCTTCGACTCGATTTTTTCGAGTGCGTTTGACACCTCGGTCAGCTACAGAATACAGATATGGCAGGGGGCTATCCGCATGATTTCCGATTACCTGTTTATCGGTATAGGAGGCGGCAGCTCGTCATTTGCCTCGGTATATCCCGACTACGCAACGGCAGGCGCAGAAAGCGCAATTCATCTGCACAACATATTTTTGCAATGCTTCGTTGAGACGGGAATTTTCGGCATAACCGTATTCATTCTGCTTTTGTTCGTGTTCGTTCAGATGAATACCTCAAAGCTCCCCGACCTCAAGCTCGCCAGTATCCGCTACGCAAGGTACGCCTCGTTTATATCGGTTATGGCGCTGATAGTTTTCGGTGCAACCGATTATATATGGTATGACAGACGGCTGTTTTTCCTGTTCTTCGTTGCGATAGGAATATGTACCGCCGCACGGCGCTTTACAAAGGAGCAAAGCATTACCGCCGACGCCGAGCACAATGCTCAGTCAAAGCAATTAAAAGTAGACTCTTCAATATGACATTTCAATAATTCAGCAGTCGTTTTGCATAGTAAAGCGACTGCTTTTTTACCGCAAAAAGCACAGGGGGTATGCCCTTTTTGGTACGAGGGAAATTATGAAAGAGAAAATTGAAAGAAGAGCGGTTATAGATTTTTTTATCCTGCTCGCCGTTATTTTGGCGGTGTCGCTCTTGATAAGCTCATTCGTCAGGCTCGTCAAGGGCAAAAGGACTGATGACAGCTCAAAAATAGAATATACCGTACGCATAGCGGAGGTCAGAGAGGATATGTCCCGCTTCATATCCGAGGGGGACGAGGTTATAGATTCGGTGGGAAAGCGCAGTATCGGGCACGCCGGACAGGTTAGCGTGCATCCGTCAACGGTTGAAAGGTTAACCGACGGAATACCGTCCACCGAAAAAATAGACGGATACGTGGATATTTACGTCACCGTCACCGCAATGGCGGATATAGGAGAAACCGATATAACGGTTGGCGGATACAACCTCAAAATCGGGCGTGTTATGTATCTGCGTTTCCCCGATTTTACCGCTACGGCAGAATGTGTGAGGATTAGTGAGGTGCAGAATGAGGCGTAGGCGTGGCAGATATTTTGACGTTATGCTTATTCTGGTTGCAATAATAGGCTTTTCCACTCTTTTTCTCAGATACTACGTGTCGCAGTCAAGGCAAATCGGCGCCTCTGACACAGGGGTGATTGAGCTGGAAATTTCAGGACTGCTCGAAGAGTCAACCGACGCTCTTGCCGTAGGCGACACCCTGATACTGAAAACAAACGGCGCCGTGCTCGGAAGCATATCCGAAATTGAGGTGCGCCCCCAGATGCGCCGCTATTCCGATAAGGACGGCTCTGTCAGATATTACGAATCTGCCGACAGGTATACCGTGCGTTGCACAGCGCTTTGCAAGGGCAGCTATACCGAGGGCGGCTTTTTTCTCGGTGGCAAAACGCACATAGCGCCCAATCAGTTTCTGTCGGTGTACGGGCAGAAAATCGAATGTAACGCATACGTTTTGTCGGTAAAAATGCAATAAAATGTCGAAAAAGTGCGTCTTTTTACCCCAAAACACAACAAATTTCCAAAAACCTCTTGATTTTGTACCGACTATTTGATATAATGAATAAAAAAGTTTTTGTTTTTGCGAAAACGTTAAACAACAGGAGAGTTTTATGATATCTCGCAACGTTACGATACAGAATTCAATAGGCTTGCACGCCCGTCCTGCAACCTTTTTCATTCAGAAGGCAAATTCCTACAATTGCTCTGTCTGGATTGAGAAGGAGGACCGCAGAGTGAATGCAAAGAGCCTGCTCGGTGTTTTGTCACTCGGAATAGTAAAGGGAACGACGATTACACTCATTGCCGACGGTTCTGACGAAAACAGCGCAATAGAGGGGCTCTCAGAGCTCATCGACTCCGACCTCGAGGCTCTTTGAGGCACGGCGGACACACAAGGATAATTTTATAGTTTTTGAGAGATTTGTACATTCTGTGTCCAAATCTCTTACTTATATACGGAGGTTTTTGGGAGGCGGCGTATGATTAACAACCCAAAAATTGAATATCTTAAGGAGAAGGCGGCGGCACTACCGCTTTTGCCCGGCGTTTATCTTATGAAAAACGAGGCGGGCAGTATAATCTACGTCGGAAAATCAAAAAAGCTCAAAAACCGTGTCAGCTCTTATTTTATTGATACTGAGCACGGAATCAAAACGCAGAGAATGGTCAGTCAGGTCCGTGATTTTGACACTATAATATGCAAAACCGAGATAGAGGCTCTGACGCTCGAAAACACTCTGATAAAAAAGCATACACCTAAGTACAACATAAACTTAAAGGATTCAAAATCCTACCCGTATATCAAAATAACCGACGAGCCGTTTCCGAAAATCATTATGTCACGGGAGAGGCGTGACGATGGCGCAACCTACCTCGGTCCGTATTCGGGAACGGGCATTGTGTACGATGCCATAGAAACCGTGCAGAAGATTTTCAAGCTGCCGACCTGCAAGCGCAGCTTCCCCCGTGATATAGGCAAGGAGCGTCCCTGCATATACAGGCAGATGGGCAGATGTATGGCACCCTGCACGGGAGAAATATCTCAGAAGGAATATTTGCGCCACATAGACAGCGCGCGCCACGTGCTGTCGGGAAATATAAAAAAGACCTCGGAGCTGCTCACCAAGGAAATGTATGCGGCGGCAGAGGAGGAGCGTTTTGAGGAGGCGGCTCGCCTGCGTGATACGCTAAGCTCGCTGAAGCTGCTCAAGGAAAAGCAGAAGGTTATAATCGACACCGACAGCCTTGTTGATATATGGGCTGTTTACACCTGCGATTTCTGCGGTGTAATCACCGTTTTATCGGTACGGGACGGAGCTCTCAATTCAAAAAACGACTTTTTGTTCCCGAAGGCTGAGCTGCTCGACGATGCGGCGCTCGTTTCCTTTATGTTTAACTATTATACGACAAATACGGTGCCGCCAAAAATCGCCCTCGCAGGCAAAATCGAGGATGAGGCATTATCCCTGCTCTCCGATTTTACGGCAACGCTCGGCAAAAAAACAGAGATACGGATACCGCAGAGAGGTGCTCTGCGCTCGCTGTGCGATATGGCGCTCGCAAACGCACGTGAGAGGGCTGATAAGCACGTGTCCGACAGTGAAAAGGCAGATATGACGCTGGCTCGGCTGGCATCCCTCTGCTCGCTCGAGGCGCTGCCCGAGAGGATAGAGGCGTACGACATATCAAACCTCGGAACCGAGCATATCACGGCGGGTATGATAGTTTTTGAAAACGGAGCGTTCAAGAAATCCGACTACCGACGCTTCAAAATAACCGACATAGACGGAACCGACGACTACGCCTCTATGAGAGAGGCGATTTCACGCCGCCTGTCGCACATAGGCGACGGCTCACCTTCTCTTGGGGAGGAGCCCGACCTCATTCTTCTTGACGGCGGAAAGGGGCACGTAAACGCCGTGCGTGAGGTGATAAATTCTCTCGGCTACGGACATATCCCCCTGTTTGGAATGGTAAAGGACGATTATCACAAGACACGTGAGCTGACCGACGGAGAAAACGACATCGGCATAGCCCACGAAAATTCGGTATTCGTTATGCTCTATAAAATTCAGGAGGAGGTTCACCGTTACACGGTAACCTCTATGCACAATGCAAAGAGGAGAGATATGCGCCGCTCCCGCCTCGAGGACATAGCGGGAATAGGAAAAATCAAGGCGAAGAAGCTGCTTCTGCGCTTCGGCTCGATAAAGCGTATTGCGGAAATGAGCGAACAGGAGCTGCTACTCTCGGGGCTGTCTGCTCCCGATGCGCATAACATAGCAGAATATTTCAAATCCGATAAGGAGATTTTGGTCAATGATGAGGATAATAACGGGTAAGGCGAGAGGTGTGCGCCTCGAAACGCTCGAGGGCGAAAACACCCGTCCCACCGCAGAAAAGGTAAAGGAGGCGGTCTTTTCCGCCATACAGTTCGACCTGCAAGGCAGGGCTGTGCTCGATTTGTTCGCAGGCAGCGGACAGATGGCTCTGGAGGCTATGTCGAGAGGCGCTGCGAGGGCTATGTTTATAGACTCCTCTCCCGAGGCTATGGACATAATCAAGAAAAATGCAAAAAAGACGGGATTTTTCGACTGCTCACGCTTCCTTATCAGCGACTTTCGCAATTATCTGCGAAAGGCGGCGGGCAAGGATAAATACGACCTTATCTTCATAGACCCCCCGTATAGCGCAAGATGCGCTGCCGATGCAGTTGAGAGAATTCTCGCTCACTCACTGGCAAACGACGGCTGTATAATCGTTGTGGAGAGCGAGGAGGATAACCCCCTGGGTGACAAGGCGGAGCTTCTCTCTCACTTTGAAATTATCAAGCAGAAAAGATACGGACGTGCATTCGTCACCATTCTTGTTTACAAGGAGGATACACAATGAAAAAGGCTCTTTTTTCGGGTAGCTTTGACCCCATAACCAAGGGGCACGTGGACATAGTGAGACGTGCGGCAAGGCTCTTTGACGAGGTATACGTGGTTGCGTTTGCAAACAGCGAGAAAAAGGGGATGTTTACCCTTGACGAGCGACTCGAAATAATACGCTCGTCTATCTCGGACATAGACGGCGCTGTTGCCGACGCATACGAGGGCACTGTTGCCGATTACGTTCTCAAAAACAACATCGACGTTATAGTCAGAGGGATACGCTCCCCTCTCGACTGTCAGTACGAGGTTGAGATGGGCGATGCCAACCGCACTCTGTCGGGCGTTGATACGGTAATGCTTGCGTGCGATGCTCAAAATTCGAGAATCAGCTCAACCGTTGTGCGTGAGATGTTAAGAATCGGCAAGCCTGTTTTTGAATACGTAACCGAGGACGCAGAAAAGAAAATATGCGAAATTTTGAAGAAAAACCAATAATTTTTTATTGACATTTCGTGCGTAATTATATATAATATTTAATTAGACAAATTCGTTTACTCGAAAGGACTGTAATATGAAAGAAAAAATCTCAAGTCTCAAGGAGCAATTCATTGCAGAAATAGCGAATGCTGACAGCGCTGAGCTGCTTGAAGCTATCCGTATAGCCTTCCTCGGAAAGAAGGGATACATAACCGACCTGCTCAAGGGTCTGCGTGACGTGCCAAACGAGGACAAGAAGGAGGCGGGTCAGCTCATTAACGCCCTCAAAAACGAGGTCGAGGCGGGCATAGCGGACAAGGCTAAGAGCATAGAGGAGGAGGCACTTCTCGGCGCAATAAGGAGCGCAAAGAAGTACAACCCCACAATCCCATCCAACGCAAAGAGCGGCTCATACCACCCGATTACCCTCATTCAGCGTGAGCTTGAGGGAATATTTGACAGCATGGGCTTTACCGTTGAGGACTACCCTGAGATTGTTGACGATTACAGTTGCTTTGAGGCGGTAAACGTGCCGAAGGACCACCCTGCAAGAGATATGCAGGATACCTACTATATCGAAAACGGTCAGCTGCTCAAAACGCAGACCTCGGCGGCACAGAATTTCATTATGAGAAAATACGGCGCACCCCTGCGTGCGATATTCCCGGGCAGATGCTTCCGCAACGAGTCAACCGATGCGTGCCACGAAAACACCTTCTTCCAGATGGAAGGAATGATGATAGATAAGAGTATATCAATCTCCAACCTCATCTATTTTATGAAGACCATGCTCAGCGAGGTTTTCCAGCGTGACGTAACAGTTCGTCTGCGCCCCGGATTCTTCCCGTTCACCGAGCCGGGCTTTGAGCTGGACATAAACTGCCAGATATGCGGCGGCACGGGCTGCCCTTCCTGTAAGAACTCGGGCTGGCTTGAGCTGTGCCCCTGCGGTATGATACACCCCAACGTTCTGCGTGAGGGCGGCATCGATCCTGAGGAGTACACAGGCTTTGCCTTCGGTCTTGGACTCACCCGTCTTGCAATGATGAAATACGGCGTTAAGGATATCCGTGATTTCAATTCGGGAAATCTTAAAGCTCTGTCGCAATTCAAAAACAACTGAGGAGATTAACTAAATGTATATTTCTATGAACTGGATCAGCGACTTCGTTGATCTTGACGGTATTGATAAAAAGCAGCTCATTCACAGATTCACCCTCTCGACCGCCGAGGTTGAGGAGGTGTTCGAGAAGGGTGCTGACACCTACGGTGTAATTGTCGCACGCATAGCGTCGGTTGAAAACCACCCCAATTCAAAGAAGCTCCATCTTCTCAAGGTTGATACGGGCAAGGATTTAGTTGACTGCGTATGCGGCGCACCAAACGTCCGTGAGGGTATGAGGGTTGCATTTGCAACCGAGGGCGGCTCCGTATCGGGCCATCCCATATCTGCGGCTACAGTTGCGGGCTTTGTTTCCCACGGTATGTGCTGCTCCGAGGCGGAGCTCGGCATCAGCGCCGACAATTCGGGGCTCTGGGAGATAACCGACGATATCCCTCTCGGCACCGATATAAAGGACGCATATCAGATAGACGATATAATTTTCGAGGTGGATAATAAATCCCTCACCAACCGCCCCGATTTGTGGGGACACTACGGCATTGCACGTGAGTTTGCAACGCTTGCGGAAAGACAGCTTCGCCCCATTGAAGCGGCGGACCTCTCGGTATATGACAATCTGCCCGAGATAGATATAAAAATCGAGGAAACGAGACTATGCTACCGTTATATCGGTATCAAGGCGGAGAACATAAAGCATAACGTAAGCCCCGTCAATATGAGAATACGCCTCTATTACTGCGGCTCCCGTTCGATAAATCTGCTCGCTGACCTCACCAACTACGTAATGCTCGAGCTTGGACAGCCTATGCACGCATTCGATATGCGTAAGGTTCAGTCTATCGAGGTTAAGAGATTTGATACTCCCTTCACCTTCACAACTCTTGACGGCAACGAGCGCCACATCGACGAGAATACTCTCATGATATGCACAAACAACACCCCCAGCGCAATTGCGGGAATTATGGGCGGTCTTGACAGCGAAATCGAGGATGACACCGACTCGCTCTTGCTCGAGAGCGCAAACTTTGACGGAGTGTCAATCAGAAAGACCTCGTCAAGGATAGGTCTCCGTACCGATGCGAGCATGAGATACGAGAAGATTCTCGACCCCGAGCTCACCGAAACGGCTACCAAGAGATTTATAAAGCTGCTCCTTGATATAGCTCCCGAGGCGAGGGTTGCATCTAAAATGACAGACAGATACCCCCGTCACTACGAAAAAATCACAATTGATATTGATAAGCCCTATATAAACAAGTACACGGGTATAGAAATTTCCGATGAGGAAATCGTTAAAACGCTCATAGCGCTCGGCTTCGGCGTTTCGCAGAACGGCGAGGTGTTTACTGTGGACGTGCCCTCGTGGCGTGCAACAAAGGACGTTACCATAAAGGCTGACCTGATTGAGGAAATAACCCGTATATACGGCTACGACAACTTCAAGATTGAAACCACGCTCAGCCCCCTGTTCCCTGTAAGGAAAGAGGCTATCAAGACTGACGTTAACCGTGCAAAGGATATTTTAGTACAGCGCTATAACCTGAACGAGGTTCATTCCTATATTTGGTGCGATGCCGCTAAGTACAAGGAATTAAAGATAGACGTCCCCGAAAATCCGAGGCTGATAAATGCGCAGACCCCCGATCACGCTACCCTGCGTGCGTCAATCGTTCCTACTATACTGACGTTTGTTTCCGAAAACCGTGGATTTTCCGACGATTACGGAATTTTCGAGGTAGGAGAGGTTGTTGAGGGATACGGCGCTGATGGGCTTTGCGTTGAGCGCAAGAAGCTCTCGTTCGTGCTCTCATCACGTACGGCATCCGAGGAGGTACTCTTCCTCCGTGCACGTGATATTATCACTCATATCGTAACCGATATTAAGCATAAGGATGCGTGCTATCTTGACGCTGAGACCAAATTCAACTGGCAGCATCCGAGAAACACCTACTCGGTAGCGGTTGGCGATGACGTTATAGGCGTATTCGGCACAGTCCATCCCCAGACGGCAGGCAAAATTGATAAAAAGGCTGCGCTCGTTTATGCAGAGATAGATATGGACACCCTCTCGGGTGTAGCGGCGGCTGATATTTCATACTCTGAGCCCTCAAAGTTCCCTGCAATCGACATCGACCTTTCCTTCACGGCAGATATTGAAAAGGTTGATTTTGCTAAGGTTTGCTCGCTTGCAAAGGATGCGGGCGGTGATTTGCTCGGCTCGGTCAAGGCAGTTGACGTATATGAGTCGGAGGACGGAAATTCGAGCCTTACCGTCAGATTCACCTTTGTCAGCGCAGAGAGAACGCTCTCTAAGGCAGAGGTTAGCGAGAACGTTGATGCCGTAATTTCTGCACTTTCAGACATAGGTCTTACCATGAAAACGGCGTAAGCCGACAAAACAGAAATGCGCCGTGAAAAACACGGTGCATTTTGATAACAGGAGAAAATATGTTTCGTATTTTAAAAAAGGAAATTCTGAACCCTACGGTTACCCGTATGAATATCGAGGCTCCCCTGATAGCGAAAAAGGCTGAGCCCGGACAGTTTATAATACTCAGAACCGATGAGGACGGAGAGAGAATACCTCTGACCATAGCGGATTTTGACAGAAACGAGGGCTGGGTTACTATAATTTTTCAGGTGGTAGGCGCTACGACCGAGAAGCTAAATCATCTGAACGAAGGTGATTTTATTCATGATTTCGTCGGACCGCTCGGCAGAAAAACTCACACAGACGGACTTAAAAAGGTTGCGGTTGTCGGCGGAGGCATCGGCTCTGCAATTGCATATCCCGTAGCAAAGAAGCTGCATTCGCTGGGCTGTGAGGTGCACTCGATAGTGGGCTTCCGCTCAAAGGAGCTCGTGATACTCGAGGATGAATTCCGTGCCGTTTCCGACAAATTCGTGCTCATGAGCGATGACGGCTCGGCGGGAGAAAAGGGACTTGTTACCGACGCCCTCAAAAAGCTCATAGAGAGCGGCGAGAGCTACGACGAGGTTATAACTATCGGTCCGCTTATAATGATGAAATTCGTGTCTCTCTTGACAAAGCAGTACGGCATAAAAACGGTTGCCTCAATGAACCCCGTCATGATTGACGGAACGGGTATGTGCGGCGGCTGTCGCTTGAGTGTAGGCGGAAAAACCGTTTTTGCGTGCGTTGACGGACCCGAGTTTGACGCACACGAGATTGACTTTGACGAGGCTATATCACGCTCGTCAATGTACAGGGATTTCGAGCGCCACGCATACGAGGCGACCTGTAATCTCTTTAAGAAGGAGGTAAAATAATGCCAAACCTTTCACTTAAAAAGAACGAGATGCCCGCTCAGGCACCCGACGTAAGAAATAAAAATTTTGACGAGGTAACACTCGGATACACCGAAGAGACTGCAATAGACGAGGCGAAGCGTTGCCTTAACTGCAAGACAAAGCCCTGTGTATCGGGCTGTCCCGTAATGATAGATATACCCGCCTTTATCGAGAGGGTTGCCGAGGGTAAATTCGAGGAGGCGTTTGAGATAATCTCAAAATCCTCATCTCTGCCAGCCGTCTGCGGACGTGTATGCCCTCAGGAGAGCCAGTGTGAGCAGAGGTGCGTGCGAGGCAAAAAGGGCGAGCCTGTTGCAATAGGCAGGCTGGAGCGCTTCGTTGCCGACTATCACAACGCCCACACCGAAATCAAGGAACAGAAAATAGAGAAAAACGGACACAAGGTAGCGATAATCGGCTCTGGTCCTGCGGGTCTTACCTGTGCTGGTGACCTCGCCCGTCTGGGCTATGATGTCACGGTTTACGAGGCTCTGCACGTTGCAGGCGGAGTTCTCGTTTACGGAATACCCGAATTCCGTTTGCCCAAGAGCATCGTTTCCCGTGAGATTGCGGGACTTGCCGCTATGGGTGTAAAAATCGAAACCAATATGGTAATCGGCAGAATACTCTCGATTGACGAGCTGATGACCGATATGGGCTTTGAGGCGGTGTTCATCGCATCGGGCGCAGGACTTCCCAAGTTTATGAGAATACCCGGTGAAAATCTGAAGGGTGTTTACTCCGCAAACGAATTTCTGACGAGAATTAACCTCATGAAATCCTATAAGGATAACAGCGCGACTCCCATAATGCACGCACACCGTGTGGCGGTTGTCGGAGGCGGCAACGTCGCTATGGATGCGGCGAGATGCGCAAAGCGACTGGGCGCTGAGGTTTACATAGTATACCGCCGTGGCGAGAGCGAGCTTCCCGCACGTGCCGAGGAGATCGAGCACGCAAAGGAGGAGGGTATCATATTCAAGCTCCTCACAAACCCCGTAGAAATTCTCGGATATGAGAATAAGGAGGATAGACGTGACCCGCAAAACGGCTTTGTCCGTGCTATGAGATGCGTTGAAATGGAGCTCGGCGAGCCTGACGAATCGGGCAGGTGCCGTCCTGTTGAAAAGGCAGGCAGCGAATTTGAAATAGAGCTCGACTGCGTAATTATGGCACTCGGTACGTCCCCTAACCCCCTGATTAAATCCACAACAGAGGGTCTTGAAACCGAGAGATGGGGCGGTATAATCGCCGACAGCGACGGACTCACCTCACGCACGGGAATATACGCAGGCGGAGATGCCGTAACAGGCGCCGCAACGGTAATTCTCGCTATGGGCGCAGGCAAAAAGGCAGCAGCTGCCATTGATAAATACATAAAGGAAAAGGAAGGCGTATGAACAAGGCCGACATTGTGGCGATAGAAAAGGCTATCGGCTATACCTTCAAAAATAAATCTCTGCTGATTCAGGCATTCACACGGCGCTCCTACTGTAATGAAAAAAGGCAGGCGGGTGATACCGAATGTGAGTGCAACGAGGTTTTGGAATTTCTCGGTGACAGCGTGCTCGGCTGCTCGGTCATTTATGAAATGACGGGCAAGTATTCGTCAGTTGACGAAAGGGGTATGCACTCAATGCTCGACGAGGGAGCGCTCACGGTCATCAAAAGCAATCTGAGTGACAAGCGTATGCTTTCAAGCCGCATTGACGAGCTGGGGCTATACAAATACTTTTTGCTCGGCGAGGGTGATAAGCGTGAGAGTATCAGCAGACAGCCCTCTGTAATGGAGGACCTTTTTGAGAGTATAATCGGCGCTATATTCATTGACAGCGGCAGGGATTTCGAGGTGGCTCGAAATGCCGTTGTGCGTATGCTCGACACCGAGCAATTTCTGAAAAAGAACTATAAGAAAAACCCCAAAAACATAATTCAGGAATATGCGCAGGCAAGAAAGCTGCCGTTCTCCTATCTTGACAAGGGGTGCAAGGGCCCGGACCACGACAGAACCTACTTCCGTGCGCTTTTGCTTGACGGTAAGGAATACAAAACGGCTAAGGCAAACAGCATAAAGAATGCTGAGCTCGCCGCCGCTGCCCTCGCAGCCGAGGAGCTGGGAATATAAACCCGTCATAATCAATAAGGGGTTGCCCCTACGCAATAAATCTGCGATTAAATACGTTTAAAAATAAAGGCGAGGCACTTTTTGTGCCACGCCTTTATTTTTCTTTGCAAAAGTTTTTGCTAAGATTTTTCAAAAAGCACCTGTTCTTTCTATCTACCTTGCGGTGAATAAAATCTGTGACTTTAATTTTATCCCAATTTGCTGAATTCTCAGTGCGAAATCTCTGAGAAAAACAATTCCTCCATTGATACTCCAAGAATTTTAGCAATCACAAAAATTTCTTTGTCAGTGGCGCTTCTGACTTGTCCTTCAAGCTTAGAGTAGCTGGTCGGATTTATATCACAGCCCATTATCTGCATCCGAGCTATAAAATCCTTTTGCTTGAAGCCTCTTTGCTTGCGAATTCGTTCGATGTTTTTTTCTACCAAGTTAGCGTTTCCGTAAGACTGCTTCCGAATTTTCATAGAATTTCATCCTTTTTATTGAAGGCAATTCTGTTAATTTGCTGCGATTTTGCGGGCGACGTAGACACCGCTTGCAGAGGCGTGCGAGAGGGAATGGGTGATTCCGCTGCCGTCGCCTATGACGTACAGTCCCTTGTGACAGGACTCGAGGTTTTCGTCAACGTCAACCTCCATATTGTAGAATTTAACCTCAACGCCGTAAAGGAGTGTGTCGTCGTTTGCCGTTCCGGGCGCTATCTTATCAAGGGCGTAAATCATCTCGATTATTCCGTCAAGTATTCGTTTGGGAAGCACGAGGCTCAAATCTCCCGGCGTTGCCTTGAGAGTGGGCGTGATAAACGCCTCCTCTATTCTGCTCGGAGTTGAACGGCGTCCCTGAATGAGGTCGCCAAAGCGCTGAACTATAACTCCGCCGCCGAGCATATTGCTAAGGCGTGCAATTGATTCACCGTATCCGTTTGAGTCCTTAAACGGCTCGGAAAAATGCTTCGCCACCAGGAGGGCAAAATTTGTGTTCTCTGTCTGCTTTTCGGGGTCCTCGTAGCTGTGTCCGTTTACCGTTATAATTCCGTTGGTGTTTTCATTAACAACAGCACCCTTGGGGTTCATACAGAAGGTACGTACCTTGTCTGCGTATTTTTCGGTGCGGTAAACTATCTTGCTCTCATAAAGCTCATCTGTCAGATGCGAGAAAACCTCGGCGGGCAGCTCTACACGCACGCCTATATCAACTCGGTTGGAATTTGTTTCAATTCCAAGCTCGGAGCATACCTTTTCCATCCACTTGCTGCCGCTTCTTCCTACCGAAATTATGCACTTTTCGCAGGTGAACGTATCCTTTTCCGTGCAAACCTCAAATCCCCCGTCGGTTTTTACAACCCTTGTTACGGGACAGTCGAAGAAAAATTCGACCTTGTCCTTAAGATAGTCGTATATGTTTTCGAGCACCACATAGTTTATATCCGTGCCAAGGTGGCGCACCGATGCGTCGAGAAGATGCAGGTTGTGCTGAATACACTGCTTTTTAAATTTAGAGCCTGCGGTAGAATATAGCTTTGTTCCCTCGCCGCCGTAGCGCATATTTATTTCATCGACGTAGCGCATCAGGTCAAGCGCCTTTTCCTTGCCAATATATTCGTGCAGTGTTCCGCCAAAATCGTTTGTTATATTGTATTTTCCGTCAGAAAAAGCTCCTGCGCCGCCAAAGCCGCTCATAATCGAGCAGGTTTTGCAGTTTATACAGCTTTTGATCTTGTCGCCGTCAATAGGACAGTGGCGCTTGCTGAGCGCATGTCCCGCCTCAAAAACAGCAACCTTGAGATTGGGGTTTTGCAGGGAGAGCTCGTAGGCGGAGAATATACCGCCGGGGCCTGCTCCGATGATTATAACGTCGTAATTCATAATTTCCTCCGCAAATAACCGCCGAGGTGTCCCGGCGGAAAATTCTAAATATATTTTATCACAAAAAGAGGCTGTTGTCAACAAAAACAACCTATGAAGGATTGGCAGAGACGCAGTTATGCCTATGACGCAGTCCTTGCGCTGAATTTTCACCATTATTTTTTATAAAATTATTGCTTTATTTTTGGAAAATATGTTATAATATAATAAAATACGTTGGAAGGAAAAGGTTATGAGAATAACGGACGATATAAAATATATAGGTGTCAATGACAGAAAGATTGATTTATTCGAGGGACAGTATGAGGTTCCCAACGGAATTGCCTACAATTCATACGTAATTATTGATGAAAAAATAGCGGTTATGGATACCGTTGATGCGAGCTTCACGCACGAGTGGCTGGATAATTTGCAGGAGGCTCTCGGCGGAAGAAAGCCGGATTATCTCATCATTCAGCATATGGAGCCTGACCACTCCGCAAACATAGTTAACTTTGTAAAGGCTTATCCCGATGCCAAAATAGTTTCGTCGGCGAAGGCTTTTGTTATGATGAAAAACTTCTTCGGCAACGATTTCTCCGACAGGCAGGTAGTTGTCGGCGAGGGCGATACCCTCTCACTTGGCAAGCACAGCCTTACGTTTGTATGCGCTCCGATGGTGCATTGGCCCGAGGTTATAGTCACCTACGATAGCACGGATAAGGTGCTTTTCTCCGCTGACGGCTTTGGCAAGTTTGGTGCGCTCGATGCCGACGAGGAATGGGCTTGCGAGGCACGTCGCTACTATATAGGAATTGTCGGAAAATACGGTGCGCAGGTACAGGCATTGCTCAAAAAGGCGGCAGGGCTCGATATTCAGATAATCTGCCCTCTGCACGGCCCTGTGCTCACAGAAAATCTCGGATATTATATCGGTCTTTACAACACCTGGTCGAGCTATCAGCCCGAGGACGACGGCGTTGTGATAGCGTACACCTCGGTTTACGGAAATACGAAAAAGGCTGTTATGCAGCTTAAAGAAAAGCTTGAGGCAAACGGTGCGCCCAAGGTTGTAATTCACGACCTCGCCAGAACCGATATGGCGGAGGCAGTGGAGGACGCATTCAGATACAGCAAGCTCGTTTTGGCTACAACCACCTACAACGCCGACATTTTCCCGTTTATGCGTGAATTTATAAATCACCTGACAGAGCGCAATTACAGCAACAGAACTGTTGCGCTCGTTGAAAACGGAAGCTGGGCACCTCTTGCGGCTAAGGTTATGAGAGAGATGCTCTCAAAGTGCAAAAACCTCACCTTTACCGATACGACGGTTAAGATACTGTCTGCTCTGAATGAGGACAGCACCGAGCAGCTCAATGCTCTTGCAGGTGAGCTCTGCCGTGAATATCTTGCAAGACAGAGCGAGACCGCCAACAAAAACGACCTCACTGCTCTTTTCAATATCGGATACGGTCTGTACGTTGTAACCTCAAATGACGGTAAAAAGGATAACGGACTTATCGTTAACACCGTCACACAGGTGACGAATACACCGAATAGAATAGCGGTTACGATAAACAAGCAGAATTATTCGCATCACGTAATCAAGCAGACGGGCAAGATGAACATTAACTGCCTTACGGTTGACGCCCCCTTCAAGGTGTTTGAAACCTTCGGCTTCCAGAGCGGCAGAAACGTGGATAAGTTCAAGGACTGCGAGCCTCTTTATTCCGATAACGGGCTTGTTTTCCTGCCGAGGTATATAAACTCCTTTATGTCGCTTGAGGTTGAGCAATATATAGACCTTGACACTCACGGAATGTTTATATGCTCCGTTACCGAGGCACGTGTGCTTTCGGACAGGGAAACTATGACGTATACCTATTATCAGAACAACGTAAAGCCCAAGCCCAAAACCGAGGGCAAAAAGGGCTATGTATGTAAAATATGCGGATACGTGTATGAGGGCGATCCTCTTCCCGAGGATTTCATTTGCCCGCTTTGCAAGCACGGCGCCGCTGATTTTGAACCTATAAAATAATTTTTTTGGAGGATACTGTTATGAAAAAGTATGTATGCGACCTTTGCGGTTGGGAGTACGACGAGGCAGAGGGCTCACCTGAGAACGGAATAGCGCCCGGAACCAAGTTTGAGGATCTTCCCGACGACTTTGAGTGCCCCCTCTGCGGAGCAGGCAAGGACAGCTTCTCGGAGGCGTAAATGCAGAGCTCCCTCTTAAAGGGGGAGCTTTACATAATAGGAGAGAAATATGGAGTTGGTTTTGCTCACAGCTCTCGGAGTTGGCGGTGCTACCGTCATCGGAGCTGTTATTGGATTTATATTCAAGCGTTTTTCCCACACCTTTTCGGATATAGTACTATCCTTTGCCGCAGGAGTCATGCTTGCGGCGGCGGTGCTGGGGCTGATAATTCCCTCGGTTGAATTTGGCGGGAAATGGGGGCTTCTTATCACCGTTGGGGGTATTTTTGTTGGTGCTGTATGCCTATCCCTTGCGGACAGGCTCGTTCCTCACCTGCATAAGCTTGTCGGTGTGGATAATGAGGAGCACAGCAATAAAAGCGCCGGAAAGGTGCTCCTTTTCGTTATGGCTATCGCCATACACAATCTGCCCGAGGGAATTGCGGCAGGCGTTGGCTTTGGCTCGGGGAACACGGCAGATGCGCTCATGCTTGCGGGCGGTATTGCGCTACAGAATATACCCGAGGGTATGGTAATTATAGGACCTATGCTCGCTGTCGGAGTTAAACCGAGAAAAACCTTTCTTTTGGCATCTCTTACGGGAGTTATTGAGGTTTTAGGAACTCTTTTAGGATATTTTGCGGTGAGTATTGCCTCGGCGGTGCTGCCGTTTGCCCTCGCATTTGCGGGCGGTACTATGCTCTATGTTATAAGCGACGAGATGATACCAGAAACTCACGCTCACGGGCATCAGCGTGGGGCTACCTACGCATTGTTGGTCGGCTTTTGCATAATGCTTGTAACCGACGTTTTGCTTGGATAAAAATATTTTATACTGTTAGAATACACCTTATTTATGCTACAATTATTTTATCACTTAGAGAGAGGTAAATATGAAGGCTATCAGTTCTATTGAGGATTTTAATTCGAGAATTAAAAAAATAATAATAACAAAGGAAGAAATCGACGAAGCGATTAAAAAGGCGGGCAAGGAGATAGATAAGCTGTATGACGGAAGACCTATATTGCTTGTCAGCATTCTCAAGGGCGCATTTGTTTTCATGGCTGACATATGCCGTGCTGTGAGCGTTCCGTGTGAAATAGGATTTATGTGCGCCAAGAGCTATTACGAGGGCACTCAATCGTCGGGCGTCGTTCAGATAACGATGGACCTCGACAGAGATATAAGCGGCTATCACGTCGTAATTATAGAGGATATAGTAGATACGGGCAGAACGCTCAACGATATAGTTCAGCTGCTCAAGGGACGCAATCCCATTTCTCTCCACGTAATAACCTTGCTCGACAAGCCGTCGAGGAGATTAGTGGATTTCACACCCGATATGTCGCTCTTCACCATTCCCGACTTATTCGTTATAGGCTACGGACTTGATTGCGGAGAATACTACCGTAGCCTCCCGTATATCGCCGAATATTCCGAGGAATAAAGAGGGGCTTGTATCTTTTGGCGCCTTTCTGCGCTTTCAACCAAGCTTGGCGTATTCTATACGCCTTCGGGTTGAAATCACAAAAATTCACTCAAAATCTACGGCGCCCCATGCGCTTGATAACTCTTTGCGCCTTTGTGTGCTTCCAACCGAGCTCGGCGTATTTTAAGCAGAGTTAGCTTTTACTGTAATGGAGGGAAAAACTATGAAAAAACGGTTGCATTTAATTCTTATCGTTGTGCTTGTCGCTCTTTTGCTGTTTTCGACGGTACTGTTCCCCTTCGTCCTGCTGGCGTGGGGCATGGGAATTATATTTGGGAATAAGTTTTCAGAAACATTTTTCAACCCAACTAATCTTATATTGATTTTTGGCTTTATCCTGTTCGTTATAGCGATTTTTGCATTTTTCCGCTATGTAATTCCGACAATAAAATATGTTTTCAAGAGGGTTAGGCTATATATATCGCTTGCCAGATTGACTCTTGTCCATGGCGAGAGCTTCAAAATAGGCAGATTCCCTTTTGCCTCGCTTTTCGGTGTCAGCAAAAAAAGCGATGTAATTATCGAGGATAACGGCAAAACCTATCATTTGCATTTTATTGATGTGGTATTTCCGAACAGGAGAGTTTTCACACTTATAAATCGTGATTATTATTGCCTAACTAAGTCCTCTCCCGGGAAAATAGCAACCCCCGTGCTCAGATTTCACCTGAAAAACGGAGAGGTTTTTGAGTACCATCCGTGGGGCAGCCGCATATTCTGGGTAAGCTCGTATGTTCTCTCCCCAAAGGGCGAGAGGGTGGTTAAAATACCCGAATTTGAGCAAAAGGATAACGATGTACATATTCTTTTTATGCCCGTTAAAGCACTCAGGAACCGCACCGCAAAGGACGGGGCGTTGCTGACCGCGCACGAAATCGAGAGGGTTGGCGACTTCTTCTACTGTGAGATGAACCGCTTTATGGCGATTGTCAAGCGTGACCTTGATATAGAAAAGCCGTATTACGAGGATAATTTATGAAATACTTTGAAAAATTTGTGTCGAACACCTATGCGGGTAGCGGTAGCCAGAATTTCTTTTGCTCAGAGGGCGTAAAGACAGGCAGGATTTTTTATAAAATAAGCGTTGGTGGAGAATATAATTATTCAATTCTCTTTAACAATATAATCGACAGCACCTTTGCCGACGGCTCAAAAAGTCACAAAAACATAGTGTGTGACGAGTGGCAGATAAAGGAGATAAAGGCGGCGAAAACGAGGCTGTGTACATTCGGTCAGACCGATGATATGTACGACGAGTTTACCGATAAGTATGGAATAGAGCTATCTGATTTTATACCCCTGACCTTTGGCGGTAAAACCGAAAAAACCGTTGCGCCCGGTGAATTTTTCGCAACAGACCCCACCCCCCTATCGTTTGAGAAGGGTGAATACCTCTGCCTTGAAATAACCTATGAGGGCAAAATGATACCCAATCACCCCGAAACGAGAATGCCCTCGTTTATAAAAGCAGAGGGCGGCTGGAAATATTCAACCGATATACCGTTTCCCGCAATGATTGGCTGTGACCGCAAAGTGGAAAAGAGAGTTGCGTACCTCGGTGATTCTATAACCCAGGGTATAGGCGCTCCGATAAATTCATACGAGCATTGGAATGCACGTGTATCCGAGATGATTGGAGAGGGCTATTCCTATTGGAATTTAGGGCTCGGCTACGGCAGAGCGAGTGATGCGGCGAGCAACGGCGCATGGCTCTATAAGGCAAAGCAAAATGACGTTATAGTTGTGTGCTACGGCGTCAACGACCTACTGCAAGGGGCATCAGCATCCCAGTTAAAAAAGGATTTGTCAACAATAGTTTACATACTTAAAAACGCAGGACTGACGGTGCTTTTGCAGACCGTACCCCCGTTTAACTATTCCGAGGCTGTGACGGAAAAATGGAATGAGGTAAACGAGTATATAGAGAACGAGCTTTCACAGGCGGTTGATGCGGTATTTGACTGCGTGCCTGTACTGTGTGCGGACAGTGAGCATAGAAATATTGCAAAATACGGCGGTCACCCCAACAGCGAGGGTGGAGCTGCATGGGCAGAGGCTTTGTATCCCACACTCAAAAGCTTGCTTATGTAAAAGGAATAAACGCTTTTTGTAAAAAGCTTAGCAAAAACTTTTGTAGCGAAAAAATAAAAAGCGAGGTTGTGTACCTCGCTTTTTTGTCTGCTGTTATGCCGAAAGGGAGCGGCGCTATTATTCATTGTTCCAGAAACGGTATAGCAGAGTTGCCAGAGCCTCGATGTCGCCCGCGTATTTCAGCCCGTGCCAATGCTCGGGGAATATTTTGCGGTACGGACGGGCGGAGAAGCGCTCGTCAATGAGAATTATAACGCCTCTGTCATCCTCTCGGCGGATAACTCTGCCCGCCGCCTGTAAAACCCTGTTCATTCCCGGGTTTGTGTAGGCATATTCGGTGCCCATTTCCAGCTTGTCGTCAAAATACTCACGGATAGCCTCTCTCTCGTTTGAGAGCTGAGGTATACCTACTCCAACTATGATTGCACCTATCAGCGATTCGCCAACGAGGTCGATTCCCTCTGAATATATACCGCCGAGCACGCAAAATCCCACAACCCCCTCTGAATTTGGTGTGAAATTGGAGAGAAAGCTCTCTCGCTCCTTAACGCTCATGCTTCTTTTTTGGATTACGGTGGGTATTTCGGGAAATGCCTCGCAAAACGCCTCGTGTATAGCCTCGGCGTATGCAAAGCTCGGAGCAAACACCATATAATTTCCCTCTTTTGCAGAAAATGCCTCGTAGATTACCTCGCAGATTTCAAACAGGCTCTCCTCTCTTGCAGAGTATGAGGTTCTGATTTTATCCATTACCGTTATGCACAGCCTGTCTGGGTCAAATGGCGATGGGATTTCCAGCTCGTCATCGTTTCTGTCACCGCCGAGTACCGTTTTATAATAGTCGAGCGGATGCATTGTTGCGGAAAAAAGAACGGCGCTTGTGCCGAGCGATAGCTTGCTTTTGAGTATTTCTCCGGGGTCCAGACATACGCTCTTAATGCTGAGCTCGTTCTCGGTTTTCTCATAAAACGTCTTGAATTGCCTTCCGTAAAGCCACAGACGGGAAATAAACGTGTCGAGGGTGTAATAATAGCCCCTTATAGCCCTCACGGTGTCCTGTGAAACGCCCTTCAGCTTTTCCTTGTCCGAGAGCAGTGTGCGGCACCTTTGCGCAAATTTTATAGAGGCACGGCGCACATCTGAGGGAAACTCCGACGATGAAAAAAAGCCGACCGTCTCTCCCGTGGGGAGCTCCCGTGTGCTGTCCTTTGTTTCTCTATGAACGGCATTTGAAATTATGTGGGCGAGCTTTTGCGCATCCTCGGTAAACGAGCCGTCGGGCAACTCTTGGGTCAAAGCGTTTATATCAGACAGTCTCAGCTCGGCGGAATACAGCTCACGTGCCCTTTCGAGCAGATTGTGCGCCTCGTCTATGAGGAAGCAGTAGCGACCCTTCTCGTCAAAATATCTATGTAGGTATACCCGTATGTCAAAAAGGTAATTATAATCGCATACGATAACGTCACACCTCTGGCTGTAATCCAGGGATAACTCATAGGGGCACACGCCTATTTCCTTTGCTATACGCAAAAAATCCTCACGTAAAACGACGGTTTTTTCAAGCTCCCAAAGCCGTGAAAGAGCAATATCCTGCTTCTCGTTTGAAACACGGGTGAATGGACAGGCATGTGAGTCCTCACGGCATACAGTTTTCATATGGCACACCCTGTCCTTCGCAATTATCTGACAGGCACGTATCTGTGCGCCCTTTGCCGTGAGAGCATCTATCGCATCTACAACGGATTTTGCGCCTGTGGTTTTCGACGTGAGATAGAATATCTTATCTATTTCCCCGTCACCCATAGCTCTGATTGCGGGGTATAAAACCGAAACGGTTTTTCCCGTTCCCGTCGGCGCTGCCGCAAATAAAACTCTTTTGCGCTTTATCGCACGGTATACACTCTCTATAAAATCACTCTGACCGTCACGTATGCTTTTATACGGAAAACGAATCTGCTTCATTGACGGCAGTCGCAGGGAAACACGCTCTATTTCTCCGTGAGCAAAGGCAATAGCGGCACCCGATAGCTTTGCGAAAAATTTTGATAGCATCTTTTCGCTCGGATTTTCCCTTGCGGTATAGCTCTCCCCGCTCTCCTCGTCAACGTATATTATTTTAATTTTTGGGGATTTGATTTTTTTTGTCTGAGTGAGAGCATAGGCGCAGAGAAACGCCTCACCCCTTGCACGCTTTGCCTCCTCTTTATCTATTTCAGCAGGGGCGTGGCTGACTGAAAAAATATATGTTATTTCATCCCCGTCCAAGAGGTCGGGAGATATGCTTATGCGGAAGCGATTGTCGAGTAGCTCGAAGTCAAAATCGAATGTAAAATCAGCCCGTGTGCTTAAAAAAAGCTCTCTCTCGGCAATAGAAGCACGCTTGAGCCGTCCCGCCTCCTCGGGAAGATAAAAGGCAAGAGAGCGGCGTATTGAAATTTCGATAAGCTCGGGTGCGGACATAAATATTCTGTCCTCATCTGAAAGATATTTCATACACTCCCCCCCTTTCTTAACAAAAACATTTTATCACACGCCGCATTTGTTGTCAAGCAAACAAACTTACTATTGCAAAACTGCAAAAAATCTGCTATTATATAATTATGTAATGAAAAGGAGAATGCTATGAGAGCGGCGATTATCACAGGTGCATCATCGGGAATAGGCAGACAGTTTGCGCTTCAACTGTACAATAAAGGCGAGGCTGACTTTTTCTATATAGTCGCACGCCGCCGTGAGAGACTTGCGGCGTTAAAGGACGAGCTTGGCGGTAATGCAAAAATTATCGAGGCGGACCTGACAACTGCCGAGGGAATAGGCTCGGTAAGAGAGGCGCTCGAGGGGGATAATCCCTCGGTTCAGTATCTTGTAAACGCATCGGGCTTTGGCAAGTTCGGAGATTATTCTCAGCTGTCCGAGAGAGACGTGTCAGATATGATAGATTTGAACGTGAAGGCGCTCGTCCTCATTACTCATATGTGCGTAAAATATATGCCACGTGGCTCGCACATTATACAGCTCGGCTCGGGCTCCTGCTTCACACCCCTGCCGAATTTCAACGTGTACGCATCCTCAAAATCCTTCGTGCTTCATTATACGAAGGCGCTTAAATATGAGTTGAAACCCCTTGGAATCAGCACAACCGCATTCTGTCCCGGTTGGGTTAAGACTGAGTTTTTGGGCATAGCAACCGAGGACACAAGCGTCAGAACGCCCAAAAAGTACAGCCCCCTGCTCGATGCCGAGCGTGTTGTGGCAAAGGCAATAAAGGATGCTAAAAAGGGCAAGGTCATGTCGGTTACCAACTGGTTTACAAAGCTTCAGCACGTTATGTTCAAGCTGCTCCCCGACTCAATTCTTTCCCGTGCGTGGCTTTCTATGCTGAAAAAGCCAAACGCAGGCGACAAGTGATTTTTAACAAAACAGTATTTTACAAAGCATTGGAGATTTGATATGGAAAAAAGAGAAAAGCTCGGTAGCCGTCTTGGCTTCATTCTGCTAAGCGCAGGCTGCGCAATCGGAATAGGAAACGTATGGAAATTCCCGTATATAACGGGACAGTACGGCGGAGGAATATTTGTCCTTATATACCTTTTGTTCCTCGTCATTATGGGCATCCCCGTTATGTCTATGGAATTTTCGTTGGGACGTGCCTCACAGGCGAGCCCTGTTAAAATGTACGATAAGCTCACGGATAAGCCGAAGCGCTGGAAATGGCACGGCTACGCCTCTTTGGTTGGAAATATTCTCTTAATGATGTTTTACACCTCTGTCTGCGGTTGGATGTTCCAGTATTTCTGCTATATGCTCACGGGCAAATTCGATACGGTTGAAAAAGCTCCCGATGCGGTTGCGGGCGTATTTGACGGTATGCTCTCACAGCCTTGGGTGCTTGTGATATTCCTCGCCGTTGTTGTGGCTCTCGGATTTCTTGTATGCTCCTTTGATATGCAGAAGGGACTTGAATCGGTAACGAAATATCTTATGCTCGCCCTTCTGGCGCTCATAATCATTCTCGCCGTAAACAGCTGTCTGCTCGACGGCGCTTCCGAGGGACTTAAATTCTACCTTGTTCCCTCGCTCGACAGAATGAAAGAGGCAGGACTGTTTAATATCATAGTGGCGGCTATGAACCAGGCGTTCTTCACTCTCAGCTTGGGTATTGGCTCTATGGCGATATTCGGTAGCTTCATCGGCAAGGAGCGCTCGCTCCTTGGCGAAAGCGTAAACGTTGCGGTGCTCGATACCTTTGTTGCATTTACATCGGGACTGATAATATTCCCCGCCTGCTTCAGCTTCGGAATAACACCCGATGCAGGTCCGAGCCTTATATTCATAACCCTGCCAAGAGTGTTTATGGAAATGACGGGCGGAAGAATATGGGGAACTCTGTTCTTTGTATTTATGTCCTTTGCGGCATTTTCAACGGTGCTCGCTGTGTTCCAGAATATAATTTCCTGCGTGCAGGAGCTCACGGGCTGGAGCAAGAAAAAGACCTGCCTTATCGGTGGAATCGGAATTTTTGTCCTTGCTCTCCCCTGTCTTTTCGGCTTCAACCTCATTCCCACTCTTGATTTTATAAAAGACGGCTGGACTGTGCTCGACCTTGAGGACTATCTTGTCAGCAATATTCTTCTGCCGATTGGCTCTCTCGTTATGGTGCTTTTCTGCTCGCATAAATTCGGCTGGGGCTTTAAAAACTATCAACAAGAGGCAAATCTCGGACAGGGTCTTAAGGTCGGAAATTGGATGAGAATATACTGCGCATACGTTTTGCCCCTCATTGTGGGTGCAATTCTCGTATACGGAGTTATCTCCCCCTTCATCTAAAAGTATCTTATATGAAAAATCGGCTATCCCGTGTGTTTGGGACAGCCGATTTTTATTTGCAATTTTTTGTTGGTAATAACAAAGGTTATGTATTACCAAAGCCTTTTATACATATCAACAACCTCAGCCTTTGTCGGAACTCTGGGGTTGGTAGCGGTGCAGGCATCACGCAGAGCAGCCTCTGCCATAAATTCGATTTTTGCCATATACTCACTCTCACTTATCGTACCTATCGAGGAGATGTTGAGAGGTATATTCATTTCCTTGTTCATAAACTGTATGTAGGAAACGAAAGCACGTATTGTTGTTATTTCGTTAAGGTTATAAACGCCGAGCGTTCTCGCCATATTACAGTATTTACGGACGCAGGGAGCATACTCCTTTTTGCTCTTTGAGTGCATATTGATGTCGGCATTGAATTCGATTATGTGAGGGAGCAGCATTGCGTTTGCACGTCCGTGAGGAATATGGAATGTAGCACCAAGCTGGTGAGCCATTCCGTGACAAAGACCGAGTGAGGCTGAATTGAATGCGAGTCCTGCGAGGCAGGATGCTATATGCATCTTTCTTCTTGCGTGGGTGTCGTTGTTGTCGTTATATGAGCGCAAAAGGAACTGTCCGCAGATTTCAACAGCCTTTTCTGCCAATGCGGCAGAAAATTCGTTGTTATTCAGGGACACGTATGCCTCTATTGCGTGTGTCATAACGTCCATTCCCGTATCGGCTGTAACCGTAGGGGGTACGCTCTTTACCAGCTCCTCGTCCAAAATTGCCTCGTCGGGAATCATTGAATATTCTGACAGGGGATATTTAACGCCTGCCTTCGGGTCGGTTATGACAGAGAATGAGGTTACCTCGCTGCCTGTTCCCGAGGTGGTGGGAATCGCTATCATCCAGGGGTTAAAGGTTTTGTCAAGCTCGGTTGCAAACTTCCTTATCGACTTGGACAGGTCGATAGCCGAGCCGCCGCCCACAGCAACGATACATTCGGGACGTGCCTTCATTATAGCAGCAACTCCGTCAATTACCTTATCAACAGGGGGGTCGGGTATAACGTCGGTGTATACTGTGTATTTCACACCACCCCTGTCGAGAGGGTCGGTTATCAGCCTTATCATCCCGCTGCTCTTTACAAACGGGTCGGCAATGACGACTGCGCTCTTGTACGGAAGATGCGAAAGCCTTTCAAGAGCCTTCTCGCCGAAGCATATTTTTGTTTTCACCTCAAAGTTTTTCATTTTAATCTCCAATGGAACTTGCTTTTTCAAAACAATTATATCACCTTTTCAAGAATAATTCAATACAATTGGTAAAAATATCGTCATTCGTATAAAAAGCAGGCTTTTAAGAATAAATATTCAATACCGTTATTGACTTTGTATATAAATTGTGCTATCATATTTATTATATTATGTATTCACACACGCACACGAGGTTTTTTATGGTACTTGATTACATTATTTTGGCGCTGTATGCACTGTCTATGGTTGCCATCGCCTTTTACACGAAGAGCCGCTCGGGCTCGGTGAACGATTTTTTGCTTGCAGGCAAAAAGGGTCTTAACGGCTGGATGACGGCGTTTGCCTACGGAACTACGTATTTTTCGGCGGTCATTTTCATAGGCTATGCGGGTCAGTTCGGACGCTCCTTCGGACTTGCCTCAGTATGGATAGGTATAGGAAATGCCATTATCGGAACGCTCATTGCGTGGCTTGTTCTTGCTAAGAGGACTAGGAATATGACGCAAAGGCTCGGCACAAAAACAATGCCGGAGTTTTTTGAAAAGAGATACGGCGACAGTAAGATGAAGATTTTCTCCGCTGTTGTAATATTCATATTCCTCATACCCTATTCGGCATCGGTATACAACGGTATCAGCAGCCTGTTTGAAATCGTATACGGAATACCCGGTTGGATAGTGATGATATGCCTTGCCTTCTTGACGGCGCTCTATCTTTTCTTCGGCGGATATTTTGCAACTGCGCTCTCGGATTTCATTCAGGGTATTATCATGATTATAGGCGTTGTCTGTATGATACTGTGCTTTATGAACCATGACAGAGTTAATTGGGATATATCAAGCCTTGTAAACAACCCCAATCTCACCTGGGTAACCTTTGGCTCGGATGCGGGCTCGGGACTCTACGGTACTACCGTGTCCTTGATTGCTCTCATTCTTTTGACCTCGCTCGGTGTATGGGCTCTTCCTCAGACGATACATAAATATTACGCCGTCCGCGATAAGAGGGCGATAACTCAGGGTGTTGTAGTCAGCACTGCATTTGCGCTGATTATAGGCTTTATTGCATACTTTACGGGTGCGCTCAGCATATTCTTCCCCGAAACCTACACGGTTTCCGATGCGTTGGTTATTCCTACAATGCTTAAAATCGCTATACCTGCGGGACTTACGGGAATTATCGCAGTTCTGATTCTCTCTGCCAGCATGTCAACGCTCTCTTCTGTTTCTCTTGCGAGCGCATCGGTAATCGCTGTCGATATGTATAAGGGAGCTGTGAGACGTGATGCGAGCGACAAACGGGTAAACACGGTTATGAGAATTTTGTGTCTTGTGTTTGTTGCAATTTCCGTAATTCTTGCAATTCTCAACGAGAAGTTCGGAATTGCAGCTATCGCATATATGATGGGAATAAGCTGGGGAACACTTGCCGGTTGCTTCATGGGCCCATACGTTCTCGGAGTTATCTGGAAGCGTGTGACTAAGCCTGCGGTATGGTCGTCGGTAATCAGCTCGCTCGTTTTGACTGTTGTGCTCGTTATAGTGTTTGGCTACGACAAAAACGGTTGGGACGTATCCTTTGCAGGAGCGCTCAAGAGCGGTGTTGCAACCTCTCCGCTAATCGGAGTTATATGCATGATATTCTCGCTGATAATTACAGTAGCCGTCAGCTTGCTCACAAGGAAGCCTGACGACTCCATCCTCGCCGAGGCGTTTGATAAGAGCTTCGAGGGAGAAATAAAATAAAGACTTTAAGGAGTTAAAATGATCTGGTCTAAGGAAGAAACACTGCCGAGAGAGGAAATTGAAAAAATACAGCTCGAGCGGTTAAAGGAAACGGTACATAGAGTATATGAAAGGGTGCCTGCTTACGCAAGGAAAATGGACGAGGCGGGAGTGCGTCCCGAGGATATTCGGGAGCTGTCCGATTTGTCACGTCTGCCGTTTGTTACAAAGCAGGATATGAGAGATAACTATCCCTTCGGACTTTTTGCGGTTGATAAGGACGAGCTTGTCCGTATACACGCATCCAGCGGAACGACGGGTAAGCCGACGGTTGTCGGATATACGAGGGGGGACCTCGAAACCTGGACGGAGTGCGTATCCAGAATCGCCTGTATGGGCGGAGCAAGCTCGAAGGACGTAGCGCAGATATGCTTCGGCTACGGAATGTTTACGGGAGCGCTCGGACTGCACTACGGACTTGAAAACATAGGTGCGGCGATAGTTCCGTCCTCTACGGGAAATTCGCAGAAGCAGATAATGTATATGCAGGATTTTGAAACCTCTCTGTTAGTTGCAACTCCGTCGTACGCCCTGCGTCTTGCCGAGGTTGCGAGAGAGATGGGCGTTGAGCCCGAGAGAGATTTGAAGGTAAAAATCGCCCTCGTCGGCAGTGAGCTTTTAACCGATGCTATGCGTGAGGAAATGCATAAGTATTGGGGCAAGGATTTGCTCATTACCTCAAACTACGGAATGAGTGAGCTTATGGGTCCCGGCGTTTCGGGCGAATGCACAGAGCATTGCGGTATGCACATAAACGAGGATTACTTTATCCCCGAAATAATAGACCCTGCTACGGGTGATGTCTTACCCGCAGGAGAGAAGGGCGAGCTCGTAATCACCTGCATAAAGAAAGAGGGGTTACCGCTTATAAGGTACAGAACAAAGGATATAACCCGTCTGTTCTACGATAAGTGCAAGTGCGGAAGAACCTTCTGCAGAATGGAAAATCTGTCGGGAAGAAGCGACGATATGCTTAAAATCCGTGGCGTAAACGTATTCCCAAGTCAGATTGAGGAGGTAATCCTCAGCGTTGAGGAGCTTGGTCCTCATTATGAGATTATTCTCGAAAGAGAGGGATACCTCGATAAGCTGACCGTTAAGGTAGAGCTCGCGCAGGTAACCGATTCCTTCTCGGTGCTTGAAAGAATAACCGCAACGGTTAAAAATAAGCTGAAGGTAATCCTCGGACTTGATGCAAAGGTAATGTTGGAATCCCCCAACACCCTGCAAAGATTCGAGGGCAAAGCAAAAAGAGTAAAGGATTTAAGGAGTAAATAAAGTGGCTAACAAGACTATTATGCTCGGAAATGAGGCAATAGCGAGGGGAGCATTTGAGGCAGGGGTTAAGCTGTCGAGCGCATATCCCGGAACACCGAGCACGGAGATAAGCGAATATCTTGCAAAATACGAGGAGGTATATACCGAATGGGCGCCTAACGAAAAGGTTGCCGCAGAGGTGGCAATCGGCGCATCCATATCCGGCGTGAGAAGCCTTGCGTGTATGAAGCACGTGGGACTTAACGTTGCGAGCGACCCCCTCTACACGTTCGCATATACGGGTGTTAACGGAGGCTCGGTAATAGTTGTTGCCGACGACCCCGGACTTGCCAGCTCGCAGAACGAGCAGGATACGAGAATGATAGCACGTGCGGCGCACGTTCCCGTGCTTGAGCCGTCCGACAGCCAGGAGGCGAAGGATTTTGTAAAATACGGCTATGAGCTGAGTGAGAAGTACGACACCCCCGTTATTTTGCGTACGACAACCAAGCTTGCGCATTCGCAGAGTGCGGTTGAGCTGTGCGAGCGTGTTGAGGTTGAGGATAAGGAGTATTCGAGAAATCTTTCAAAATACGTAATGATGCCTGCCTCCGCTATCGGCAGACACCTCGTTGTCGAGGACAGGGAAAACCGACTCGCTAAGGACGCAAAGAGCCTTCCCGTCAACAAAATCGAGATAAACGATAAAAAAATCGGATTTATAACCGCAGGTATCGCATATCAGTACGTAAAGGAGGTATGCCCCGATGCCAGCGTGCTTAAGCTCGGACTTGTAAATCCCATTCCACGTGAGCTTATAGAGGAGTTTGTAAATCAGGTTGAAACGGTATACGTGTTTGAGGAGCTTGAGCCGGTTATCGAGGAGCAGGTGAGAGCTTGGGGCTTTGACGTTAAGGGCAAGGAGCTGTTCACAAGACAGGGCGAATACAGCGCAAATATGCTTAGACGTGTCCTTTTTGGAAAGGACGAGGCTGTATTTGAGAAGAAGGATGCTCCCGCACGTCCCCCGATACTCTGCCCGGGATGCCCTCACAGGAGTGTGTTCTCGGTGCTGAGCAAGCTGAAAATTCACGCATCGGGCGATATAGGCTGCTATACTCTCGGCGCAGTTGCTCCGCTGAGCGTAATCGACACCACAATATGTATGGGCGCCAGCATATCTGCTCTCCACGGAATGGAAAAGGCACGCGGCAAGGAATTCATAAAGAATTGGGTTGCCGTAATAGGCGATTCCACCTTCTTACATACAGGAATAAACTCGCTTATCAATATGGTTTATAACAAGTCGAGCGGTACTGTTATTATTCTTGACAATCGCACAACGGGAATGACAGGACACCAGGAGCATGCGGCTACGGGAAAAACCTTGAAGGGTGAAGAAACCTATGCAATAAACCTCTCCGAGCTTTGCCGTGCTGTGGGAGTTAAGAACGTAATAGAGATTAACTCCTTTGACGTTAAGGGGCTTGAGGAAACCGTAAAGGCAAGTGTAAACAGCGACGAGCTTACTGTGATAATAGCAAAGGCACCGTGCGTTCTGCTTAAAGGGCAGAAATTCACGAGCGTGTGCAGGGTTAATGCAGACGCCTGCAAGAAGTGCGGAGCTTGTATGAGAATCGGATGCCCTGCAATGACACGTGGAGCTGACGGCAAGGTGAAAATTGACGCAACCATGTGCAACGGCTGTGGCCTGTGCAAGAATTATTGTAAATTCGGTGCAATCGAAACGGTGGAGAGATAATTATGACGAAAAATATAATGATTGTAGGTGTTGGCGGACAGGGAACGCTGCTCACCAGCAGAATAATAGGCAGAGCGGCTCTGTCCTTGGGCTGCGACGTTAAAATATCCGAGGTTCACGGAATGGCTCAAAGAGGCGGCAGCGTTGTAACCTACGTAAGATTTGGCGATAAGGTCAGCGAGCCTGTCGTTGAGGAGGGTCAGGCAGACGTTATTATAGCGTTTGAGAGGCTTGAAGCGCAGAGATATGCTCATTTTCTCAAAAAGGACGGAGTTATGATAGTCAATGACTGCCGTATAGACCCTATGACTGTCGTAACAGGCGCAAAGGAATACCCCGAGGGCATAATAGATGCTCTCAGAGCTGAGCATACCGTATACGCAATAGACGGACAGAAAATTGCGCTTGAGCTTGGAAACAGCAAGGTGCTAAATTCAGTAGTTTTAGGATATGCAGCTGAATATATCGGATTTGACAAGGAAACGTGGCTCGACACAGTAGCATCTACCGTTCCGCCTAAAACAGTAGAAATAAATCAAAAAGCCTTCGCCCGTGGGTATGAGGCTGAGCATTAAGGGGGAATATAATTATGATCTGGAATGAAACCAAGGAATGTATGAGCCGTGACCAGATGACAAATCTGCAGAGTGCAAGGCTTGTAAAGCTCGTTGATTACGTTTACCACAACGTAGAGTTTTACCGCAAAAAAATGCAGGCTGTGGGACTTATGCCCGGAGATATCAAGAGCATTGAGGATATTACAAAGCTCCCCTTTACCACAAAGGACGACCTTCGTGATAACTATCCCTTCGGACTTTTTGCCGTTCCCAATTCCGAAATCGTCAGAATACACGCATCGAGCGGAACGACGGGCAAAGCAACCGTCGTAGGATACACAAGACGTGACCTCGACGTGTGGGCAGAGTGCGTTGCAAGATGCATGACTATGGCAGGCGTTACCAAGGATGACGTTATACAGATAGCCTACGGCTACGGACTGTTTACGGGCGGACTTGGTGCTCATGACGGTGCGCAGAAAATCGGTGCAACCGTTGTTCCTATGAGCACGGGTAATTCGAAAAAGCTCACTACTATGATGGTAGACTTCGGCGCTACCGCAATAGCGTGTACACCCTCGTACCTTCTGCATATATCCGAGGTTCTTGCCGAGGAGGGGCTGCTTGATAAGATAAAGCTCAAGGCGGCAATCTGCGGAGCAGAGCCCTGGACGGAGAAGATGCATAAGGAGATAGAATCAAGGCTGAATATAAAGGCGTTTGATATTTACGGACTCAGTGAGGTTATGGGCCCCGGAGTTGCCTGCGACTGTGAGTTCCATAAGGGACTTCACGTATGCGAGGACCATTTCTATCCCGAAATACTTAATTCCGCAACCCTCACTCCCGTCGCAGACGGAGAGACCGGTGAGCTTGCATTCACAACGCTGACCAAGGAGGGAATTCCCCTTATCCGTTACAGGACAAAGGACCTCACGAGCATTGACCACTCGGTTTGCGATTGCGGAAGAACAAGCGCACGTATATCGAGATTTAAGGGACGTGTTGACGATATGCTGATTATCAGAGGCGTCAACGTATTCCCGAGCCAGATTGAGGCAGCGCTCGTTGAGGTAGAGGAGGTAACACCTCACTACATGATGATAGTTGACAGGAAAAACAACCTTGATACCCTCGAGGTTCAGGTTGAGCTTGACCAGAAATACTATACCGACGAGATAAGGGTTATTGAGGCGCTCACGAAGAAGATAGGCCACGTAATACAGCAGGCTCTCGGCATCAGCGCAAAGGTGAAGATTGTTGAGCCTCAGTCGCTTGTGAGAAGCCAGGGTAAGGCTGTTCACGTAATTGATAACCGTAAACTATATTGAAATACATAAGGAGAAGAAATTATGTTTGCAAAGCAGTTGACAGTATTTATTGAAAACAGAACGGGCAGACTCTCGGAGGTGCTCGACGTATTAAAGGAGAATAAGGTTAATATTCTCTCGCTCAGCCTTGCCGATACAACCGAGTTCGGTCTGCTCAGACTCATAGTCGATAACGCAGCTCTCGGTAAGGACAAGCTGACACAGAAGGGATTTTCCTCGCTCCTTTCGGACGTTTCCATCATTAAAATACCGCATAAGGTAGGTAGCCTTCAAAAGCTCCTTAAAACCATAGACGAGAACGGAGTGAACATTGAGTATATGTACGGTCTTTCCATCGAATCCGACGAGGCATACGTAGTGCTCAAGGCATCCGATGTTAACAAGATAGACGCAATCCTTAATGAAAACGGAATAAAAACCATTTCCTGCGAGGAGCTTGGCAAAATATAACCGTAAGGAATTAAAATGATAGTAGATTTTCATTCGCACATTTTCCCCGATAAAATCGCAGGGAAAACGATAGAGCTTTTATCCGAAAAGGGCGGAATACCGCCGTTCTCGGACGGCACGGTTGACGGACTTGTGGAGAAAATGAATGAGGCGGGGGTAGATGTCAGCGTGACCTTGCCAGTTCTCACCAGCCCCTCTCAGTTTGACAGTGTAAACAGGTTTGCCTTAGAGGTCAATCTTCGCTTTGCTGATAAGAAGAAGCGTCTTATATCCTTTGCGGGCATACACCCCGAATGTGAGGATATAGACGGCAAAATGGAGTTTATCAAAAAGAGCGGCTTTTTGGGTGTCAAGGTGCATCCGGATTATCAAGGCACGTTCATTGACGATCCCGGCTACGTTAGGATAATGGAGGCGGCGAGGGATAACGACCTCATTGTGGTAACTCATTCGGGCGTGGATTGCGGCTTTCGTGGGTTGCCCGTGCGTTGCACGCCCGATAGGGCGCTCAACCTGATACGCCGTGTCCCGCACAGAAAGCTCGTGCTCGCCCACCTTGGCGCAAACGAGATGTACGGTGAGGTGCTCGATAAGCTCTGTGACGAGGACGTGTATTTTGATACCGCTTATATTCTGCGTTTTGTAGGTAAGGAAATGTTTGAAAAAATACTTGCAAAGCACGGAGAGGACAAAATCCTTTTCGCCACCGATTCCCCTTGGAGCTCGGTCAAGGGCGACGTTGAAATTCTCAAATCATTTTCGCTCGCAAAGGAAACAGAGGAAAAAATATTTTCGGGCAACGCACGGCGGCTGCTCGGACTGTAAACAGGTGATACTATGGGATACAATCAGAAAATGTTCGGGCTCGGAAGCAAGCGCTCGATAATCAGAGAAATTTTTGAATACAGCAAAACCCGTGCGAAGGAGATAGGCGCTGAAAACGTATACGATTTCAGCCTCGGTAATCCGAGCGTGCCTGCGCCCGCAGAGGTTAATGGGACTATAAAGGAGCTGCTTGACAGTGAAAGCTCGGTGCTCCTTCACGGCTACACCTCGGCGCAGGGTGATGCGGGAGTGCGTGCGGCAATTGCCGACAGCATCAACGAAAGGTTCGGGGTAGGCATATCGCCAAACTTGGTATATATGACCTGCGGTGCGGCGGCATCTCTCTCTATTTGTCTGAGAGCGCTCGTTGAGGACGGCTCGGAGGACGAATGTGTAGTTTTTGCTCCGTTCTTTACCGAATACAGAGTATTTATAGAGAACGCAGGGGCAAAAATTGTAGTCAGTGAGCCCGCCGAAAAAACTCTGCAAATTGATATTGCTGATTTTGAGAGCAGAATTAACGAAAAAACCAAGGCGGTTATAGTCAATTCCCCCAACAACCCCAGCGGAGTGGTTTACACAGAGGACACGGTAAAGGCACTTTGCGAGGTTCTTAAAAGAAAATCCGAGGAGTACGGCAAAACGATATACCTTATCGCCGACGAGCCGTACCGTGAGCTGGTTTATTCGGGTGTAGACGTTCCCTATCTTATGAATTACTACGACAACACCCTTGTGTGCTATTCCTACTCAAAGTCGCTTTCTCTCCCGGGCGAGAGAATAGGCTACATAGCCGTATCCCCCACTATGGAGGATACAACTGACATCTACCTTGCCGTTTGCGGCGCAGGCAGGTCCCTCGGCTACGTATGCGCTCCCAGCCTCTTTCAGCAGGTTATTGCCCGCTGTATAAATGCCAAGGTAAACGTCGAGGCGTATAAGGAAAACAGAGATATTCTTTACAAAAATCTCACCGAGTACGGCTATGAGTGTGTCAAGCCCGACGGAGCGTTTTACCTTTTTGTAAAGGCGCTTGAGGATGATGCGTACAAGTTCTATGAGAGGGCGAAGGCTCACGAGATACTCGTAGTCCCCTGCGATGATTTCGGTGTAAAGGGATACGTGAGAATTGCGTATTGCACAGACAAATCAAGGGTAGAGGGCGCTCTCCCCGCCTTCAAGGCACTCGCCGAGGAATATAAAAACAACCGATAAAAACAAAGGGCGGTGAACCGCCCTTTTCGTTATACAATGAAAAATCCAAGTCTTTCGACTTGGATTTTTTGTCAAGAGGCTACGAAAAAGATATTTTTGTCGTTCCTTAATAAGGTTTCGAACTCCCACGGAGTTTGAGAATCAAAAAAGAAAGAGAATTTATTTGGATAATTCTTTTAGTAAATCGGCTTGATATTTCTTGTTGTAATATGAAAATTCAATCTTGACTGCCTTTGTGAAATTTTCACACCCATCTGCAAAAAAGATAGGAATATTGTGAAAGGCATCTGCTAAATCCGCAAGGTGCTGGGGTTCTTCAGCCTTGGCATATTCAAGCAGTAGTTGAAATCCTTTGGCGAGAAAAGAATAAGCATTTTCATCTTTAACGACTCTTATGCCATACGTGTAAATGTTATTTACGTATACCCATTGAAAATCTTCCTTATCAACTGTTTCGATAGATTTTAATTTATTTCGAACAATGTTGCTTTCTATGGTGTTGCCTATTTGTTCGGCAGACAATATTTCAAGAACAGCTTTTATAATCTCAATATTGCATCCTTTTTCGGGTTTTGCACGTAGCATCGTTAATACGGAATGAATATCATAAAAATCGTAGTTGAGAAGTAACATAAACTCACCGCCTTTCGAAATTATTTATTACCTTGATTTGCCTTCGTTGTATTGAGCGAAGAAATCAACATTCTGCGAATCTGACCGCATTGATTTTGCAATGGCTTGTAAACATTTTCAGGAATATATCCTGTTTCAAAGAGCAATTCCAACCAGTATTCCGTTTCGTAGCACTCTTTTTGCGCTATCTCCAATTTGGATATGAAATCCTTTGTTCCCTGCGCATATTGTGCCTCATGTATGTTTGCACCGATGGATGTTCCCGAACGCAGAAGCTGATTTGTCAAAACGGATTCTTTCATATTCGCTTTTATATCACGGCAAAGAAATACGATCTGCTTTGCAAATTCCTTGGATTTATCTCTCAAAATACTTTCTGCCATTGTCATCACCTCTAAAAATATTATAGCATAAAAGTTACGAGGTGTAAAGAGTTTTAGTGATATGCTGACTTCGTCAGCGTGATATTTTTGCTTTGCAAAAGTGATATTGTTCGCTTTGCTCACAGTGATATTATATTCGCCTTGTAACTTCTAACGCGCGTAGCGCATATCACTGCCGAAGGCAATATCACGCACAAAGTGCATAGAACTCGCCGCAGGCGAATATAACTGAAAAAAGCAGATTGCTTTCGCAATCTGCTTTTTTCTTGGCTGCGGAACTAGGGGTCGAACCCAGACATACAGAGTCAGAGTCTGCTGTGCTACCATTACACAATTCCGCATTATTTGTACCAACCGAGGTTGGCGCTATGTAAACCCACTTGCGTGGGACTTTTTAGCACGACTAATATTATAGCAACAAAATCTTCGTTTGTCAAGATGATTTTTCCATTTTTATAAACTTTTTTTAATCTCGCTTTTTCAGACGAAGGAAAAGCCTTCCGAAAGCCTTACCGTTAAAGGGAATTAAGGGATAAAGATAGCTTCTTCCGCCGTTTACCGTTTTGTTCGTGCAGAGCAAAACGAATATAAGCACAACCCCTGCGAAAAATCCCCATATTCTGAACAGCCCCGTGAGCGCAAGCAGGAGCATACGCAAAAATTTGAAAGCGTATCCGAGCTCGTAGTTGTGCTGGGTGAAGCTCGCTATTGCAACGAGCGCCATATAGAAGATAACCTCGTTTGAAAACCAGCCTATCTGCACGGCACTCTCACCCAAAATCAGACCGCCGATTACCGAGAGCGAGCCCGATAGCATGCTCGGCGTGTTCATTGATGCGATTTTGAGTCCGTCAATTGCCAGCTCGGCTATAAATAGCTGTACTATCAGCGGTATGACGTATTCCTTACCCGGAATAATGAATTGTAGCGCCTCTGGCACTATATTTGGGTATTCGGTGAGAAGATACCATAAGGGCGTGAGATAGAGCGACATCCAGAAAACTATCTGGCGTATAACCCTTAGATAGCACCCCGTTATCGGTGGAAAATAGAAGTCGTTTGTCTCCTGCATGAAGTCGAAAATAGAGGTAGGAAGCACCATAACTCTGGGGGATGTGTCGCATATTATCAGCACACGCCCCTCCATCAGCTCTGCCGCCGCAGCATCGGGACGCTCAACCGTTCTTATCTTTGGGAACGGATTGTACCAGCGTGTTTTTATCAGCGATTCGGCAAGGCTCTGAAATCCCAGTGTCATTGACGACGTCGGCAGTGAATCTATCTTGTCCGACAGATACTTTACGTACTTGTCGTCCGCCTTCCCCTTTATATAGCATATAACAACGTCGGTTTTTGATGACGAGGATACGTTTTTGTACATCATAGTGAGGGCACTGTCACGTATTCTGCGGCGAATGAGGGCGGTGTTGAATATCAGCGTTTCAACAAAACCGTCCTTTGCGCCCTGCATAACCTTATCGTTTTCGGGCTCCTCGGTGCTTCGAGAGGGGTAGGTTCGTGCGTCTATTACTATCGCCTTGTTGCCAAAGGTGCTTCCTATCAGCACAACCGAGCCGCTGAGTGCAAACAAAACGAGTGTGTCAAGGTCCTCTATAATATCAACCTCAACGTACGGAACGTGCTTTTGCGAGAAGGCACGTGCAGGGTCCGCAGCGTCAGGACAGAGATTTTTGAGAGAGAAGAAATACTGCATAACCCTCTGCATTGACTCATCCTTTACGAGCCCGTCAATGTAGAAAAGCGTCATTTCGTCGCTTCCGACTATGAGGCGTCGGCGTATTATATCAAAGTTATCGTCAACACGCAAGGTATCGTTTAAGTATTTTACGTTTTCAAGGTAGCTATCGTACAGCTTTCGCATAAATTACCTCACTTTCCATTTCATTTTCTGCGTTTATCCTCTTTTTTATACGGGAATGTTGAAAAAAACGGATTTTTGTGTTAAAATTAAGTATCAACATAAAGGAAGCTATTATGAAAATAGGCAACAAGGAATTAAAGCACGGGCTTTTTCTCGCCCCTATGGCAGGATATAGCGACAGAGCAATGCGTGCTGTGTGCAAGAGCTTCGGCGCTGAATATCTTACAACCGAAATGGTATCGGCGAAGGCTATATGCTATAACGATAAGAAAACGCCGCTTTTGGCAAGGATAGCGCAGGATGAAACGCCGTGCGCAATTCAGCTTTTCGGCTCGGAGCCCGAGTTTATGGCACGTGCCGCAGAGATAGCACAAGAGGGCATGGCAGGCGGAGAGCCGCCTGCGGCGATAGATATAAATATGGGCTGTCCTGTACCGAAGGTTGCGGGGAACGGAGAGGGCTCTGCTCTTATGAAAAATCCAAGGCTTGCCGAGAAGATAGTCAGCGCTGTGAAGAGCGCAGTCAAAATCCCCGTAACCGCTAAAATCCGCAGTGGCTGGGACTCTGAAAGCATAAATGCCGCCGAGGTAGCGAGAGCACTCGAGGCTGGCGGAGCTGATGCAATATTCGTTCACGGCAGAACCCGTGAGCAGATGTATGCAGGTTTTGCGGATTACAGCGTCATCCGTGACGTTAAGGCGGCGGTGTCCGTGCCCGTTATAGGAAACGGCGACGTTGTTGACGGGGCGAGCGCAAGACGCCTTTTGAACGAGAGCGGATGCGACGGTATAATGATAGGCAGAGGGGCTGTCGGCAGACCTTTTGTTTTTGCAGAGGTTGCCGCTATGCTCGACGGCGTTGATTATATACCCCCGAGCGCAAAGGAGAGGCTCGAAATAGCCTTGAAGCAGCTGACCCTCGCAATAGAGGATAAGGGTGAGCGCAATGCGGTAGCAGAGGCTCGCAAGCAGCTCGCTGAGTATATAAAGGGCATAAGCGGCGCCGCACAGCTCAGAGCCGAGATAAATGCGGCAAACACCTACGCCGAGGTGCGTGATGTGCTTGTGTGTGCTATGGAAAACGCATGACAGGCAACGAATATAGCCCAAGCCTATATACGTCATAGCTCATACCTTGCTTCGTGGAGCTTCTACACAAAAAGAAAGAGAGAACAAATCGGTTTACATCCGAAACGTTCTCTCTATTTTTTATAAAAGTTTTTGCTAAGCTTTTTTCAAAAAGCGTCTCTTTTTTGTTAAGCTTATATTTTAGTCACGGCTCTCGAAGTTTTCACGCACCGTGCTGATGGGGGTGTATTCGTATTCGGTGGAAAAACGCTTGCACCTTACTCCAAAATCAACTGCGTGCATAGCCTCTGCATCCTCTATTCCCTCATAAGGCTTAACGGTAAATGCAAATTCAAACTCGTGGGGATTTAATTCATACATAGGCTTAGGATTAGGTCCGCAGGATGCAGAGCCGAGTCCGCGCATCTTGTAGTTGATATAAAGGTAATTCTTATCAGCCTTCTTAAGCTCGCTGATATGCTCAGCCTCGCACAGAGCCTTCATTGAGTAATCGTGAGCTGCGAAGCTGAATTGCTCGGCTCCGAGCACCAGAAGACCGTCATTTCCATCGGTAATAGCCGCAAAGTATGTATCCTCACGGTTTCCGTTCTCCTGCGGACGGTCGTACATGAAGCTCATGTCCTCAACCGCGTTTTCATACAGCCCGTATATTGCAGACGTTTTCCTGTCGCTGTAATTTTCGTGCTCTCCTCGTCCGTACCACAAAACTCTGTCGAGCTTTTTATCGGTTTCAAATACAACACCGATTCTCGGCAGTATTTCCGGCATATTTCCATAGGGGGTTGCGTGTATATCAACCGAAATTATGCCGCCCTTGTATATGCGGTAGACAATTTTTGTAAAGTATCCGACAAATTTTCCCTCAGGCAAAATCTTACCGTTATACGTGATTTTCAGCTCACTGTCGGTCTTCTCAACAACCTCCTCCTCGGGGAAGAACGAGAACTCTGACAAAAGGCTCTTATCCCACGTAGAGGTGATGCCCTCACGCTTGCCCTTTATGCCGTCGTTGTCGGTGGGCTTGCGGTAGAAGCAAAATTGCATTTTCGAATTCAGCACGGTTTTGCCGTTTTTCGTGAGAGATGCAATAACTCCGTCCTTAAAGATGACAGAGAAATCCTTTGCGCTCAGCACGCCGTTTTCATATTCATAGCCGAAGGCCTCCTTGACAAGCTGCTTCTTTGCCGAGCCGAAGGGAAGCTCTATCTGCTTTTTGCTGACAAGGGTATCGCCGTCAAGAAACGTGAGGTTTACAAAATACCTCTTGCCCTGAGAAATGCACTCAGGCATGCGGTACGGCAGGTCGAGCATTGTTGTTTTTCCCGCAGGGAGGTTTATCGAATCTATCTCACCCTTATCAATAACACGGAAGTTTTCGAGCAGCTCCCATTTGAGTGAGAGATATGAGAGATTTCTGAAGCTGTTGGTGTTTTTCAGAACAATACCGTTTTCGTATTTAACCTGCGTGGGAGCGAGTATCTCACGCAGCTCAATCATAGAGGGCTTCGGCGTTCCGTCAGAGGTGCAAAGACCGTCGAGATTGAAATTGAGAGAGTGGTTACATTCGCCGAAGTCGTGTCCGTAGCAATAATCCTCGCCACGCTTTATACCGAGGTTCTTGAATTCCCAGACAAAGCCGCCCGCCATATCGTCATAGAGGTAAACTCTGTCCCAATACTCGGAGAGCCCTCCGGGGCCGTTGCCCATTGCGTGAGCGTACTCGGTCATAACGATAGGCGTATCTCCGCCCCTGAACCAAGGACCTGTTTCGTAATGACGCACGTCCATAAATTCGGGATAGGCGTAACCGCACTGACGGAAGTCGGTGAATTTCGGGTCCTGTCCGTCATCCTGAGGATAAAGGATGGGTTTTTTCACGTCAACACCCCTGAAATACTCGGCACATCTGACGAGGTTTTCGCCGTTGCCACATTCATTTCCGAGAGACCATATGACAATACAGGTTTCATTTTTGTCACGCTCATACATGCGGATTTCTCTGTCAAGATATGCGTCAAGCCAGGAGGGGGTCTTGCTCAGGTAGCCCTGGTCACCCGTAATTCCGCATCCGTGCGTTTCGAGGTCAGCCTCGTCCATAACGTAGAAGCCGAGCTCGTTTGCCAGCTCATAGAAGAAAGGAGAGTTTGGATAGTGCGAGCAACGAATTGCGTTTACGTTGTGCTTTTTGAGCAAAGTGAGCTCCGCCTTCGTCGTTTCGTAATCTATCGCACGTCCGTTGTCGGGCAGATGCTCGTGACGGTTGACGCCCTTCAGCTTTACGGGGGTATTGTTTACGCAGAAAATATGATTTTTCTTTCTTCCAACCGTACGCAGACCGATTTTTTTCGAGTTTACCTCGACAATTTTGTTGCCCTTCTTAACCGTTATTGTCAGAGTATAGAGATTAGGCGTTTCGGCGTTCCAGAGCTTGGGCTCGGATATTTCAAAGTTAAAGACCTGCTCCGAGGCGGTAAGTGCCCGTGATATCTTCTGTCCGTCTATTTCCGCAACAACGGTGTAACCGTCATTTCCGTTATAATCAAATTTGCAACGAACCGATACGCTCGAAAGAGTGGGGAGCACGGTGTAGTCCCAGAGAGCAACCTCGTCCGTCATTATGATAAACAAATCACGGAATATACCGTTTCCGAGTATCATATCCTGCGATTCGAGATAGCTTCCGTCGCAAAGGGAGTATACGTCAACCTCTATGAGGTTTTCGCCCTCAACAATGTAATCAACCACGTCAAATTCAGCGGGAAGACGGCTGCCCTTCGACATTCCGACAGCGTTTCCGTTAACACGCACGTAGAATGCGCAGTCCACACCGTCGAAGTGCAGAATCATTCTCGCGCTTTTCTTTTCTACCGTGAATGTTCTCTTGTAATATCCTACGGGATTGTTCGTTCCCACGTAGGGCGGATTGAACGGGAAAATGTAGTCGGCGTTAGTGTATCTCGGAACACCGTAGCCGTGAAACTGCCACATTGACGGAACCGTGAGCTTTTCCCACTCGCCATCGCAGTATTTGAAATCCCATTCGCCTGTGAGCATAATTATTTTGCTTGACTTTTCCTTATTGGAATAGAAGATATCCTTCTTATCCGCAGGAATTACTATGCTCCTCGGCTTTAGTCTGTTGATAGAAAGAACGTTCTGGTTTTGCAGATTTTTCATGATTTTCTCCTTATTATATGTATTCTTTCATTTATGTTAATTATATACTGTGCAAATTGAACTGTCAATACAAAAGCAGGTTATTTTGTCCGTGCGTACTGATAAGCAATTCTTTTCTCGCCGTTTTCTATTGTAACAGTACCGCACTCGCAAAATCCGAGTGACAGCAAAACGTGACGCATCGGTGCGTTATCCCTGTGAGTGTCTATTTTTACGTTTCCGTATCTATCTATCGCATAACAAAGGCACTTGCGCCCTGCGCCCCGCAGCTCGCCCGACGAGGCAACACGGTGAACTGCCGCATACGGCTCGTCATTTTGCCATTTTCCGTCGATTTTGTCGTACACGCTGTCCCCGTTGGGTAGCAATGCAAACACGGCGTGTATTTTCCCGTCTGCTTCGAGAACGTGCAAATAACCCGATTCTATATCCGACTCAACCAGCGATTTTTGGGGATATCCCCCTGCCCATTGAGTGGGGTTGCCGTTCTCTGACATAAATTTTCTTGCAGTCGAATATATTTCGAGAACTCTTTGAAGGTCGCAAAAATCAGCTATCCGTATCACTGTTGCTCCCTCCCTGCAAACTGACTGTTATAGAGATGAGAGTAGAATCCACCCCTTGCGAGAAGCTCGGTGTGGTTGCCCGTTTCGATTATGTTTCCGTCCTTCATAACGAGAATTACGTCCGCCTCACGTATTGTGGATAGGCGGTGCGCAACTATAAAGCTGGTTTTGCCCTTCATAAGGCAAGAGAAGGCATCCTGAATCTTGAGCTCTGTGCGTGTGTCGATGCTCGACGTAGCCTCGTCGAGTATCAGCATCGGGGGAGAGGTGAGCATAATTCTCGCAATACAGAGCAGCTGACGCTCGCCTTGCGAGAGAGATTCTCCCGACTCGCCCAGAGGGGTGTCGTATCCGTTTTTGAGTCTGCGGATAAAGCTGTGTGCGTGCGCAGCCCTTGCGGCGGAAATAATTTCCTCATCGGTAGCATCGGGCTTGCCGATTGCGATATTATCACGCACGCTGCCGTTTGACAGCCACGTGTCCTGCAATACCATGCCAAAGCTCTTTCGCAGCTCCTCACGGCTGATTTCACGTATATCCCTGCCGTCGAGCAGTATTCTGCCTGAGCACACGTCGTAGAAGCGCATGAGCAGGTTAATCAGCGTTGTTTTTCCGCAACCGGTAGGGCCTACAATCGCAACGTGCTGACCTGCTTTAATATCAAGGTTTATGTCGGTGAGCAGAGGCTTATCCTCGCTGTATGAGAAGCTAACGTGCTCGAAGGTTATATTTCCTACCGCCTCTTTGCCCTCGTTTTTTGCAGAGGGGGTCTCCTCTTTTTCCTCGATAAAATCGAACACACGGGAGGCACAGGCGAGCGCATTCTGGAGCTCTGTTATAACGCCCGAGATTTCGTTAAACGGCTTTGCATACTGTCCGGCATAGCTCAGAAAACAGGTTAGCCCTCCGACGGTTATTTTGCCGACAATTGAGAATATAGCGCCGCTCATTCCGACTGCGGCATAAATTACACTGTTTATAAAGCGTGTGCTCGGATTGACGAGTGAGGAGTAGAAAATAGCGCCGAGCGTGCTTTTTGCCAACCGCTTATTCACGGTATCGAAGCCCGATACGGCATTTTCCTCATTGGAGAATGCGACGGTAACTTTCTGGTTGTTAATCATTTCGTTCACGTAGCCTGTGGCCTCACCAGTGTCCTGCGCTCTGCGCATAAACAGCCTATGTGAGCGTCTGGCAATAAACCTCGCCACAAAGAGAGAGAGGGGAGTGAGTATAAATACCAAGAGAGCCATTTCCCATCTGATATATAGCATAAAAACAAGCGTGCCGATAATGGTGACTATTCCTGTAAACAGCTGGGTAAATCCGAGTAAAAGTCCGTCGGAGAATTGCTCGGCATCATTGACGACACGGCTGATTATATCGCCGTGACGGTGAGAATCAATATAGCTTATGGGGAGAGAGTGTATCTTTTTGAACGCATCCTCTCGCATATCCCTGACGACAGAATATGTTACGTGGTTGTTTATCACGCTCATCAGCCACTGCATTACGGCTCCTATTACGGTAACCGCTGCGATTTTGATAAGAACCGTTCCTATCAGGCGAAAATCCACAGCCCCCTTGCCTATCATGGCATCAACGGCATTTCCGACAAGTATCGGTATATAAAGGGTGATAAGTGCGGTTATCAGCGCAAGCAAAAGCGATAACAATATGAGAGGGATGAACCTCTTTGTGTAGGAGAGAGCCCTTCTCAGTGTAGATTTTTTGTTCATTACAGCTCCTCCCTTCTGAACTGCGACTCGTATATCTCACGGTAAATTTCGCAGGAGCGGAGCAGCTCTGAGTGCTCTCCGACGGCAACAATACGCCCGTCGTGCATAACGAGTATTACGTCGGCGTTCTGGACGGCGGAGGTGCGCTGTGAGGCAATAATTACGCTTTTATCTCCAATCTCTGATATAGCGGAGCGCAAACGTGCGTCCGTTGCAAAATCGAGCGCTGAGGAGCTGTCGTCGAGTATAAGAATTTTTGGGTTGCGGACCAGGGCACGAGCGATGGTTAATCGTTGCTTCTGTCCGCCCGACAGGTTTTTTCCGCCCTCCTCAATGACAAAATCAAGTCCCTTGGAGTCGAGTATATCCCCTGCCTGAGCCACTCTCATAGCCGATTCTATTTCGGCGTCGGTTGCGTCACTCTTTCCTTTGCGTATGTTGTCACGGACAGTGCCTGAAAACAGCGCAGCCTTCTGGGGAACTATTCCGATAATAGAGCGCAGATATGATAGGTCGTAATCCTTTACGTTAACGCCGTCAACGTAAACCTCACCCTCGCTTGCATCGTAAAACCTCGGTATGAGATTTATAACCGAGCTTTTTCCCGAGCCTGTGCCTCCGATAATTCCGAGGGTTTGTCCACGTCCAAGTGTGAAACTGATTTTTTGCACCGACGGCTCGGATGCGGTTGCGTATTTTAAGGATGCAGAGCGCATCTCGATTGCTGGAGCATCACCGTCACCAGAGGTAACGTTGCCTGATTTTATCGAGGAGCTGACTCCGAAAACGCCGTCTATTCTGTGAGCGCAGGCAATGGCCTTTGTAACCGTTATTATCAGGTTAGCGAGCTTGATAAGCTCAACGAGTATCTGCGACATGTAGTTATAAAGCGCAATTACCTCACCCTGCGTTAAGTCGCCCGAATAGACCCGTCCTCCGCTCTGATTTAAGATAACCACCACCGACAAATTAACTATGACGTAGGTCATGGGGTTGATGAGGGAGGAAATCGCTCCCACACGTCTTTGACGGCGGACAAGCTCTCCGTTGGACTGAGAGAAATCGGATAATTCATCTCCCTCCTTGCAAAAGGCACGGATAACACGCACACCCGACAGATTTTCTTCGGTGTGCATAAATATTTTGTCAACACCGCCCTGCACATGCTTATACATAGGCAGAGTAATAGCTATAATGATGCCTACCGTCAGCGCAAGCAGAGGTATGGTTGCAACGAAAATCAGAGAAGCCCGCACGTCAACTGTAAACGCCATTATCATAGCGCCGAACACCACGAACGGAGAGCGCAAAAGCAGGCGGAGTGTAAGATTTATGCCGTTTTGCACCTGATTTACGTCATTTGTCATTCTTGTTTTGAGAGTTGAATCTCCTATGCTGTCGAGCTCGCTGTATGACAGTGTGTTTATGTGTGAGAACAAATCATAGCGCAGCTTTGTCGATGCGCCCACGCTTGAGCGTGCAGCAAAGTACTGAGCCGCAACCGCCATGACAAGTCCTAAAATTCCGATAAGCACGAGCAAAAGGGACATTTTTATTATGTACGGAGTATCAGCATTTGCAATACCCCTGTCGATTATTGCCGCCATAACCAGCGGAACGAGCAGCTCGAGCAACGCCTCTGCCATTTTCAGCAGCGGTGCAAGCACGGTGTCTTTCTTATAATGCGATAGGTATGAAAGAACTCTCTTCATAAGCAATCCCTCCTCTCTCTACTTAGCGTAATGCTTTAAATATTTTAGCACAAGTGTAGTCAAAAGTAAAGTAATATAAAAATTTTTTGAAAAAACCTTTGAAATTTTTTCTAAAATATGGTATAATCTGTATAAAGACATATATTCTTGGGCTGTTTTGTGCCAAAAGATATGAAAAGGTTGGCGTGGCGAATATAAAGTGCCAATTTGCCGTATTCCGGAGGTTAATATGTACAAGATAGGCGATACCGTTGTATACGGTGCTAACGGAGTTTGTGAAATAAGGGATATCAGGGAGGAAAAATTTGCAGGGCAGAGTGCTATGTATTACATTCTCTCCTCTGAAAATTCCCAAACGATTTATGTGCCTGTTGAAAACGAGGCTCTGACCGCAAAAATGAAGCGACTGCTCTCCAAGGGTGAGGCACTTGAGTTTGTGCGTTCTTTTCCGAAAATCAAGCCCGTTGAGTGGGTTAATGAGGGCAGAAAGCGCAATGAGCTGTTCAAATCAATAATTCTCGATGCAGATCGAGAAAGTCTTGTCGGGGTTATCAAGGCAATATATGAGAAACGCAGGGAGAGCGCCTCGCAGGGGCGCAAGCTGTATCTTGCAGACGAAAACGCATTCAAGCGGGCGGAGCGTATGCTGTACGGTGAGCTTTCCGCGGCGTTTGGAATACCCTATGACGAGGTTGCTCCGTTTATTGAAAAGGAGCTTGACGCCTGACGGCACAGGCAGGTCAAAATTCCCGCAGAGCACATAGACGCTTTTTGAAAAAAGCTTAGCAAAAACTTTTGTAGAGAAAACTAAAAGGTGAGGCACTTTTGTACCTCACCTTTTAGCTTGCAGTTATGCCGAATAGAAACAAGCAAAGAGGGCTCTTTAAAGGAACCCTCTTTTAGTTTGCGGTTATGCCGAAATACGGCAGCCCCTATTAATATTTGCTCTTTACGTACTTAGCGAGCCCTGCGGCAACGAGCGCATCGTCGTCCATCGTGTGAATGTCAAATTCCTTGGGAGCGAACTTTGCACGCTTCTCAACGTCCTTCATCATTATGTCGATGAGCTCCTTCGCATGCTTGAGGGCACGGTTGGACTTAACCTTGATAAGAAGGGGTACGTCTGCAAACTTCTTTGTCTTGCTCTCGTCGTAGCAGTAATACTTGCTATCCTCAAATTCCTTGGGGTCGAGGGCAAGGAGGAGTATGAGTGTCTTTCCCCTGATAGTCATCTTTGCCTTGGTTTCTCTTCCAAGATTAAAGCTGTCGTAGTTCCAGCTCGTACGTCCGTTAACCTTCTTGAATGCGAGCAGGTAATTCCTTATGTCGGTGTAGTATGCGAGATTTTTGTCAGTTGTCTGAGCCAGCTTGCCCATAAACGACTTATTAAGACGCATCACCATTCCTGCAGGAATGGAAATGTCAAGGTCTGCGGCGGGAGCTTCCTCAACAACAGGAGCCTCCTCAACAACGGGTGCTTCCTCAGCAACAGGAGCCTCCTCAACAACGGGTGCTTCCTCAACAACGGGAGCTTCCTCAGCAACAGGAGCCTCCTCAACAACGGGAGCTTCCTCAGCAACAGGAGCTTCCTCAACAACGGGAGCTTCCTCGGCAACAGGAGCTTCCTCAACAACGGGAGCTTCCTCAGCAACAGGAGCCTTTTCCTTCTTGCCGAAAATCTTGCAACACAGAGCGACTATAAAGGAGATTATTGCAACAAGAATAACAACCAGAACAAATGCGCCGACTGCAATCAGGAGCAGATAGCCGATACCTGCGCCGAATTCCTCAAATGGAACTTCGAGCGAAACACCTCTGCTGACAGCCCACGAATACAGGAGATAGAATACTCCGCCCGTAGCACCGAGCAGAATTATGTTCGAGATTATGTAAACTATTGCGAATACGGTACGGGGATGCTTGCGATCCTCAGCCATGTTCGTTGACAGAACCGATGCATACGAATTGCCGAGCAGAAGCAAAATAACGCCCGCAGTAACGGCACCGAGAACCGCAAGGGTCAAGCCCTGAACGTCGAATCGCTCGATACCCATCTTTGCCATAGTGTCATAGACAAAGTCAAATTCGAGAAAATGCAGAAGATTTTTGCGTATACCGTTTTTTGCATCAATGATAAAAACGAGGAACAAGGAGAGAAGCATTGATACCGAGATAACGATATTTCTCATCCAAACGGAAGTGAAGAAGCGTGAAAGGGCACCTCCGACACGTGCGCCGATAGATTTCTTTTTCATGTCTTTTACCTCACAAAATATAGTATTATGCAATAATTATAGCACAGGTATAAAATTTTGTCAACTTTTTTATTAAAATATGGCAAAAAAACTACAGGGGTGCGGTTTTTACGGAAAAGGTATTGCAAAAAAATAAAAATATGGTATAATTGGATAAAAGCTGCGGAAAACAGGTTCGCCCCCTATTGATTGGATTAAAAAGCTCTTTAATCCATAGGGTGTGCGCTAATTTACACCGCAAAAAGGAGACTTATGTACAGATACACTTATATCGGTTACCCCAATGAGAAGAACGTCAGTGTCGAAAAATCCGATGAGATTTACTATTCGGTTGTCGGCTATCATGCGGATAACGTTTTCGTTTATGTCGAGACCCCTGTGAAAAATCTCGATGTTGAGAGGTATGTAAAGGGGGATTTCAAGCCGTTTCCAACGGGAAAAAATCTTTTCCGTATGGAGATGATTTTTTACTGTGATGATTGGTCAAACGATGAAATACTCTGCCTGCCTGTTGAGGAAAGAGAACCGGTGATGAGCATAATGATGCTTGACCACGATGCTCCAATGCTTGCATATATAGGACATCACTACGTGCTTCAGGAAAACGGAAATGTCGTGTGGAACAGATATTACAGCATATACGAGTTCTCCAACATTTTAATATCCGTATCAAACGCTGTTGAAATCCCCGCACCCTCACGTAAGAGCGTGTTCGACGTCAGCATATCCTCGATAATCGACGCCACCCGTGCGCCTATCAATGATAACAAGCTGCCGCTTGATGACGGAAGCGTCGGTTGGAGAAAAATCAATTAACTTAAAAAACAAGAAAGCCTTGGTCTTAGCCAAGGCTTTTTGTTTTTCAGATGGGGTGTTAAGCGATACACCCTATGCGTTTAACGCTTATAAAAATGCTATGGCGTCAGAGAATCCATTCTCCTGCCCTCTTTCGGAATTCACGGGGAGTTAATCCTACGGTTCGCAAAAAGAGCTTTCTGAAGAATGATGAGGACGCAAATCCGCATTTTTCGGCAACGCTTTCAATCGACAGGTTTTTTTCGCTGCGTAGCATCATTTGTGCGTGGTGAATTGCAATTCCGTTTTTATACTGGAACGGTGTCATTTTTTTAGCATCCTTAAACAGCGTGTGGAATCTCGATACACTGAGGTGGCACAATCCCGCCAAAAAGGAATCGGTTGTTTTTTGTGCCCAATGGCGGTCAATGTACTCAACAGCAGGCTCTACCGACGTTTCTGAGAAAGACTTTTCGTTGAATTCAAGAGTGTCTTTTATCTCTTCGAACATCATAAGGAATTGTGCCATAGCTGATAAAATGTTTCCCTCTTCGTGCTCACCGTAAATCTGTGACAGTCGGTCTGCAAATTCCGAAGGATTTTTCACCGATAGCTTTTGAACCTTATAGCTTTTTGATGAGTCAAAGCCCGTAAGATGTTTAATCTGAAAGAACACGGCTCTATATTTGATTTCCGGATCTCCCGTAAATTCTATGCTGTAGCTGCAAAAGGAAGGAATAAAGAATGCATCAGTCGGTAAAAGGTCAAAGCTTTCGCCGTTATATGTGATTCTTGCCCGCCCGCTTTCGATGCAGACAATGCATGCATTGGGATTGGTTATTTCACGGGTGTACTTGGAGCTGTTCAAAAAATAAAACGTAGCAGGTCGAAAAGACATCAGAGACAAATGCGATTCTTTTGCTATATTTGTTTTCATAAATTTTCCTCTAAAATGCGATAGTTGCGATGCATTTTTCTTTTGAAAATGAAGGTAGAACGGTGATTTTGCAAATGGGGATGAGTGACGTCCGCTTGAACTGCTCAGGGGATTGGTTAATCAATTTTGAAAAAGTACTTGCGATACTCTCTTGGTGAGAGATGAGCTTTCTTATGGAAAAGACGGCGAAAAAACGTCACCGAGGAAAATCCGCACAGCTCCGCCACGTCCTCGATTGATACCGAGGCGTTGGTGCGAAGCATAATCATTGCATGCTGAATAGCCATTTCGTTCTTATATTGCAGGGGAGTCATGCCCGTCGCACGCTTGAACAGCACGTGAAAGCGTGATTTGCTGAGATGGCAGAGCGAGGCGAGAATGTCATCGGATATTTTTTGGCTGTAATAGGTTTTGAGGTATCTGATGGCGGGCGTTATGCTGGCGTTTATTCTCGGGTTTTCGGTGTATTTCAGAATGTCCTTGACCTCGTTGAAAAGAGCGAGGAATTTCGATATCATCATGATATAGCTTCCACCGTCTCCCGTATCAATAATGTCGGCAATGGCCTCTCTCCACAGCTGGGGCTCCTTCGGCTCGATTTTTTGGAATTTATAGAGGAGGAGCTCGTTGAAGTCAGGCAGAGAGTCAACCGACATGTGTATCGCATCGTATGCTATCCGAGGACTACCCGTGTATGTCGTTATGTATTTAGAGCCGGCGGGTATGAATAGAAAATCTCCCGTATCTATGTGCAGATTTGCACCTTCCGTGAGAATATCGGCGTGACCGTCAACCATTACGAGCAGGCTTGAATACGGTACACCGCCGCCGTCTCTCGTATCGTAGATAAAATGCTTGTCGTGCGTGTAATGGGCGGCACGCAAATAGCTAATTGTTGTTGAGAGCGTTATGTGCCTCATTTTGGTTTACCTCTTCAAAAAGTGTCGTTTTACAGTATTATAACACCTTTTATTTTATTTGTCAATCTTGTATAATAAAATCACAATGGCAAAACTATACTTCGTGAAGGTTTGCCAAAGTTACCTACATTTTTATTATAAGGAGAATTAGCTTATGAAAAAAAGAGTTTTGAGCATCCTGCTCGCTATGGTTATGATAGCTACGCTCATTCCCGCAATAGCTCTCGTATCATACGCAAACACAACCGAGGAGACGATAGTTGACTACTCGGATTACTACTATGACGACGGACACCTCGAGGCTTACGTTGACCTCACGGGACTTACCGCTGATGACGTTGTTAACGCATCCTCGGCGTCAAACGTGACTGAGGACACCCGTGTCTTCTATCACGCTACCGCTTATTCGGGAGGTGCTGCCCGCCGCTCGTACGTTAAGATTTCGGGCGGAGCAAATGCGGGCAAATACTTCCTGCTTGTTATCGCGAGTCAGGCACAAGCACTTGACGGTTCGTTCACCGTTGACGAGGACGGAGTCCTTGTGTTCGCAAATGCCGACGGAAAGTCCTATTTTAGTGGTCAATATAAAGATATGTATATCCGGTATTATAACAGCGGTGTTGCGGGTGTTTATGTCGGACGTGCGTTCTCCTATGACGAGGCTCTCAATACCACGGGCTGGAACGGAGTTGAAACGGCAATTACAGCTGATACCGCAGGAGATTGGGCAAAGGCTGTTGCGGGTAATTCCTTTACTATTGAAACTACCGTGAGGATGGCAACCAACTTTGGCAGCGCTGCTATAGAGGGTCACTTCAACCGATTTGCGGGAATAGGTGCTCAGAATACGCTGAGCGGAATTCACGGAAATGTTTCGGGGGATTCCTACGTATACGACTATCTGACGCTCGGTTATGCCGGACAGGGTAAAAGGGTGGGCAACCTCTCTTCGAATGCAAGCCCCAACACCTATGCTCAGGTTGCATCAACTGTAACCTTTGACGATACCTACGGCTTCTACGGCGCAGATTACCTTATCGGCGGCGCGCTCTATTCGGGAGCATATACACCTCCGACAGACGGCTCGGCGGTCAACGCCAATGTTTGCTACACCCACGACGCATTGAAGGCTCATACCGCTTACGCAGCTGCGGTTTACGGCTCGCAGATGTACTACGTGAGAGTTTACGATATAGACCTCGGCGAGACCGAAATGCTCCAGAATCATTTTGTTGATATTTGTAATTACAATAAGGTTTCTGCTGACGCCATGACTGCATTTGCGGCGCTCTCCGCAGAGGAAAAGGCTGTTCTCTACAATTGGGCTAAGGACAAAACGCTTGGCGATGAGGGAATAAAGGCGGCTGTTGAGGCAAAAATTTCCGATGTTGCGGCTCAGAGAGCTCTCGCAGAAGCGACTGCGGCAGAGGCACTCACCTTCACAGGCTTCCAGGCAAGACTGCACGGCAACGTAGGCGTAAGAAGCATATTCAACCTCGATACGACTAAACTCGGCGATTTTGAGCTTGTAGCATACGGCGCTATGGTCGGTATGGCTAAGACGGGTGCAGATTTTGATACCTATACCGTAAATTACGACGGTGAGAACATCACGTCGGCAAATGCGGCAGTAATCAGCTCACTTGACAGCAGCTTCAAGACGTTTGGCACGGCAGAGAAGGCGCACGTCCTCAAAGAGAGCGAGGGGCTTGACAATTATTATATGTTTGCGTATACCGTTGACTACATAAACGGCTCGATAGACGAGAACGGAACAATAGACGGTCAGAGCTATATAGACACGAATAAGGATGCAGAAATGTTCTTCCGTGCATTCGTAATTCTTGAGGCAAACGGAATAAATTATATTGTTTACGTTGACGGCGCAAGCGCAAATTATGATAATTCCAGTGTATCCCTCACCGATATTTCAAATTACTATAAGACCTACAACGAGGGCGAATATGCAGATAACGTGTGCATAAAGGCTGTCGTTGGAGAGTAAGGGGGTAAACAAAATGAAAAAGTACGTAAAACCCACAGTCGAAACCGTAAAGATTAAGGCAGAGGAATTTATAACCCTCTCTATTAACAGCCAGGGCAACAACGACAATACAGTTGGAATTTGGGAATTGCCTTTAAATTGGGATTTATAAAACTTGTGAATTTTGGTGCCTTGCGCCGTTTTCCTACATCGCAGTATTCTATATAGCTTCGTTCGGAACAACGACGAAATTCACCTAAAATTCCCTAAGTCTGTTTCCAATTTGCCTCCCGGAAAAACAAAAACCAAAAAGCCCTGATTGCTCGGAGCTTTTGGCCTTTATCTTAGCTGACAGTAAAAAAGCATCGGCTTTTTAGTAAGGTATATACTTTTATTCAAGTAAATTAAGTGGTACTATAAAATTAAAAAAGTGCCGTTTGGCACGGTTAAAGGAGTTTTAATATGAAGAAAAGAATTTTGAGTATCGTGCTCGCTATGGTTATGATAGCTACGCTTATTCCTGCGGTAGCTCTCGTATCCTTTGCGGAAACGACAGACGAGGTCGTAAAGGACTTCGCCCACTACGAGAAACTGTGGTATGATGACGGGCACCTCGTGTCCTTTGTTGACCTCACACATCTTACGGCTGAGGATGAGGTATACGGCGGTAGCGCCGACATTTCCTCTGCGCCCAGAGTCATAGAATATGCCGCTTCGTATAAGAGCGGCAGCGCACGCAGAAGCTACATAAAGATTGCGGGCGGTGATATGAAGGATAAATACTATCCTATCGCATATTCACAAGGCGTCAATCCCGCAGAGGATAATTTTCTCATCGACGAAAACGGAAATCTCACTTTCCCTCTATCGGCTTACTCACAGTTCGGTAACGGTGTAAAGTCGGGTATTTACGTAGGTAGAGCGGTCACTATTGATGAGGCTTCGGTAGCCTATACGAGTGCGGCTGACGTTATCGGCGCAGGTGACACGGTATTCACACCCTCCGAGACACAGCTTGCTGACGGCACGTATGGCTCGCTCACACTCGAATCCGTTTTGTCCGTTGCTGTGCCCGACGGCGTAACACAGAACCACTTTACAGCGTTTTCTTCAACTCAAGGAACAGCAGCAAGCGGTAATGATGTAGTTGTAGCAGGTACGAAATACGACGGTGGCTATTTCAAATACCTCTATACAGGCTATGCGAGCAGTACTACTCCCGTAAATCTCGGTACCTCGTACGGAATATCCGTTGCATCTCATATTACCTTTGAGGGTACCAATGCGGTTTCGAGCGCAACATTCCTCGCTAACGGTGCGATATATACGGCAAACGTTCCCACGAATACTAAATCATATAATACGTACGAGCTTTACAATGCGAAAACCCTGAATGCAGGCTCGCCTAACGGAGCGCAGATGTACTTTGTAAGGCTTTACGATGAAACGATAGGTGCAGAGCAGCTGCGTCGCAACCACTTCGCAGACCTCGCATACTACTACGGTCTTGATTATGCGGGAGGCGATTTTGAGGTCTACTTTGATGCAGGTCTCGTCGGCGATGATTTCTATGCACAGTTTTCCGCCTATCAAGTAGGTATGGCGAGCGAGGACGATGTAATCGCTATGCAGGAATTGATAGACGGTTATACAGTGTCGATTGATTACTCGGATTTCTACTATAATGACGGACATCTTGAAGCATTTGTTGATCTAACAGGGCTTACCGCATCTGACGTTGTTAACGCATCCTCAACGGCAAATGTGACCGAGGACACCCGTGTCTTCTATCACGCTACTGCTTATTCGGGAGGTGCTGCCCGCCGCTCGTACGTTAAGATTTCGGGCGGTAATATGAAGGATAAATATTTCCTTCTTGTTATTGCATCTCAGACACACGGCCTTGACGGATCATTCACCGTTGACGAGGACGGAGTTCTCGTGTTTGCAAATTCGGACGGACAGTATTACTTTAGTGGCACTATGACTGATATGTACTTTCAAATGGGCAATAGCGGTCATGCGGGTGTATACATAGGTCGTGCGTTCACATATTACGAGGCTCTCAATACCACGAGCTGGAACGGAGTTGAAACGGCAATTACAGCCGATACCGCAGGAGATTGGGCAAAGGCTGTTGCGGGCAATTCCTTTACTATCGAAACTACTGTTAAGATGGCTACCAACTTCGGTAGCAAAGCAGTACAGGGTCACTTCAACCGATTTGCGGGAATAGGCGCTCAGAATACGCTGAGTGGAATTCACGGAAATGTTTCAGGGGATTCCTACGTATACGACTATCTGACGCTCGGTTATGCCGGACAGGGTAAAAAGGTGGGCAACCTCTCTTCGAACGCAAGCCCCAACACCTATGCTCAGGTTGCATCTACCGTAACCTTTGACGAAACCTATGGCTTCTACGGCGCAGATTATCTTATCGGCGGTGCGCTCTATTCAGGAGCATACACACCTCCGACAGACGGCTCGGCTATAAATGCTCAGGTATGCTATACCCACGACGCATTGAAGGCGCATACCGCTTACGCAGCTGCGGTTTACGGCTCGCAGCTCCGCTACGTACGAGTTTATGATATTGATCTCGGCGAGGCAGAGATGCTCCAAAATCATTTTGTTGACCTCTGCAATCATAACAAGGTTTCGGCGGCAACGATGATTAAGTTTAAAGGGCTTTCCGAAGGCGAAAAGGATGCTATCTATGCTTGGTCAAAGACTGTTCAGATGGACGATGCAAACGTTGCCGAGCAGATAAGCGACAAGATTGACGAGATAGCGGCGCAGAGGGCTGTTGTTGAGGCGGCTGCGGCACAGGCTCTTAACTTCGTAGGCTTCCAGGCAAGGCTTCACACCAATGTCGGTGTAAGGTCTGTATTCAAGCTTGATGCAAGCATGCTCTCCGATTACGCGGTAGTTGCATACGGCGCACTCGTTGGCGAGGCAAAGGTGGGAGCTGATTTTGACACCTATACCGTAAGCTATGACGGAGAAAAGGTAACGTCTAAAAATGCGGCTATTACCTGCTCGCTTGATACCGAGAATTTCAAGACTATTGACGGAGCCGAGAAGGAGTTTATACTCGGAAAGAACAATTCATCCACACTGTTTGCATACACGGTTGACTTTATCGAAAACGGAACTATCGCAAAGGACGGAACGGTAAGCGCAGGGGCTATAAATCATATAGCAGACGAGAAGGATACCGAAATGTTCTTCCGTGCATTCATAATCGTTGAGGCAAACGGTATTTCCTACACGGTTTACGTTGACGGCGCAAGCGCAAATTACAATAATACGAGCGTATCTCTCACTGAGATATCCGAGTATTATGTGGCATATAACAACGGCGAATTTGCCAATAACGTATGTATAAAGGCAGTCGTTGGAAACAGCGACGAAGAATAACAAAGGAGGGTAAATAAATGAAAAAGTATAACAAGCCCACAGCCGAAACCGTAAAGATTAAGGCAGAGGAATTTATAACCCTCTCTATCAACAGTCAGGGTAACAATGATAATACCGTAGGTATTTGGGAATTACCGTTAGATTGGACGTTATAATTCCATAATCTAAACAAAAAAGCTCCGAGCGTTTCGGAGCTTTTTTCATACTCTAAGGAAAATTAAACCATATGATAAAAAAGTGTCGTTTTTTTGAGTAAAATATGCTCTTTTCTTTGCGCATTGTAAATGGTATAATAATAATGTAAAAGTGCCGATTCGGCGCTGTTATGAAAGGAGCCTATTTATGAAAAAGAGAATTATCAGCCTTTTTCTTGTGCTTGCAACGGTGATTTGCGCCGTGCCTGCGCTTTCGCTCGTGTCCTTTGCGGCAGAGCCTGTTGAAAAAAATTACGACTATTATAAGGATTTGTGGTATGACGACGGACACCTCGTATCCTTTGTTGACATTAACGCAACGGTGGACAGCTATGCCGCCAACACGGAAGCGGGTGCAAACGAGGACGCCAACATACTCTACGGTTCCATTGGCTCGAAACCTGTTTCAGGAAACTCTACGGGCACGAGAACCTTTGTTAAAATTATCGGCGGTAAGGAAGCGGGTAATTACTACATCCTCAATACCAAGCACAATAACTACATAAACGGCGGTGCCTTCTCCGGGTATGCAAACGGGGCTACCAATCTCTATGAGCTTGTACGCAACGTAAATCAGTCCGAGTATGCAGTACACCTTGGTGAGGCCTTCACCTACGCTGAGGCTACGGCGAAGGGCACGGGAGCATCGGACGAGGACGGCTCGCTCGACACGCTCTACAAGACGGTTGGAAATACAATAACCGTTGAGAGCATTACCTCCTACGACGACGATGCGTTCAATGCGCTGGTGCTGAACGGAGCCGGCGGAAATTATAACCGCTTCGTGCGCTCGGTCAACTTTGCACTCAAGAGCAATTCCTATTACGTATACCGTCCCGCAATTGACGGAAATACAGGTACGAACCAGGGCAAGGCTGAGGTTATGATAGAGCATAACAGGGTCAACACAAAAACGCCTCTTACGTTCGACGGCCTTGCCAGCAAGAATTCTACGGTTCATACTGCGGTATCCTATACACTGGTCAGCTATGCTGACGGAAACCTCTCCTATTCAGTGAAAAATACCGTTTATGATAACGGTGTTTCCTACACAGCAGAGAGCGCAGAGAATACGGTTTATGCAACTGCGTTTGCCAACCGTGTCGGCACGGACAATACGGTTGTGATGGCAACGGCTCATTCGCAGGGCAGTATGGTATATCTGCGTGTTTACGACTGCGCTCTCACCGAGGAGCAGCTGGCGCAGAACCATTTTGCGGATCTTTGCTACTACTACAAGCTTGACATCGAGCCCCTTGAAACCTACAAGGCTCTTGGCAAGATTGACGGCGATTTCTACAATATATTCTCTAAGATGAACGTGAACAAGTGCGATGCGCAGACAGTCGAGATGATGCAGAAATACATAAACGATCCCGACTATGACCCTGCTATGGACTCCGACTACGTTCTGGATGCTAAGACGGCTAAGTACATTGACCTCTACTACGATGACGGTCACCTTATGGCGCTTATCGATATGTCTAACATTTCCGAGAACGAGACTGTTTACCTTGACGGAGCAACCGTTCCTGTCGGCACGACCTCTGAGGTTATTGCGGCAGACGGCGAAGTTCCCGAAACCGCGCGCCTCGTTATAGGACAAAAAAATGCGGCGTTCGGCGCAAACGGAGTACAGACTCACTCCTACATCAGAGTTGCGGGCGGTAAATATGCGGGCAAGTATTTTATGCTCGGCTCATTCGCAAGCTCTCCTCAGATAGAGAGAACCTCTGACGGATTCGTGTTCCCGTACACACAGCTAATGCAGTTTTCGGCGGGCGATTCGGGAATTTACTATTCCTACGCATTCAACCGTTCTCAGCTTACAACAAAGTTCTCGGGACTTGATAAGCAGGGCGACCTAACGGGCGCTTTGCTGATGACATCCTTCGTTCAGCCCTCGCCCGAGATTATGTACACGGGTAACTACGGCGCATTCACCGTTGAAGAGGTTATGTACGGAAATGCGTACTATGATTGGGGTAAGCAGCACTATCTTGATACCCATGCGGATGCAAGCGTTGTTCCGGGATATTTCTCACATATGATTTATTTCGGCGGTCAGAGCCTTGGCTGTATGAGATACCCTACGGGTAATATAAACCTTACCGACCTCGGAACAGGCTATATTATTTCACGTGGAGGATCTATTTCGGTTAAAATACAGAGCAACTCATCCTTCCACGCAGTGTACACAACCCGCTTTATCGAATCGGGCGTGTTTACTAACTCATTCTTTGTGCTTGATTCAGGCAAGGTGACTAAGGTTACGGGTGGCGCATACAACTACGATTTCGTAAACGAGCTTCACAAAAACAGAATAGTTCTTGATGGCTCGAAGATGTATTATTCAAGAATTTACGATACAGTTCTCACCGAGGCGCAGATGATGCAGAACCATTTTGCAGACCTCTGCTACTTCTATGAGCTCGATAACGTTGATAAGCTCGTTCTCTACAAGGACGTTTTGATGAACGAAGCATTCTACGGTCAGTTTTCCTCCTATGAGATTGGCGATTGCGTCAGCACAGACATTTCGGCAATGCAGGAAAAAATAGATACCGCTGTGGCTAAGATTGCAAACGTAGATAAGGCGACGGCTCTTGCGCTTCTCGAATCCGCATATTCAAGCGTTTGTAACGCAAAGGGCGCAACTGCAAGCGCTCTTGCAAGCGTAAATGACCTTATAGCAACCGTCGAAGGATACATAGACGATATATCCGAGATAGTTGCTGAAAATGAGGTTGCAACAAGGATAATAAATGAGAAAACAGCGCTTATTGAGGCTGTTGTTGAGAGCCTTAACAGCGTGAGAGGCGACGTTGCAATGCTCGATATCAAGGCAGGCAGACTGCTTGAAGAGAGCGAGGCTGTGTATTCGGGTATTCAGGACAGCTCGAGCGTAGACAGTATAATGGCTGCGTACAACGCAATTAGAGATATTGCGGTTTCTATCGGAGCATATTCCGACAGCGCAAGCTTTATTGCTGACAATTCCGTAGCGATAAAGGACGGCGCAGGAGCAGACGTTAAGTACGCAATGAGCGCAAACGCAATAGCTACAACCGACCCGACAAATTACATTAAATACGTGGGAATGCAGGCGAGAATATACGATTTTGCCGCAATGCGAGCAATATTCTCCGTCAGCGACAGTGCGCTCGCACAGGGCTACACCTACGGTGATAAGAGCTACGAGATTGTTGCGACAGGCATGCTGTACGGCATAGCTGACGGCGGAATCGACTCACTCACCGTAAGCTATCAAAACGGCTCGCTGGTTGCGGCTGACGGCGTAACTGTCAGGGGCTTTGAGGATAGATACCGTGCGCTCGGAAGAGCGGATGCTGCCGCTAAGGCAAACGGATTTGCAGACGGATATGCTTATGCAATAGAAACCTCGTTTGCAACCGTCGGAGCGAGTCAGATGAAGACGGCTCTTTTGCAGGAATACGCATACCGTGCCTTCATAGTCTTTGAGGGCGAGGGCACGAGCTACGTGGTTTACGTTGATGCTGTGGGCGAAGCGCTCGGCGACAGCGTATCTGCGTATGAATTGGCGAAGGCGGTAGCGGCGAGCGCCGATACCGACCCAGCTTGGCTTGCCGAGACCAACTATATCAGCAAGGCAATAAAATACGTCGAATCGGCGGATGAGGAATAAAGGAGGTAACGGAAAATGAAAAGACTTATTGCTATAATTCTTTGTGCACTGATGCTCGTTTCTCTCGTTGCCTGCGTAGAGGACGGCGGCGCTGACGCTACAACAACTACAACCACAACCGCAACGACCACGACAACAACTACGGGCTCGTCGCTTTCCTCGAGCACCGATATGCCCTATAACGAGTGGGATGCCGAGGGCTATCACATTTACGTTGACAGCAACGGCGGCAAGGACTCTAATAACGGTCTTACTCCCGAAACGGCTGTTGAAACGTTAACAAGAGCCAACGAGCTTGCGCTTGATTATATAAACGGAGAAACGCCTGTTAAGGAGAACGTAATAATCTCCATGGCGGCAGGTGACTATATTTTCAACGAAACCTTCACTCCCGTATCGGGCACCGCCGACATCCACGTTTATTACACCTCACACGGCGGCAGAGCGAAGATTGCGGGCGGACAGAGAATTGTCTCCGAATACATAAATAAATGTGTTGACGAGGAAATTCTGAGTGCAGTTAAGGATGAAACTGCAAGGGAAAATCTCTACGAGGTTGACCTGACTGCGTATTCGGCAGTCCTCACTCCTATTTATGTGCATAAGCAGGAGGCTGTTGCGTTCGACGGCGTGAGCTTCTTTGCAGACAACGATATTATTGATTTTGCAAGATGGCCTAACGACGGAGAGGTTATGCCCGATAACGACGAATCCCCCATCGGAATCGACTCGCTCAGAGGATTCTTTATTACAACCTATATCAACTTCATAAATGAGAAGGGTGTCATAGTAACTCCTACCGAGGAGGCTTCAAACGGAAACACGAAAACCAGCCCTATGGTTGTATACCTTACTCCTCGTGTAGTGGAGAGAATAAGTACATGGGACTTCTCCCGTGACATTTACACACACGACTACTTCTCAAGAGAATGGGACGATGCATTCCACAAAATTACCGACTTCAAGCGTGGCCCGATGATGGCGATAAACGGCTTCACCTATGAGGGCTATATTGTAACCGACAGAGGACGTACCTACAACTCGGAGATGGCTGCCGCAGACGGACAAGGCGCGGCGATGTATCGCCGCGGATATTTTATCAACGTCCTTGAGGAGATAGATATTCCCCGTGAGTGCTATTACGATTACGAGGATATGAAGCTCTACGTTTACCTCACCGAAAAACAGGTTGCCGACGGAATATATCTCTCAACGGCAGAGCAGCTTGTGAGCATTGACGGAGCTAAAAACCTTACATTCAGAAATATTGATTTCCAGTATTCGCAGAATTCGCTCATCTCCGTTGCGAACAGCAAAAACATTTCCTTTGTCAGCGTTTCGGTGGCAAATGCGAGCTGTGTCGGAATTTTGGTTGATAACACAACCGATTTCACTCTGCGTGATTCGAAGATTTACAATCTCGGAGAGATGGCTGTTTCAATAACCAACTGCAACAAATACAGCACCGAGAGCGCAAATATCCTTATCGAGAACAACCATATATTCGATATGGGACAGCGCCGTACCACCTACAATCCTGCGCTTAATGTGGACAGTGTTTCGGGAATTGTTGTCCGCAAAAACACAATGAATGGCGGTAAGCACAATGCAATTCAGCTCAAGACGCTTTATGATGCGATTTTTGAGTACAACGAGGTATACGATTTTATAACCGAAACCGATGACGTTGGACTTTTCTACTCGCACGGCGAAAGAGATGCTATGTTCGGTGTAGTGTTCAGATACAACTACATTCACGATATAGGAGCTAAATGGCAGTCCTATAAGATTGTTATCTGGTATAACGATAACTCGGGTCTCGGATACTCCGCCTACGGCAATATCATTTCAAATTTTGCGGTAGGAAACAAGACGATGCCGTGTACGATAACTACCTCGCCCAGAGCCGCTGAATTCCACGACAATCTATTCTTCAATATGGGTGAGAAATTCGATCACGGAGCAGAGGATACTTATGCTCAGCTCGGCAACTGGTGGCGCTCCCTTGCAGATCTCTCCTGCCCGAATGATCAGAACACCGAGAATTTCCTTTTGCCTCTTATATCTGCGAAGGTGTTGGAGCTTGACGGAAACAGCGTTGTTCCCGGAAAATTTGAGTCAACCGAATGGGCAAAGGATGAAAACAGGAATTTCTCCTACGAGCACATAAAGTATCTGACCTCGGACAAGGCAAAATACGACGTATATTCCTCGGGTGTTGCTATAATGGAAAACGGCGGTAAATGGCAGGACGAAAACGGAATGAGCGTTATAAACGACGACACCGTTGAGATGTTTGAGCTTGAGGTTTTGTCAGCGACCAACGGCGTCAGTGCGGGAACATACACGTTTGACACCTCCGATGCCCTATTCCAAAAGCTTTATCAGCTTGGATACAAAGGCGAATCTGCCTTTGGCACCGAAACGTACCGCCTTGTATACGACGGAAATTATTATGTAAGAGAGCTTTACTTCAACATTTACGAGAAGGACACAAACGGCGGATACCGTTTCTCGGATATAGCGAAGGCAGTTGCATCGCAGCGTGGCGTTTCGGAGAGTGATATAACACTTTCTACCTTCAACAGAAGCATGTCTGATACAGTTGCTTTGGTGGCTAAGTATTACTTCTACGGCCCCGTAGGATATGCAGGCACTCTTACCAGAAACGTGTATATAAATGCATATGCCCTTGAGGGTGGAGAATTTAAGAATTATTCCCCATATCTCAAAAGTGAGCAAAATACCTCTATAGACGGAATAGACGGAGATTTGTTTGATGAGGAGGGATATTACAACATAGGCGTTGATGATATCCTTTACAACCTTGAATTTGAAATAGATCTTCCCGACATTTCAGAGGTTGGAGCAAAAATAAACTGATATAATAAAAAATGTACAGCATTGCGCAAAGGGTCATTTATTACGTTTTACGGTGAGATTTTAAAATAGTGTCGTTATAACAGTAATAAATATACTTTTATTTAAAGGCGCAATGCTGTATAATATTTTTACCACTGTGATAAAGTGCTGAGAGCGGTTATGATAAAAACAACCTGTTTCTTTTGGAGAACAAATGATGAAAAAACTATGCGGTATCAATCTTTCTGATTTCACACTTAAAGTAGCTTCCAAGGAAAGCGTTGCGCAGCTTCGTGGACGTGATGAGTTTTCCCGTCTTTGTAAGGAGCATTTTGGCATTAAGCTCGCCGATGCAAGGCACGGCGATAGATATACGGTCACCTTTTCGGAGAATCCCTTAGCTGTCGCCGCTGACGATGCGAGAGTGTACGCCACGAAAAACGGACTTCATTTTGAGGGACTCGGTCTTGATTCACTTAAGATTGCGGTGCGTATTTTCTTTGACGAATACGCGCAGAGGGAGGATATAACACCCTCACGCTTCACGGTTGATTCCTATATGAAGCGTCATAAAATTGATAAGGTTGAGTACCTTAATTCGGATGCCCCCTCGTTTATCGAGGCAAATCCGATAAACGTCACACGCATAGCTGACGGCGAGGCTTTTATTCATTGGCAGAACCATACCGTTTATCCCGATGAAACCGTCAATATGCTGGGCGTAAATTTTGAAAGCGACAGCGAGATAGAGCTGTTCCGTATATCCGATGACAGCCTTGATGATGCGGTTATTGAGGATAAAAGGACCGTAAAGCCGATTATTGTCACAAACGACAATATTATGTTTATAATACCGAAGGATATGGAGATGGGTATATTCCGTGCCCGTGTCAAAAACAGCTTCGGTTATTCAAACCCCGTTGACATAAATGCGCCTGACGTGTGGTGGTATATGGGTGATAGGGGCGACAGGGCGAGCGAGTGCGGCGAGATACAGCTCATGGGCAACGCACTCTCGTTTGATACTGCAAAGATTATGCTCCTTTCCGAGAGGGGAAGAGCGCATATTGTAACCCCCTACTTTTACGACGGCTATTGTCTGAAGGCAAGGCTGCCAAAGAAGGTAACTGCGGGAGAATATAAGATTTACGTAAATAACGGATATGGCGGAAACAGCGGATGGGTGTACCATGATAAGCTGACTGTCGCCACGCCCGTATGCGTATACGACGCAACAGTTGATTTCGGTTATACCGAGGGCGATTGCTTTAAGGAATTGCAGTCGGCATTGTACGACCTTGAAAGGCTCGGAGGAGGAACACTTCTTCTTGCTGACGGAATATACACGGTTGACGGAGCGCTGACAATTCCCAGAAACGTAAGGCTTATGTGCAAAAACCGCAACGGAGCGGTTCTTCATACCTACGAGCGTATAGATATGCGCTCGGGTGCAATTATGGAGAATGTGAGCATAATCTGCCATCGCTCTGAGATAGGAGAGGTAATTCACTTAACGGGAGAGGGCGTGCGTATGCTGAACGTGTACGTTGGTACAGCCCCCGAATACGAAAAAACTGTTACGGGCGCAGACTGTGTTTTTTATACTGTATGCGCAGAGGCGGTATCAAATTTTGTTATTGACGGCTGTGAAATTTACGGTCACCGCCTTGGCGTGCTGTTTGCGGGAATCTGTAAGTGGTCGGTTATAAGAAACTCTACCATAAAAACGCCTAACGGCTCGGTGTTTATCAGGGCATCGCACCGAATAATTATCGAAAACAATTATCTGACAACAGTACATGTCCGTGGCAGTGCGGCGATAGCTCCGCAGATGTCGGGCGTTGGCTGTTATATGACCTATCTTGCGTATAACAGGATAATGTTTACTATGTTCAATGACCGTGAGGCGATAACCTACGACGACCACGGAACTATGTATTACGGTAAGGCTGTGTTCAGCGGAAACCATATGACCTGCCTCTCCCCCACGCAGATAGTTGATAATCACTATTGGTTCTGCTACGTTAAGAGCAATATACGCAATTATATGGCGTTTGCGAAAAACGACCGCTTCGAGTGGCACGGACTTGCGGTATTTATTGTCAGCGGTAAGGGACTTGGACAGTACAGAAACGTAATAATCGAGGGTGGACGCTCGCTCACTATCGATGAGCCTTGGGACATAGAGCCCGACGACAGCTCGGTGTTCGTAGTGTCGGCATTCAATGGTAGACACATAATCACGGATAACTATTTCTGCGAGGCAGGAGTTGCGGTACAGACCTTCCCCCCCAACGCAGATGCGATAATTGCCAGAAACTACTCCGACGAGTGCGGAGGCGGTATTGCGGTAGGCTCACGTTTCATAACAAAAACCGAGCCTGACGGCAGAGTTCTTTTGTGTGTTGAGCCGAATATGAGGACGAGCGTCGTTGACAACGTTATCATTCAGGGCTCTAACGCTCTTTCATACAGATGCGTTACGAATATAGGACTTGGTGCATCCGACTGCTACGGCATAGGTGACGGTGTAAGAATACTCTTCGCCGCAACCGTTAAGCGCAACTGCACATACTCTGGCGGTTGCTTTGCAAATCAGGGCTTTACCGATATGACAGTAATGGAGAAAAACTACTCCGCCAATACTCTGCGTGCCTTTGATTTCGGACGCACCAAGTTCCCCGAAAGATGGGATAAAATAGGCTTCCCCACCAATTACGTAATCCGTGACAATTTGGTTTACAACGCTCAGATTGAGTATAATTTCTGGAAGCGTGAGTCTGACAAGGTAGGTGAGCTGAAATGAAGAAATTTGAAATGGTATATCCAACCCATCTTGACAGATACCTCGAAATTCCGTGGACTGCCGAATACGACAGCTCGGATAGAATACAGAAGGCTCTTGACCGTATGGGCAAGAGGGGCGGCGGACTTGTGATGCTCGCCCGTGGCGGATATTTTATAACAAAAACCCTGACTGTTCCGAAAAATGTTACCCTTTCGGGAATGGACAGAGAGGGAACTCTCCTGTTTGTCCGTGACAAGGATGGCGACAAATGGAACGTCATTGAGTGCGAGAGCTTTGCCACAGTGCGCGATTTACGCATACGCATAGAGGGCAGACACGCAACGGTTATTAAGGGTAAGGATAACCTCACCGTATCCTGCGTTTCAGTCATAGCATCTCCGTATTTGAAGTCATACGTTTGTTACGGCTTAGGGCTTGACGGAGCGCATATGATAACCGCAGAGGGCGGCAAGGTGCTGATTAGCGATTTCTACTATTTTGGCAAGGGTCACGGCATAGAGATAACCGGAGCGGACAGCGTTCTTGTCGAGGATTTGCGTGCAAATTCTCCCGAAGCGGCGTTAACTGTAAGAAACTGCAAAACAGCTGTTGCGAGAGGACTACTATTGATGGGCAAATCCGAAAAATGCACTCCCGATGAGCCTGACGAGGACGGAATTATTAGAAATTATATGAAGGACACAAAGGCGGCTGTCAAAATGACCGCAGCCTGTGTATGTGTATTTGATAATTGCAAAAACGTGGACCTTTCGGATATTGACGTGCGTGATGCACGGGCAGGCGTTGCGGGTGTTACCGTAAAGGGAGCAGACAGTGTCCGAATAAGAAACGTTTACACCGAGGCAGTCGAGCACTCCGTTAAAACGGAGAACTGCAAGGATGTAAAAATAGAGGGCGTTACAGTAGTCAGAGGAGAGGGCGTTTGTTCGCCCGATGCAAAAGCATCTGACGTTATAACGCTATATTGAAAGCTTTAGGAGAAAATTATGTACAGCATTAAAAACGGTGTGCTTTATAAGGATGGCAGACCAACGATAGGCATGGGCGCAGGATATTACGCATCATTCCATAGATACAAGTGGCCTGTTCCACCCGACGGCGACAGAGTCGGCGAGGCGGAGAAGGACCTCGCTGAGATGCGTGAAATCGGATTTAATATGATAAGGACGTCTGCCCTCGGCGATTTTCGCTGGGAGGACGGACAGGTGAAGGGAGAGTTTCCCTTTGCTGAGAAGCTCTGTGAAATTGCGGATAAAAACGGTCTTTCCGTGCTTTTGAGGAGTCAGGGCTATTCCGCAGTTATGCGCCACAAGAGCGAGGACGTACGAATCCTCAACTACAACCGTGAGCCTATCGAGTTCCAGAAGTGCTTTGTCAGCGACTGTATAAATCACCCCGGAGTTATCGAGGACAACGATGCTCTTACCGAATTTATTGCTAAGCATTTTTCTAAATATAAGAACATAGTTCTGCACCTTATGTACAACGAGCCGGGATATCCCTACGACACAGGATACGATTTCCACCCCGAGAGCATAAGGGCGTATCGCAAATGGCTTGTTGACAACGGATACCGCACTGAAAAAGAGGTTGAAAATCTCGAGCCCCCACACCACCGTCCCAACAGAGGTGAGAGTGAGGAGGAATGGATTTTATTCCACGAATTTAAATTTCAGGCTATGAGCCGCTTTCTGTGCGACAGCGGCAGGGCATCCGACAGAGGAAACCCCAACACAGAGTCCCTGACCTGCATAATGCCACTTCCCTTGCAGGAGGGTGGTACTACTATAGGCGAGGATATATTCGATATGGGCGACGGTATGGATATAATCGGCGTCACCGATTACTGTCCGTACATAGGCTTGCCCGTATACTTCACTTATCTTTATTCCGATACCCTCAACAGTGCGGCGAGAATGAACGGAAAGCACGTATGGGCGGCTGAATGTAACGCTCACACCGCCGTAACAATAACAGAGTGGCAGAGGGAAACCTACGGACTTCTCGGCTCGGGCTTTAAGGGACTTCTGTACTATCAGTGGCGTGCCGATTACGACAACGGCAAGGGTCCTGAAATCGGAATGTTCGGTATTCTTCATAACGACAGAACACATAGCCAGAAATACGATATAATCAAGGGAACGAATGCGCTCGTTGACAGGGTGTCGGAAACCCTTGCAACCTCCGACAGAATATCCTCGGATGTAGGAATACTCTATTCCCGTCACGCAAACGCCTTCTTTGATGCGCACGAAAACGGCTGGATAGACCCTGAGGTTGCGTGGGATGCGTTTGAAAACTTCGATCCGGGTACATTTGTTTTCAAGTATAATCACAATATAGATTACCTCGGTATGATACACAGAGAGCTCCGTCAGAGGCAGATAGCTCCCAATATCGTGAGGGCGTCCGACCTTAAAGAGAATAAGCTCGGAATAAAAACGCTTTTTGTGCCATCTGCAACGGGTCTTGGTGCCGAGGAGCTTGATATGATAAATGAGTTCGCAAGGAATGGCGGATACGTATTCTCGTATCAACCGCAGTCGAGAACCAACGGTTTTACACTCAATTGTCATTCAACCCTTGACTGTGACATTAAGCGTGAAAAGACCATTCCGAAAAATCTCGGCAGAGGTGTTATGGGCGCAATCTATTCCTATGACGACGTGCTTTATGCAACAAATTATAAGTATAGATTTAAGATAAGCTCCGAGCTTGACAAGATAATGTACGACGTTTTGGAGAACGGCAGATGCTACACCGTATCCTTTGTAAATGTCGATTCCTTTGAGAGAGCGGAGAAGAGCTGCGTGCTTTCGGTAGATGCGAGCCTCGTTTCCGACAGGGCGAAATTCCACACTGTCACCCGAGAGATAGAGGTTACGGGTGAGCTTGTCGGTGACAAAATGGTATTTAAAGTACCCGAAATACACACAGGCTGCTTCTTTATGATAGATAAAAAATAAGCTTTTTGAAGATTTTACGCCGCTATCTTCCGTGTTTTTGAATAATTATCTCTTTCAGTGAACAAAATCCGATAGTGGTTATATAATTAACTTTGGTTGACTCGGGCAAGTTGCTCGCTTTCCCGTTTCAATATATTTTTCATGGGTTTGCGTGAAAACGCAGATCAATTTTCTCCTTTTCCGAAAGGACTTTTCACCCTTTCGGGGTGCGGGGCTTTTGCCCCGCATTTTTTATTTTGAGTATGCGTAGCGGTTAGCTTGCATAATTTGTCCTGCAAGCGAATAGTATAGATATAGAATAACAAAAAAGCGGAGGTGCTGTTTTGAAAATAAGGTGGAAAACTCTGATTTTGGCGATTGCGATTCCCCTGATTGTCGGGGGCTTGTCTGCGCTGATAACTATGGACAGTATGGGACTGTTTGATACGGTGGATAAACCGCCTCTTTCTCCGCCTGCGTGGCTGTTTCCCGTCGTGTGGACGGCACTCTATATCCTTATGGGAATTGCATCGTATATAGTGTTTGAAAAAACAGCGGATATGGTAGAGAAGAGTAAGGCACTCAGAGTGTATTTTTTACAGCTCGCATTTAACTTTTTGTGGTCGGTATTCTTCTTCAATTTCGAGCTGTATTTGTTCTCTTTCTTCTGGCTTCTTGCTCTGTGGGTTCTTATAATAGTTACAGCGGTCCGTTTTTACAGAATATCGAAGGTGGCAGGGTATTTGATGATACCGTATATTTTATGGGTTACCTTTGCAGGATATCTCAATCTCGGAATTGCTATTCTGAATTGAACTGAGTACGTCTGCGTGAATTTCATCAAAAAAAGCCAAGGTCGGTTAGGGTCGTGCCCTAAAGGACAGTTTTGCAAGAATACGGTATATCTCGAAAGAGGTATGCCGTATTCTTGTTTTTGTTTAAGCGCTTTTGGCACTTTGGATTTCTCGCATCATTTCAATAAGTTCCTTTTCACCGGGGAT